>URXT01000007.1 GCA_900551915.1 uncultured bacterium
TATTTTCTTTAATTTTTTTCTCTTTTTCGTAATATTTCGTTACATATCGGAATTGAAGGCCTGTTGGACGATTACAGCTTAGTATTTTCATTAAGTTTGAAATAGTCAATCATATTGAGTATTGTTGTAAATTCGTCAAAGAATTTGTTAAATTGTTCGGGTGAATCGGCTTTAACATGAAGAGTTGCCAGCTCAAAGCGATTTGTTTTGCTGGTTATACCAAAGAAAACATATCCTTTAAAAAACACACATTGAATACGCTTTGTTTTAAGCATTTTTTCCATCTCTTTGAAACGTTCCATAAATGATGGTGTGATAAGGTATCTGGCTTCAACCTGATCTTTTGAAAATACTTTATACTTGCTGCCAAAGATTGGGTCTTCAAGTGTAGTTTTTTTAATTTAATATTATATAGTGTTAGAAACAGCATTAATATCGCACCAATGCCGCAAAATAAGCAGTTAAAGATAACTTCTGCATCAAAATGATAAATCCCGGCTATAATGCCCGCTAACATCATGATAGATAGTATAATTTCAAATAAAATTAGATCATTTACGATATCCTTTGTATAAATTGATGTTTTGTGTTTAAAAGGTTTATTACACGGAAAAGCTATGAGTATACAAGTTTTCATGTCCCAAATTCTATAACAGACTCCGCTATATTCGCCGTAAATATATTCATCAACACCATTAACTAGATGAATTCTTCCATCTTTAGTGCTTGTAAACTCTTGTATACCGCTTTCTATTAAAATCCTTAATAAGTTTTCTTCTTCTTTTTCTTTACATTTGCGCCATTCTTTAACCCCGAAAATTTTTGAAATTTTATATATGAAATAATTTTTAACCTTTTTCTCCCACATATAAGTTTTCCGGAAAGACTTGACAAAATGATTAATAAAAAACATAATGGGGGCTAGCATTAAAAGAGGCAAACATGTATATATATGTTGATGAGGTCCACTGACACAATACGTAATGTATAACATTAAAATAACGGGAATAAGGGACGCCAGAACAATTAGTGCTCCATTCAAATACCAGAGTCTTTGTTGAACCAATCTTTCTTTTTCAAATTGTTTAAACATCGGTAAAGAATCATTAAAAACTTTGTTTAAGGCTTCTTTTTCTTTGCTAAAATGGTCTTTCATTTATAATTTCATATCCTGCTTTACTCACTATTTTTTTTAAATTAGCATATTCGGCAAGCCCATACATCAATCAATAGAAGGAAAAATGCCAGCTCCCTTTTGAGCCGGCATTTTAGATAAGTTATTTGAATCTACTTAATATTTGAGAACGTCCAAGCATCAAAGGTAGGAGTTTCAGAAATGTTCATTTCTTTCTTTTCTCCACCCGATGTAGAATCGTTGTGAGCAATTGGTTTATACAATCTGTTGTAGTACTCAACAACCATTCTATCTGAGTTGAAGTATGCTTCAGATGTTCTGATAGCCTGTCTCATCATACGAGCCCATTCCATTTTGTTTTCATAGTAAGTAGGAATGATTTCGTTTTCAATTTTGTTCATCATGCATTCATGATCTTTCCAGTGACGTTCTTCCCAAGGCATTTCATCATCAAGTTCAGGGTATTCGATAGTGTAGCCATTAATGCCGTCAAAGGTTCCTTCAACTGTCCAGCCGTCAAAGGTTGAAAGGTGAAGTGCACCGTTAGCGTTAGCTGACATACCTGAAGTACCTGAAGCTTCAAACGGTCTTAAAGGTGTATTTAACCAGATATCTGAACCGCGTTTAAGCATTCCTGACAATTCGAGTTCGTAACCTGGCAATACAACAACATTTTTAAGTGAGTGAGAGCGGTTTAACAATTTATTAAACATTTCTTTACCCATAACGTCATCCGGATGGAATTTGCCGGCAAAGATGATTTGAATTTTATTTTCGTCAAGAAGTTTGTTAATTCTGTCTTTATCCATCAAGATAAGCCAAGCGCGTTTGTAATCTGCAAATCTTCTTGCCCAGGTAATTGTCAAAACATCAGGATTAAATCTTTTACCTGCAACGTTTGCAACATATTCAAACAATTCTTTTTTCATTTCATGCTTAACAGCCAGTAATTCCTCGGGAGTGTGAGCATTTTTAATTCTTTCATCCTGCCAGTAGTGGAGGTTAACAGCATTTGTGATTGCTCTAATCGGACATCTGCCTTCAACCCATTCCCACATTTTGTTAGAAACAAGTCCATGGAGCTGTGAAACAGCATTAGCAAGTCTTGACATTCTTAAAGCTGCAACTGTAAGAGAGAAGTTTTCACCGCCTAATTGAACAGCAGTTTCTCTGGATGCGCCAGCAAAGAAGCCGCCTTCTTTAAGAGTGTCAACCCAGTGAACTTCGTTACCGGCTGCAACAGGAGTGTGAGTAGTGAAGACTGTTCTTTTCTTAACTTCTTCAAGATTACCGTTGTATTGTCTTAATAACTCAAATGCAGCAGGAAGTGCGTGACCTTCGTTCATGTGAACTACATCAAATTTGTAGCCTACTGCCTGAAGGATTCTTACACCGGCAATACCTAATACTGTTTCCTGGGCAATTCTGATTTTTTCATTTCCGTCGTAAAGTTTATGTGAAATACTCTTAGCCCATTCACTGTTACCTTCAATATCAGTTGTTAAAAGGTAAACAGGGCAGGCACCGAATAACTCCGGTTCAACCAAATAAGCTTTAACTTTAACTTTTTCACCGAAAATTTCAACTTCTGTAGATACATTTGTATCTTTCAAGAAATCATAATACTTTCTAATGTAGGCTACTTCAACCTGACCATCATGAGCAATTCTCTGGTCATAGTAGCCGTAAGACCATAACATAGTTACGCCGACCATAGGCATTTGCAAATAACCTGCAGACAACATATGTGAACCTGCTAAAAATCCTAAACCGCCTGAATAAATCTTCAAAGACTGATCCAGTGCGATTTCCATTGAAAAATATGCTACGTTTGGTAATGACATATCTTCACCTTTCCTCTTCTTAATACTATGTACTTTGTCTAATACCACTTTATGTGGGGTACCATAACAGTTTACCACAAAAATCTATGTGTCAATTAGTGCGCTTATAAATTATGTGTCTAATCCTTAAGAATTAGTTATTATAGGTTATTTGGGGTTTACGAAACTTTACAATTCTATTTTTTTAATATAAAATCTGTTATAACTGCAATAGATAAACCTGCCAGAATTCCCCAACCAGCATTTTTATATTTACCAACTGTATTTGGAACCTTGGTTTTAAGTTTATTTAATGTTGCCCCTGTATTGTTAATAATATCAGGCCCATCTATTTGTTTTAGGGGTACAGCATAACCAGCAATACATCCCAAAGCACCAAATGAGCTATATTTTATCAATTGTTTTTGTGAGTATTTTTTCGCTTCCTTTGAAGGTTTATAGGAGGAAGTAAAAGTAATATTAGAAGTATTAATTTTCAAATTACATATCCCCTTTGTTCTTATAGCTTTGTATTAATGATTCACTTAGTGAAGGTTTAACTGTGCTTATTGCCTCCAAAATATGATTTTCGGTAATCATTGAATTTTCCTTCATTGCTTTTAGACCTGCCCGTCGTAAGACCATTCTGATATCCTCTGCAATATAGTTATTAGTTGCTAATGCTAACTTTTTGTAGTCAATATTGCATACTTTATATATTCCATTAAGTTTATTTTTTATGAGTTCTTTTCTTGCTTCTACATCGGGTGGGCCGACATATATTTTTTTATCTACCCTGCCAGTTCTTTTAATTGCGGGGTCAATCTTCTGAGGTTCATTTGAGGCTAATATAACAAAAATATTCTTTTTTTTTGAATTATTCATGTTTCGTAGTACTTCTGAAACATTTTCAGCATAATCAGGATTTTCTCTTGAAGAAAATTCTCTAGATGGTAATAACGCTTCTGCTTCATCTATAAACACAATTGATTTATCAAAACCCTCCGCTAAGATAAATTTGTTTCTTATATTAATTGCTGTTTCATGTTGCCACTGAGAACCAACATTACTTGGCGTAATTTCAAATAAAGGCCTATTTGTTTCCTCGGCAAGTGCATTTGCAATAAAAGTTTTGCCACACCCTGGAGGACCAAACAATAAACACCCATTTGTTTGGTCAATACCATATTTTTTGTACAATTTTGGATTTAGAAGTGGATTTACAATATCATCAAGTAATTGTTGTTTTAGGTCATGCATCCCAGCGACTTTATTAAAACCTTTTGGCAAGCATACTCTTTGTGGAAAAAATTCATCCACAATGCTTTGGCAATTAGCAAGAAACCGTTTCATTTGCTCTGGATTGTGAGAGTTTTCTAAGATTTTATACATAGGTAAATTTGTAATGCGGCTTTGAGCTACTTTTCGTGAAGATATATTTTCGTAAAAAATATCTTTAATCATGTTTATTAGATTGTGTGTCATAGTAGTTGCCAAAAGCCCCATTCCATGGATCTCCTGAAATTGGTGAGTTATGCTTAATAGAAACTACTTTGTGATGTAAAATATGTTTTTGTAATACTTCCTGAATTAACACTTTAAATTTCCTATTTTATTAATAATACCTATAAAAAATATTTTTGCTATATTATTAATTTTTTGTTACACCATCTAGAAATTTCTCTAGAGCGATTTTAACGTGTGCATAATTCAATCCGCCCTGCAGATAAGCAACATAAGGCGCTCTCATAGGCCCGTCGGCTGAAAGCTCGATTGTCGAGCCTTCTATGAAAGTTCCGCCGGCCATAATAACTTTGTCTTCATAGCCCGGAATGTATTCCGGAATTGGCGTAACATAGCCGTTTACAGGTGAAAGCGATTGGATTGTCCTGCAAAATTGTTCCAAAGGTTCGGGAGCACCAAAAGTTATATTCTGAATTATATCTGTGCGCTTTTCGTAATATTTCGGATATGAATTGTAACCGATTTCATCAAAGATTTTGGCAGCAAGAACAGCACCTTTTACAGCGTCACATACGACTGACGGCGCCATAAACAACCCTTGAAACATAAGTCTGTGCTGATTAAACATTGCCCCGCCCTCGGAGCCAATCCCCGGCGCTGTAAGTCTGTTTGCTGATTTTTCAACCCATTTTGCTTTGCCTGCAATGTACCCGCCGGCTTCAACTATGCCGCCGCCCGGATTTTTGATTAATGAGCCTGCAATTAAGTCTGCGCCGACTTCTAAAGGTTCTTTTGAGTCAACAAATTCACCGTAGCAATTATCTACAAAACAAATACAATCCGGATTTTTTGATTTAACTATTTTGCAGATTTTTTCAATTGTTTCAATTGAAAGTGACTTGCGTGTTGAATAGCCTTTTGACCGTTGAATTAAGACCATTGTAACCGTTTTATCAATTGATTGTTCAAGCTTTTGAAAATCAATATCAGTGTCGTTTAGAAGCGGAATTTCTTCATACAAAACACCATGTGCAATTAATGAATCTTCTTTAGTTGCTTCATCACCAGTGGTTCCAATAACTTCCTGCATAGTATCATAAGGCGCCCCTGCAACAGATATAAGCTTATTGCCGGGTCTAAGGCATCCAAACAGGCAGCAGGCAAGCGTGTGTGTGCCTGATGCAAAATGAACTCTCACAAGGGCTTTTTCAGCCTTAAAAACCTCTGCAAACACTTTATCCAGAACTTCGCGTCCGATATCGTCGTGGCCATAACCCGAAACAGTATAAAAATGTTCAGGAGCAACACGGTTTTCGATAAATGCTTCCAAAACTTTTTTCTGGTTTAAATCTCTTATATCTTCGATAATTTCAAATTGTTCTCTTAAGTCTTTTTCGGCTTTTTTTATAATTTCTCTGCTATTCATAAGTATATCCCTTTTCAATCAAACTATACCATAAATAAGCAAGATGAGGAATAGAAAAATCCGGAAATCTTTTTATAGTTAGAATATGAAAAAATTTATTGTGATTATTTTGTCATTTTTAAGTTTGCCGGCTTTTGCTTCCCGGTATGGAGTTTACACCCCTGAAAACTACAAGGTTAACTCTGAGGAGGGTGAAAGAATGCTCTTTATACTGGATTTTTCAAACAGCATGAGCGAATCACTGGATGGACGACGCAAAGTTGATTTAATGCTTGATACAATGCGTGAAATTTTGCCTAAAATTAATAAAAATGTTTCTGTTGGTTTGAGGGTTTATGGACACAGAATGGGTTTTACACCATTTGAAGCCTGCCGCGCCTCTTCGCTTCTTGTTCCGATTGCCCCTGCAAATTCTTTTAATATCCAAAACTCGCTTTCCAGTACAAAGCCGCGCGGAATGACACCAATCACTTACTCATTGAAGGAGGCTGTAAAAAAGGATTTTCTTGGATTTAACGGCAAAAAGCACATAATCCTTCTGACTGACGGCGGTGAAAACTGTGACGAAAGCCCTTGCAGATGGGTTATGGAGTTAGTGAAAATTAGAAAAGATGTGATGATTGATGTAATTGCTTTTAATGTAACCGAAGCGGATGACTTAGCACAGCTTGAATGCACATCGCTTGTTACCGGAGGCAAGTTTTACAGTGCAAATACAGCAGCAGAACTTTCAAAAAGCCTTAACAACAGTATTAATGCACAAAAACAGGTTGAAGCAAAAATTATTCCAAATTATTAAAATATGTTCAAAAAAAGCGCCCCTGATAGGGACGCTTTTCTTATTGATTTGACCTATTCTTTCAAGAAGGTTTCGTAATTTCTAGCCAAAAGGTGTGTTCTTACCTGATTAATCAAGTCCAGCGCAACACCAACCATGATTATCAGAGAGGTTGCACCAATACCCTGAAGGGTTTTGATGTTTGTAATGTAACTTGCAAAAGACGGAACCAGTGCGATTATACCTAAGCCCATTGCACCAATAAAAGTCGTTTTTGAAAGAATTTTATCCAGCGCATCAGCTGTAGGTTTGCCCGGTTTAATCCCCGGGATTGAGGAACCGTATTTTTTCAGATTGTTTGCAATATCTTTAGGCTGCATATTCGGCATAATTGAAGCGTAAAAGAAGGTTAACGCAACGATTAATCCGAAATACAAAGCATAATATACAATTCCATCCGGACTCATTATTGTAGTAAGTTTTACAACAAAGTTTTTAACCGCAATCGAATTGAAATTAGCCTGTCCAACAATACTAAGGATAGTTGAAGGGAAAAGTAAAATCGCAATTGCAAAGATGATAGGCATTACACCGCCGGGATTAAGTTTGAAGGGGATGAAGGAATTCATACCGCCGTAAACTTTGTTTCCGACTTGGCGCTTTGGATTTACGATAATAACTTTTCTCACAGCTTCCTGCATGATTACAATGAAAATCATTGTAACAAAGAAGATTGCAAGAAGTGCAATCAAACCAAGCTGCATTGCTGTGCTTTTAGATACGATTTCTGCTGTTCTTGATGCATAAAGCGGAATACCGGAAATAATGCCCACAAAGATTATTAATGAGCCGCCGTTTCCAATACCTTTTTCTGTAATAAGTTCCGAAATCCACATTACCAGAACAGAACCGGCTGTTAATACTGCAATTGAACTTACGTAAAACATCAAGTGATTAACATCGGGCTGTATTGCTCCGGGAAGGTGGCGCATAAACAGCATAAACACCAGTGACTGAAAAGCTGCCAGTATAACCGTGAAAACACGGGTATATTGAGACAATTTTCTTCTGCCTGCTTCACCTTCCTCCTTCTGGAGTTTCTCCAGTGAAGGAATTACTACTGAAACAAGCTGTATAATGATTGACGCCGTGATATAAGGGCCAATACCAAGTGCAAATATTGATACTTTACCTAAAGCACCGCCTGAAAACAAATCTAAAAATCCGATTATGTTGTTTCCTGCCGCAAGATTTGCAAATACCTGATTGTTAATGCCGAACAAAGGCATTTGAACCCCGAATCTGAATGCTGCAATCATTATGAATGTAAAGATGATTTTTTGTTTCAGGCCTGAAGCCTGCCACATTGACATTAAATCATCAGTTGTAGGCATTTTAATTCCTTGTGCCATTATACTAACTCAACCTTTCCGCCTGCTTTTTCAATTTTTTCTTTTGCTGAAGGCGTGAAGTAATTAGCTTTTACTGTAATTGCTTCTTTAATTTCACCGTTGCCGAGAATTCTCAAAAGCTGTGAAGAAGGGTGAGCTTTACCGGCTTCGATTAAGCAGGCAAGGCAAACTTCTTTCATACCTAATTGAGCAAGTCTGCCAACGTTAATTTCAGCAGAAACAGGCTTTTTGTAAACCTGGAAGCCTTTCAATTTCGGCAATCTTCTGTAAGATGGCATTTGGCCGCCTTCAAAACCTCTTTTTGAAGAGCTTCCTGAACGTTGTCCTTCACCATTGTGGCCGCGGCAAGAAGTTTTTCCGCGTCCTGATGAACGTCCTCTGCCAACTCTTTTAATTTTGTGTGTTGAACCTTCTGCAGGCTGCAAATTGTCTAATGTAATTTTATCTGTCATTTTATTTTTCCTTATATTTTAATGTGTACCGCTCGCGTTAACTTACGCAGTATTGCAGGCTATTCTGCAACTTCAAGAAGGTGAGAAACTTTATTAACCATGCCCATAATTGTGGCACTGTTCATATGTTCTACAACCTGATCTTTTTTAGTTAAGCCCAAGCCTCTTACAACTCTTCTTTGAGCTTCAGAAGCACCGATAAGGCTTTTTACCAATTTAATTTTGATTTTTTTAGTATCTGCCATTTTATTAATTCCTTTTTATATTTAAATTGTCATTCTGAGGCTTTTTCATGATTCCTCGTCCTACGCCTCAAAATATTCTGCCGAAGAATCTCTTTAATTCATGTTCTTGTTTAAAGTTTTCAAAACAATAGGTTAGACGGCTAGTTTAATAATTCAGCCATTGTTAAGCCGCGTCTTTTTGCAACATCAGTAAACGGTGTCAAAGCTTTCAAAGCTTCGATTGTTGCGTTAGCAGCGTTAAGCGGAGATTTTGAACCTAAAGATTTTGATAGGATGTTTTCAATACCTGCAAGCTCAAGAACTGAACGAACTGCGCCGCCGGCAATAATACCTGTACCTTGTGAAGCAGGTCTCAACATAACTTCGCCTGCACCTGAACGTCCGACAATCGGGTGCGGAATAGTTGTTTTGAAGATAGGAACAGTGATAAGATTTTTTCTTCCGTCAGCAATAGCTTTTTGGATAGCAATAATAACTTCAGAAGCTTTTGCACAGCCAACGCCAACCTGGCCTTTTTGGTTGCCGACAATAACGATTGCACGGAAGCTCAATTTTTTACCGCCTTTAACAACCTTTGTTACACGGCTGATTTGAACAACTCTTTCAGTCCATTCGCTTTGCGGTTTTTCTTCAACTGTTTCGATTTTTTGTTTTCTTCCGCGGCCTTTTTTGCCTCTTGAAGGTTTTTCTTCATTGTTTTCAACAACTTCGGAAGTTTCTTCTACTGCAACTTCTTCTGTAATTTCTGTTGAAATTTCTTCTTTGTTTTCTAAATCCATTGATTTTACCTTTCATTTTAATTTGAATTTAATAACTTATTATTTTTACAAATACGCCAAAAATAATGCTAATTAAAGCTTTTGGAATTCGTATTCGTGAGTAACTTTTCTGACTTTATTATAATAATATAAATTATTTAAAAATGCAAGCTGTTTTATAATTTTCATTTGTCATGCATTTGTTTAATCATTTCGTGTGTTTTTACACCGCCTTTTTCTACAGGATAGCTGGCCAAAGCTCCAATTTGTAAATCACTTATATCATCGCTTAGTGTATTAAAAATAAATAAATCATACCCCCATTTATTAGGACCCTTTTTGCCGTTTATATCAACAGCAAATAAAGCAGGGTCAATTGTAGTGTACGTGCCTGAAAATACTATTTGTCCGTCAGCAAGTACATAAACAGGATTTTTATATAGAATGTTACTTTGCCAATAAGATTTTATTCCGTTTAGCTGTGCGTGTACTTCATCTTCTGTCATATCAGGATTATCTTCAAGTTTAATTGTGTCAAATCCTTTGTATTTTGGAATACAGGTTGGATAAGCATTATTTTTGCAATGCGCTATAATATTTAAATTTTTCATTAAGGTTTGAGATAAAATCAGACATTCTGTACGTATTCCACCTTGGTTATTACTTGTAGTGGTTAATTTTCCGCCCGGTTTGATATAAAAGCAAGCAGGTTTATAACCCAAATCGGCTTGTGATTTTAGCAGAGCTTGCTGCAAGACTGAATACGTTTTCCTGAATTGATTTTTCAGGATATATTTTTCTGCTTTATTAATAATATTTGGAAGAGTCATTGCTGCAACTATTCCTATTATACCTATGGTAGTTAAAACCTCCGCCAATGTAAAAGATTTAATTTGCAAAATTTAACCCTCCCTAAATATTCGTACTACAAGCGATTTTAACACAAAATCTCCAAAATAGCAATATTTTTCTTCTGAATTATTTGCAATACTTTAAACTATGACAAAGAAAATGGACAAAGTTTTCCATAGAAAATTCGGCCAGAGAGTAAGATTTTTGCGCAAACAAAAAGGTATGACTCAGGAGCAGCTGAGTTTTGAAATTGATGCGGACAATTCATACATTGCAAACATAGAAAATGCCCACAGAGATATACCGCTTTCACGCGTTAATAAAATCGCAAAAACGCTAGGAATTTCGCTGAAAGAGCTATTTGACTATTAAATTATTTAAAGATTGTATAAAGCACAGTAAAACTTATTTGATTTCTTTAACACATCGTACACCGAGCAGTTTTATTGTATCCATGTATGCGTTTGTCATTCCTGTTATAAAGTTTGCAGTGTAATGTCCGTTTTTATCATATCGGTCGTTTAACCAGTAATTTCCATACCTGTAAGATTTTTCATCTAAAAATAGAAGATTTACCTTCGGGTTGCAGGTATATTTCACAGAATCAGCAGGAACCAAGCAGTTTGCTTGGTCGTCATGGCAGGATTTAAGAAAAGTTTCTTTATCCTTTATAATATTACTGTTTATACCCATTGCGATTTTGCAGGTTGAAGATGCACGCCACATTTCCCAGGCTTCTTCTCGAGTTGGAAGACGCATTCCTTTTGATTTACAGTATGCCTCAGCTGCTTCAAAATTCATTGGGCCTTCATTAATTTCATCTACAAGAAGAGTTTCATTTATCTGCGTTACATTGACTTTTGACGTCACAGGCGGGTAAAGTCGTTGTATTTCTTCATTTACTCCGGTATTCAGCACAATTAAAATTATTATAAACAAGCACAAAAGGCCTATAATTATTGTTGATTTTTCATTTTCGTTCATAAACTTATTTTAATATATTTTCTAAAGTTTTAATCATGCAATTTTTGTATCTTTCGCAATCGTCCTTTGTTTTACCTTCAAAGCGCAAGGTAAAAACCGGTTCGGTGTTGCTCTGGCGTATTAAGGCAAAGCCGCCGTCAAAAGTAATTCTCATCCCGTCAAGAGTGATTATTTCTTTAATATCGCTTCCGAAAAGGTTTTTATTGCATTCTACGCACTCTTTAAATTTCTCCATTGTTTCTTTTTTCTTTTCGTTCGGGCAGGGAAAACGCACTTCATCAGAAGAGCAAACCGCATCAAAAGGTTTTAGCATTTCTTGAAGTTTGAAATTTGGATTTGTTTTTTTGTTTTTGGCAATTATTTCAATAATTCGGCAGCCAGCATAAATTGCATCATCAAAACCGTAGTATTTGTCTTTAAAAAAGGTATGGCCGCTCATTTCACCTGCAAGAAGTGCGTTTGTTTCTTTCATTTTGTCCTTAATATATCCATGACCGGTTTTGCACATTACTGCATGCCCGCCTGCATTATTAATGCTGTCAAAAAGAACTTGAGAACACTTAACCTCGCTTACAACAGTAAGTTTGTCTTTATTATCAATTTCATTTAACAAATCCTGAGCATAAATTAAGAGAAGTTTGTCTCCGGTAAGCGGCTTGCCATCAGGCGTAATTACGCCGATTCTGTCGCTGTCTCCATCGTATGCAATCCCAACATCAGCATTATTTTCAAGAACTGTTTCCTCAATAACTTTAAGAGTTTTTAAATCGCTTGGATTCGGGTGGTGATTCGGGAAGTTGCCGTCCGGAGCAGAGAAAAGCTCAATAACTTCACAGCCCAATTCGCGGTATAATTGAGGCCCTACGACCCCTCCGGTTGCATTTGCGCTGTCAACAACAACTTTAATTCCTTTCCCGATTGTTCCGAAACGTTTTTTCATGTCATCTATATAATCAGGAATTATGTTATATTCTACAATCTTGCCGGTAACTGCTTCTGCTTGTTTTTCTGAAAGTTCTTTAAATGCCAGCTCCTTAACTTCCTTTATTTGAGCTTCATTAAGAGTTCGTCCGGCGTACGTCATTTTCATTCCATTGTATTCTTTTGGGTTGTGGCTTGCTGTGATAATCATTGCCCCAAGAATTTTTTCGCCGCCGGTAATTTGTGATGGAACCCCGACAACTTCACTGTAATAACCTATTGGGGTTGGGGCAAGACCCAAATCCACAACATTTGCACCTGTGGAGGTAATTCCTTCAATAAGCGATTTGGCAAGCGAAGGCGAATGTGTTCTTGCATCACGTGTAACCGTTATCCATATTGCTTCTGTTTTTTTTGAAGCTTGTTTTTTTAAATATTCAACAAACGCGCGGCCGGTATAATAAAAAATTTCTTCAGTAATATCTTCTCCGTAAATTCCTCTGATATCGTTTTTCCCGAAAGCGTGTTCGTATTTTTTCATGTTGTTCTCCCTAATTAATTATGATAAAATTGTAACATAAAAATATTTATTTAAATTTATGGACTTGTTGGAGGCTTAAAATATACAGACTGGCTGAAAAACTTTTTAACAATCAAAAATTTGCAGCATGGCTGTTTATTTTACCTGCGCTTGCCGGAACTATTGTTTTTATAATAATTCCGGTGATATGTTCGTTCGGTTTAAGTTTTGCAAAATGGGATTTAATTAACCCCATAAGGTTTGCCGGCCTGGCAAATTACAGGGAAATATTTACAGAACCCCTATTTTTTAAAATTTTTATGAATACAATTGTATTTGCGCTGTCAACCTCGTTTTTTGGAATAATAATCCCGTTAATTCTAGCTTGCATACTTAATTCAAAAATCAGAGGGTCAGAGTTCTTTAAAACTGCATATTTTCTTCCGTTTATAACGCCAATGATTGTTATAGGAATTATTTGGGAATGGATATTTGACCCGAATATCGGGCTTCTGGCAAATGTTCTTAATCTTCACATAAACTGGCTTTATGATACCAGTTTTGCGATGCCTGCGCTCATTATTGTGTCAGTTTGGAAGTTAATCGGCTATAATATGATTATATTTCTTTCCTCGCTGAGCGGAATTTCAAACAGCATGTTTGAAGCTGCTAAAATCGACGGAGCAAACGCATACCAGACCTTCAAAAACGTTACGGTGCCGCTTCTTTCGCCAACAATCTTTTTTGTCATAATTATTACTGCTATCAGTTCATTTCAGGTTTTTGATTTAATTTATTTAATGACACAAGGCGGACCTTTAGACAGTACAAATGTACTTGTCTATGCAATTTATAAAAACGCTTTTGAATATTTCAATATTGGGAAAGCAAGTGCAATTGCGTATGTTTTATTTGTAATTATCCTTATACTGACTCTTTGCCAGTGGAGGCTGCGCAAAAAGCTTGTATATAACGAAACTGACTAGCTTATTCACCTTTTACAATATGTTTGTAAATCTTGTTTTCAGGTGCATTGTTTCCCATCTTAACAAGATATTCGAATAACTCTTTAATCACGTTGTTTTTTGATGCCTGGCGTTCAAATTCGCTTACTTTATAGGTGGTTACCAGCTTTCCGTTTTTGCTGGAGTATTGTGGCTTATATGTCGTAAAACGAAAGATAGTTTTATCTGCATCTTCAACTAAGTCTACTGCAACTTTTGTAAAAAAGTCATTTTTTCAATATTTTTGCGTGCAGTATTCAGTTTATTGAATTTATTTTTAGAAATGGCGTAATCTACAACCTTGTGCAAAGTCTCTGTGTTTGTAAATTTTGCGCCAAACGTTTGATAATTTTTTGTGTTTTCTATTTGCATAGCTTCTCCTAAAATATTTGCTTTCTGCCATAAAATAACCTCTAAATCTTACTTTTTGCTATTTTTTAGATATAAATTAATTTTTGTTACAAATAGAAGTTTTTTACTAAAGTTTGCACCTCTGAGAGCCGATATAGAAAATATAACTTAGGAAGGGTGTGTATTATGGATTTCGATGAATTAAAAAATGAAAATCTCATTATTGAAATAAGAGCTTTAATGGATGAAAGCGATGATTTAGATGATATTGACGGATACTGTCAATTTATGCGCGAAATGATTTTAAATACCTCCGGTTTAAATTAGCCGTCTGTGTATTGTTGGGATTTTTCATTAGAATTAATATAACGTTATTATGAAAATAGTTATATTAGGCGGTGTTGCAGCCGGCGCTAAAGCTGCAGCAAAGGCCAGAAGAATGCTTCCTGACGCACAAATTGATTTGTATACTGATGACACGCATATTTCGTATTCGGCATGCGGCTTGCCATACTATGTAGAAGGCAATTTCGAGGATTACAAACTGCTGTTGGTGCGCTCGCCTGAGGATTTCGAAAAGACCGGTGTACATATCCATCTTCAAAATCGTGCTGCAAAAATTCTTCCAAATTCTAAACAGGTTTTGATAGAGGATTTGGTTTCAAAAAAGGCTTTCCTTGTCTGCTATGACAAGCTTATTATTGCTATTGGCGCAAGACCGATTGTCCCGCCAATTAAAAACGTCAATCTGAAAAATGTTTTTACAATCAGAAAAATTGAAGACGGTATTGCAATACGTGAAATGGCTGAAAAGTCACAAAATGCAGTTATAATAGGCGGAGGTTATATCGGTATCGAAATGCTTGAGGCGCTTGTAAAACAGAATGTCTATGTAACTCTTATTGAATATGCACCTACAATTATGCAAACTTTTGACGATGACATGTCGCATCTTATACTTGAGCAGCTTAAATTCACCTGCGGAAACCGCTTTGAAATTTTAACTTCGGAAATGGCCACCGAGTTTTCCGGTGATAACGAAGGGGTTAAATCAGTTCGAACAGGTTCAGGGAAAGAAATCCCCGTTGATTTTGTAGTGCTTTGTGCAGGAGTCGTTCCTAACACCGAAATAGCAAGAGATGCAGAAATTGCAATAGGAGAAACCGGTGCTATAAAAGTTAATGAACGAATGGAAACGAACATTCCCGATATATTTGCCTGCGGAGACTGTGTAGAAGAAAATCTTTTAATCACAAATACTAAAATTTGGCTTCCGCTTGGAACTAACGCAAATAAAGAAGGCCGGGTTGCTGCAATAAATGCTTGCGGAGGCGACGAAAAGTTTTATGGAGTTTTAGGCTCAGCTGTCACAAGATGTCTTTCACTGACAATGTCAATGACCGGATTAACCGTAAAAAAAGCCGAACAACTCGGAATAGAGACTATTTCCGCCACCGTAACCAAAAATGATAAAGTCGGTTATATGCCTGATGTTAACAACATTACACTAAAGCTTATTGCAAATAAATCAACAGGAAAACTTTTAGGCTGTCAGGGAATCGGCGCAGGAGACGCTGACAAAAGGGTAAACACCGTCACAAGCTCACTTTTAGCCGGACTTACGGTTGATGAGTTTTATAGAAACGACTTAACTTATGCTCCTCCATTCTCACCAACAATTGACCCCTTATTAAATGCGGCACAAATTCTTCTTGAAAAATTAAACAAAAATAATAAGGAAGTTTAACTTACTGATTCCGCTAAGTATTTAGCTAAGCCGACACCCATAGAGAAGCAACTTGCCTGAACGCGCAGGGCGCCTTGCGCCATAAAGTCAGCAGAAATACATCTTCCTGCAACAAAGAGGTTGTCATAATCCGCTGACATAAGGCTCTCCAGCGGAAGCTGATAATCTTGTACAATATGCAATGTTGATTTATCTTTGTCTTTGCTGTGAACATCGACCGGATAATTTGATACTAACACAGGATGTTCAAAAGTTTTACCTGATTTTACGTCCTCAATTGTGTAGATATATTTCCCTTTAATTCGTCTTGAAACACGTACTCCAAGCATATCTGCAATGTTTGATATATATGAATTTTCAAATCCGGGTAGATAAATTTTACAGAAATTAGCGAGCCTAAAAATGTTTTGACGCGCGAGCTGCAAGGCTTTTGACATGCTTCTAACCTGCAAAGTGTCTGTGTAATCAATAATTCGAGGGCAGTTAAATGCAATAGTGGAAGGCATTCCGGCAACTGTAAATATCTGAAAATAGTTGCGGTCGTGGTCTTTAAGGATTTTTTTAGCTACAGCATCTTCAAAAAGCGGCGCTAAAGCCCATTTTGAGCCTTTATCCCATGTGTAGGCCGTAGATAGATGTATAAATCCGTCTATATCCTCAACTGTTGTGACATTTCTGTCTTTGTCAAACTCTTTAAGCCAGTTTGCAAAATGCGGAACATCAACGCCGCCCATCAAAAAGCGCAAACTTACCGGCTGATGTTCATTTTTTTCTTCTAAAAATCTGCAATTACAAAGTTTTCCAAATTCACAATTTCCTGTAGCGTCTACAAAATACTTCGCGCCGATACATTCCGATAAAACATCTTCATCTTCTTGTAACGACTCGTTATATACTGATAAAATCTCTTTAGAAATTTTTATAGACTTAATCTCTTTATTCTCAATGCATACATCCTGTATATGGGTATCAAAAAACACTTCTACAGCGGCTTTTCTCATTAAGTTGTCCAAAGCAATTTTTGTAAGTTCAGGATTAAACCAGCCCTGGTTGTCTAAATACGTTGCCTGGCCGCCAATTGCGTTTAATTCCGCGACAAGAGCTTCGTAAAATTCAGTATTTATTTGGTGTTCACCACATTTCATAGCAGGAACAACCAGTGCCGAAGTTATTGTTCCGCCAAGGTGTATATTTTTTTCTATCAGAAGAACTTTTAATCCAGAAATACCCGCAATATAGGCTGCTGCACATCCGGCTGTACCTCCGCCTATAATTATTACATCATATTTTTTCATAGCTTAATTATACAAAAATGCAATTCAGGTAAGCAAATAATTTAATATTTGTTAAACTAGCTTATTTTAACAAATATTCAGCAGAACACTCAGCGCCGTTTAAATCAGTCCCTGAAGCGTCAAATCCATAATTAAGCTTGTTGCCGGCCATTTTACTACCATTTGGGCAAGTTCCTATTAAACCTGTTCCATCTGCACCCCAAGGAAGCATTTTATTTTGAGAAATTATTATAGTAACGCCAAACAAGTCTTTTCCTAAAATATTCGGTTTCTTGTTAAAACCATTTACATCAATAAGTATTTGCTTATAATCAGGAGTATAAGCACGAGCATATAAATTTGCACCAGTATTCAATACAGCCTGGTAATCTTTTAATGCATAACCTGACATAGGTTGTCCCGTAGTTGATTTATAAAAATCTTTCACTGCTGCATTAGCTGCGGCTCCAGTGTTAAAAGAAGTTCCATTACCACAGATTTTACTAATATTTGTACCACAATCCAATGTGACATTCATTTTTTTTACAATATCTATTATTAGGTCTCTATTATTATGATTCACATTGTCATAAACCCCCAGCGAATAGTCATTATCTGCAAGCACCATGCTAAAAGCATTTTGCAGTGATGCGTAATGCTTTTTCCACATATTAATTAACACCATTTGCTGATATTTTGCAATCAAGGCCGGTAATGTCATTGCTGCAATTATACCGATAACACCTAGTGTTATTAATACTTCCGCAAGTGTAAAAGATTTTTTCATACTATAAAATTCTCCATATATTACAATTTATTGCATTATAATTGAATTATTAATCTAATAATAGATTTATATATCTAATATTATAGACTATACCCTATAAATTGTAAATACGCTCAATAATTAGTAATATTTAACAAGGAGGAGCTATGTCAGTCCGTGAATTTGTTAAAATATTGCTGGCTAAAGAGTGCATGACAATTAAAGAGCTTGCACGTCTGGCAACTGAAAATAGCGACAAGAAGTACACTCTGGACGGATTATCACACAAAATGCGCCTTGGGACTCTTCGATTTGATGATGTTGAATTTTTTGCAAAATTACTTGGTTATAAAATTGAATTAAAAAAAGTTGATGAAGAAACCTATTAAATATCGCCTCGATATATTCTAATAACATTTAAAGTCTAAAAACTTTTCGTAATTTACTTTTCTCTAGCCTTAAACTCTTTTATAAACCTCGAACTTGATATTTTATTGCTTTTCTCAACCTCTTTTTCGCGTGCCGTTATAATTTCCTCATTAAGACCGTTTAAATTTTCGTCACGATAGAAAATACCTGCTTTTGAATTAATCAGCCCTAAATCGTATTCTGAAAGCACATGCTTTATAAGCGATTTATTTTTAACAGCAATTGTACCGATAAATTTATTTTTATTTTCGTTTTGGATTTTACCTGCATAAAAGCCTGCATTAATCATGGCATTTCTAACCGCAGCAGAATTTGTGTAAGTTAAAACTCTTCCATCTTCTTCAAGATGTTCATAAAGCAGCTTAAAAAATTCCAGCGACCACAAAGCCGGACACTTTGCAGGGGTAAAAGCGTCTAAAAATATCAAATTATATTTTTCATTGTCTTCAAACAGACTTTTTCTTGCATCGCCAACTTTCGGACAGAAATAAAGATTGTCTGTTTTAAGGCCATTCAGAGCGTTTTTATAACTTGTTGATACATACTTATAATATATATTATGTAAAAACATCAATAAGCGCCTTAAGGGGGTGTATTTACCCCTTTCGTATTTTAAAAGCTTAAAACAGGCTATTAATTTCGTGTCAAAAAATGATCGGTATTTCTTTGAATTTATAATTTCTTCAAAATCAGTGTTTTTGAAGATTTTGGGCATCTTTTCAATTATTTGGTTAAATAATATCAAATTTACTTCATTTTTTAATTTATATTTTTGCTCGAATTTGCAGTTTAACAGTTTTGAAATTTTTTCGTAATGAAAATTGAGTTTATTGTGCTTTTTATCGATTTCATTTCCTTGTTTAAAAAACGGCGAAAGATAAAATAAATTTTCATCCATGTCTAAGGCTTTAATAAAAATTTTAGTTTTTGGGAGATTGTCTGCGGAATTCTTAGCTAAAATATTATCAGAATATATCGTTTCGTTACTTATTTCATAATCATGATAATTTTCTAATTCTAAATTACTGTTTTCATTTGATTTAAGATTATCGGTATCTATCGTGCCGATATTTACTGCTTGTAAAATGTTATTTGTATGTATCGGCGCGATATTTTGTTTTCCTTTTGATAATTTTTTTTGAAAATTTATTTTTAAAATATTTTTTTCTAATAAAAAATTTAAAAAACTTTTCGTATTATATCCAATTCCATAACAAATATCTAAAACTTTTATTTCATTATGCGTTTCAAAATATTTTTCTATCTCAGCTGGAAAAATAAATTTTTCGTATGCTTCAGTAAGAGCACCGTAAGTTGAATGGTAAATATCATCGGCCTCAGGGCTGAACAGGCCTACTGAACCGTCGTTTGTAAAATATGGGTATAATTCGTACATATATCAATTATAGCGCTTATTTAGCACTGTTCAAATTCTTTAAATAATGCAATATTTCACTCTAAAATTGTTGAAATTTTGTCTTTGTGGTAATATGTTTTCAGGTGATTTAAATATACTCACTTTGAAAAGTATAGAAAAAGAGGAAATATGAAAGTAAGTGTAAAAGTGCCTGCTACAACAGCTAACTTAGGCCCCGGATTTGATTGCATGGGGATGGCACTTCCTATATATAATACTGTAACAATTGAAGAAACAGTTTTACCGGGAACAGGTATTGAAATTAATGTAATAGCAGAAGATGACACCAGTGACGAGTTATCTCTTGAACATATTCCTATGGATGAAAACAGCATTATTTATAAAGCAGTTGAACTATTGTATAATTCAATCGGTCAAACTCCGAGTGAATTAAAAATTACAGTTCATACGCAAATTCCGGTTGCGCGCGGTCTTGGAAGCAGCGCCTCCGTTATTGTCGGCGGACTTATTGCTGCAAATGAACTTCTTGGACGACCTGCAGATGAAGCAGCTCTTTTATCAATTGCAACAGAGGTTGAAGGACATCCGGATAATATAACTCCTGCAATTGTCGGCGGTTTGGTATTAACCTCGAGCGAAGAAGACGGGAGTATTGTTTACAGAAAACTTGACTGGCCGCAGGAATGGAATTTAACTCTTTGCGTTCCTGAATATGAACTTGCTACCGATATTTCACGTTCCGTTCTGCCTAAAGAAGTTCCTATCCAGGACGCCGTTTTTAACGCAAAAAGACTTGCCATGTTCATACAGGCAATTCATACAAAAGATTCAGCGCTAATGAAACTTGCGCTAAAAGATAAGCTTCATCAGCCTTACAGAATGAAGCTTGTTCCGGGATTAGAAAAAATTATCGAAAACCTTAAGCATGAAGAAAATGTTTTAGGCTGTGTATTGAGCGGCGCCGGCCCGTCTATTCTTATAATCAGCGAAAGAAATAATCTTGATAAAATCCGCTCAATTGTTCGTGAAACCTGGGCTGATTTGAATGTTAAAGCTGAAATTTACACACTTCCTGTTGAAAATAACGGCGCACAAATCATCAGCCTTGATTAATTATTATTGGTAATGAAACAGCTTCAAAATTAGTAAATACTTGAATTATGGTGAAAAGTGAGAAGTAAAAGGTGAAAAGGCCTTTACTTTTCGAAAATACAGGTAATTACTATGTGGGTAAGTGTTTCAAATAAATGCATCGGCTGCGGAGCTTGTTCAACAATAAGCCCTGAAGTTTTTGAAATTTACAGAAACTCTGCAATTCCTGACTTGAACAAAGTTTGCGGGAATGAAGAAAGTTGTATTGATGCAGCAATTAATTGTCCGGTCGGCGCGATTTTTATTGATTACTAAATAAAATATCGCCCCTTGCTAATGCAAGGGGCGATTGGTTTATTATTATCCCTGTCCGGTGTAATCCGGAACAAAGTCTTTCTGGCTAGATTTTTCCATTTGTTGTGCAGCTTGTTCTTGACCTTCGATAAGTTTGATTCGGGATTCTATGTTTGCTTTTCTAACTGCAAGAGATTCTTCTAAATCTTTGAGCGGCTGTAATTGAGCTTCACGCATCATTTCAAATTGGTCAGCCCAGATTGATTGAGCCTGAGCAAATTGCATTTGCATTTGCTGTTGTGTATTTTGATATGCCTGCATATATTGAAGCCTTTCAGCCTTTTGGGCATCAGACAATCCTGCAGCATCCCATACACTTGCGCCATTTAAGAAGTTAAAGCCCTGCCTATTTGCAAGATCCATCATACCAAATCTATACTGGTTCTGCATTGCCATATTCATCTGGCGTTGTTGAGAAGACATCATGCGTTCCATCTGACCAACCTGCTTGGTCACCCGGTTCATCTGCGACATAATAGAGGTCAACTCGTGTTGGAGTTGAAGCCGCATTCGTGCAGTTTGCATTTTTAGATATGCGCCGGTTAGGAAACCCATCTTAAACCTCTGTTTCTTTTAGTCCTCGTTAAATATATAAAGTATATATTTGCTTGATAATTGCCATATAAAATATACATCTTTACATAAGTTTACAAAAATATTTCTTTTTTGTTACATTTGAAAAAAATCTGTTTTACTGTTACAATTCAAAAGTAAAAAATTTTGAAAGGTTGCATATGATTCCAAGATTTCTTTCTGTTAAAAATATAGCTTTTATTGCAGGAATTGTAATTCTGTTATTTATTATTCCCAAAATTGTTGGTATTGTACTTTTGTTTTTCGCGGCATATGTACTTGCTTGCGCAATGGATCCGTTTGTCGAAAAATTTCAAGCCAAAATAAATAATAACAGAACTCTGGCTTCGGTAATTGTTGTATTCGGCGGAATTATGGCAGTATTTGCACTTTTTGCTCCGATAATAGCAATCGCATATAAAGAAATAAAAACTTTTGTCAAAGTATTTCCAGACAAAATAATGGATGCTTCTCACTATATTACAACAATGAAAATTTATGGACATAATATTGCTGATTACATAAATTTGAGCTCGATTATGGATACAAATCCAGATTTTGCACAAAACCTTTTCAGCCAATCCTGGAATATCACAATCGGAATTTTTCAGTTTTTTGTAGTCAGCGTCGCAATTGGTATGATAATTTTCTACCTGCTCGTTGACAAAAAATACTTTGTTGAAAAGTTTACCCAGCTATTTCCGGCAAATCTTAAGGAGCGTGCAGTATTTATCCTCACCTCAATAAGTAATAAAGTCGGTGGATATGTTCGTGCTCAAGTCCTATCAATGGCTGCAATAGGGATTATGCAGATGGTAGTTTTGATGATACTTGGCGTAGAATACCCGTTACTTTTAGGGTTAATAACCGGTATTTTAGATATTGTTCCGGTATTAGGACCCACAATTGCATTAATTGTAATTCTGCTGGTAGCTTATCCGGTAGGTGTTCTTAAATTAACATTAATCATTTTAACATTTTTCTTGGTTCAGCAAGCTTCAAACATCCTTGTCAGACCCCTTGTTTTTGGCAAATTCATGTCACTTCACCCGCTTACAATATTTCTGGCATTGTTTATTGCCGAACAGTTTCTTGGCTTCTGGGGTGTAATCCTCTCACCAGCAATCGCCGCAACTGTATGCGTTCTTATTGATGAACTTTACATTAAACCTATTAATGAGAAAACTGAGACTTAATATGTCGAATTTGACAAATAAAAATGATATTTATTTATATGAAAAACCAATTTCAAAAAATGCCGGATACAAAATGTGGATGGCATTTCCAGGTGTTGCTAGCTTTGCACTTTCATCACTCGGATATTTGTGGATGTACAAAACCATTGACGAAGAGCCGGAAATTGACATTGAAATGCTCTGTGCCGATACAAAAACAACAAAATTTATGAAGGAAGACATAAACTTAATCGGGTTTTCCTTCACATTTGATATGGATTTTTTAACAATTTTGTCAATGCTTGAGAGATTTTCAATACCGCTAAAAGCTAATGAGCGCAGTGAAAATTCACCCCTGATTTTTGCAGGCGGGCCTGTTGTTAGCGCAAACCCGATGCCTTATAAAGATTTTTTTGATTTTATAATAATCGGCGACGGCGAAGATACGAATTTGGAAGTTGTAAAAATCTGCAAGAACAGCAAAAACAAGCCAAAACTCGAAATTTTAAAATTTCTTTCAGAGGTTGAAGGTGTTTACGTGCCGCTGCTTAACAACCGGCCGGTCACAAAAATCACCAAGAAATTAAACGAATGCGTTTATACTCCGATTATAAGCGAAAATGCCTTTTTTAAGAACACCTTTATTCTTGAAATGTCGCGCGGTTGTGCAAATCGCTGCGGATTTTGTCTTGCCTCTTATATGAATCTGCCTTTAAGATGCGTTCCGTATGAGGAGATAATTTCAACAATTGAACTTGGGCTTGAGCATACAAATAAAATCGCGCTCTTAGGTGCCCAGATTAGCGCTCATCCAAAGTTTAACGAAATTTTTGAATATATAGACTCCAAAATTAAAAGCGGCTGTAAAATTGAAATGAGCGTTTCTTCCTTGCGAGTTGATGCAATAACTCCTAATATAGTCAAAACACTTGTTAAAACAGGACAAAAGAATGTCACTCTCGCAATTGAGGCCGGCAGCGACAGACTTAGACGGGTTATAAATAAAAACCTTACAGAAGAACAAATTTTTAATGCTGTTAAAATTGCAGTTGAAAACGGTTTAAAAGGTTTAAAATTTTATGGAATGATTGGACTTCCGACAGAAACGCAGAGCGATATTGATGCTTTGATAGAACTTGCCGGTAAAATCAAAAAACTTTATAAGGGATTTGATATATCGTTCGGTTTTTCAAGCTTTGTGCCAAAGCCAAATACGCCTTTTCAATGGCTTGGAAGAGAAGCAACAAAATCTTTAGAAGGCAAGGCAGAATATTTAAAAAAAGAAATGCATAAGATTGGGGTAAGCGTAAATGTTTCAAGCATTAAATGGGATTACTGGCAGGCTGTGCTTTCTCGCGGAGATGAAACCTTTACAGAATTTTTAATTGATGTTTACAGAAGCGGCGGTAAACTCGGAGATTTCAAAAAATTAGCGCGGAAACATAATATTAATGCAGATTATTATGCTCTGCAAAATTTAGATATTAATACCGAACTTCCTTGGGACTTTATCAGCGTTAAACCAGGAAAAGAATTTCTCATCTCAGAGTTCAGCAGGCTCTTACAGATTTCAGATTAGACAGGTGTATAATCCGAGTAAATTAGACTTTTCCAGCTTTCGAAATATGAAATCTGTGTAGCACTTCCTGTTTTAATATAAATTTTTGGAAGTGAACTTGCCGGAATATCAAGAGCATCGCAAATTGCGGCCTTAATTACATCTGGATGAGTTACAATTATAACTCTGTTTGAGATATTCTCTTCAACAATTTTATCAATAATCAATTTAATACGGTTAACAAAATCAGCCAGAGCCTCTGCATCCTTCGGGGTCGGGATATCCGGATTATTAATAAGCTGTTCAAAATCTTTCGGGTATTTTTGTTCAATCTGCTCGTATGTTAAACCGTTGAAAGTACCGCATTTTCTCGGAGTCAACCCTTCAACTATTTCATAATTCTTTTTGTATAGTTTTGCAATAGTCTGTGCGCTTTGGATAGTACGTGTGGCGGGAGAAGTATAAATTTTATCGTTCTTAATACCCCTCATTCGTAAAAATTCCGTAATTTTCTCGATTTCGTATTGTCCGGCCTCATTTAGCGGCGGATAATTTTCCGCATCTGAAAAACGACCTTCTTCTGAATATATTGTTGCACCGTGGCTTATAAAAGTAATTTTACATTTTCTGCTGAAATACATAGTTATTCCTCTTTATCAATCTTTTATTATTATAACATACTATTATTTATTTTTGTAGTATTATGGAAAAAACAAGGAGAAACACATGAGAGGAAAAGCTTTTAAATTCGGGGATAACATATCAACTGACCACATTGCACCTGGCAGATTGTTTCATTTGCGCTCAAATTTACCGGAATTTGCAAAACACGTTCTTGAAGATGCGGATGAGACATTTGCAAGCAGAATGAAAAAAGGCGATTTTGTGGTTGCAGGTGAAAATTTTGGCTTAGGCTCTTCAAGAGAACATGCTCCGCAAATTATTAAAATTGCCGGAGTCGGCGCTGTTATTGCAAAATCATTTGCCAGAATTTTCTATAGAAATGCAATAAATATAGGACTCTTGGCAATTGAATGCGACACTGACGCAATTGATGCAGGAGATGAACTTGAGGTTGACATTCAAAAAGGAATAATTAAAAATCTTACTAATGGTGCCGTTATTCAGATTGAACCAATTCCGCCCGTAATGATTAGAATGCTTAACGATGGCGGACTTGTTGAACATATTAAAAAATACGGCGAATTTAAACTTGCCGATTAATTACCAGCGTTTGTAATCTTCCAGTGCCTTTTTAGCAACATCTACATTACGCTTGTCAATTACAACATATTCGTGTGTTTTATTGTTAATTATGCACATGGTTTTTGCACACTCTTTGTAAAAGTTTTTAACTGCCTCAATACGGGCATTAGCATCTTCCATTTGTTTAATTAGAGCTTTAGAATCGCCTTCACCTGGTACGTAATTGGCCGTTTTATTGAATTGCAAAATCCGGCGTTCATAAATTTTTGCGCCTTTGTCAGTAACCCAATAATTTTTATAGTTTCCGTCAATCAAAACTTTGCCAAGGTAATTTTCAATATCTTTGTGGAAAGTTTCACTGTCCTCAGGACTTTTGGAACCAGTTTTATATTGATAAAAAATAGTTTTTCGGTTAGGATTCAAAAATAGGTAGTAATAAAAATCATTTTCTTCTGAACCCTTCAGAACATCTTCTGGAATAGGTTTTGGAAGAAAATCCGGAGTATATGTTTTGATATTTGTGTCACCAATTGTAACTTGTTTAACGGCAACTGTCGGCGGCAGTGTTTCATCTGTTATATAATCACTTTTCATAAAAAACACTGCATATATTAAAAAACAAGTTAATATCGCGATTATTCCAAAATAAATTTTTAATTTCATTTTACTCTCCTGATTATTATACAATTATAACTTATTATAAGAAATTTTTCAACAATTTAAACAAAAATATGATGTTTGCTTGACACAATAATGTTTTTGAAGTTATATAGAAATACACTTCAGCCCTAATTTTCGTGCTGGAAAATAAAGCTGAAGGATAAAGGCAAAAATAGGACGTAGGAACTTAAAAGAATTTTTAAACAGTTCGGCAGTCCCGTCATACCGGAATGCGTAAGGGTTTCAGGATATGGTTTTGCCAGCAATGTAAGAAAAACTAAAGGAGAAACAAATGCCTACAATTAACCAGCTTGTACGTAATGAACGTAAAAAGCTTATCGACAAAACAAAATCTCCTGCTTTGATGAATTGTCCTCAAAGACGTGGAGTTTGCACAAGGGTTTACACAACAACCCCTAAAAAACCGAATTCAGCACTTAGAAAAGTTGCCAGAGTACGCTTAACAAACGGATTTGAAGTTACTTCATATATTCCGGGTATCGGCCACAACCTTCAGGAACATAGTGTTGTTCTTATTAGAGGCGGCAGGGTTAAAGACCTTCCGGGTGTTCGTTACCACATAGTAAGAGGTACCTTGGATACTGCCGGTGTTGCTAACCGCGCACAAAGCAGATCTAAATACGGTGCTAAGAAAAATGCTAAAGGAGGTAAGAAGTAATGTCAAGACGTTCTAAACCAGCAAAACGTATTCCGTTAGCAGATCCGGTATATAACAGCGTTGATATTTCAAAATTTATTAACAGAATTATGAGACGCGGTAAAAAGTCATTAGCTGAAAAAATCTTCTACATGACTCTTGAAAGAATCAAAGAAAGAACAAACGCTGACCCGATGGAAACTTTCCAGAAGGCTATGACGAATGCTACTCCTTTATTGGAAGTTAAAGCAAGACGTATCGGCGGTTCTACTTATCAGGTTCCGATTGAAGTTAAAGCAGACAGAGGTTTTGCTCTTGCCTCATCTTGGCTGATTGAGGCTGCTAAAAAACGCGGCGGAAAATCTTTCATCGACAAGTTGACAAACGAATTGATGGATGCCGCAAACGGCACAGGTGCAGCTTGCAAAAAACGTGAAGATACCCACAAAATGGCTGAAGCTAACAAAGCTTTTGCTCACTACAGATACTAATTATTTGTATAATAAAAACTCCCGCCTAAACATTGGGCGGGAGTTTTTTTATTCAGCAAGTATTTTTTCTATATCTTTAGACGGAACAGTTGTCGGCATTATATGGTAAAGTGATTTAAGCGTGCTCAGAAGATTAGGATTAATCACATAAGGCGGACACTGAGTAAGGTAAATATGTTTTGCACCGAGATTGCTTAAATTAATTATATTTGAAATAGAATTTGCATCACATTTAGTGAAAAAGAAAGAAATATTTTCAGAATTAACAGGAACAAGCGCAAAAATTTCCTTTAGAAGATTATAAGCTTCAGGCAGATTATTCACAAGATTTACATAAAGCTCATTTTCTGTTCTATAGTGGTAAGAAAAAGTGATTACAAATGATTTTTCGGGAAGAAGAGCGTAAAGCTTTCTAAAATATTCCTCCTGTGTGTCTGAATTATCAGACAAACCTATTATCAAAAGATGTTCAATTTCTCCGGAATTAATTTTTTCTGAAATCGAATGTATTTTAGCCAGAGTTTCTTCCTTATCATAACCGACCTCTACAGGCTCAACTTCCCGTCCGTGTGTGAAGCCTTTTGCTTCCATTGCAGCTTCAAAAAGCGGAGAATAATCATCTTCTTTTATCTGAATAACACCTTTAGGCGGAATCTCCTCTGCTGAAAATAGTTTTCCCCTATAAAGATATTCAATATTTGGATATGTATTTTTAGTCAAAAGAATTGCTCCAGGAAATGTTGCAAAGTCAAGAACACAATTGCTGAAACAGCTTCCATAATGCCCCTTAAGATTTTTGAACTCTTCCATTACCGAAAATGCATGCCCAATCAGCAAATCCGAGTGAGTATAAATGTCAAGCTTCATATCTTTTGATTTTTGTAGAATTTCATACAAATTTTGAAGGTTAGTTCCGGAGACGAGGACAGCTTTACCGGGTTTTGTTGTTTGAGGAACCAGTTTTTTTGTAATTTCGCCGAATCTCTCTTTTTGCGACTGCTCTAGCATATCAATAAGATTGATATCGATGCGTGCAAGATTATCAATATTTTCTTTGATTTTATCCGCGCTTGTGCGGGGGTAATTGAGGCTGTTCAGGCAATTCAGCATATTTTTATAAGCAACATCATCAAATTTATCATATTCCTTTAGTCTGATTAAATTTGCTGAAACACTTTTTATTACCATAACAAGAATTTCATTTAAATTTTTCTGCTGCGGTGAAATCTTTTTATATCTCAAAAGAAAAGCTTTTTCTCCGGACTGTATTATATCAGGCAGCGTCATTTTAGGATTTAGCTTAAGTGTAAATTTTAAATCTTCGCATTTCAGATTATGCTCACTACAAAAATTAAGATATTCTTTTCTTGCATAAAGCATTTTAGAATAAATCTTACTTACAATTTCCAGCATTTGCTCATGAGAATATTCACCGGTTGCAATAAGTGTTACAACCCCTTCAATAATTGTATCTTTATTCTCAAAATATGAAGCATTAAGTTCATCAAGCTTTAATTCATAAAACGCAAGCTGTCGTAGAAAAATAAGGATAACTTCCTGCAAAGACCTTATTTCAGGCGAAGTTGAACAAGACCCCCTTGCTACGCATTCGTTATAATCATTACCCGCTGCTCTATATCTGTTAAAGAACATAATTCACCTACATTTTATTTTTCAAATACTCTATTATATCATCAGATTCATACATTTTGACGCCATTCTCCTCATCAATCATAAAAGGTACCTGCGACTTTCCGCCAAGTTCCTGCAGCGCCTCATAATTTTCAGGTTCAGATACATCATGTTTGTTGAATTTAATATCGTTTTCTTTAAGAAATTCCATTACTTTTTTACAATACGGACATGTTTCAAGAATATACAAATCTAGCACTGTTACCTCCTATCAATTACTCTTAATTATATTACTTTATGACATTTATATATTCCCCTTAAGTTTATCAGTTTGCATATATATAATTTTGTTATAAAATTTAAGTTATGAATAAGAAGAATATACTTGTAGTTTTCGGAACGCGCCCTGAAGTTATTAAGCTGGCGCCGGTGATTTTAGAACTCAAGAAACACACCGATAAATATAATGTTATAGTATGCAATACAGAACAGCAAAAAGAACTTTCAAATCAAACGCTTTCATATTTTAATCTTGAAGCTGATATTAATTTAGATTGCATGAAGCCAAATCAGTCGCTTCTGGAGGTTCAGACAAGAATTTTAACAGGTTTGAACTCTGTTTTTGCCAATAATAAAATTGATGCTGTAATTGTTCAAGGCGACACAATGACAGTTCTTTGCGGAGCATTAGCCGGTTTTTATAATAAAATTCCGGTGTTTCATGTAGAAGCCGGACTACGTTCTTATGATATTTACGAGCCGTTTCCGGAAGAAGTAATGCGCCAAATGACTTCACGCGTTGCTGAATTGAACTTTGCACCTACAGAAAAGAACAGGCAGGCACTATTAAAAGAAAATATTTCGGAAGAAAAAATTCATGTTGTCGGAAATACTGTTATAGACGCGCTTTTCTGTCTTTCAGAAGATACCATGAAATCGGCATCTGAATTTTTCAAATCACACAAAATTGAAGTTAATGACAAAATAGTTTTGATAACAGCACACAGACGCGAAAATCATGGTGAAAGAATTGACAGAATTCTTGATGCTATTGAGTATCTGGCAAAACAATACTCCAAGCATACCTTTGTAATTCCTGTCCATCCAAACCCTAATGTAAAGGAGAAAATTTATTCAAGATTGGAAAATTATCAGAACATAAGGCTTTTGGCGCCGCTGGATTATCCAAATCTTGTATATTTAATGAAGAATGCAAAATTAATCTTGACTGATTCAGGCGGAATTCAGGAGGAAGCTCCCTCTTTCGGCTGCCCGACACTGGTTATGCGTTATGAAACCGAACGTCAGGAAGGAATTGATGCAGGCGTTTCAATTCTCGTTGGCGCAGATTATGACAAAATTGTTTCTGAAAGCGAAAAAGTGCTTTCAAACAGCCGCGAGTCCAGTCGTCTAAAAGCTGTTAACCCATACGGCGACGGAACTTCTGCAAAACAAATCGAAGAGATTATAAATAAATATTTTAACAATTAATTATAAAAAACACCTTAGCAAAAAATGATAAGGTGTTTTTTTTAATAACTTAATGCAGTTTTTGTAAAGTTCTTATTGTAGCTGCACGGTTTTCAGCATTTGCCATATTCCGCATTGCCCGCTGTTCTTTTAAACGGCTGTCAATCTTGGCTGAAACCAGTATATCTGACTTTAATTCTCTATACATGCGGATTTCACGTTCTGTTAAATCATTTTTCAAAGTTAACTTTTCATCTTTTTCAACTGATTTTTTGAAACTTCCTGCCATAAGACAGGTCAAAAGAAATGCTGCTCCAATCCATCCAATCTGTTTTTTAGATAAACCATCGCTCACAATTACAGGAGCTGAAGCAGGTGTATCAAAGATTATATCGGCCTTTTCTATATTTTGAGCCTGAATATATATCTTAACTTCATTATTGCCGGCATTTTCAACTACCATGTTATTAACGTTTCTGGTATTAATATATTTTGTATCAAGATTAATTGCGGTTGAAATATTCTTCAAATCCAACAATAAGGCGCCATCCGGCTGAATTGATTTTTTGACTGCTGTAACTTTATCGGTTCTGAGAATTACATTGTAACCACCTGGAGTGCCTTCAAGTATAACTGCGCTTAGACTGTTGTCCGAAGCAAAAGCTGTAGAAGTCAGCAAAGTCACGGTAAGTATTAAGTTTAAAAGTATTTTTTTCATAATTCCTCGATAATTACCCAATCTGTTTTCACACTTTAAGATTAACGTTTTTAAAGTCAATAATCATCCACCATCAGACCTGATTCTATCAATCAATGGATTTAGATTTACATTGCAAATTTATTAAGAAATATTACAAAAAGAAAGGCATGCTGAAATTCGAAACATTTTATTTTTTTTATATAAGTACCACGAGGCTAAAAGGAGTATAAAATGACAACAAACATTTTTGCACGCACTTCACAACAACAAGCAGCAACATCTACAATTAAAAGCAAAAAAAGCGGAACAGCTGAAACTGCAGGTTCGTTGGCCAGCAAATCCGAAAAAAGCTATTTGGCAATGAATTCATACGATACAATTCAAATCAACAGCCCCTATTCGTTAAATATAGATTTTTCAAATTATTCAAACGTTGAAGACGGAAGTTCTGCGAACAGCGGATTTCTCGGCGGATTTGCAAACGCTGTAGCCTTGATTGGGACTGATTGTTCAGGTTTAGCAGGTGCAGGAGTTTGCGCAGGCGCATCTGCCGGAAGCACTTCTTGCGGAGGTGGCGGAGGCTTTACCTCATTTGTATAGGATTAAAGATAAGAAAATAAAGAAAATAATTTAAGACGACGATTTCAAGTCGTCTTTTTTATTGTATTTTAATAAAATGGAGAAAAAGTATTTTGTATATATATTGCTGACAGAGGATGACAAACTTTATTGCGGATACACAGATGATGTAGAAAGACGATTTCTCGCACATGTTAGCGGAACAGGTGCAAAATACACACGCGCGCATAAACCTCTGAAAATAGTTTACAAACAGGAATTTGCGACAAAATCTGAAGCAATGAAAGAAGAGTACAGAATTAAACATTTGCCGCGGTCTGAAAAGTTCAAACTTATTAATTTGTAACAAAAAATTAACAAATACTCTTTAATATTAAATATTTTTACATATTATGCCGATACCCAAAACAGTAACAAAGGTAAAGGGAAACTGTCATGGGAATGTCAGCATCACAAGCAAGATTGTTGTATATTACAACACAATTAAATCACCTCTCACTACAGGGGCAGAATGTTTCTGATGCAAAAATCAGATTGTCCATGGATTCTGAAGCAATTCAGGAGAAATATACCCGTGCCCTTAACAATCGCAGTCTATTTGTTAATAATAATATATTTACAGCAGACGGTTCTACAACAAAGAGAGAACCAATAAGTCTTGCAGCTTTAGCCGCACAAGACTTACTTGTTTATAATGGTTCAACTGTTTTGGGATACAAATATGAAGAAGTTGATACGGGCCGCACAGAAAAAAAACTGGTTGGATATGAAAAGGATTTAACAAAACCTATTTACGGTACAAAAGAAGAAACTGAAACCTTTAGAAGTCCTTCAGCATCTTCTGACAAATTGGGCAGTGAAGACTTGAAGACAATGGATGGTATTGTAGAAAGTATCAAAACAGATTACGCACAATACGGAATTACAGATGATGATATCCGCACAGTATCATACACTACAAATGTAGGCGGAGAAGAAAAAACTGTAAATGCTATTGCAATCAGCTCGCAAAATGCTTTAGTCGGGGTTTTAAATGAATTATTTTCAAACCCTGATGCTAGAAAACAAAACTATGTTCTTGATTTTCCTGAAGGGACTGTAATTGATTTTAGCCAAATTAATCCTACAAATGATTGGCCCGGAATATCTCAGTTCCAAGGGTTGTTTGACGGAAACGGAGTTACATTCTCTAATCTGAATGGTAACCAAGGTTTATTCGCTGATTTATACGGAACTGTCAAAAACCTTAATATTGATGGAGCAAATATTTCAGCAGAAACAGATATCGTAGGCGGTCTAGCCGGATATTTAGCTGATTCTGGTTCAATTGAAAACTGCAATGTTTCAAACGTTAATATTACTTGCGATTTAAAAGGCGGAGTTGATTATACAGAAGGATTTTCGCCGGAAAGAGCCGGAGTCGGCGGACTTGTCGGATTAAGCAACGGTGATATCAAAAACTCATCAGCACAAGGAAGAATTAATGTTCCGAACGCAGATGACAGTTTTGGTTACATTGGCGGTTTTGCCGGTGCAAATATTAACCCGCAGAAAGGTGAATCCGTTATTGAAAACTGCTATTCTGATGTTGATATTATTCTTTCAGGTAACACAGATTATTCAAATTCAATCAACGGATTTATCGGAGATGATTCATTTGAAGCAACAATTAAAAACTGTATTTCATTGGGTAAAATTACAACCTCAAGCGGAGCACCTATTAACGGTTCAGATTTGGCAAACTGGGGCCCTGTTCTTGAATCCGATGCCGAAAATCTTATTGCACTTGACACAAGAAACAATAACAACGTACTCTACTGGGGCAATACAACTTCACCAAACTGGGCTTCTGGCTCAACAACAATTCCTTCAAACCTTGGCGGAGATTGGTTAATGCCTGGTGATGAAGGTTATGCAGACCAAACACAGGCAACAGCTCAGGGTAATAATTTGCCAGTCCTAAACTTGAAAGAACTTCAAGAAGAAGCCCTGGCAAAAGAAGAAACTAAAGAGGTTGAAGATCCGAACAATATTATTGGCTATGAAGATGATTTAACAAAACCAATTTATGAAGAAGTTCCGATAAAGGAAATGCAGCTTGTTAAGGACCCTGATTTTGCAGGACTATCTTCTGCAGAACTTGAAAAAGGCCTGCGTGAAGGCACATACACACTTGTTCAAAAAGCTGCTGAAAACTCTACACAGTCAATAACAATTAACGGCACCGACTATGAGCTTGTAAGCTGGCAAACCTGCACTGACATTGTTGATAAGCAGGATGAAGCTAAACTTGCTCTTGCCGAAGCCGAATATGAAAAAGGCATGGCAGAAATTCAGGCAAAAGACAAAGAATACGAAATAGACCAGAAGAAAATTGATACACAATATAAAGCACTACAAACAGAAGAAGAAAGTATAAAAACAATTCTTTCTAAAAATGTAGAAAGGTCTTTTAAAACATTCGGATAACGAAAGGTTTCTATGACATCAATAAGCAGCATAAAACTAAATAACACTGCAATGCTTGAAGAAAAAATTCAGCAATCAGACGAAGAACAAAATACAGGTTCCGATACTGAAATTAGTTCAAGCAGCCGAGGAACTGCAATTGCGTTTCCAAATCTTACAAGATTTGGCGGCTCCTCTAATATTCCGACTTTGGTAATGACAGTTGAGGATGATGTCAATGCTATAGCTGATGAAATAGATAAAGCTGTGAATGAAGAAGAACAAATAAATTCGATTTTGAAAGCAAATACCTTTGCAACGACTTTTGATTTGCAGGAAACAAATCTATTCAGCAACAGCTCAAATTCTACTGCTAAAACAATAGGATTTGTAGAATATACAGGCAGTTCACACACAATAAATGAGAAAACAGATACAACCGCTCTTATGAATTGCTTCACCCCTGATACAAGTGCAGGAAACGTTGATGTTCAGACAAAAGTTTTTGAGAGCGCTGTCACAATAATGACAAATTGGCTTGATGATTACATAAATAACTATGAACAAAGAGTTGCTGAAGGAACCGCAAACGGAGAAATAGAAGCAAAACTATCATTTTTATTAAGAATTAGAAAAGCTATTGAAAACTGTGATTTTCCTGTTGGCTTTGCCCCTCAAAGTGGAACTGCAATGGGAAGTTACAACTGGTCTTACTATGTCGGAGAATTTTTAAACCCTGAAGAGGAAGCATTTACCAATAGAGGAGCAGAACATGATTTAAATCCTAAAATGCTTTTAAGAACAGATATGTTTGCCTCTGATAGAAAATTCAAAACAGAAGCTGAGGCAATGGCTGCTATAGATAATGCATCTGCTGGCGGAGCAATAGATTTTAGTGTAGAAGATTTGATTTTTGCCAATGAAGATGCCTATTACCAATTTAAAGGTGTGCAGCTTGCAACTGTATTGATTCATGAATTTGTACACTCCACGCATATAAGTAATGAAGCCGTAACATACTTTACCTGCGAACTTATGGAAAGCGATTATTATGATGAGTCGGTTTATACAAATTTCAGCAGCGCATACTTAGCAAAAGCACAACAATTATCAATTGGCGGTTCAACACTTGATTTGACAAGTATCAAATACGCTGATATGACTACTCAAGTTGACACAGGAGAGGAAATTATAGCTGCCGCATTCGGACATTCACTTGGAAGCATTGATGAAATTGCTCAACACGGGCATGAAATGAATGAAGGAGACTTATATACAGAGATGTCTAAAGGCAATACTACTCAAGCATGTAAAAAAGAACTTTTAAACTTTGTGTATAATGCTTAATTATTTGACAGATTGCCCCTTTTGCTGCTTGCGTTTTTCCTTTTCTAAACGCTTTTGCTCTTTTGCAGCCTCACGCGCCTTTTTCTTGGCTTCTTTAGCTTCTGTATCAGCTTTATGCTTCAGCAAGGCCTGCTCAATATCTTCAACCGAATCATTAGTTGAGGTTGAGCCTTCAATTTTATTCTTAAGTTTGTAATCTTGCATTAAGTAACTATGTTCTTTTTCGATTTTCTGGAGTTTGTTTTTGTATTCCTCTTTAAGTTTTTTTAATTCAGCCTTTTCTTTTTCTTTAGCAGCTTTGGCATCAAGCTTATCTTCATACTTGGCCTGTTTTTCTTCTACTTCCAGTATCATAGGCGGGACAACGCCGGATTGCACCATTTTAACTCCGTTCATGCTCACCTGAACATCCTTCGGCTTTAAAGAAAGCATTCTTACCTGCTCTCCTTTGGTATCAACACTCCAATTTCCCAAAAATACCGGAACTTCACCAGTATAAGCATACCCGGAAACAACAATTCTGTCGGGTTCATTCGCATCAAATCCTAAAGGATAAATATCCCATCTGACATCTTTCAAATTCAAATTTTTATACTCAAACCAGTAATACTCAATTGCATCACGAACTTCATTCAATTTATAAGAAGATTTGGTATTAAAATCATACACAATTGCATTTGTCTGCCAAATTCCGTCTTCGCTGCTTCCAATTTTTTCTTTGACAAGAAGCTTTTGTCCGTCAGTAGAAAAGTCAACAGGCGTCAATGTCATAAAAGCAGCATAATTCTCAATTGATTTTTCTGTCGAAAGTATTGGATTAGGGTCTCTGTGCATTACATTTGCTTTTTTGATTTTAGCAAGAGCATTTCCATGGGGTTCAAGCGGAATAACAAACAAATCACATGCAACGGTATTCCCTCTCGGATAATAATAAACAGCAGGATATACAAGAATTCTGTAATCAGGAGATACAATTCCCTGTGCATTTTGTTGGTGAGTTTTCTTGAAATTTCTGCCCAATGAAATTTCCGGACTGCCCGGAGGATTGTTATAACGGACGATTTCATAATCCGGATGCGGAATATATTTCATATCAGCGGCTTTTTGAGGTTTTGGAATAGGAATTTCTGCTTGTGTTTTGTCTATCGGGGCAGACAACATTTCATATTCTTCAACTGTCATATATCCGGAGGGAGTTCTATTGTTCTTTTTACGGCCGTATTCCTCCTTTGCATCTTCTTTTTGAATTTTATAAAGATACTTCGCTTCTTTTTCCGTATAACTTTTTGCGCAAACAGGAGAACTGCTTTGTATCAAAAATAAGCAAGGCAGAGACAAACACAAAACAGAAAACGAAATTGCCAATCGCCTTAACATTTTAAACAAGTCCTTCTTTCATTGCCATCGCAATAGCTTTTGAACGCGAGCCTACATAGAGTTTTTGCAAAATACTGTGAACATGAGTTTTAGTTGTTGAAATCGTTATAACAAGTTTTTCTGCAATCTGAGGATTTGTAAGCCCGTCCACAATAAGCGCCAAGACTTCCATTTCACGCTCGGTAAGTCCGTAAAGATTTTTACCCAGCTGATAATTTATTTCACCTTTTCTCTGCTGTGTATTTGTGCTGCGTCTGACATTTGTCAAAACCACCTTTGCAATAGCAGGGTCAAGCCAGGCTGCACCTTCGCTTACGGCTTTTACGGCAGAAATTGTCTGCTCGGAGGTTGCGCCTTTTGTAATATACCCGTCCGCGCCGGCCTGAAAAGAATCAAAAATATCATCTTCATCTTCACGTGATGTGTACATTAAAACTTTTATTTTAGGATTTGCTGCTTTAATTTTTTTTGTAGCTTCAATCCCGTCAATGGTTGGAAGCCCGATGTCCATAATTACCACATCAGGTTTAATAGAAAGAGCTTTATCAACGCCTTCCTGACCGTCAGCAGACATGTCGGCAATTTCAATATTCGGATTTTTGCCCAAAATTACAGACAAACCCATTCTTGCCATGTCATGATCTTCAACTATCAGAACTCTAACCATTAACAACCCGTCTTTCTTCATTTTCTTTAACTACGTTTGTCAAAAGGAAAGTAAACTCACTTCCTTTGTTTAACTTGCTTTCAACCCAGATTTTTCCGCCGTGTGCTTCGATAATCTGCCTTGAAAGGTACAATCCCAAACCTGTTCCGGTAGAACGTTTTCTGCTTGTTCCCTGCGAAAATCTCATAAACAAATGCGGTATATCAGCCTGCGGAATTCCGTTTCCGTTATCTTCCACTGAGAAAATCAAATCCCCTGACTGTGCTTTGAGAATAACTTTTATATTACCATCTTTATTAGTATAGTTTACCGCATTCCCGCACAGATTTGTAATTACACGTTTTAATTCGCCTTTATCAGCATTAATTTCAAGTTTTTCATCAAAATCGCATTCGAATTCAAGGCGAATGTTTTTCTTTTCTGCAAGCGGAAGCAGCTCTTCCACGCACTGTTCAACAAGAGATTTTGGAGAAAAAACTGTTTTGCAAAGTTCTAATTTGCCGCTGTCAAAACGGTAAACCTCCAGAAGCGCATTAACAAGCCCTAACAAATCCTCATTACTTTGAAGCATTGTTGATAAAAGAACTTTCTGCTTGTCCTCAAGCTCGCCCAATGAGCCGTCAAGGAAGAATTTCAGAGTTTGAATTGCCGCTAAAAGCGGAGTTCTTAAATCATGTGTCAAGGTTGCAATGAAATCATCGCGAAGCCGCTCGGTTTCTTTTTGCGCACTTACATTTCTGATAACACCAACGTATTTTTCCGGCAAAACATTGTCGTCACTGCTGATTGCCGCAAAATTAATTTCAACCGGAGTATGCGCGCCGCTGAGAGAATTTAGAACATAACAATCTTTCAAAAGAATATCTGAATTATCAGAATTAAGCCCGAAAAGGCCGCCATCATCAGAAATCATATCAACTTTACAGCCTTTTACGATATGGTTAAATGGTTTAGCGCACAAAGCAGCTTCCGTCAATCCTGTCATATTTTCACAGGCCGGATTAATCTGTTCAATTTTGCCGTCATTATTTAGAATTATAATTCCGTCAGCGCAGTGGCTGATAATGCCGCTTAGTTTTTGGTTTGCCTGTGACAAATCGTGTGTGCGTTCTGCAACAAGTTTTTCTAAATCAGTTGAGTATATCTCCAGCTGAAGCTTTGCTTCTTCAAGCTCTTTAATTTTTTCACGCAAATCAGACAAAAGGTGGCTTCTTTCAATGCCGTTTCGGATATTCATTATCAAATCATCATTATCCCAGGGTTTTTCGATGTATTTATAAAGTCCGATTTCATTGATAGCTTTAATTGCATTTTCTTTATCAGCGTATCCGGTAAGCAAAATCATACTGGTTTCAGGATAAAGTTTTTTTGCTTCGCGCAAGAACTCTAGCCCGTTCATCTCAGGCATCAAAAAGTCTGAAATTATTAAATCAGGAGCTTCATTTTTAATATATTCAAGCGCCTCAATAGGCGAATTAAAGAATTCACCCCCTTTTATACCTTCCACTGCAAAAAGTGTTTTAAATGCGGAGGTAACCATCTTTTCATCATCAACTACTACAATTTTCCCTTTTATCATAATACTTATATAATAAAATATTTTTGCTTGTTATACAAATTGGTTACAAATTCGCAATAATTTAAAACAAAGGAACTTTTGTAGATGCAAAATTGTAAAAATTCAACACAAAAAAAGCGAGTTATTGAGACTCGCTTTTTTCATTATGTAATTATGCATTGTAGGTATGCTGCTTATAAGTCCTGGCAAGCAACTCTTTATCAAGATGATAAAGCGCGGCTTTTTCATCGCCAAACATCTCAAGTTTTTTAATAACATCATCGACATTGGCTTCTTCCTCAACCTGTTCTGATATATACCAGTTAATAAAGTATCTTGTCGCTAAATCGCATTCTTCATCGGTCATATTTGCAACACAATTAATGCTGTCGGTCACGTATCTTTCATGCTCAAAAATTTTCTTAAAAATTTCAAGCGTGTTTCCAAACTGTGTATCAGGTGTATCGATTTGCCGCAAATTCACATTTCCTTGACGCTCGATTATATAGTCGAATAATATCATCCCGTGGTCGACCTCTTCCCGTGCCTGAACGCGGGTCCAGTTTGAAAAACCTTTAAGGCCAATTTCATCAAAATGTGCAGAAATAGCAAGATATAAATAAGCGGAATAAAATTCTTTGTTAATTTGCTCATTAAGAATGTTTTCAATTTTTTCACTAATCACTTTCGCCCTCCCATAGTCCGTGCAAGTTACAAAATTCAATTGCTTTCATTTTTCCGATTTTCTTTTCAAGAAGCATTTTGGCTTCCTGGCCCGGATGAAGATATTGCAAATGCACACAATTTTTATCTTCAGAAATTGTTTCAATAAACATTATGTAGTGGTCATCATTCATAGGATGAAGAACTGTTCCGACCTGAACAATATCCGTCCCGTTTTCCGAGATGAAAACAGGTATATGTTTTTCTTGCATTTCTTCCTGCGTTTTACCTTTAACAAGCTCCATAGGCTGGCCGCAGCATACAAGTTCTCCGCCGCCGGCAAGAATTACCTGAACAAGATTCCCGCAGATTTCGCACCTGTAAAGGTCAAGTCTTTCTGTCATACAAATCTCCTTTCAAAAGTAAAATAGACTTAAAAGAGATTAAAAACATTAGACAGACGGGCAGATTTTTAATTCAGAGTTCAGAATTTTTTATATTATCGGGAATATTATTTTCAATTTCACGAATCAAGTCGCAAATACTCCAATTTAAACCTGACGAAATTTTTTTAAGTGTAATGATATTTGGAATACGGGTGCCATGTTCAAGTCTGCTTAAAGTTGCACAAGGAATATCCGCTTCGTAGGCAAACATCCGAAGACTTTTTTTCGCAGACTCAATTCTAATCTTTTTAAGACTTTCTCCAAAAGCTTTTAAGTATTCTTCCTTAAAATCTGATTCTGACATAATACTCCGCACTTGACTTATTTGAATTATAACTTTATAATTTGGTTAATCGTTTCCATTTGGAAACAAAAGGAGAAAAATATGACTAAAGTAAAAAATATAAATTCTTTCACATTTGCTGAAGTTTTGATAACATTGGGGGTAATAGGAATTGTGGCAGCAATGACGCTTCCGCAGCTCATCAGAAATTATCAGCACAAGGTGCTTGAAACTCAGTTTAAAAAGTCTGTTTCCGTAATTTCTCAAGTTGTTCTACATACTAAAAATGAACTTGGCATTGATAAATTAGCTGAATATTGTACACAATTAAAAAATAGCACTTATCCAAACGCAAGTGGCTGCTATTTATCATTTTTCAATAACTTATCTGCATTAAGTAAAAAGACTTCTAGCTATACTTATTATGTCATTAAGCGCTATAATGACAAGATTTTAACATACAATGGCAAACAACAAATTACAAAGAGCGCACTTGCAGGAATTGGTGAAGGAGTATTTCAAACAAAACTCATGCCGGATGGAAGTTTTATAAATATGTACATAATAGAAGGACAAATGTATATTGCCACTGACACAAACGGCAAAAAAGGCCCGAACAGACTTGGACATGATATTTTTATTTTTACCCTTGACAAAAATAATGATACTTTATCATATTTTACAAAACCGCAAAATTTTTCAGATGAAGAAATTGCAGACAAGGATTTTAATACTGAATACGATAAAGAACGGTATGGAAATCCATGCAATACATCTTCAACGCAAAAGGCAAACGGAGTCGGCTGTGCATATTACGCAGTTCGCGGCGAATGTCCTGAAGGCAGTGGACGCGGATATTTTGAGTGTCTGCCAAAATAAAATTATAAAAAATTTTGCACTAAAAATTTTCATGCTATAATAAAATCAGCCGTGCTCCACGGGGAATTGCAAAACTTCGGGGATTGATAATCTGTAACAAATTCTAATCACAGATAGTGAGAAAATACTTAATTTTACTTATCTTTAGTAAAATTAAATATTTTCATTTTTTCTGTTTTGTCATAAATTTTTAAACATTTCACCAACATTTTACCAACAATTTTTGTGGTTGAAAGTGAATTATATAGCCTAATATAGCTCTAATATCATAATAAATATTACAGACTTTTCAAAATTATTTAAACCTGATATCATTGCTTTATGTCAAAAGCAAGATTGAATAATCAACAATATAACTATGTAAAATTTTGTTCATACTTATTAAAACATTACGAAGAATTTAAACTGAATGAAATTTTTAATATTATAGAGGAGCGTAAAAATAATTTAAAGGCGTATAAACAAACTATTAACCATAACAAACCTATTGATTTTATGGATTTAGTTTCTATAAATTTATTAGGGCAATTTATAAAATCTGAGTATATATTACATTTTGATTTGATTAACAAAATTATTTATTATATTTCTAATTTATTTTTTTATTTAAATGGGTTTTCTTCCAAATATCTACAGAATATAATTTTAGATAGCTTAATCTATGTTGAACAACATGAAATGATTAAGTCAATTTGTGATTTTGTAATAAGTAACAAATATATTGTAATTTATGATAGAAATTATCAAAGCAAAAATATTTTGTTTAAAATTTTATTCATAGGTGACCTGAAAAAGTATAATAAAGAAATAAAAGAAACAAGAGCATACGCAAATGAAATAACAGGACAGATATTGTTATGTAATACAAATAAAACTGTTGTAGATAAAAAGCCTAAGCGAGGTAGACCACCGCAAGATGATCTTGCTCAAGTTATGTTGATGATTGATAATAATTATATAAATAGTAAAATTCATAACGTTTCAAGGGACTTAAACACAATTAAAGCTGTAGTTTATGGCAGAGTTTATAAACTTGAAAAAGTTGATAAAGATATAAATAATAATGAACCAGAACAAAACGACTTAAATACGGAAAAGGAACAAAACAACTCCAAAAAAAAATTTAAAAAAGTACTTGATTTACCCAAACAACAATATACTACGGATTTTGCTAATTATAAAATTATTGCAACAGAGATTTTCCGTGTCGCAAATGAAATATCATTAGAAACAACTAATGCAACGTGTGAACTATGCAATCCTAGAAACAAAGAGATTAGAAAATGTGAAAATTGTAGAAGAATATTTAAATTGCTTTCAATGTTAACATACAAAAGTAGTGGTAAAAAGCCAGTGAAAAAACGTGAAGCTAAAAATATAGAAGCCTCAGTCCGTGACAAGAATAAAAAAATTACAGATCCTGATGAACTACTATCTAAAAGAAGAGATTATTTATTGAAAATGTTGCAAAATGTAACAAATATAAATAACGAAGTTACAGATATTATCAAGACAGCTAGTTTCCTTATAAATCAACAGTATTACTAAGAATAAGTCGAATAATTCAGAAATAAATGTTTTTATTAAATCAGCTTATGTTTTTAAAACGCTTTATTTACTGGATTTACTTCTAACAAACATACTAAAATCTCAAAACTAATAATTATTTTTTTCGTATTTACCCGCAAAAATCAGAAATAATGTTATTTTTGTCAATTTACCTTAAGTTGACTATTTCATTTTGGTATGTAAAATTAGGGTAAAACTGAAAGGAAAATATACAAAATGACAAACAATAAAGAAGAACATAAAAAAATACCCCAACTAATTTTACTCGTTGACTTCCCTAAAAAGTATAATTTTATAACTTTAGGGAAATTAAGACAATTAGTATTCTGCAAAAAAATTAACGGTTTTGATAAAGTTGTAGTCAAAATCGGACGTAGAATTTTACTAGATGAAGATTTATTTTTCGAGTGGCTGCGAGAACAAAATCCTCATTGGAATTCAGAGGAGGTGAACATCAAAGCTAGTTAGGAATTTTTTGAACAATTTAATAATAGTTTTTCGAGCTGATTTCTGTCAAACTCTGACATTTAAACTTTAAAATCGGTTCAAATCAGGTAATCACAATTATCGTGCAGGTTGTGGTTCAGTTGCAATGCACGAAAAAATGGAAAGGAAAAAGATCATGAATCTTAATGAAAAACACAGGCATGAGTTTCATTCTAGCGGTATCAGTGATGATACAACTAACAAGTATGTTACTCAAGGTTATTTTCAAAGTATTGAAGATATTCAGCATTTTGATAGTGGTTTAGTTAAAATGCCCCCAAAAACTGTAAAGTAAAAAAATTATAAAATTTATCAAACCTAGTACGGGGTAAGATACAGTAAAAATACGTACAAGAAAGGGAAATTGTTATGAAAATAACAGAAAAATTAGACTTACTCGATGAAAAAATTGTTCAACTGAACAAACTTGTTGATGAAATCAACAAAATGGAATTAATGCCTACAATTAAGGCAAGGTGTTACATTGCACAAATTTTTGGCGAAGATGAAGAAAATATGTGCGTAACAGAACCTCATACTGAAAAAACTGAAAGGAGAAAAGAAAATGAGTAAAAAGGAAAAAACGGCACTAATCATTTTAGGAAATCAAAACCCAAACAAGGAGACAACAATGACAAAAGAAGAAAACAAGAAAGACATTTACAGCATGAATACGGAAGACAAAGAACGGACTAAAGCTAAAATTAAATTTTTAACGGATTTAAGAACCACTGTAACCAAAGAAGCTGTAACTATGATTGAAGATGATAGTTTTAACGGTAAAGAATTTGCTGTTTATAAAGCATTATATCAACATTATTACAGAAATATAGAAGCTTCAAATTGGTGTTCAATTGAAAATTTAAGTAAACATTTATTCATGAACATAGGTGAAGTACGTTACATTATCAAAAAGCTTTTTGCAAAAGGATATTTTAAGCTGCCAGACTATAACATGTATGAAATATCGGATGATAACTACGTTATAGAATGTAACAAATAATAAAAAAGTGGGAAAAATGGTGCTATTACAGAAATATTTTTGTAATTTAAAAAGGCAAGAACTTACAAAGATTATTAACCTATATATAGGAATAATTAAAAAGTTACTTTTACTTTGATTGGTACTTTTGTGTACCAATGCAAGACAGGGGCTAGGATTAACCTGCACAGTCGTCATTGCACCAAGGCTGATACAATCCGTTATGCCCCCTTACCTTGGAAAAAGAAGGATACGAAACGAAAAGGATTAAAAATGAAAAATTTAGCATATTTATTAGAAGAAATTACTAAAGGATATAAAAACCTGGCTGCTGACATTTCTACAAGTTATAAACAAGTAAAAAAACGAAAAAACAATAAAGTCAGAATTATGTATATACCAGATGAAAAGATTAAAACAGTACAGAAGCATATTAACAAAATATTACAGATAAGACTGCCCAAACCAGTCTACCTTCATACAGGTTATAAAAAGTGTAAAATTCTGAATGTCGTAAAAGAACATAAAATGTCAAGTTTAATAATTGTATTAGATATAAAAAATTTTTATGGAAGTGTTCCGACAGAAAGAGTTTTTAATTTTTTAACTCAAATTTGTCAGCTAAATATTGATGTTGCGAAGTCAATATTTAAATTTATTACATATAGAAATACAATACCGATTGGAATTTCTACAAGCAGTCTTGTAAGTTTTTGGGCTTGTAAAGACGTATTTGATGAAATTTATGATTATTGTGTAAATTCAGAGTATAACATGACATTATATGCTGATGATATTATTATTTCAGGCGATATAAAAAATCCTAATAAATTGATTTCATTGGTACAAAAAACAATATCAAAGGCAGGGTTAAGCTTAAACCACCGTAAGATTAGAATTTATGGCAAGAATAAGCGTATTATGAATATTCATGTTAATTCTAAAGGAAAACTTAGCATTAATTATAATCTCCGTCGTTCAATTAGTGAACTGAAGGCTAAACAAAAATTATCTGAACAAGAAAAAATGATACTACAAGGTAAATTAAACTACGTCAGACAGGTTATGAATACATAATTTGTTTATCTTACATTATGAGAGAGCATTAGACGGCATTTTAATGCCGTTTCTTTTGTACTTTAGGGGCTATAAAAAATTACAGACAAACATACATGCATAAAGAAATAAGTTCTACAAGAAAAAAAACGACTAAAAAACAGATTTTCCAGTGAGTAAAGACACTAATAACACTGCTATGCAACATTTTTCAGAAATTTATACAGATTAACAGTAGAAGTTTTAAATTGTTTTGCAACTACTGTTTTGGGTACACCGCAATCAAGAAGTTTTAAAATAACTTCTTGGTGTTCATCAAGTTTAGATTTTCCCTTGCCTTTAGGTCTGCCAAGTTTTAAGCCTGTTGCCTGTTTTGCGTGTAGAGCTTCTTTAGTTCTAAGGCTGATTAATTCCCTTTCAATTTGAGCAACAAGAGCAAAAACTGTAGAGGTTACAATTGCTGTAATTGTTTTATCAGCAGTACAAAAATTTTCTTTTAAAGAATAGAGTGTAAAACCTTTTTGTTGCGATAAATCAATTATTTCAAAAATTTGTACAACAGAACGTGCAAGACGTGAAAGCTCCGGAACAATCAAAATATCACCTTGTTTAATTTCATTGAGGATTTTTCCGATAAGCCTTTGTTTGTAATGTTTTTTGCTAGTAATATGTTCTTCGACAAACTCAACATTACCAAGTTTGTGAGAGTTTGCAAACTTTAAAATTTCAAGTTTGTTTTTATCTGTATCTTGCAAAACTGTACTAACTCTTAAATATGCATAAACAGTCATAAAATGTCTCCTGTAAACTAAAAACGCATAATCCGTATTTATATTTTACACATTTATCAATCAAAACTTGACCCTTTTCTATTGATAGATTTACCAACGGTAAATGACCGTTTTAAATTGAGACTAAAAACTCTTGCAACTAAAAAACAGTTGCATTTTTATAACATTTGATTTATAATAAGAATATGACCAAGGAAGAAAAACTATTAAAACGTTTTTTAAGTAAACCAAAAGATTTGAATTATGATGAACTTGTTCAAGTTTTGAAATATTTTGGATATTATGAGTTCACAACAGGAAAAACAACTGGTTCTGCAAAAAAATTCAAAAATGATAATAATGACTTGATAAACTTTCATAAGCCACACCCTAGCAATATAGTTAAAAGTTATATAATCAATCAGATAATAGAAAAACTTGAAAGGAACGGGTTAATATAATGTTTGATATGAAAAAAGACAACTTTTTAAAATATAAAAATTATATAGGTTCTGTTGAATATGATTTAACCGATAAATGCCTTTATGGAAGAATTTTATTTATTGATGATTTAATAACTTATGAAGGTGAGACCATTGAAGAATTAGAAAATTCATTTCATGAAATGGTTGATGACTATCTTGCGACATGTAAAGAACTTGGAAAAACTCCTCAAAAAGCTTATAGTGGAAGTTTTAATGTAAGAACTGGCCCGCAAATTCATCAAGCATTAGCTGAAATAGCAGAACTTGAAAATATTAGTTTAAATAAATTAATAGTTAATATTGTTAGTGATTTTGTAAATGATACAACCAATAAAAATAAGACTTTAAAGACTTTTAATAAAAAATTGTCTAATGCATAAAACAAATAATAAGAATGTATCTGTTATATATTGGCGGTATTGCGTTACAAGATATTATAATTCCATAATTTCATTATAATGTGGTTCATCAATTAATTTTATAAAATTAAATAACTGTTCAATTTCGTTTTTAGTTACAAATAATTTAAATTCTTCTAATGTTTCTAGGTCTTCACATTCTTCAGTATGGCTTGATGCATTAGCAATATCTTGCAAATATTTGAATTTACATTTTTCATCATCTGGAATTTTTTTTGTTACTACTTCATACCTTGTAAATATTGTATTCTTTCTTGGGCATCTAAAAGCTAAAAAAATTTCAAGAATTTTTCTGATAGAATTTCCTAAAGGAATTTCTTTAATTTTACCTTCCTCCATTGCTGCGACTTGTTTAAGATATTTAATAGTATGAGTATATTCTGATGTATACGTTTTCAAATAGTCATCTGCATTTTCAATAATAGAGGTATTACTTTTTGTTAAAGAAAATAATTCATATATTTCACCAATTTTTCCTTTATTTCGTAAAAAAGCTCTAAATTTTTTATAAAAATAAAAATTATGTGTAAGTATAAATAACTGCTCAAAATCACGTGGCTTATTAAATCTGGTTGTTAATAGGTTTATTAAGTTAAATAAATATTGTTGATCTAAACTACTTACAGGGTCATCAATTACAATAATAGCATCCTTCATGTTAAAATGTATAGTTTTAAGAGTTGCAAGAAAGTACGCAAATGCAATGACTGTTTTTTCACCTTCACTTAAATTTTTAGCTATGTCACCATTTTCACGACATATTGAATATGATTTTGTTTCATCATCATATGTTAATGTAAATTTTTTATAGCCAAAAACAATATAAATATACCTTTCAATTTCAGCCATTGGTGCTTTTTGATTTGTTAATTCGGCATTTAATTTATTAATTTCTAACCTAATAACATCTATTTCTTTTTGAGCTTTTTCTATCTCAGCATTCAGAATTTCAAGTTTACTTTTTTTATCAGTAATCTCATTTTTGTTTTCTTGTACATAATATCCAACAACAATACTCTTTGCATTATTTTTGACATCTTGAATATTTGCTGTATTTGTATTATGTATGTTAATTAAACTATTAAGAATGTTTCTAATTTTAATGTAATGTTCTATAACAGTCTTGTTAGTTAAACTAAATATTTTATCAGGAGTTTGTTTCTTTTGATTTAGTATTTTGACTAAATTTTCCATAAAATTTTTATAATTTTCAAAGGCTGTTTTATAATCATCTAATACAGACTGTGGTATATTATTACAGAAATCATCTACTCTCAATGTAAAGCTAGTATTTTTTATAACATTAAATGAATCTTTTACGAGTGAATATAAGACCTGCAAAGATTTTTCAAAACTCAAAAAACTATCATCTTTTTTTATGATATTTTTTATTTCATTAAAGCGTTGTTCCCAATTTTCAATAGATTTATTACAGAAAGGACAAAAAGTTGTATTCTCTGCCTTAAATTCAAGCCCTTTTTCTAACCATTGTGCTAATTCTTCTTTAATATCTGCTCGTTTATATTCTTTTGTAATAATATCTTCAATTTGTCTTAAAGTGTCATTAGTAATAATTTCAAAATTGATACTATCTATTGTGCTTTTAACCGGTTGAATGTACTGCTTGGCATATTCATTTTTTTCATCTTCTGTAATAGTAGATTCATTTTCAGAATATCTGGCATAATCTTGTTTAAATTGCCTAATATTATATTCAGGAGCATTTTTAATATTTAGATCTAATCTTACCAATTCTGCAGCATTTTTATAAACTTTTTCTAAATCTTCTAACCCTGTATCATATTTATGTTGTAAAATTAGCTTATTTTTTCCTTGTACTTCAGTGTAATAACCTGCCAACTCGTTATTCAATTCGTTAAGTTTATCTTTAATCTCTTTTGCTGTTTCACCTATTGTATAAGTAAGTGCATTGCTTTGAGCGTTATTGTTATCTAAAGTTAAATTATTATATACAAAATCACGATTAAATATTTTTATTTTATTACAATACAAATTTTCTTTAAATTCTTTGATATGTTGGTCATTACTCAACAAAATATCAAAATCTTCTTTGAATGAATCTTTATCAAAAAAAATATTATCTATTTTACCATTGTTCAAACAAACAAATAAATTAGACAAAGTAGTCTTACCTGTACCATTTAAGCCCCATATAAGATTATATTTTTGAAATTCTGCAAGATTTTCATCGGCACTAAAATCTTTAAAACTTCCAAAATCTTTTATTTTTAATATTTTTTTAAGCATTAACACTAACTCCTACATTAAAAAACAGTACAGCAAATAAGTACAGACTTTTATTTACAATAATATCAAAAATATTCTTTTTTAAGAAGTTATGTTAAGTTTTATAGTGTTTCTTTTTAATTAACACCGTTGTATATTAAATAAAGGGAGCAAACATGCAAAATTCAGAGTTAGAAGCAATTGACCGCCAGATATCAAGTGAAAACGACAGACACAGAAATCGTGTTGAACAGTTACGCAGACAAAAACAAAGAATTAAAGACGCACAGGCTAAAAGACGAGAGCAAGAAAAGTTAAGAAAAACCTACAAAGAATGTATCACTGAACTTATAGCCATACTTGTAAACTGATACATTCTGCCTTTTTTATTAAACAGACACTCAAATAAAGTGAATGTTGTAAGAAAGGCAGGAACAATGAAGCAAACAGTAGAGCCGATAAGGAAAAAACAGCAAATAAAGCAGGTAGAAGAATATTTAACAAAGAAAAGTCCGCGTAACAGACTGCTTTTTGTATTAGGCACAAACAGCGGTTTACGGGTTTCGGACATTTTAAACTTAAACATTTCAGATGTACGTAACAAAACTCACATTGAAATAAAAGAACAAAAAACAGGCAAATTCAAAAAGTTTCCGATAAACAATAAACTTAAGATTTTAATTAAAGAGTTTATACAGGGCAAAGACGACACAGAACCACTATTTTTAAGCCAAAAACGGAAACGACTTGACCGTTCACAGGCTTACAGAATGTTAAATGAAGCCTGTAAAGCCGTCGGAATAACGGTAAATGTCGGAACACACACAATGCGTAAGAGTTTCGGGTACCACCATTACAAACAATTTAAAGATGTTGCAATGTTGCAGATGATTTTTAACCACTCAAATCCTAAAATTACGTTGCGTTATATAGGTATTGAACAAGATGAAATTGACAACAGTTACAGGCAATTTGAGTTATAAATACACTAAAAAATAAATCCAACAAAATAAATATTCTGATGTAATTTTTATATTATTTACTACTTATAGCATATTTTTACGGATATGGCAATAAAAATCTTTAATACTTTTGTTGGATTTTTGAGAAATGTAAATAATAATTTGCACGTTAAATCCTTGTATAACGTGCCCTTTCACAATAATACACTGTTTTATTTATTTTGATGTGTTTTGAAAGGATTAGTGAAGAGATGAGAAGTGGTAAAAGATTTTTAACTGGATTAATGATTGCGGTGGTACTGTCGTCGGTTAATATTGTTTCTGCTACAGAGAGGACTACTGTTAATGAAAATGAAACTCTTAACATACATGAATTGTTATTTGAAAATATAAACTACGACGGCGACGGCGGAGTAATAGAAAATAAAGGTACAATTTCAGTTGAAGAGAGTAACTTTTATAATAACTCTGCTAACGACGGTGGTGCTATATGGAATGACGGAATTGTTACGGAATTTGAAGGCAATACTTTCAACAATAACACTGCCAGTCAGTTGCATGTAGAAAATATTGAAAATGCAAATACTACAATTACTCAATATAGTGGACTTGGTGGTGCTATTTATACAAATAAAGATTTAACTGTTGATAACAGCGAATTTACAGAAAATAATGCTGCAACCGGCGGCGGAGCAATCTACAATAATTACAATATTGTAGATTCAAATTTAACAGTGAAAAATTCTAAATTTACCAATAATACAGCAAAGTCAGTTATTGAAACCACAACACAAACAACAGACCGTAACGGTCAACCTGTAACTAACACGAGAACGGAAATTCTGGGTGTTGGCGGTGCGATTGACACAAATGGAAACTTATTTGTTGAAAACAGTCAATTTGACGGTAATTTAGCGGGAAGTAGCGGTGGAGCTATAAGTAGCACAGGGCGGAATGTAAATATAAAAAATAGCAGCTTCAACGGTAATATTGCAGAAGATAAATATATCGGCGGCGGTGCTATTTATTCAATAAATAATGGTACTGTAAATATTGAAAATTCCACATTTACCTCAAATGAAGCAAAAGCAAACGGTGGTGCTTTATATGTTGAGGGTGGCACAACGCAAATTACAGATACAAATTTCATAAATAACAAGGCAGGTAAAAAAGGCGGTGCTATTGCTGTTGGTAATGTATATGCAGCAGAGGATGAATATTCTCCAACAACAACCCTGAATATTACTGCAAAAGATAAAGATGTTACTTTTAAGGGTAATGAAGCAGCAGTAGGGAAAGATATAAATTTAACAAAAAGCATTTTAAATTTGAATGCAAATGAAGGCAAAAATATTATTTTTAACGGAGGCATTTCAGGTAAGGCAGCTGTTATTAATATCAACGATAAGGCGGTTAATCCTGATATAGCTTCAACCGGAACTATCAATATAAATAACTATGTCACCCCCGACGAAAACTCGAGCCTTTCAGTCAACCTGAAAGCCGGCACTCTCGCTTTAACTAAAGATAATTACCTGAACGGCACGGACTTAACCCTTGAAGAAGGTTCTCTGCTTGACTTAGCAAACAATAATGTTGGCGAAATGAACTTAAACAGCCTGACTTCCAACAACGCAAACCTAAAAATAGACATGAACCTTGCAAGTTCCAACCAAATCTTCGACACAATCAAAGCAAACACAGCAACAGGTATTTTAAACCTCCAAAACGTAAATATTACCTCAGACTTCGCAGATACAACCAAAAACGAATACACAGCCTCAATCACTCCGGACGGTATGGAATTAAAAACTCCTGAAAACGGAATTAACGTGCTGACAAACGATTACGTTTATACAATAACAGCCAAAGACAACAATCTAACCGTAAACCGCCATGCAGATGAAAACGGCGAAGCTCTCAAAACCGACGGCTTCACAGTTGCCGTAAACCAGACAGATAAAGTCGGCGGTGTAGATGTAACTTTGTCCGATGACAGAATTTATTCAGCCAACAGCGATATTAAAATAACCGCAACAAATTCGGAAACCGGCTGGACAGGAAACCTCGGCGGAAAATCCTTAACCGTAAACGGCAATGGTTACACCCTCGACGGTGAAGATAACATCGGATTTGCAATAAATAACAACCAAACCATAACCTTTAACGACACAAACATTAAAGGTTTTGCCCCAACTCCGGAAAGAAAAGCTGCCCTGACAATCAATGACGGCGGAGCTGTAAACATTAACGCCTCAAACAACGATGTTTCAATCGGCAGCAATTCAAGTACAGACGTAATCTATCTTGACGGAACTTCTTCAAAAGCATTCCTGACAACAGAAAATAACAAATCAATTACGCTTAATGACAAAATAAGTTCCGCAAACTCTTCAAACGAACTTAATCTAAACGGCAACGGCACAATAACCTTTGCAGGCATTGCCCAAAAACTTACCCTTAATAACAATAACTCAAACACAGTCCATAACGCACACGTTGACGGCGTAAACTACAATCTCAACAGTGGAATGGTAACTTTCACAAAAGATGAATACTTAAACGGTCAGGGAAATAAAAATACTCTGAACTTTAACGGCGGAACCCTGAACCTCATCAACAATTCAGTCGGAACAATCGACCTTGCCGCTATAAACATTAACTCAAATTCAAATATTATGCTTGATGCAGATTTGGCACAAGAAACAATGGATAAAATTACTGCCGGCAGTGCAACCGCCAACAAAGACGCAATCCTAAACGTAAGCGAAATAAATCTTTTGAGCGACGCAACCAAAGACAAAGTAGAAATTAACGCAGTTGACCCAACAGTTACTCTTAATGAAAATGATACCCTTGCAAATCATATTGCAACGACCGTAACGGAAGTCGCCTACTCCCCAATCTACAAATACGGCGTCGGCTACGACCCTGCAACCGGCAATTTCTCCTTCACACGCGGCTCAAGTCAAAACTACAACAACGTAAACCCGTCCGTAATGGTTGGTCCCGTTGCAGCACAACTTGGCGGATACATGGGAATGCTCGACACTTACAACAACGCTTTCAACAACATGGACATGCGTATGTTAAACCCTGCAAGTGTCAGAATGGCTCAAAAACAAGCTAACAGATATGCCATAACCGAAGAAGCCGATGGAGTAACCTACAAAGTTAACGAAACAAATTCAGGCGGAACCTGGGTAAGGCCTTTCGCCGCATACGATAGCGTAGGACTAAGTAACGGCCCCAAAGTAAGCAACATGTCTTACGGAACCTTTATTGGCGGCGATAGTGCAATTCACCAGTTCAAAAATGGCGGCGAAGGCGTTCTAAGTGCTCACGTATCCTATCTTGGAAGCCACCAATCCTTCAACGGCAACAGCATTTACCAGAACGGCGGCAACTTAGGCTTAACAGGAACTTATTACAAAGGCAACTTCTTCAGCGGTTTAACTGTAAACGCAGGTGCAAGTATAGCCGACGCAAGTACACGTTATGGCAACGAAGATTTCCCGATGTTAACAGCCGGTATTGCAAACAAAACAGGCTACAACTTTGAATTCAAAGACGGTAGATTCATAATCCAGCCAAGCCTGCTCTTAAGCTACACATTCGTAAACACCTTTGACTACACAAACGCAGCCGGTGTAAGCATAAACGGCGACCCGCTTCACGCATTCCAAATTTCACCGAATGTAAGATTTGCCCTGAACACCAAAAACAACTGGCAGCCATATTTTACAGTCGGAATGAACTGGAACATTATGAACGATTCGGAATTTACGGCAAACATGGCGACATTGCCTGATTTAAGTATGAAACCATATGTTCAGTACGGCTTAGGCATTCAAAAAACGATAAACGATAACTTCACAGCTTACGGTCAAGTCCTGTTACGCCACGGGGGCAGAAACGGTATAGCCGCGAATGCGGGCTTGAGGTATATCTTCGGGCATGAGAGTAAGACGAATGAAAATATTTAAACGCATAAATTAGTTTTAAGCCGCAGGAAAATGTAAACCCGATAATTTATATGGAAATTTACATTACCTGCGGTTTTTACATGGTTTAATCGGCTTAGGTTGGATTTTTTAATAGTTCATATACTTAGCTGTCATATTAGCAAGCACCTTTGCAGTGCTTTTTGTAGTTAAATGAGTATATCGTTTTACCATTGCTAAGGTTTTATGTCCTAATACTTCGGCTATTTGTAATAAAGAACAACCATCTATAGCCAAGTAACTTGCACAAGTATGACGTAAATCATGAAATCTAAAATCCTTTAATTTTGCTTCTTTACAAACTTTTTTCCAATACCAAGTAAAATCTTTAGGAGTTTTGCCGTCTACACTTGGAAATACATATTTTGTTAAAATGTTTTGAGATTTATAATGTTGTTTAAGCAAATCTATAATTTCTGGCGTAATTGCAACACCTCTATCTTCACCATTTTTTGTATTTTTAAATACCAAAAATGGCTGTTCTACGTCTAAATAAACATTTTGCCACATTAACTTTCTAAGTTCACCATATCTTGCACCAGTAGAAAGAGCCATTTTAATTAGAAGATAAATATCACTTTGTTCTTGATATTTCTTGCTGGTAATTAGCAAAGATTTAAGTTCACTTTCTGACAAAAAACGAGTGCGTCCCTTGCCTTCTGAAAACTTTTTAACCTTTGAAACTGGATTTTTGTTAATCCACTCAAGTTCATTAATCGCATACGTAAATACAATTGACAAGCAAGCTAAATATCTGTTTGCAGTTATTGTTGAACGGTGTTTACTTTTTCCGCTTGGATTAGGTTCTAAAAGCAATTCGTCTCTACATTTAGCTATCAAACTTGAAGATACATCACCTATTGCATAATTACCTATTTTATTTTTCCACCATGTTAGATATGTTTTGTATTTTACCTTGTCTGAATGCCTGTTAGGCAAAACTAAAAAAATATATCTATTAATAAGTTCAGTCATAGTACGCTTTTTATACTCGTACAAAAACTTTGCACCGTCATTCATTTTAGCTTGTTCAATTGCCATAATCCAATGTTCAGCATCAATTTTACGGTCAAATGTTTTAGAGATTGTCTTTCTGCCGATAGTTCTCACATTTGCTAAATATCTTTTTTGTCCTTTTTTAGTATAGCGTAACCTTATTTCAGCCATAAATTTAAGTTACTGAAAAGAGAAAATAAGGTCAAATCAAGATTTGATACAGTTTTCAGCGTTATATATTGTTATAAGTTACTATTGCAAACTATTAAATATATTTTTTTAAACGGTAATAATTGGTGATATTTAATAATAACATTAAATTTATTTTATTTTTTTGCTACTGATTAGTACAATTAACTTTCTAAATTACCAACATTTTGCCAACATTTTTTGATTTTTAAACTTTTTTAAAAACGGATAATGCAATTATATTGTGTTTATGCTATAATAAATTCAGCCGTGCTCCACGGGGAATTGCAATCCCTTGACCGGAAGTTAACGCCGGGTGCAGAGCCTGTTGTGAGGGTTTGGCGGGCAGGGTAAAAGTTAATATTTTTGTTGAGGCTTAAGGTTGAAGCGGCGTAAAACTCCGAACCGTGTCAGGATGGAAACATAGCAGCACTAAGGTGACCTTTGCGGGTGTTTTAATCTTAAGAAGAGAAAATATTTTCCGATACTTTTGTCAGGCAAATTCGATAGACAGAGGCACGGCTTTTATATTTAAATTTAAAGTTATTTCAATTCTTTATCAACAATATATCTTGGTCTGCCCTTTACTTCCAAGAAGATTTGTCCTATATATTCGCCGATTGTACCAAGACAGAAAAGTTCAATACCGCCAAAAAAGCAGCTCATTATTAAATCAATTACCCAGTCATGCTGAAAATGTGCAAAGAAAATTTTGTTGCAAACTGCAATTGAGCCCATAATTATGCTCACAATAGTCATACAAATGCCAAATACAGAAACTATACGGAGAGGAATTACACTGTAAGAAGTAATTCCGTTTAGTGCCAAGGTTGATAGATTAAATAAATTAAACTTTGACTTCCCTGCAATACGCGGTTTTACATCAAACTTCACATATGCCGTTTTAAAACCGACATCATTAAAAAATCCACGCAAGAATAAGTATCTTTCGTTAAATTGAGCCATAACATCAAGTGCATGGCAGCTTACAAGCCTGAAATCCGAATGATTTGGCGGAATATTCGCGCCAAGCAGATTCATAACTTTATAAAAAAGTATAGCAGTGAATTTTTTAAAGAAGGAATCAGTTTTTCTATCATTTCTAATCCCTGAAACTACATCATAGCCCTGCATGTATTTGTCTATAAACTTTTCAATAGCCCACTCATCCTGCTGCAAATCCGCATCAATTGAAACAACACAATCACATCCGATTTTTTTTACAGCTTCAAGACCAGCAATTATTGCTTTTTGATTACCGAAATTTTTTATGAATTTTTGACCTTTTATTGCTCTGTTTCTTTTATGAAGTTCTTCAATTATCTCCCATGTTCTGTCTTTTGAGCCGTCATCAACAAAGTATAAATAACTGTCACGCCTTATTTTATTGGCTTTAATCAGATGTTCCAAAACCTGAAGAAGCCTGGCAGCAGTAGCATTTATACATAATTCCTCATTATAACACGGGATAATAACAGCAAGTGTCGGGATATTCATTCTTTCTCTTCCTTAATTTCCTTTTTTATAATATAATACTTTAGTAATAAGCGCAAGGATTTTTAAGATGGCTGTTAAAAAATTTATACTAAATGCAGATGATTTTGGCATGACAAAGGATTATAACAGAGCAGTAATGTACGCCTACAGCAGAGGCTTTCTAAAAAGCGCCAGTTTGTGCGCAAACGGTGAGGCTTTTGATAATGCGGTCAATGAGGTTTTGCCTGAATGCCCCAGGTTGGGTGTTGGCGTACATCTTAATATCATTGAAGGTAAAGCGCTTACTAAATGTAACCTTTTAACAAATGATAAAAATGAATTTAATAACGGATATCTTGCTTTAATTCTGAAATCCGGAAACAAAGATTTCAAAAATCAGGTTGAAAAAGAATTTCGTGCACAAATAGAAAAGGTGCTTCAATACACAAAACCAGACCATATTGATTCCCATGTTCATACGCACGCCATTCCTGAAATATTCAAAATTACAGTAAAACTTACAAAAGAATACAACATTCCATATATCAGAACACAGTATGAAGAATTTTATAATGTGCCGGAACTCTCAAGACATCTGAATTTCAAATATCCGGTTAATATTTTAAAAATAATCTTGCTGAACTTTTTTACCGCGCAGAATAAACAATATTTATCTGGCAAAAATATAAAAACCAATGATTATCTACTGGGCGTCGGCTACACCGGAATGATGGACAACAAAACAATTGAATACGGTCTTTCTGCGCTTCCTGATGAAGATTGTATTGCAGAAGCGCTAATTCATCCTTGCAAATACTCATCTGATATAAAAAATCAGCATATGAAAGAATTTCTGATTACTCAAGACAGAGATTTGGAAACAAAAATTTACGGGTTAGGGTTTGAAATAACAAATTACAAACAGATTTAATGAAAAAATTTTTACAGATATTTTATCTAATTATATTATTTGCACTGTTTTGCATTTATGAAGTTTACGAAAACAGCGGCACGAAAGTCATTGAAGTTTTAACGCCGGTAAAATTTGCAATTGATATGAATAACAACGGCATTGCAGATGAAGGCGAAACAATATGCATTCCTGAAATTGACGCTTTGACATCAGATTTGCACATTATGCAGGAGGATTTAATCAAAGCGCTGAAAATTTCAAATACAGACGCAATAAATGCCGGGTTTGCAGGTGATAATTTTGCAAAACAAACACTTTTAAATAAAAAAGTTAAATTGCAGTATACAGGAAAAGCCAACTCCGAATGCAAATTTGCAAACATAATTTTTGATGAAGACAAGAATTACTCCGAGGAATTTTTAAAATCAGGCTTTGCAATAAAAGACAACAAACTTGTAAATCCTGAACTTTTCAATGTAAAACTCAGTGAAACAAAGAAATTAGACCTTGTAATTGTAAACCGAAAAAGCAGAAAATTTCACCGGCTTAACTGTAAGTTTGGCCTGAATTCCGGCGACTATGAAATACTTCCGATGAAAGAGGCGCTTTCAAAATACGAAAAATGCAAATATTGCATAGTTAGGCCGGCTGCGCAAAAGAAATTACAAACACATGACGCAAAAATTATAGACAAATCAGCATATCCGGAGGTTTTTCAAACTGATGGAATAAAATTTATTGTTTCGGATTACACAAATAATCTCAAACCGGACAATAAATGCGCCCATCAGCTTTGCAAAGAGGTAGTTTCACTGATAAATTCTACAAACTCAACACTTGATATGGCAATTTATGACTGGAATAATATTCCCGAAATCATAAATGCTTTAAACAATGCAAAAGCAAGAGGTGTTACTCTACGCGTAATTTATGACAAGCGCACAGGCGACAACTTCTATCCGGAAACCGAGGAATTTGTGAAAACGCTTGAAAATGTCCGCTCTGATGAAATCGAAGGGAGCAAAACCCTGACTTCAATGCTTATGCATAACAAGTTCATAATATCTGACAGAAAAAAGCTTTTGACAGGCTCCATGAACTTTTCGACAACCGGCCTTTCGGGGTTTAACGCTAATAACATAGCAATCATCAATTCTCCGGAAATGGCCGGGTATTATACAAAAGAATTCAACCAGATGTTTGAAGGAAAATTCCACAAACTTAAAGAAAAACTGAATTCCAACAATGTTTTTAAAGCCGGTAATTCAACATTAACAGTTTATTTTTCTCCGCAGGACAAAACCGTTGAAAATGCGCTTGTGCCTTTAATTAACAGCGCCCAAAATTATATTTATCTTCCGGTTTTTGTAATTACGCACAACAGCATGACCGACGCTTTAATAAAAGCTCATAACCGCGGAGTTGAGGTAAAAATAATTCTTGATGCTACAGCGACGCGAACTACACACTCAACGCACTCAGTTCTTAGAAATGCCGGAATTCCTCTAAAAACAGAGAATTACGCCGGCAAAATTCATAACAAATCAATGATTATTGATGATAAATATATCGTAACGGGTTCAATGAACTTTTCAAACAGCGGCGAAAACAAAAACGATGAAAACTGTGTAATAATTGAAAATCCGGAACTTGCAAAATTCTACAAGGGCTGGTTTATATTTATCTGGAATAAAATCCCAGACAAATTCCTTAACTTCACAGCCCGTCCTGAAAGCAGAGAATCAATCGGTTCCTGCTACGACGGCATTGACAATGATTATGATGGAAAAATCGATTTTGTAGATGAAGGCTGCAGGCAATAAGCTGTTTTTCAAAAATTAGGCGAAAGTATTATTCAAAAAGTGTCTGCGGGTTAACATTTAGTAGAATGTTTTGTGCTGCAAAAAAAGCTAACATATAAATGTAAATCCTCAACTCTTCTGATTGCTCAGTTTATGCCCCGCAAAGTGCGGGGCTTTTCTTTTGTCACAATTTGTAAATAATTTTGCACAAAAAAACTTAATATAGTATTATTAATCTATATAATACTTTGAAAGGGCTTGAAATGAGAGAATTACTAGAAAAAAATCAACGTATAACAATGGTTCCGTTTGACTTCAAAAATGCCAATAAAGGAGTTATTACAGAAGTTAATCCCGATAGTTTCATACTTGAACTGGATTACGACCCGGTAGGTGTTTTAAAAAGCAATTACTGCGAATTTTATACAACAACTTCTAACGGAATGCTTTATTTTGACTCGTACGCAAAAGAAATCAACGGCAAATCTCTTAAAATTGCAAGTCCTGCAAAACATAAATTTCTGCAAAGACGCCGTTTTACGCGTGTAAAATATATGCATGAGCTTAAAATGACCTCTAGTGATATTTCTCACGAGATTTTAACTCTTGATATTTCTGCCGGCGGTATGAAGTTTAAAACAAAAGAAAACTTTGACATTGAACTTGATTATAATGTAACGCTTCCGCTTTCTGATGAAATCAGCGTGGATTGTATTTTTGTGCCGATTAGAATTGAAAAAAATAAAGACGGATACACACTTTCCGGTGAATTCAAATATACCGACAACATGAAGAAAATGACCTTAATTCAATATTGTTCAAAACGCAGTATTGAAATTGCAAATAAATAGAGGCGGCAAGTTGAGTCTAATAAATTTATTCCGAAAAAAAACAACAAACACCTTGTTTACAACGCCTTCACATGGTCAAAAATTCTTCATTTTCAATAAATTCCGCCAATTCTATAAATTTGACATATCAGAAACAGATACGCACGACCCGTTGAGCGAGCTTTTAAAAGCTCAAAAACATGCAGCTGAAATATATGGAACAAAACATACATATTTTCTTACAAACGGTTCTACAAGCGGAATTATCGCATCAGTTCTTGCCTGCACAAAGCCCGGAGACAAAATTCTCCTTCATGATGACGCGCACCCGTCTCACACTAATGCAGTAAGGCTTGCCGGCTGTGAACCTGTTTATTATCAGCTGCCGGTTGATGACAAATGGGGAGTATATCAGAAAAATACCCCCGAAAATTTAGAACCGTATCTTAAAAGCAGCAATATTAAAGCCGTAATAATTACATCTCCGACTTATGAAGGCTTTGTTTCTGATATATCTGCAATTAAATCTATTTGCCAGAAATATGGTGCATATTTGATTACTGATGAGGCACACGGAGCGCTTTACCCGTTTTCAAACGAATTGCCGCAAAGTGCTGTGAAAATCTCTGATTTTACAATTCAATCGCTTCATAAAACAGCAGGCGGGCTTAATCCGACAGCCCTTCTTCATTCAAATTGTAATATTGACCCTTCAAAGGCTTTAGCTTTAATTAACACAACCTCTCCCTCATATCCTTTGCTTGCCACAATTGAAGCAAACATAAACTATTTAAACAGTCAAAAAGGCCGTAAAAAGCTCGAAAATCTGATAAGCGCTATAAAAACTTTAAAAGCCAGATTTCCAAACCTTGAATTTGGCGGCCACGACATGACAAAACTTCTCATTAAGTCCAAAACCCTTTCAGGTGAAGAGCTTTCACAAAAGCTTTATGAATACGGCATTGAGGATGAAAGGGCAAACGAAAAATCAGTAATGCTTCTGTGCGGGATTGGAACTGACGAGAAAAAACTCGAAAGATTAAAGAAAGTTCTGAGAAAATTGTAACAAATTGTAATATTTTACCGCAAATTATTAAAGAAACCCGTAAACAAAGCCGATACCATAGGTAAGAATAGGTACTAACGAAAGGAATTTCATCAACTATGGGAATGGCAGCATCACAAGCCAGATTATTATCAATAACTTCTCGTATGTCTGATAACGAGCTGCGCGCTCAGCTTATCAACAACGCTAAGATGCGCCTTACCGAGGATTCCTCAAAAGCAAGCGAAAAGTATATTAACGCGCTTAACAAAACCGAATTGATGATGTCAAACAAGGATACATTAGGAAACGAAATGTATCAGCAGTTAACTTTCCAAAACCTGACAGCTTACAGCGCATACAACAACCAGTACGGATTGATTAACAAATCCGGTGAACTTGTTGTAAGCGAACTTGATGCAGCAAAATATGAACAGGCGATTGCTGCAGCAGAAAAAGACCCGGAGACTGATGCATTAACAGAATTTTTAAAATCTTATGGCCTTGAAAAAGACACAACTTCATACTGGGAAAGCAATAAAATTAGTGATGATTTAAAAACCAGATATGAAGGTGATGTTAAATATGATGATAATGGAAATAGAATTTCCGGTTTGCATTACGGTTATGAAATGTCAAAAACCTCAACTGAAAAAGGTGTTTATGACAGGCTTTTGGATGACTATCTAAATGCTGACAAAGAATACACTAATGCTGTCATCAAAGAAATGAAAGAATATTTGCTTGGCTATACTCCGAATGGAGAATCTAAGACTTATGAAGAAAAATATGATGAGGTAATTAAATATAATACAGATAATGGTACAGTCCCGTCATTTACTGATGCCAAAAATTCACTTAATTACCTTGACAAAATGCTCAATGAACTTGTTAGTAAAGGAATAATTGACAAAGATTCTGAATCCGGTTTCTATGATATTATGCAGTACTACTTACATGACATGATTCAATTTCAAGGTAATACTGCGGTTGTAACCGATGAAGTAGATATAACCCAAGATGGAGATGGATACAGCATTAATGGCGGAGCCTTTAAAATAACAAAAGACCAAAACGGAAACTTTGTAGTAGAAGGTTCCGGCGAGTATGCAGCAACTTCTGGTATTACATACGCAAATGGAGAATACAGCTTCACATATACCAGAACAGAAAAAGAAGAAGACGGCACAACTTCAACCGAAGAGGGAACTTGTACCTTTAGTCTTTCAGACCCTCTTGCTGCTACTTTCACAACTGTAGCAGACGAAGAAGAAATTGCAGAAGTTGTTAAACAAGCATATAAATATTTCCAACAAGGCGCTCTCAATGAAATGGATCGTGATAAATTCGCAAATTCTGCTCCTACCGAAAAAGCAGCCTACGAAGAAGCAGCAAAACAATTGTCCATATTCATATTTGGTACAGATATAGGTTCTGCTGATTACGACAAACTAGATGATATGGATTGGATTATCAATAAAAGCGGTTTGCCAACAACAAATCTAGATGGAAATACCACAGTTACTATTGGACAAATAGAAAATGGAACTCTTGTTAACAATACGTACAAAGCAAACTTTGAAGCAATAAAAGATATTTATCTTATAGAACAAATGATAGATAAATACGGTGCTCCAAAATACACCTGGATAGATAAAAACAATCCAAATGAAAATGCTGATGCTAAAGCTCAATGGTATACAAACCTTTTTGAAAAAATGCAAGAAAGCGGTTATCAAAAAATAAGTAAAGAGCTTACACAAAGCGCAGAATGGATTCAATTCGCTCTTGAAAGCGGTTTGTTGTCAATGGTTCAGGTAGATGATGAGTTTCAATGGATTTCAACAATGTATTCAAACTGCAGTGATATCACTGAAGACACAATCGATCTTGAGATAACAAGAGCTGAAGCTGAATATAAGAGAGAAACAAATAAAATTCAAGCAAAAGATAAACGCTACGACCTTGAACTTAAAAACATTGATACTGAACACGAATCTCTACAAACAGAATATGATTCCATAAAATCAGTAATTGACAAAAATGTAGAAAGAAACTTTAAAATGTTCAGCTAGCTTTTGATTATAAAGATTTCATGATTTATCTTTACATGATTTTAAAACATATAAAGATTATGTAAGGAAATTCTGATAATATCAATTTTCGATTATAATAAGAATATAAGTTGAGAAAAAATTGGAGATAATCATGAAATCAGTAAAAGACATTCTTACAAAGTTGGAAAATGCAGATAATTCAATAAAAAATGAAGTTGAAAACATGCTTGTTGAATGTGGAACCTCTGCACTTCCGCAGTTAGTAGATCAATTACAGGTTGTACGAGGTATCAAAAGAGGTGTCGTTGCAATGACTCTTATTAGACTTGGAGACGCTTCTATCAAATATCTTGAAAACGCTGCAAAACAAAACAAAGACTTCGAATGGGTGGCTGAATACCTGATTCGTGAAATTAAAGGCGAAATCGCAGCATAATAAAAATTATTAATAAAAAAGACAGTTGAATGATACTCAACTGCCTTTTTTTGTGTATAATTAAAACAATGGAAAATAATAATTCGTTAAAATATACTTGTCTTTTTGGTGGCGGAGCAATTCGAGGCGCAGCATATGTAGGCACAATGCGGGCTATGGAGGAATTAGGAATAAATCCGACAACTCTTGCCGGTTCTTCTGTCGGTTCCGTTATTGCCGGCTTAATGGCAGTGGGTTATTCAGCCGAAGAAGCTTATGATGTATTTATTCAATTTAATTTTGAAATATTTCGGGATGTTCAACTTTCACTTGGTCCAAAGTTTGCACTAAGCAAAGGCGAATTGTTTCTTGAATGGATTAGGGATTTAATTGAAAAAAAATACTACGGTGACAAATACAAAAAAGGTACTCACAAAGCCGTAACTTTTAAAGACATTGAAAATGATTTAGTTATAATTACAACCGACTTATCAAGCTTTGAATGCAAAGAATTTTCAAAATATGAAACCCCTGATTATGAAATAGCTTCAGCCATAAGAATTTCTTGTGGTATGCCCGGGTTAATGCGGCCTGTAGAATATAATAACAGAATTCTTGTTGATGGGGATTTGCAGAAAAGCTGGCCAATGTGGAAACTTTCAAAACATCTTCTTCCACAAGACGAACGCGTGCTTGAATTCAGGTTGGAAGGCGACTTTGAAGGAAACGACAAAAATACAATCGAATATGTCAATTCACTTTATGCATTTACAACCTCAATGGCAACAACATTTATTATAGATATTTATGGAAAAAATGATAAATTTGATTATATAGTTATAAATACAGGTGATATAAATATAGTTGACTTTAATATGCCTGAAGAAAAACGCCGTGATTTAATGGAAAAAGGATACGCGCAAACAATTGAATACTTCAAAAAAGTTTTACCTGACAAAAAGCAGAAACTTCATTGTATGTATTCAAATCTTTACGAAAAACTAAAAAAAGTTTCAAAAAACATAAAAAAACAAAACATAACAAATGCCAAAAATCAAATATGCGAGGTTTTTGTAGATTTATGTGAATATAAAGATTTTATCGATAATCAATATTACGAATACATAAGAGGCTTTAAAAACATATTATTAGATAATATCAGCTATCCGGCGCTATTCGGCAAAACAACCTTGAGAAAGACTGATGAAGTTGAAAAGTATCTTGATAAAATATTAGCCGCATTAGAAAATAAAATTAAAGAAATTGAAACTTTTTTATCCTGTAAAAAAACAAAAGACGATATTGACAACGAAAAGCTTTTAACATAAGATATAAAGGTAGCAAATCGGCTAAATCAAAAGAATTCAGACCGAATTGAAACAATGCCTGACAGAATTCATTAAACTTTAATAAAAATTTAATAATAGCGTGCCCTGGTGGCGGAATCGGTAGACGCGTTGGACTTAAAATCCAATTGGGTGAATAACTCAGTGCCAGTTCAAGTCTGGCCCAGGGCAAGTAAAAAACTCACATTTCTGTGTGTTTTTTTTGTTATAAAATAACAGTTTGTTAAGATTTCTTAATCTATTTTAAATCTAAGGCAATTTAACCGGGTATATAAACTTTATATATATAATAAATTATTTATTAAGAGAGGATACATGGGTATAGAATTTAACCTGGGTAAATTTGCTAACAACATGCAGAAACTTGGTGAAAGTTTTCTTGGCAATACGCTGTTTCTGGCAAGCACAAGAAGTATAACCCGAGGCGGAATGTACGGACCAAGCGTATGGGGCTGCATGGGCGGCTTAAGCGGTGGCATGCCATACACAGGCTCAATATTTCCTATGGGCGGCGGATTTTATACCGGCTCAATGTATGGCGGTGGTATGATGGACCCCGGGCTTTATAATATGGGAATGCAGCAGGCAGCAGATGCAGCTAAAATGTGTTTTGAACAAAACCTTGCACAGATAAAAGCCAGTCAACAAGCAGTAACTCAATCAACCCAGGATACAAAGTTCGGTGAAGAACTTTCAAAAAGCATGGATGCCCAAAAAGAATACAAATTTGTAACTGACAAATGGGAAGAACTTAACAATAAGGAAAACCCGACAGAACAAGAACAGACAGCAGTGGAAGAAAGCTACGTTAAAAGCGTGAAAGCTTTAGGAAAATCCTACCTTTCATATGTTGATAAGCAGCATGGAAATGCTGATGGAGAAATGACAAAAGACGAATTTACAACATATTTCTTAGAAAAAATCGTCGGAAACACCGCTACAGAAGAAGAAAAAGCACAAATACGCACTGAGGCAGAAAAAGCTTTTGAAAATCTTGATATTAACGGAGATAAGAAAATAACAAGTTCTGAAATGACTTCCTTAATAGCTTACATGGATGCACTTGGCGGAAAAGGCGACGGAAAAATTTCAGCCGGAGAATTTGGGCAGGCACACATAGAGCTTACAAGAGATGACAACAATATAAAAGATGTATTAACAAATATTCGCAAAAACTATTTAAAGGAATAGAGTTTCAATCTGCGACCAGTCAAACTGTTTGGAACTGGCAAAATCGCTTAATCTGGCAGGGCTAAGCGATTTTATGCTGTCAAATACAGCGTCAAAATTGTTTTCTTCTGCTTTAAGCGAAATCAGAGGGATAGAAGCTTCCTCAGCAAGCCTTTGAACTTTTACATCATAATCAATAGCAACAGTCTTAACACCTGCTTTGATGGCCGCAATAACTGCATGGAAACGCATTGCAAACATATAGTCAAGCTGTGCAATTCGTTTAAATATTTCAGCTCTGTTTTCGTAATAAATCAGTTCGACATCCACTTTAGGATTTTTTGATTTAATAATCTCTGAAAATCTTTTGCAAACTCTTTCATCAAGCGCTTTTTGAAAAACAAACAGTTCAATTTTTCTATTTGGAAAATCTTTTAGCAGAAATTCCGCTAATGAAACAAGAAAAGCCTCGTTCATTGTGGAAAATTCGCGCAATTGAACCCCAAGCGCAAAATTTTTCGGGATTTCCTGAATGGAGATTGAGAAAACAGGGTCATTTACAAGTTTTGCATTAATCCTCCAATCTGCTAAAAGCGCCTGGCTTTTTTCGTCCCTGACGGACACAAATTTTGCATGTTTTAAAAGAGATTTTACAATGAGTTTTGAAATTACGCGATTTAGCGGGCCGATACCCTGTGCAAAAATGACAACTTCTTTGCGCATAACAAGCGCAGAGAAAAGAACAAAAGAATAATATAATAAACTTTTTAAACTTGTCACATCCTGCAAAAGGCTTCCGCCGCCTGAGATTAAAATTTCCGAATTTAAGATGGTTTTCAAAAGCTTTGGTAAATCAAAATTTCTAACCGAATTTACCGAAAAATCTTTTGCTGTTTTTTGAGGATTTGCAGAGATTACGGTTGTGTCAGCGCCTAAAGAATTAAGTTTTTCGCACAAAACCGATAAAATCGCGTCATCGCCAAAGTTGTCAAATCCATAATAACCGGAAATCACAACCTTTTTACTCATTTGAACCGCCCTTTTCAAAAATTTCATAAACTTTATCCCGGAAAGGAATTGATTTAATAGCTCCAATGCCTTTTGCCTGAAGCCCTGCAACAACAGAAGCAAAACGCGTTGCTTCAAAAGGTGTAAGTCCATGTGTTAACGCATGTAAAAATCCGCCGTTAAACGCATCACCTGAACAAGTTGTATCAACAGGATTTTTTGTATAGAATTCCTCGAAAGCAATATTTCCGTTGTAAGCCGTAAAATAACCGCCGTCGCAGGTTGATTTTATAACAATAATACCAACTCCCATATCAGAAATACGTTTTACAATATTTTCAACAGAATCAATTTCAAGTATATTTACTGTGTCGTATTTGGAATTCATAAAAAGAACATCCACTTCCGAAATAACATTGTTAAAGTCTTCTCTGGCAGTTTCAGGAGTTGTAATCTGAGAGGAATAATTCGGATCATAACCTGTTATAACATCATTTTTTCTGGCAAGTTTGAAGGCTTCGGCAACCATTTCCTTGGCCGAAAGTGACAAAGATTGCGTAACACCGGAAGCATAAACAACTTTAGAATTTGCAATATACTCTTCAGAAATATCTTCAACGGAGAGTTTTGACGGCGCAATTCTCTTTCTGTAACAAGAAACCTCCTTAGAAGAACCTGCCGGACGTGCAATAAAATATAATCCGTTATGCTCTTGTGAAATTTTCACTTGTGAAATATCAAGCCCCTCATTTTTCCAGCTTTCAAGAAGGTAATCTTTAAAAACATCATCACCAACTCTTGTAATCAAGCCAACACTTGAACCCATTCTGGAAGCAGCAACAGCAGCTGTTAAAGTATCTCCTCCATAATACTTTTCAAGAGTTAATGCAGAACTCAAATGTTCGTCACTCGAAAGTTCAATAAGACTTTCACCAATTGTAATAATATCAAGATTTTTATTCATGACAATCCTTTAAATGTTCAAGCGCACCTCTTACACGCTTTGTAATTTCAGAATATGAAGAACCTTCCGTTAAATCTCTGCCGACACCGACGGCAACCGCTCCGGCATCAATATAATTTTGAACATCAGCAAGTTTTACATTTCCGGTCGGCATGATTTTCAAAAACGACATGGGTCTTAAAAGGTTTTTAAGATAGGAAACTCCGCCCATGGCTTCTATAGGATAAATTTTAATAAGCTGAACTCTTGATTTCCATGCAGAATAAGCTTCATTGGCAGTCGAAGTACCGGCAATAAAGGGAATTCTTCTGTCTTTTGAGAACTTAACAAGATTCATTTGAAAAATCGGTGAGGATAAAAATTCCGCACCAGCCTGAACAGCGGCATGAGCCTGCATGGAAGTAATAATTCCGCCGGCACACACAGACGCATGTTTTGAAATTTCGTCAATCGCAAAATATATTTCCGGACTTTCAACGTTAATTTCCAGAAACTTTACACCACCTTCAATTAAAGCAAATGCAGTGTTTTTCACGACTTCAGCATCATTACTTCTAATAATCGGAAAAAGTTTTTCTTTTGAGAGTATATTTACTAAATTTTCGTTCATAATCTATCCTTTTTTCAAAATTTATTATATCATAAAATAAGGAGGTGTATGAAAAAGTTAAAATCAAAAGCATTTTTTATATATTCAGTGCTGTTTCACATAATTTTGTCAATTGTTGTGATACTTTTTTCATGGCAGATATTTGAACCGAATGCATATAATCTCATGGTCAACTATTTTTCTGCGCGCAAACCTGCGCCCGATGACGTTGTCGTGGTTGTTATTGATGACAAATCGGTTTCAAAATACAGATGGCCTTGGAAACGAGAACTTTACGGGAAAGTCTTTGAATACCTGCATGAATACGCAAATCCGAAACTTATCGGGTATGATGCTCTGGTAAACAGCCTTGACAAAGACAATCCGGAATCTGATGCAAAATTTTTCAATATTCTTTCCAAAATAGATAATCTTGTTGTAGGTTTCAGTCTTTCTGACGGAGAAAATCCTGAAGAAGGCGAAAACGGAGAATATTCGCAGAAGTTTTTTGAAAAATTCGGCGTAAATATAAAAGACAAACGTAAAAACATATATCCTTCAAAGTATAAAAGCTATATTAAATTTCCACAAGCCTATTTTGATGCAGTTAAGTACGCGGGTTCTGTGAATTCAACCAGATTCAGCGCAAACGGATATTTGATTTATGCTGACCAGATTGTTTCGGTTGATAAAAAGTTTTATCCGTCATTATCGCTTAGAATGTACATGCTTCTTAACGATACAAAAGATGCTTCAATTTATGATAATTCAATAGTTGTTGATAAAACAGGCCTGACCATCCCGTCTTTTTCTAGCTACAACGGGATTCAAAGCTATCTGAAATACTACAAAATTCGCCCAAACAGCTCTTTTTCACACAAAATTTATTCAGCCTCAGACCTTATTGATTCTCTTGATAACATAAGAAGCGGCAAAAAACCGGTAATTGACCCGGCAGAATTTGAAGGAAAAATTGTTTTTGTCGGTGCAAACGCAAAAGCATCTGCAATTAAAGTTATTGACGAACTTCCAACGCCAATGCTTTCAGAACACCCCGGGGTTGACGTTCAGGCAACAAATCTGAACAATCTTTTGAATAATGAATTAATGCGCATGTCCACATTAGGGCAAGACGTCTTAATTATAGTATTTTTAAGTATTTTGACTTTCATAATCATTAGCAGAATGTCCTTTTTTAAATCAATAGGCATCCTTGCAGCAGTTGCATTTTGTTATCTGGGAGCAGCAATTTTATGTTACAGAAATAATTTTGCGGTTAATGTTGTTACACCGCTTGCAATTCAGCTTGTTACAATGGTTTTTGCATATTCCTACAGCTTCATAATGGAAGGCCGGAACAAAGAAAAAATTAAACAGGCAATGGGTAAATATCTTTCTCAAGATGTCATGAAAAACGTTGTTAAAAATATTGACGATATAAAACTTGGCGGGAAACGTGCGAACGTAACTGTTTTATTTGCTGATATCAGAGGATTTACAAGCATGAGCGAAAAGATGTCAGCAGAAGATGTTTCCGTGATTTTGAACGAATATTTTTCAGAAATTGAACCAATAATTACAAAATACAATGGTACAATTAACAAATTTATAGGAGACGCTGTCATGGCAGTATTCGGCGATCCTATTCAGGATCTGGAACACCCTGTGAAGGCAGTAAAATGCGCTTATGAAATGCTTAAAAAAGTTGAAGAGCTTCAGGATAAATGGCTTTTTGAGGGCAAGCCAAAAATCGAAATCGGAGTTGGAATAAACACCGGAGACGCATTTGTCGGAAATATCGGGTCTGAAAAACGTCTTGAATACACAGTCATCGGCGACACAGTAAACCTTGCCAGCCGTATTGAAAGCTACAACAAAGTTTATAAAACAAACTTTTTAATAAGCAGTTCAACATACTCATATGTAAGCACAATTGCAGACGTAATCAAAATCAGTGAAGTTCAAATCCGCGGCAAAGCAAAGAAAATGGATATTTATGAAGTTTTAAGAATAAATTAGAAAGGAGATTACAAAAATGGCTAAAACACAGACCACACCTAAAAGAAGCCCCAGGGGGGGGGGATTACGCTCACTGAGCAGCTTTAACCCCAGACTATTAGACTTTGACCAAAATAATGATACAAGTATCAATCGTGAGAGCAATATTAAAATATCGCAAAGAGCAATTTTGGCATTTACATTAGCAGAGGTTCTTATAACACTTGGAATTATCGGCATAATTGCTTCAATGACATTACCTCAACTGATTAAAAATTATCAAAAAAAGGTTACGGCAGAACGTCTTAAATCAACTTACTCAATTATCAAACAAGCAGTATTAATGTCTGAAGCAGCCAATGGTGAAATGAATTCTTGGGTTCCTATAAGTGATAATCAAGCAGACACCTTAAAAAAATTTATTCAACTGTATTATGAACCATACTTAAAAGTTATACAACAAAATGAGTTCTCAAGTTCAGACACACCATACGACTACGAATATTTCACAAACGATGGGAAATTGATTAAGTCAGCAGGGCATACTAAGTACAGTATTGCTCTAATAAATGGTACCTATTTACATTTCAATTCAAACTTCAATGCAAACAATAATATAGAGTTAAGGATTGATATCAATGGGAAACAAAAACCAAATATTGTAGGCATAGATACATTTTACATGACCGTTTACCCGAAAGTCGAAATGTTTAATGAAGGCAAGAACAGGACTCAACTGCTTAATTGGTGCAAAATACCTGGTCAGTTAGAAAAACAGCGCTCATGCGGGGCTGTAATACTCAATGACGGCTGGCAGATAAAAAGCGACTATCCTTGGCACTAAAAATAAATATTATGTTACAATTAGTTTATGATTGAGGACTTGGAGAAACTTAAAATCGCGATTGATGTTGAGGTTAAGCACAGATACATTGATATCCACGGCAAAACCCAGACTTTTTCACGATTTATCAGAAACGAGGCAAAAAAGTATTACAAACTTTCGAAGAAAAACCCGAAATGGGCTGTCATTGCCGAAGCTTTTGAACATTATCCGTTCGCCTCGGTTCAGGAGAGACGCCGCTCAATCGACCATTTGATAAAAGTTATAAAATCAGAAATCAAAACCGAAAAACCAGAACCACAAACCGGCATTCCGGCAGCTTTAAAGCCGCCCTCAGAAACCGATGTAACTTATGTAAAAGGCGTTGGTCCTAAAGTTGCATACAGCTTAAATAAGCTCGGGATTTACACTGCTCAGGATTTAATCTTTTATCTGCCGCGAAAACACATTGATTATTCAAGCAGAACGCTCATTAAGAACCTGCAAGAAGGCCAGACAACAACAATTTTCGGATATGTGAAATCCGTTTCGGCCTTCAATTCAAAAAACAATCTTTCTGTTGTAAAAGTCAAAATTGCAGACGAAACCGGCTATATTGAACTCGGATTTTTTCAGGCAAAAGGCAACCGTTTCACGCTAGAAAGAACAAAAGCGCAATTCCCGGTCAGCGCAGGCATTATGGTTTCGGGAACGGTCAAAATGAACAACTTTGACCACCGCTTAACCTTCGACAAACCGACTTACTCGATTATGACCGGCGAATTTCTTGAAAACAGTTCCTCAAACCTTAATATGGCACGAATTGTTCCGATTTACACGGTTTGCGAAAACCTCAATGTCAAAACGCTTCGCAAAGCCATTCACAACGCAATCCAGCTTTACAAAGACAGCATAAAAGATATTTTGCCGCAATATCTTCGCGAAAAATACGATTTGTTAGACAAAAAGACTGCCATTGAACAAATCCACTTTCCTGAAAATCAGGAATTACTTGAACGTGCGCGGTTTAGTCTTATTTTTGAAGAATTATTTATTGTTCAGCTTAAAATGGTCAGACTTCGCAACGAAAACAGCAAACACTCAGCACTCGCCTTAAAAATCAAACAGGATGGCCTTGTCAGAAAATTTATTGACAGCCTTCCGTTTGAATTGACCGGCGGACAGAAAAAAGCTGTCAATGAGATTTTAAATGACCTGAATTCCGAAAAACCAATGGCAAGACTTCTGCAAGGTGACGTTGGAAGCGGTAAAACAGTTGTTGCCTGTATTATGCTTCTTGCCGGAGTGGAGAACGGTTATCAGGGCGCACTTATGGCGCCGACAGAAATTCTTGCACAGCAGCATTACAATAATCTTGTAAGCTGGCTGACACCGCTTGGGCTGAGCGTCGGACTTTTCCTCGGAAGCCAGAAGAAAAAAGAACGCGAAAAGTTTCAAACAGACCTGCGCAACGGACAAACACATATTGCAGTCGGCACGCATGCACTAATTCAGGACACAATTGATTTTAACAATCTTGGTGCAATTGTTGTGGATGAACAGCACAGATTTGGCGTAAAACAGCGAAACGTTTTAAAGAAAAAATCTCAAAATCCTCAAATGCTTACTATGACAGCAACTCCAATTCCCCGAACACTTGCACTGACGGTTCATGGCGATTTGGATTTAACAATTATTGACGAACTTCCTAAAGGAAGACTGCCCATTAAAACCTCTCTTACATCTTCGCACAAAAGCGTTTACGAACTCATTGAACGCGAGGTTGAAGCAGGACGCCAGGCTTATGTTGTTTATCCGCTGATTGACGAAAGCGAAACCCTGTCTGCAAAAGCAGCAACGCAGGAGGCAGAAAGACTGCAACAGGAAATTTTTCCTCAATTCAAAATCGGACTTTTGCACGGAAAACTTAAAAATGATGAAAAAGAACAGGTTATGGCAGACTTTAAAAACAAAAAATACGATATTCTTGTTTCCACAACCGTCGTTGAAGTCGGTGTTGATGTTCCTAATGCAACAGTCATGGTTATCGAAAATGCCGAACGTTTCGGCTTAAGCCAGCTTCACCAGCTGCGCGGCCGTGTTGGCAGAAACAGCCTTCAATCATACTGTGTTCTCGTAAGCCCCTCACGTTCACAAGAAACACGCGAACGCCTTGGAATTATGACCCAAACAAATGACGGTTTTGTTATTGCGGAAAAAGATTTACAGCTTCGCGGCCCGGGAGAATTTCTAGGAACACGCCAGAGCGGTTTGCCGGATTTGATTATTTCTGATATTGTGCGTGATGCAGAAATTCTGGAAAAAGCCCGCTATGAAGCGATTAATTTCCTGAAAAACTATAATATAGAAGATTACCCTCAGTTAAACAGTGCATCCAGCCTCCAATTATTCTCCAGTCTGGATATTTAATCTTTTTTAAACATTAGCCATGCAAAATTTGACGAAATCCGGGCATATATATAATATATAGCTTCTTTAAATATTAAGTATTGTAAATATTTGTCTAAAAAATGAAATTATATACCCATTTATATACTTTATATATATAAGAAGTTAGACTAAAAAGGAGATTGTCATGGGCGGACACCCGATAGGATGGCAGCCTAGAAGACCCGGAACACTGAGGGCTTTTCACGGCGGCGGTTCAATAAACATATATCACAAAGAAGTCCATAACAATTATGGTCCAATGTTCCCTATGCCAAATTACGGTTATGCATACGGTTCCTACGATACCGGATTAACCAAAGGCGAAAAATGGGGAATTGGTCTTGCTGGTGGTTTGATGGCTCTTGGGGCAGGGCTTGGAATATACAATGCCATTACAGGAAATAAAGAAAATCAAAGCACGGTTGAACAGCCTCAAACCAAAACAGTTGACAATACAGCACAGCTTGAAGAACAAACTAAACAACTTGAAGAAGAAAACTCAAAACTAAAAAAACAAATACAAGATATGATGACAATAAAAGAACAGTCAGATGCATATCAACAGCAACAAAACTACAATGCAGGCGCAAGAGAAGTTAAAGATAAACCTTCTACAACCTCTTACACTGTACGCGGTACTAAAAATTCAGATGGGACAGTAACAGGAGATACGGGCTACAATATTGTTGCAGGACTATACAAAGGTCCTGGCGGCAAAGCTCTTACCTCCACTCAGATTAGCGCAATTGCAAATAAAATCTTTGATGGCAAAGCTCTAAAAGTTGGAGACATAGAACTTCCAAACACAGTTGAGGTAGATGGACAAACCTTCAGCCTTGACGAAACCAAAACAAAAACAATTGAAGACATGCATAACAGCATAACTCCGCAAACCTACGGTCTGGCAAACCACGACATATATCAGAGCGGAGCAAAACAACAAGGCTCCCATTGGATTGCTACATTGAACGGTCAAGATTTGCCAGGACAATATAATACTGAAGCAGAAGCCAAAGCCGCAGCCGAAGAAGAAGGCAAAAAAGCACAAAGCGGAAAATAAAAACAGGAGAACAAAAATGTCATGGATGGTCGGTAAAAGTGGATATACAGTTCCAAAAGACAGATTGATTTTAGGCAGCAGACCTAATATCAACATCCACACCGAAAAATATTATAATAACTACGGAAGCGGCTGTGCAGGCGGTATTTTTCCCATGAATTATAACATGGGGTATTATGGAAACATGTACGGTGCAGGTTATTATAATCCTGACCCGGGTTTGACTAAAGGTGAAAAATGGATGCTTGGTCTTGGAGCAGTAACCTCTATTGTAGGAGCCGTAACAAGTGCGATTACAGGTACAAAATCCTCGGATGTTACCGAAACAGACACGCCAGAAACAGTTACAACAAGAACAGCAGAACAACCTGAACAAACAGAGCAGCAAATTAGAGCACAAAAGCTTCACCAAAAAGCATTGGAAGATAACCAAAGACTTAAAGAAGAAGCAAAAAAGCTCGAAGAATTAAGACAAGAAGGCATAACTAAAAATACAGACGGAAGTTTTAGCGCAAAAATTAAGGATGCTGCCGGCAATCAAGTTACATTGACGAACACATCGCTTGATAAATTAAGAGAAGAAATAAAAGCAAAAAAAGAAGAACTAAGCCAGGTTACTAGTGAAGAAGATCCGGCAGAACTTGCAAAAGAAGGGATAACAAAAAACGCTGACGGAACTTATGAGGCTGAAATAACAGACAAAGACGGCAATAAAAAAACACTTAAAAGCAATGACCTTATCGATCTGCGTGGACAAATACTCTTAGCTTCACAAAGTGATGATAACCTTATAGCATAAGGTTTTGACGAGTAAAATATTTGTAACATAAATCTCCATATAATTTGCATGATATTCAAAAAAACATTATAATAATAATAGAATTTGAATATCGGACTTGTGTCCACAGTTATGAAAGGGTGTTTATATGGAAGATTTAAAAGTTGCAATCGGTTCTGATCACGGCGGTTTTGAATATAAGGAGAAAATTATTGAATATTTAAAATCCCGTAATATCCCTTATGTTGATATGGGAACTCATACAAAAGAAGCATGTGATTACCCGGAAATTGCCCGTGCAGTTGCAGAAAGAGTAATTTCAGGCAAATCAAACCGTGGAATTTTAGTTTGCGGAACAGGTATCGGTATGTCAATTGCAGCCAATAAAGTCCGCGGAATTCGTGCGGCACTATGTGGAGATACTTATTCAGCAAGGGTTTCAAGGGCGCATAACAATGCAAACATTCTCTGCCTGGGTGAACGTGTAATCGGAGAACATTTAGCGCTTGATATTGTTGATATTTGGCTGAAAACAGGTTTTGAAGGCGGAAGACATAAACGCCGTGTAGACATTATAGAATAGGACGGATAAAACTTTGGAACAAATGACATCTCATAAATTTGCATGCGTACTTGCTGCAATGCTTGATGATAAATTAGGAAAAGATATTTCTATTTTAAACATAAGCCATGTTTCGTCAATGGCAGATTACTTTGTAATTGTGACAGGCGATTCAACACCGCATGTTAAAGCATTGATGGAAACAGTAAAAGAAAGAACAAAAAAAGAATTGAACAGACCACCTTTAAGAGCAGAAAACGATGCAAAAAATCGTTGGAATCTTTTAGATTTCGGTGATGTTGTTGTTCATATACTTCACAAAGATGAACGCGAAACATATGCAATTGAAAAATTCTGGAGCAATGCATTCAGCATTCCGGAAAGTGAATGGCGGGAAGAAGCTAAAGGATATTCTAAGTATAGCTAGACGTGAGAAGTGAGACGTGAAAAGTTCATATCAGGAATTGATACTTGTAATCTGGGCATTAAGGCCTTAATTTATTAAAATACGAATATCGAAAAAATTTCAAGAGTTTTAAACTTACGATATGAACTTTTCACGTCTCACTTCTCACTTTTCACTTTAAAGATACAATTCTTAACACTTTTACAAAACCTCAAGTTTAGGTTAGAATATAGACATGGAAAATATAGAAAATAAAGATTTGGACAGACAAATAGAAGATGCCATTCTTGCAATGGCAAAAGACCCGAAAAATACGGCAAATTATCATACTTTATCAAAGTTATACCTTGAAAAACAGGATTATGATAAAGTTATGTCGGTTTTAGAAAGCCTTTTGACAATAGAGCCAAATGATGTTGAAGCTTTAGTTGGAATGGGTACAATGTGGTTTTATGAAAGAGATTTCAGAAAATCGCTTTCATACTACAACAAGGCGCTTGAAATTAATCCGAAAAATTTCTTGATTTATTACAATATAGGAAATGTGTTTGCTGAATGGAAAAATTTTCCGAAAGCTCTTTTCTATTATAACAGAGCCATTGATTTGTGTTCTTCAAACCCTGAAATCTACAATGCAATCGCGCTTCTTTATCAGGATAACGAAGAATATATAGAATCAAGAGCCTATTATGAAAAAGCACTTTCACTCGACCCGGAAAACATTACAGCTCTTGTTGATATGGGCAATGTCTGTTTTAAACTTTTTGATTACGAAACCGCGCTTGATTTATACAAACGCGTGTTCGCACTCAATCCTGACAACAAAATCGTTGCTATTTGCATTGGAAACACTTTAACCTTAATGAAAGAGCGCGAAAAAGCTTACAATTACTTTGAAAAAGCGCTTAAAATGGAAGGCGACAATTACAAAGCATACATTTGTTATTCAATTGCACTATCAGAATTCAAAGAAAACGAAATGGCGATTGAAATGTACAAACGAGCCATCGAAACCTCTCCGAAGGAAATCAATGCATACTTACTTTTGGCAAATCTTTATGCAAACCTTAACAGAATGGATGAAGCAATGGATTTGTACAAGCAGGCTTTGAAAATTTCGCCGAATGATGCGCAGACATATATGCTTTTAGGAAATGGATTAGGCTGCTGGAATACCATTCCAACCTTCTTTCGAAGGATTGTAGTATCAACTGATGGATCATATATATCCTCACCATCAAGAAGCACCTTGCCATCTATTCTTACACCGTCAACCAAGTCGTTCATACGGTTTAATGTCTTTAAAAATGTTGATTTACCACAGCCAGATGGTCCGATAAATGCTGTCACTG
>URXT01000008.1 GCA_900551915.1 uncultured bacterium
GCATTCAGACGTGCAATGAAGCAGGCAATGCAGCGTACAATGAGAGCCGGCGCTCAAGGTATCAAAGTTATGGTATCAGGACGTTTGGGCGGTGCTGAAATTGCCCGTTCAGAATGGGCTAAAGAAGGCAGAATTCCTCTTCAAACTTTACGTGCTGACGTTGACTACGGTTTCACAGAAGCTGATACAATTATGGGTAAAATCGGTGTTAAAGTTTGGATTTTCAAAGGCGTGTTAATGCCAGGTGAAAAAGCAGACCAAAACATCAAAGCTAAAAACGACAAAGGCGGTTCAGACAAAGGTATGAGACGTCCGAGACGTAACAACAGAGCTGCAGCAACTGAAAACGCAGCAGAATAAGTCAAAAGGTATATAAAAAACAATAGGAGCAAATATAATGTTACAGCCTAAAAAAACTAAATACCGCAAAATGATGAAAGGCAGAATGAAAGGTACCGAAACCAGAGGTACACAACTTGAATTCGGCGGTTATGCATTGCAAGCTGTAGAACCCGGTTGGATTACCAGCCGTCAGATAGAAGCAGCTCGTCGTGCTATGACTCGTGAAATCAAACGCGGTGGTAATGTTTGGATTAAAATCTTCCCGGATAAACCGATTACGGCAAAACCGGCTGAAACCCGTATGGGTTCAGGAAAAGGTAACCTTGAATACTGGGTTGCTGTTGTTAAACCGAACAGAATTCTTTTCGAACTTGATTACTTTGACAGAAACATTGCAGTTCATGCTCTTGAACTCGCAGCTCAAAAACTTCCAATCAAAGTAAAAGTTGTAGAAAAAGCTAAAGCGTAAGCGGTGAAATGCCGGATTAAAACGACTCCGTTTATCGCTAAGACTGGATTAACGAAATAAATAAAAGGAAAATAAACAATGAAATTAGATGAAATGCGCGAAAAAACAGTAGATGAGCTGCAAAGTGCAATAGTTGATTGGAAGAAAGATTTGTTTAACTACAAACTTCAACTCTCAACTCACAAATTAGAAAATACAGCGTTAATTTCTAAAACAAAAAAACTTATAGCTCAAGCAAAAACTGTAATTAGAGAAAAAGAGGTACAAAATGCCTAAGAAAGAAAAACAAGGAATCGTAATCAGTAATAAAATGGATAAAACCGTAGTTGTAAAAGTTGCAGACTATGAGCCGCATCCAAAATACAAAAAGATTATAGAATCAAACAAACACTACAAAGCTCATGACGAAAACAATATTTGTTCAGAAGGCGATAAAGTTAGAATTATTGAATCAAAACCGAAATCTGCCGACAAACGCTGGACAGTTGTTGAAGTTGTTGAAAAAGTAAGATAGTGAATTAAAAGGCAGCATTACCATAGAGTAATGAGAGGCCAATGTAGTAAACATACTATAAAAGAAAAAGGAAACTAAAATGATACAACAAGAAACAAGATTAGAAGTAGCAGATAACACAGGTGCAAAACAACTGTTATGTATTCGTGTTTTAGGCAGCTCTAACAAAAAATTTGCAGCAGTAGGCGACAGAATCGTTTGCTCTGTAAAATCAGCAGCACCTAACCAAACCGTAAAATCTGGTGAAGTTGTTACAGCTGTTGTCGTTAGAACAAAAGCTGACATAAAACGTGAAGACGGTTCAGTTATCAGATTTGACGAAAACGCAGCCGTAATCATTAACAAAGACGGCAACCCGCGCGGTACACGTGTTTTCGGACCTGTTGCCCGTGAACTTCGTGACAAAGGATTTATGAAAATCGTATCTTTGGCACCTGAAGTTATTTAGTTTTATAAAAACTAAATTGTTAACCAACATAATATAGATTTACGCCCGGCAGTACCTGTCGGAAACGTAAGAAAAATGGAGAAAACAGAAAAATGGCAGACAAAAATAAAAAAGATTTGCATGTAAAAAACGGTGACAGAGTAATCGTTCTTTCAGGCAAAGACAAAGGAAAAATCGGCAATATTAAAAAAGCTGATCCTTCAAAGTCCAAAGTGACAGTTGAAGGCGCAAACATGGTGACAAAAGCCCAAAAACCCCAGCCGATGGCAGGAATTCAGGGCGGCCTTATCAAACTTGAAGCTCCGATGGATGCCTCAAATGTAATGGTTGTATGTCCCGCTTGCGAAAAACCGACAAGGATCAAACACGAAGTAGTTGAAGGCAAAAAAGTCCGTGTTTGTAAAAAATGTGGTGAACAATTAGACGTTTAATCTTTATGTGCTAAACTAAAGATAGCGTCCAAGAATTAAGGAAAAAACAAATGACAACAACAAAAAACTTAAGAACAAAATACAATGAAGAAGTAAAATCAGCATTGAAAGAAAAGTTCGGCTATAAAAATGACCATCAGATTCCGGCTCTTCACAAAATTGTCTTGAACATGGGTGTTGGTGAAGCTTCTCACAACTCAAAAATAGCTGAATCAATCGAAGCTCAGTTGACAAAAATTGCCGGTCAAAAGGCAGTTGTTACAAAAGCTAAAAAATCTATCGCAACCTACAAACTAAGAGAAGGTATGCCGGTAGGTGCAATGGCAACATTACGCGGTGACAGAATGTATGATTTCTTACAGAAACTTATCTGCGTTGTATTGCCGAGAATTCGTGACTTCAGAGGTATCAGTGCAAAATCTTTCGATGGCCGCGGCAACTACACTTTAGGATTGAAAGAGCAAGCTTTGTTCCCTGAAATTACATACGAAGAAGTTGATTTGGTAAAAGGTATGAACATATCAATTATCACAACAGCTAACACAGATGACGAAGCAAGAGAATTGTTAAGATTGCTCGGAATGCCTTTCAAAGGTTTGAACAAGTAATCGAAACATAATTAAAAACTTATCGTCTGTATAACAAAGACATAAAGTAAAGAAAATAACTAACAAAGGAGAAATTCATGGCTAAAAAAGCGATGATAAACAAAGAACTTAGACGCGAAGCATTGGCAGCAAAGGGTAAATACCCAGTTGTAAGACTTCACAACAGATGCTCCATCTGCGGCAGACCTCACGGTTACCACAGAGATTTCGGTCTTTGCAGAATTTGTTTAAGAAAAATGGCACACCAGGGCTTGCTTCCGGGTGTTACAAAAGCTAGCTGGTAAGCATAAATAAGTTTAAATAAAAACTTTAAAACCTTGCTAAACTGCTAAAGCTCGTCAAGGCGGCAGCCAAAGCCGAACCGGACAAAAATTGGTAAGTAGCGTCAGAATTATCTGACATAATTAAAAAGGAAAATAAAATGAATACAGATCCTATAGCAGATATGCTAACAAGAATCAGAAATGCTAACATGGTATCTCATGAAAAAGTTGAAATGCCATCTTCAAAATTAAAAGTTGAATTAGCAAAATTGTTAAAAGAAGAAGGATTTATCACAGATTATGAAGTTAAAGAAGTTGGTAAATTCAAAGTTTTAACCGTAATTTTAAAATACGACATGAATAAAAAACCGGTTATTACAAAACTCGAAAGAATTTCAAAACCTGGCTTGAGAAACTACTCAAAAGCAAAAAATCTTCCGAAAGTATTAGGCGGAATGGGAATTGCAATCGTTTCAACAAGCAAAGGTTTGTTAACAGACAGGAAAGCAAGAAAAGAAAACATCGGCGGCGAAGTTCTCTGCTATGTTTACTAATCAAAATATATAAATCGAAAATCCGTCCTCAAAAAGGGCGGATTTTTTGATTGATAAAACTTCACGAATATTAATAACCTGTTTACATTTGAAATTCTCCATGCTAAAGTTATTAAGCGGGTGCAATTGGTAGAAAAGCCCGCAGGCAAAATCTTAGCCGAAATTAAAACGATTTTGCAGGAAGTAGCAATATACCATAAGGAGAAAAACATGTCACGTATTGGTAAAAAACCGATTGAAATTCCGTCAGGTGTAGAAATTACTATTGACGGCCAAACTGTTACAGCAAAAGGACCTCTTGGCACTGAAACCGTTGTAGTTCGTCCCGAAATTGCTGTTAAAATCGAAGATAACCACATTATTTTGTCTAAAGTCGGACAAACAAGAGAAACTGATGCTTTGTTCGGTTTGTCAAGAACTTTAGTAGCAAACGCAGTTCACGGTGTTAAAGAAGGTTTTGAAAAGAAACTTGAAATCCAGGGCGTAGGTTACCGTGCAAATATGGAAGGTAAAAACCTTAACCTTGCATTGGGCTATTCACACCCTGTAGTTGTTGAACCGCCGGAAGGTATCACAATTTCGGTTGAAGCTAACACAAAAATCAGTGTTAAAGGTTCAAATAAACAGAAAGTCGGCGATGTTGCCGCTTTCATACGTTCAAAACGTCCGCCTGAAGTTTACAAAGGCAAGGGTGTAAGATATGAAGGCGAATACATAAGACGTAAAGCTGGTAAAGCTGGTAAGAAATAATCTTAAATCTTAGAGGCTGATATAATGAAAGTATCTTTTTCAGGTATTTATGATGTTCGTTTCCCTTATGGAACAAAAGATGAATTCATAAAGCAAAAAGCTCAGGAAACAAAAGCTTATATGATTGAGCAAGGATATATCAACCCTGGCCACTTTGAGCCGATACATATTGATATAAAAGATTCTTTCAATCTCCAAAAAACAGATAAAAAATTGGCCGATAAAGGTATAAGAATTAGTTCAGGAGTCGATAACCCTTGGATTTTATGCGATATCTTCGAGCATATAGACAAATCTCTGGGACAGCAATATGTCGACAATTCAAAAGTAGAATTAGTATTTGATAAACAAGCATAAAGCCCAAATGAACCCTTGAATCGGTTTCAAGAAGGTTCGGGTAAAAGGAGAAAAGAAAAATGATTAAACAAGAAACAAGAAAACCGAAAATTCAAAAAAGACATCGTACTATCAGACTTAAAGTTTCAGGAACAGCAGAGTTTCCGAGACTTGCAGTTTACAGAAGTACAAAACATATCTATGCCCAGTTAATTGATGATGTAAATCATGTAACTTTAGCATCAGCATCTTCAAATGACAAAGATTTGAAAGAACAGCTTAAACACGGCGGCAACATTGAAGCTGCTAAAGTTGTCGGTGCTGCAATCGCTAAAAAAGCAAAAGCTAAAGGCATTGAATGTGTTGTATTTGACCGCGGCGGATTTTTATATCACGGCCGTGTAGCAGCTTTGGCTGACGCAGCCAGAGAAGCTGGTTTGATGTTCTAATCAAATCGCAGATTAAAAACCTGTATAATAAAAAGTAAACAGACGTCTTAATTATAAGACGTCTGTTTTTTAAGCACAAACACATTTAACTTGTTTATACTTACTATTTATAGAAATTTATTTTAGAAACGATATCCAATGCTTGCTTCCCCGTAAGTTGCGCCGTTTTTAGTAATGCTACATTTGCCGCCAAATACAAGCTGGTGTCCTTTATCATTGATTTGCTGTGAGTATTCAATATTTGAGCCTACAAATGGGCTGACTTTATTTGACTTAACTATCTGCCCGTTGTTGATTTCCGGTACCGAATGAAAATCTGCACCGCCAGTCAAAGCCATTTTTAATTTTCTGCCTTCATCGCAGCAAATATTACGGGTAAAACCTATTGACCCTCCAGCTTTCAAAGACTCTTTTGAATCTAAATCTGTAAGGTTATTCTTGTCAAAGCCTTTGGTATAGTCACCGATTATTCCCAGATTTAATTCCGTGCAGGTTGATGTCCCAAAATCCATTCCTGCATAAACTCCGGCATTAACACCTGCTTTTTTGCCTATTAATGCGCTTGCATTTCCGCCGAGTGTATAGCCTATATTGGGGTTTTTGTCTAATTCTTTTTTCAAAGAACCTTCAAGCCCAATCTTACCGTAGTCTCTTGCATTCAATCGTGCATAACCAGCATTAATTCCAACATTCCCATAATCACCCATAGTTTAATCTCCTTTTATTTCCCCAAATTGATTACCTCTATATAAAGTATTTTTGTTTTCAAAAATTGCTTTATGAAAATTATTTACTTTACATTTGTTAATATTAAAAAATAATTAATTAATTCAAGTTTAAATAAGTTTTGTATTATTATGATAATATAGATACTATGGAGATATTATGGAATATAAAGACTATTATGAAATATTAGGTGTTAAACGCAGTGCAACAGAAGCTGAGATAAAATCAGCGTACCGAAAACTTGCGAGAAAATATCACCCTGATGTAAACAAAACAAAAGAAGCAGAAGCTAAATTTAAAGACATAAACGAAGCTTACGAAGTTCTCTCTGATAAGGCCAAACGTCAGCGATACGACAGTTTAGGCGCGAATTGGCAGGGCGGGCAAAGTTATACGCCGCCGCCGGGATTTGAACAATTTGGATTTGGCGGCCAGGGCGGAAATTACCAGAGCTTTAACTTTAATGGTCAAGATTTGGGCGGATTTTCAGACTTTTTCAGCTCGCTTTTCGGTGATATGATGGCAGGTGGTGCTACGGGAAGAAATGCCGGCGGTTTTAGCAGTTTTGATTTTGGCGGAGCGCAGCGTGCCCAATCTCAACGTGCGTCCAGAAGGCCTCAAAAAAGTGAGGATTTAGATGTAACTAAAAATTTGAATATTACAGTTGATGATATTTTTGCCCAAAGGCCGATTTCTGTAAAGTTTTCAGAAATGAAACGCTGCGGACAATGCCCGCCTGGCGGAGGCTTTTGTTCAGCTTGCGGCGGAACAGGAATTATAAACGAACAAAAGTCAATTAAAGTAAAATTGCCGCCCGAACTTAAAGACGGCCAGAAAATCCGTGTTAAAGGCGAAGGAAAAGCTGATGAATACGGCAACAAAGGCGATTTATATTTAATTGTTCACATAAGCGACAGCGAATATCAGGCTGATGGCTATGATTTGACCAAAGAGGTTGAAATAACACCTTCTGAAGCAGTACTCGGAGCAAAAAAGGAAATTAAAACTCTTCATGGAATGATAACGATTAAAATTCCGCCTCTGACATCAACAGGTCAAATGCTTAGATTAAAAGGGCTTGGACTTCCTAAAAAAGGCGGTGGATTTGGCAACTTGAACGCAAAAGTTAAGATTGTTATTCCAAAGAATCTTTCGCAAAAGCAAATAGATTTATACAAGCAGATTCAGGAACTTGGATAAGCAGGGCTTGCGTTGGATTTATTGCTCGGTTTGTTTATGTAAATAAATGTAACGAAAATTATCTTCTCTGAAATCGTGAAATCTCAAAATACTTTATATGTATAAGAGAGTAAAAATAAGGAGAGATGATATGACTTTTTTAGCGATTGATTCACAAAAGAATTTATTCACTCTGCAAAAAAGCCAACTGCAGTTTGAACAGACACTTGTTATGAACCAGGCAAACTGGCTTGCAAAAGAGATGTCTGCAAGAGCTGAGCAGTTAGAAGCTGCGTCAGGTAACGGACAGGTGGATTTGGATAATGACGCCTATTATGTTTCGTTGCAAAAGCAGGAGGAATATCTTACAACGCGGCAAAATACGCTTGATACCCAGATTTCATTGCTTGATAACGAAATTTCAAGTATGAAGACAATGGTTCAAAACAACATCAAGTCTAGCTGCAGCTTGAACCTCATCGGCGGCTAGGTGCTACGCACGTAGATACATTGGAACTACATTAGTGTTGAGCGCTTTTGTAATTCTTAGTCTGAACTTTGAAATAACGTTGTTTGCGCTGGGAACAGTTCCCGCCTTCTGGCGAGATTAGTACATTCTACTAGACATATAATATGCACGCAGACATTTTCCCTCTACCTTTGGAGCAAAGGGAACAGACGAGGAACGAGTCTTGTGACCATGTTTCCCGACGTGAAGCTAGTGGTGAGAGGGATTCGGAGTTAACAAGCTTGAGCGAGTTTTACTCCGATGGGTGAGGGTTAAAAGCCCATTCACTCCCACATTTACAAACACGCTTTTTCAAAAAGCTCCACGGTGTTGGCCATAAGCATTGCAATCGTCATTGGCCCGACTCCGCCGGGAACAGGCGAAATATATGAAGCTACGGAAACGGCTTCATCAAAATCCACATCTCCCCTTGTTTTGCTGTTTTCATCTTTGAAAATCCCAACATCCACTACAACACAACCTGATTTTAACATATTTTTTCCAATAATTTTTCCCCCTACAGCAGAAACCACAATATCTGCTGTTTTTGTTATGTCTGCAAGGTTTGGGGTGCGGCTGTGGCAGATTGTAACGGTAGCATTTCTCTGCAACAGCATTTGAGCTAAGGGTTTTCCGACAATATTTGAGCGTCCAACTATTACTGCATGCTGTCCTTCTATTTGGATTTTGTATTCATCCAGAAGTCTGATAATTCCGCGAGGTGTGCAAGGGTAAACATAAGGCTTTTCACCGGTGAAAAGTTTGCCGGCGTTTTCCGGTGTGAAGCCGTCAACATCTTTCTTCGGCGAAATAGCGTTTATAATATTAAATTTATTTATATGCGGCGGCAAAGGCAGTTGAACAAGTATCGCAGTAACATTTTTGTCATTGTTAAGCTCTTCGATTTTTGCCAAAAGCGTCTGTTCATCAACGTCTGACGGGTAATTTATCACAATAGAATTTATTCCGAGTTTTTCGGCGGTTTTCTTCTTGTTGTTCACATAAATCCTGCTTGCGGGATTGTCGCCTACTAAAATTACAACAAGTGTCGGCTTTTTGTCATAATTTTCAAGCCTTGCTTTTAATTCTTCAAGAATTTTGTCTCTCAACTTTTTGCCGTCTAAAATTTCTGCCATTTGTCCTCAATTCTTTATCTGCGGGAGATTTAGCCTGAAATAAAACTGTTTTATTGCATCCTGAACAGCCTTTGAATCTTTTGTCATCTGGTTTTTAATCAGATTTTCATCAAACGGAATTACGCCAAGCACGTCAAGTTCGTATTTGTTCAAAAGTCCGTAAATGGAGGCTGCTTCGTTGTTTTCAACCTTATTAATCACAACTCCGAGCTGTCCGCCTGCCGCGTATTTTGCGCTGAATTCTTCAATACGTTTTGCAAGATGCGCGCTTTCATCTGATGGATTTGCAACGATTATTGTTGCGTCAATGTCAGTGTCAACAAGCTGATTGAGATATTTAAGGTCAAATTCGCAGTCAAAAATTACGATATCATAACGCTCAATAAGCTTTAAAACAGCATCGTTAATTTGTCCGGTAATCGGGCATCGGCAGTCTTTTGAGCCGACAAACCACGAAACAATTATATCAACATTGTCAGAAATCGGAACAAGAATATCTTCCATTGCCCATTCAACAAACTCCTGTTTGCTCATTCCTTCCGGAATTCCTGTTTTGTATTCATGTTTTCCGCTTCTGATTCCGTAAATCGTGTTTCTGATATCAAGTCCGAAGCTGTGGCCGAGTTCGCTTGTCAAATCGTTGTCAAAAAGCAGAATTGACTTTTCCGGAAAAAGCTCCTGAAAAATTCGCAAAAAAGCTTTTGTAATAGTAGTTTTACCGCTTCCGCTTTTGCCTGTGATTGCAAGTTTAGTCGTCAATTTCGTAAATCTCCTTTAATCTGATTGATAATTCTTTTGTTAAATCCATTGCCTTTTCTGCCATTTCAACCGTCAAAATCCCGGCGCCGCAGGAGGGCGTTATCATTGAATTTTCTATAACAAGTTTCTCATTAATTCCTTTTTTAGTCAAATATTTTATTGCAGAGCGGAATTTTTGTTCTAAATCAGAAAGCGTAATCTTTTCTAATGCTTTTTTGTCCAGAGTCGGAACAATTCCCCAGGCAATTTTGCCGCCATTTTGAAGAAATTCCTCCAGTTCAGTGTTAAAAAGGCTTAAGTTTTCAGCAAAAGAAAACGCATCCGGATTAATAATTTCAACGCCAGCGGCAATTGGAATTGTCCAGTCGCATTTTCCGCAGCAATGCAAAGCAGGAATTGCGCCGTTTTCTTTTAGAATACCTGTTATCTCCGATAACATTGAAATAATTTCTGATTTTGAAATACCGACGTAAGCAGAGGTTCCAAGCTGTGAGATTGAAGGTTCATCGATGAAAATTATCGGTGTAATATCAGGGCTTGCAAGTTTCATCTGCTTAATCTGCCATAATGTTTTAATTGTTAAAGTTTTCAGAATTATTTCACGCAAAGTTTCGTCATAAACCGCTGCCAAACCGTTTTTTGTACAAAGTGATGAGGCCAGCGTAAAAGGCCCGACAATCTGACCTTTTGCAAAATCTGGTTTTGTACGTTTCAACAAATCAATATAAGTCTCAAATGCAGCAGCTCTTGTGATTTTGTATTTTTCAAGTTTTGCAGAGCCGGGGTTTGAAATAATTTCTTCATAATCATTGAAAAACTCTTCAAAATCTTCAAAGAACGCGTCATATTCTGTATCAAGAAAAAGTTTATCATTTTCATAAAAAAATGAGGGCATTTTTTCCAAAAACTGGAAAATCATGTCCTCATTTTTGTTAAGTTTTACCAGCTGCGGCCAGAAAGGAATGTCCTGAAAATCCTTTTCTATAAGGCTTATAGCTTGTTTTGTTTCTGTATGAGGCAGAGAGCCGATTGCCATACATTTTAGTGTAAGATTTTTCAATTTTTTCAAATGAATGTCCCCGCTAAATGCCTTTGCAACTTGAACTATTCTTCAGTTGTTTCTTCAATTTCTTCAACAGATTCTTTAACAACTTCTGAAGCAGTTACAACAACCGGAACTTCGCATTTAACTTTTGAAGTCAATTTGATAAGCATTGTGTATTCGCCGATTTTGTTAATCGGAGCGTTAAGAGTAACTATTTTTCTATCAACTTCAACGCCTGATTTTGCAAGAAGTTCTTCAGTAAGTTTTTTGGTTGTGATAGTACCGAAAAGTTTGCCTGATTCGCCGGCTTTAGCTGAAAGTTCAAGTTTGCCGAATTTTTCAAGTTGTTCTGCTTTTGCAAGAGCTTCTGCGTGAAGTTTTTCTTGTTTAGCCTTAATTCTTGCCAAATTTTGTTCTCTGTTTTTCAAAGCGCCGTCTGTTGCGATTTCAGCCTGATTTTGCGGAAGCAGGAAGTTTCTTGCATAACCGTCTTTTACGTTAACGATATCACCTGCTTCACCGAGGTTTTGAACGTCTTTTTTCAATATAACTTGCATTTTAATTCTCCTTTAAATTATATTTCTGCCAGTATGACCATACTACAACAAGCATGCTAGTTTGTCGAGTATTTTTTATCAATTGTTAAGATTAGGCAAAGTTTTACGATTGGGCAAAGAGTTGAGACTTGAAATTTTTTTGAAATCGGTTATAATAAAGAAAAGGGCGAGGATGCGCTAACATCCTCTTGAAAGCCCCTTTTAGTTGTTTAGTAGAACTAGCAGTATTAGCAATATTATTGCTAGTTCTTCTGTATTAACAACCATTTCTATCACCTCCTTCCATGGTAAACAAAATTTCAAGTTCGTGCCATGAAGTAAGATGTAGTATCAGGGCTTGCCCTTCAATACTAATAAGACGCTTACATAATTGCAAGCGCATCATTTGAAATATGGATTTATAATTAATTATTTAATAGCCGGAAAAAGATATTTAACCCCGTCATCACTTCTCCAGCGAATGTAGCCGGTTTTTGGAGTTCTGTCCAAATCTACAACAGTTACAAGCGCCCAATTACCTTTGATAACATTCAGTTTGATAAATTCAGGGTGATTAAGCTGTGCAACAACCTGAGAGTTGTCTTCTGTGTCTGCGTGAAGTGAAAGAACTGCTTCGGGCGCATCTTTTAATATTTTGAACCCGTATTTGCGGCCGTAAGAGTTGTATAAATTAACCCAGGTCATAAATTTGTATGGATCATCTTTTTTCATCCAGCCGCTTTTGTTGTTTTTGTTGTCGTAAATAAGTTTTACCCAGTCTTCGGTTTCATCCTCAACAGCCATCAATGCCAGCTCTTTACTTCCGATAAACACAGAAAATACATCATCATATTTTAATCCTTCCGGCATTAATTTATCTTGTGTCCAGCTGATTGTTTGTATGATTTTTGAATTTTCGTCGGCTTCTTCATGAAGTTGAATAAACTTTCCAACCTGATAGAACCCGTAGGTTTTGGTGTGAAGATTTGTCGTGTATTTAGGCAGAACGTCTGCACAGAATACCGGCAATGCCGCAAAAATCATCAGAAAAATTGAGACTATTAAGTTTTTAACCATTTTTACTCCCTGAAATTGATATCAGCGTAAGTTTTTTTGAGTTTGTCACGAACTGAATTCATTTGTTTTTCAATAACTTCGTCAGTTAAAGTTGCATTTTCGTCCTGCATTTTTATACGGAAAGCAACGCTTTTGTAACCGTCTTGGATGTGTTCGCCTTCGTATACATCGAAAACTTCGCTGCCTTTGAAAATATTTTGTTGAATAGAGCCTTTGATAACTTTTTGAATGTCGTCGAAAGTTACATCTTTGTTAATTACAAAAGCAAGGTCGCGGCGTACTTCCGGAAACTGCGGAAGTTTCTTGAATCTAGGGATGCGTTCTTTGATAATTGAAATCACTTCGTCCAAATCAAGTTTGAAAATGAAAGCTTCCTGATTTAATTTAAGCTTGTCTTTCAAAATCGGATGAATTTGTCCGAACCAGCCGATTGGCTTCGGAGTTTTGCCTAAGAGCGTAATGACCGCTGTTTTGTACGGATGAAGAATTGCGTGTGTATTTGCAAGCGGAGTTTTTTCAAGCGGCTGAAGTTTAATACGTTTTGAAATCTCCAATTCTTCAAAAAGTTTTTCCATTATACCTTTAACTGTGTAAAAATCAGTTTCAGCACCTTTTTGCCAGAGTGAATTTTGGATATCGCCGGTAATTACACCTGCAAGAGTTTGCGTTTCTTTGACGCCGGAAGATTTTTCATCTGCTTGAGCAATTTTTACATAAGTTTTACCGATTTCGTAGTTCCAGATGTTTTTCTGACCGTTGTCAAAGTTGTTTTTCATAACATTCAAAACACTTGCGGCCAGAGTTTGACGAAGCATTGTGTAATCTTCACTTGCTGCATTTTTTACATAAACTGCTTTGTCTTCTTCAAACGGAATCATAAATCTGTCCAAAAGTGGTTTGCCGATTAGAGAACTTGTTACAATTTCATTCAAGCCGCAGCCGCGCATAAGGTTGTGAACTTTCGCTGTAATTTTTTCTTCCAGAGAAATTTCAGGAAGCTGAACTTTTTGCGGTAATGTCGGCGTAATTTTGTCATAACCGTTAATTCGTGCAATTTCTTCAATCAAATCGATTTCACGTGTTACATCATAAGCCCGGAAGGATGGAACAAGAAATTTTGCAGCGGTTTCGTTTCCGCCAAGCTTTTTGAAACCTAATTTTTCGAGAATATTAATGCATCTGTCAGGTGCGATTTCAACACCGAGCATTCTCTTGATTTGCGGGTATCTGAGGGTTATTTCAATCGGCTCAAGCTTGTTTTTGCCGGTTTCTACAACTCCTTCAATTTCAGCGCCGGCAAGTTCAACCATCAGCTGCATTGCGCGCATTAAAGCCGGTTCCACAGCTTCGATATCAATCCCGCGTTCAAACCTTGCACAGGCGTCGCTTTTGTAACCTACGCTGTGAGAGCTTTTGCGGTTGCTCGTTGGTGTGAAATATGCCGCTTCAAGCGCAATAGCTGTTGTGTTATCGTCGATTTCGGAATTTTCTCCGCCGAAAACGCCTGCAAGACATACGCCTTTTTCTTTATCGGCAATTAAAACACTGTCGCGTGTTAAAGTTCTTTCAACGCTGTCTAATGTTACGATTTTTTCGCCTTCAACCGCGCGTCTTACGCAAAGATATCCGTCAAGTTTGTTCAAATCGAATGCGTGGAATGGAGTTCCGTACTCAAGCATTACGTAATTTGTAATATCAACAACATTATTAATTGCGCGGACGCCTGAGGCTATTAAGCGTTTCTGCATCCAGTCCGGAGACGGTTTGATTGTGATATTTTTCAGAATTCCGAGTGAATAATATTTGCAAACATCGTCGTCTTTGATTTCGACTTTGAAATTGTCTGTTGAAAGATCGCGTGTGCATTGAAGCGGAGAAAATTTAAGCGGTTTGTTGAAAATTGCACTTAATTCTCTTGCAACACCTATAACAGACATTTGATCTCCGCGATTTGCAGTAGGCGCAACGTCTAAAATATAATCTTTTTCAAATCCCAGAACATCTTCAACATTTTCGCCGATTTTTACATTCGGAAAAATTCTGTTGAGTATTAAAATGCCGTCTTCCTCCTGATAACCGCGTTCAGAAACTCCGAGTTCATCAGCAGAACAAAGCATTCCCTGAGATTCAACCCCGCGGATTACGGCAGGTGTTAAGGTAAACATTTCACCGGTTTTTCTGTCCAAAACCTGACTTCCGACGCTTGCATACGGAACGATTTGACCCTCTGCGATATTTTGTGCGCCGCAAACAACTGTTTTAAGTCCTTCCCTTGTGTTTACTGTTACAAGATGAAGTTTTTCAGAATTCGGGTGATTATCGATTTTTTCGATTTTAACGGTTTTGATATTCGTGAATTTCGGCTTTAATTCCTCGACCGCTTCGACTTCAAGCCCGCTCATCGTAAGTTCGTGGGCAATCTGTTCAACTTCAATATCCGATAAATCAACAAATTCGTTTAACCAGTTTAATGATACCTGCATTTCTTATATTCCCTCTTAATTAAATATTATATCTCTGGATAAATACTATATCAAAAGAAGTTAATTGTAAATTATTTATGTTACAAGAGATTAATGGAATTCTTGCCATCAAACATGTTTGTGAGATAATTTTAATGAGGCTAAATATAAAATAGCAGAAGTACACAATAATATAAAAAGGAAAAACAAAATGGCAAGAAAAACTCCATTGGAAAAAATCAGAAACATTGGTATTGCCGCTCACATCGACGCCGGCAAAACCACTACAACTGAGCGTATCTTGTTCTACACGGGTAAAACCCACAAAATCGGTGAAACTCACGACGGTGCAGCAGTTACCGACTTTATGGAACAGGAAAAAGAAAGAGGTATTACAATTCAATCAGCTGCGGTTACTGCTGAATGGAAAGGCCACCAGATTAACATTATCGACACCCCCGGCCACGTTGACTTCACAATCGAAGTTGAACGTTCACTCCGTGTATTAGACGGTGTTGTTGCTGTATTCTGTGCGGTTGGCGGCGTTCAATCTCAGTCAGAAACAGTTTGGAGACAAGCTAACAGATACGAAGTACCTAGAATGGTTTTCGTTAACAAAATGGACAGAACAGGTGCTGATTTCTATAGAGTTGTGGACCAAATCAAAAACAGACTTGGTGCTAATGCTGTTCCTATCCAATTGCCTATCGGTTCTGAAGACAAATTCAACGGACTTGTTGACTTGATGACAATGAAGGCTGAAATCTATACAAATGATTTAGGTACAGATATTAAAGAAGAAGAAATTCCGGCTGACTTGGCTGATAAAGCTAAAGAATACCACGATGCAATGGTTGAAGCTATCGCTTCTGAAGATGATGAATTAATGGAAAAATATTTTGAAGATCCTGATTCAATCACTGTTGAAGAATTGAAAAAAGCTTTAAGAAAAGCCGTATGCGATAACAAAATTGTTCCGGTTTGCTGTGGTACAGCTTTCAAAAACAAAGGTGTTCAGCTTTTGTTGAACAACGTTGTTGATTATATGCCGTCTCCGGTTGATGTTAAAGCTATTGAAGGCGAACTTGAAGATGGTACTAAAACAGAAAGACATTCTTCTGATTCTGAACCGTTCTCAGCTCTTGCTTTCAAAGTTATGACAGACCCTTATGTAGGCCGCTTAACATTCTTAAGAGTTTACTCAGGCGTAATTACTTCCGGTTCTTACGTTCTTAACGCTACAAACGGTAAAAAAGAACGTATCGCACGTTTGGTTCGTATGTACGCTGACCAGAGACTTGAAGAATCTGAAGTTTACGCCGGCGACATCTGTGCAGCTGTTGGCTTGAAAGACACTACAACAGGTGATACTTTGTGCGACGAAAAAGCACCGATTATACTTGAAAAAATGACTTTCCCTGAACCGGTTATTTCAGTTGCAATTGAACCAAAAACTAAAGCTGACCAGGATAAAATGGGTATCGCTCTTCAAAAACTTGCTGAAGAAGATCCGTCTTTCCGTGTTAAATCAGACACTGAAACAGGCCAGACAATCATTTCCGGTATGGGCGAACTTCACCTTGACATCATTGTTGACCGTATGTTAAGAGAATTCAAAGTTGAAGCTAACATTGGTAAACCGCAGGTTGCTTATCGCGAAACAATCCGTGGAAATTCTGATCAGGATTCTAAATTCATCCGTCAGTCAGGTGGTAAAGGTCAATACGGTCACGTTAAAGTTAGAATTTCACCGGCAGGCGAAAACGAAGGCTTTGTATTTGAAAACAAAATCGTCGGCGGTGCAATTCCTCGTGAATACATCGAACCTGCTAGAAAAGGTATGGAAGAAGCGCTTGAAGGCGGTATCTTAGCAGGATTCCCGATGATTGACGTTAAAGTTGAACTTTACGATGGTTCTTACCACGAAGTCGACTCTTCTGAAATGGCGTTCAAAATTGCCGGTTCTATGGCGATTAAAGAAGGCTGCCGCAAAGCTCAGCCTTGTATCTTAGAGCCTATGATGAAAGTTGAAATCGAAATTCCTGATGAATTCACAGGAACAATTATCGGAGATATTTCAAGAAGACGCGGACGCGTTGAAGGTCAGGAACCTCTTGGAACTACCGGTAATGTAATTGTTAGAGCACTTGTTCCGCTTGCTAACATGTTCGGTTATGCAACAGACTTGAGATCAAACACTCAGGGGCGCGGTACTTTCTCAATGGAATTCCAGTGCTACGAACAAGTTCCGGCTAACATTGAAAAAGAAATTATTGAAAAATCTGGCGCAAGCGCTAAATAGTTTCAATAATCAACATTTAAAAGACCTTTTGATAACTCAAAAGGTCTTTTTTAATTAAAATTTTTTAAGTAAAAAATAAATGAAAATCTTTAAAATTTTCACATAAAAATTTTTTAAATTTTTTCAAATACTTGTCTGGCTAAGATTGTGTAAAATCAACACTTTTTGCTGCAATGATTTCGGTAAATTTTTGTAAAAATTGCTACAAAAATAGTACAAAAGTTTGAAGAAAAAATTTAAAAAAGTGGTATAATATAAATAGGAGAGAAAAACCAAAAAGCCAATAATATAAATTTTGTATATCACAAAATTGAGAGGCATAAAACCATGGGCAATTTACAATTTCACAACGACCTTGACAGACTTTTAGAAATTTTACCCGCAAAGGTAAGGCAGCAGATTACCTATGAGCAGATGGAGGACGTTATTGAAATTGTCCTTGATATAGGTCGAACGCCTGAAATTCGGCATGCTAACGGTAAAATCGAATACATCGGAAGTGATTTTGTAACCGAAGATGACATAAATTTTATAACCTCAAATATTCAGGAATTCACATCAGATAACCGTTCAGGAATCCCCGGAACACTCCACAGAATTAGTGCAATAAGAAACCGCCAGGGCAAAGTGATAGGTCTTACATGCAGAATTGGTAGAGTTGTTACGGGGACAATTGCTTGTATAAAAGATTTTTGCATGATGGGAAAAAGCATACTGTTTCTCGGGCGTCCGGGTGTCGGTAAAACAACAAAGCTTCGTGAGATTTCGCGCCTTGTTGCAGATGAACTCGGCAAACGTGTTGTGGTTGTAGATACGTCAAATGAGATTGCAGGTGACGGTGACACTCCTCATCCCGCAATCGGTCATGCAAGACGTATGCAGGTTCGCCAGCCTGAGTTTCAGAAAGATATAATGATTGAGGCGGTTGAAAATCACACTCCGGAAGTTATCGTTGTCGATGAAATTGGTACCGAAGCAGAAGCGCAGGCGGCCAGAACTATTGCAGAACGCGGGGTTATGTTGATTGCAACCGCCCACGGTACTTCTCTTGAAAGCTTGATTAAAAACCCGACATTATCTGATTTAGTCGGTGGAATTCAGTCAGTAACTCTTGGCGACGACGAAGCAAGACGAAGAGCATCACAAAAAACCGTTCTCGAACGCGAAAAGCAGCCGACTTTTGATATTGTAATCGAAATTCTTGACAGAAATACGCTTGCGGTTTACAAAGATACATCAGAAGCCGTTGATTATATTCTTCGCGGCTGGCCTATTCGACCGGAGATAAGAAAAGTCGACAAGATATATGAAGCAGAGGTGCAGGAACCTAAGCAAACCGTTTTGCCAGCGCAAGAACACAGTTCATTTACTGAAATTAAAGAGGGAATTCACAAACTGGAGGATAAAGTTCTGAAAGAGCCGACTGACAGCTTGAAGTTTAGTTTTTCCCGCCAGCAATATGTGAAAGAAAATAAAAAATTTAAAAAAATATACCTTTATGCAGTCTCAAGAACGATTGTAGAAAAAATTATTGAACGTCTTGACTTAAATGCCGAGATTACACGAAACATAGATGATGCAGATATTGTAATTGCTCACAAAAACTTTGCCAAGGGCGGTGCAAGAATTTTGAGTACTGCAAACGATTACAGGCTGCAAATTTTCTACATCAAAACAAATTCAATGGCGCAAATCCAAAAAGTTTTAAAAGAGGCACTTGATATAACCGAGACTTCTGAAACATTATTCGGTTATTATGATGATGCAGAGCGGGCTTTGGATGAAGCAAAAGCTGCGATAAATAAAATTCTTGCAGGCGCCGAGCATGTGGAGCTTACGCCGCAAAACCAGCATATTCGAAAATTGCAGCATGAGCTTGTCGAGCAGCATAATATGACAAGCAAATCTGTTGGTGAAGGTTCACAACGCCACTTGAAGATTATTGGCGGAACAGATTACGACAAAAAAATCGTTTAAAAGTTATAATTTTTTAACAAAGGCTTGCAAAAATTTGAAAAACCTCTATAATTAAAACTAAGTTATAGGGGTTTTTATGAATAATATAGAAATTTACACATCAAGCACATGTCCTTACTGTACCAAGGCTAAGAAGTTATTACAAATGTTGAAGTTAGATTATGTTGAACATAATGTTGACGAGAATTTTGATGAGATGTGCGAGGACTTGGCGCTTCAGTTTGGCAAACCGATACAGACAGTTCCGCAGATTATTGTAAACGGTCATTATGTCGGCGGCTACACTGATTTGGAAGCTTTGCACAAAAACGGTAAACTTAAGGATTTATTAAAAAGTTAGAGAAAGATAAAATTTTTTAAAATATAAAGTTTACTTTATAAAATGCAAAGTTGTCTTTATAGACAGAAACAAGCTGATATATTATCATTATGAAATGAATAATGATATTAAAAACGAATTTTATGAATTGCGTGAAAAGTTTTTTTGCTTGAAATGTCTATTTAAGAGCTTGGACAATACTTTAAGTTTCTGTTCTAACGAATATCCAGAAGTCTATTATTTAGATGAGTTCTCACAAATAATTGCAGAGGAATTTGAGAATATAGATGGCTTATTTGAAAATTTAGAACATAAATTATATTAAAAACGGCGCTTGAATTTCAAACGCCGTTTTTGTGGAATTGTTTGTTGTCCTACTTGCCTTCAACAACTGCTTGCGCTGCTGCAAGTTTTGCCTGTGGAATTCTGAACGGTGAGCAGGAAACATAATCAAGTCCTATTCTGCTGCAGAACTTGACTGAATCCGGGTCGCCGCCGTGTTCGCCGCAAACACCGCCCAAAAGGTTCGGATTAATCGGTTTTCCTTTCTTCATTGACATTTCAACAAGCTGGCCGACACCTTTTGTATCAAGAGTTTCAAACGGGTTAGCCGGAAGGATTTTTTGTTCAACATAGCGGTTGAGGAATTTGCCTTCAGCGTCGTCACGGGAGTATCCAAAGGTCATTTGTGTCAGGTCGTTTGTTCCGAAGGAGAAGAATTCTGCATATTCTGCAACTTCGTCAGCAGTTAAAGCTGCACGCGGAATTTCAATCATCGTTCCGAATTTGTAATCGACTTTGATGCCTTTTTCTTCCATAACTTGGTCTGCTACACGAACAAGAATTTCTTTTGCAACTTTAAGCTCGTTAACATGTCCAATTAAAGGTATCATAACCCATGGTTTAACGTCGATGCCTTCTTTTTTGCAGTCACAAGCTGCTTCAAAGATTGCTCTAACCTGCATTTCGTTGATTTCCGGATAGGTCAGACCCAAACGGCATCCGCGTAAGCCCATCATCGGGTTAGATTCTGATAAGCCTTCAACAACATGAAGCAATTCTTCTTTTTCTTTTGCGTCTTTACCTTGAGCTTTTAGGGTTGCAACTTCTGCAATCAAATCCTCCTTGTTCGGAAGGAATTCATGAAGCGGCGGGTCAAGAAGTCTTACCGTCATCGGCAAAGCGCCGAGGGCCTTGAACATTGCATAAAAATCTGAATATTGCATCGGAAGAAGTTTTGCCAGAGCTTCTTTTCTTGCTTCCGGAGTTCCTGCAATAATCATTTTCTGAACCCATGGCAATCTGTCAGGATCCATGAACATGTGTTCCGTACGGCAGAGTCCTACGCCTTGTGCACCGAATTTTAAAGCATTTTCAATATCTTTTGGAGTATCAGCATTTGCTTCAACTTTCATTTCTTTAATTTCGTCAACCCATGAGAAGAACTTGTTCCAGTTTTCGTCGATTTTAGCTTCGACAAGTTTAACAGCGCCTGCCATAACAATACCTTTGCCGCCGTCAAGCGAAATGATATCATCTTTTTTGTAAACAGTTCCGTCAGAGCCTGTAAGAGTTTCGTTGTTAAGGTCAATTCTCAAATCTTCACAGCCTGAAACGCAGGGTTTGCCCATGCCTTTTGCAACAACTGCTGCGTGAGAAGTTGCACCGCCGCGAAGTGTCAAAACACCTTGAGCAACTGCCATTCCGTGAATGTCATCCGGACAGGTTTCTACACGTACAAGAATAACTTTTTCTCCTGCTGCACCGCGCTCTGCTGCTTCCTCCGTATCAAATACGATTTTACCTACAGCCGCACCGGGTGATGCGTTTACACCGCGCGCAATTTTGTGGGCTTCTTTAACTGCATTGTCGTCAAAGCACGGAAGTAAAATCTGGCTTACTGAATACGGGTCAACAAGCTGGATTGCGCGTTCTTTTGTAATAATTCCTTCTTCATACATTTCAACAGCAATTCTTACTGCAGCTGCAGCTGTTCTTTTACCGTTGCGTGTTTGAAGAATCCAGAGTTTGCCTTTTTCAATTGTGAATTCCATATCCTGAACATCTTTGTAACCGTTTTCAAGTTTTTTAGCAATGTCAACGTATTGTTTGTAAAGTTCAGGCATTTCAGTTGCGAGTTCTGAAATTTCTTTAGGTGTTCTGATACCTGCAACAACATCTTCGCCTTGAGCGTTTGTTAAATATTCGCCGTAGAATTTGTTTTCACCGGTTGCCGGGTTACGTGTGAACGAAACACCGGTTGCACAATCGTCGCCCATGTTTCCGAATACCATTGTCTGAACGTTTACGGCAGTTCCGAAATTGTGGTCGATTTTGTTCATGTTTCTGTAAGCAACTGCACGCGGAATGTTCCATGAGCGGAAAACTGCTTCAATAGCCTCCTTCAGCTGAACGTACGGGTCTTGCGGGAATTCTTTTCCTGTTACTTCTTTGATAACTTTTTTGTAAATCGGGATTAAAGATTTCCAGCCGTCTGCTGAAACTTTTGTATCTTCTTTTACGCCTTCGCGTTCTTTAACTTTTTCAACTTCTGCTTCGAAATATTTTTGTCTGTCCATTTCCCAGGCAACTGAGCCGAACATTGTCAAAAATCTGCGGTAACTGTCATAGCAAAATCTAGGGTTGTTAGTTAATTTAATCATTGCTTCAACAGTTTCGTCATTCATACCGAGGTTAAGGATTGTTTCCATCATACCCGGCATTGAAAGTCTTGCGCCTGAACGAACTGAAACCAGAAGCGGGTTTTCTTTATCGCCAAATTTTTTGCCTGTTTGGTTTTCAATGTCTTTTAATGCTGTTTTAACTTCCTCCATCAAACCTTCGGGCATTTTGTTGCCGTGGTTGATGTAGTCCATGCAGGTTTCGGTTGTAATCGTTAATCCTGGCGGAACAGGAAGTCCCAAATTTGTCATTTCAGCTAGGTTTGCACCTTTGCCTCCAAGCAGGTTGCGCATAGAAGCGTTACCCTCTCTGAAAAGCCATACGCGTTTTTCACCCATAAAGTTTCTCCTTAATTCTTAATTTGTCTAAACACTTTTTTTCATCATAGCATGAAAATTCTATTATTAATACTATATATTAATTAGAAATGTAAGATATTTGTCTCCGTATTTTTTTTGCTTGAGTATATTGAAATTTTTAAAATCAACTCCTGTAACATGTTCAAGAATTATGACGGCTTTGGTGAACCTTTTGACTGCGTTCAGGCTTGCTTCGTAAACTCCGGAAAAATAAGGCGGGTCAATGTAAATTACATCAAAATTCTTGTTTATTTTTTCTGCTAATTTTAAAGCATCGCCTTGAAAGAGTTCCGGTGAGGGATTGAATTTTTTGTAATTGATTTTTATAATTTGTGCAGCTTTCGGATGCTTTTCGAAGGCTACAGCTTCCGAAAACCCGCGGGAAAGAGCTTCCAGACCCATAATCCCCGAGCCGGCGTACATATCAAGAAACGATGACCCTTCAAATTCAATCATCGACTGCAATGTATTGAAAACGCTCATTCTTACTTTTGAAAGTGTCGGGCGTGTAATTTTTTCGTCGGGCGCCGTTATTTTCCGGCCTTTGAAAATTCCTGCTGTTATATTCATAACCATATTTTACAATGAACAGATTTTAATGTATAATAAACCTTGAAAAAGGGAGTTTTATGACAGAAATATCAAAAAATAAAACAGAGGTAATAGTTGTCGGAGGTGGACCTGCCGGAATTTCCTGTGCAGTAACCGTCGCGCGCGCAGGTCATGAAGTTGTCTTGATTGAGCGCGGAAGTTTTGCAGGAAGTAAAAATGTTTTTGGAGGTGCGATTTACGCACAGCCGACGCGCGAAATTTTTCCGGATTTTGAAAAAGATGCTCCCATTGAACGGCTTAACGTTGCGCACAAATTTGCAATTCTCGGCGAAGATGATTCAACTATGATTTCATACCGCCGCAAAGATACTGATAATCCAAGCTATTCTGTAATTCGCGGAAAATTTGACCGCTGGATGGCTGAACAGGCAAAAAAAGAAGGTGTAATTCTTGTTGAAGAAACCGTTGTCAGAGAACTTTTAATTCAAGATGAAAAAGTTGTCGGCGTGAAAACCGAATTGGAAGAATATTATGCTGATATTGTTGTTCTTGCAGACGGTGTAAATTCTTTGCTGGCAAAGCAGATAGGTTTTCGCGAAAAAATTGAGCCGAAAGATGTTGCGCTGAGTGTTAAAGAGGTTATAAAACTCGGCAGAGAAAAAATTAACGAAAGATTTAATATCACAGATGACGAAGGCTGTATTTACGAAATTTTTGGCGGGCCGATGCTTGGAATGCTGGGGCTTGGATTTATTTATACAAACAAAGAGTCCGTAAGTATTGGCTTGGGAGTCGGGCTTGACGCGTTGTGCGAAAAAAATCTGAAACCTTATGAAGTTTTAGAGGAACTTAAAAAACATCCTGCAATCGCGCCTTTGATTAAAGACGGCGAACTTCTTGAATATTCGGCGCACTTAATTCCCGAGGGCGGTTACAAAAAAATTCCGACGCTTTTCGGCGCGGGTGTTATGATTGCGGGCGATGCGGCAATGCTGGTTAACAATCTCCACTGGGAAGGCACAAATCTTGCCATGATTAGCGGAAAAATTGCGGGCGAAACCGCTTTAAAGGCTCTGGCGCGCGGTGATTTCAGCGAAAAGATGCTTTCACGTTACCAGAAAGAACTCGAAAATTCCTTTGTGATGAAGGATTTGAAAACTTACCGAAATCTTATGGATGAGGCGCACAATCGCAGTGAATCCTTTATGGATTACTATTTAAGAGAAGTTAACGGGTTTTTCAGAATGTTCACGACTGTTGACAGCATTCCAAAGCGTGAAAAATTCAGAAAATTTATCTTTGACTTTATCAAGAAAAGAAATATAATAGAATTGATTAAAGACGCTTTTAGTGCATTCAAATTATTATGGAGTATTTTAATAAAATGACGCTTGACGATAAACTTTTTACCATTAAATATAAACCGGATGAGGTTTCGCATCTGAAACCCGACATGGAACAGTGCAAAATCTGTAATTCAAAAATTTGCACGATAATTTGTCCGGCAAAGGTTTATGAATGGAACGACGCGGATGAAAAATTGACAGTAAATTTCGAAAACTGTCTTGAATGCGGCGCATGCCGCATCGCATGCGAAAAAGGCTGCCTTGAATGGGAATATCCGAAAGGGACAAAAGGTGTAACTTTTAAGAACGGATAGGGGCTTCTCCCTCTCCTAATTTAGGAGAGGGGCGGGGTGAGGTTTTAAAGTATATAAAACATATAACACATAAAAGATAAAGGAGACATGGATTATGAAAGAAGAATACAGCAATCAGCACCGCAGATGGTATGATAAAGACCCTGTGCTTTCACAGGCTGTTGAGACGCTTGAACAAAGTGATGACGAAACTCAGATTAGAATTGCTTTGAATTTAATCAAAATTATTATTGAACACAACATTGAAGACGAAAAATTTGAAGCGGTTGAAGATATTATTAACGCAGTCGGCTCAGGGCTTGACGACAATAGAAAAGGCCGCTGGTATGATATTGATTCAACACTCAGAACAGCGATGAACATGCTTCAAAACTGCCCGCCTGCAACCCAGCATGTAATCGCAAAAGAAATGGCTAAAATGGTTGTCGATAAAATTAAAACCGACGAAGACGAAACAGAAGACGAAGAATAGTAAAAAAGCGGGGAAACCCGCTTTTTTACTAAATTATAATGGTTTCACCGTCCTCCGGGATTAAAAGATTTTCAAATCCTTTTTCCTGTATTAGTTTTCTCAGATCCTCTCGCGTTACGGACAGATGACTAACTGTGTCCATATGGCTTGCTATAACTGTTTTATCAGGATTAGTTCTTAAAATTTTATTAACATCTTCTTTGTCCATAATGATTCGCTCCCCGTTCAAAAGTGTTGCTCCGCAAGAGTTAATAATAACAATATCTGGGTTGTATGTTTTTAAAGCATCTTCGACTTCATCGCAGTAGATGCTGTCTCCAGCCAGGTATAGAGTTTTTTCCGATTCGGCTTTGTAGACAACTCCCATTGAATCATAAGGCATATTAATGCTTTTGCAAAGCGGTTCTATAATTTCTCTTTTTCCATGCTGGCATGAAGTTTTAAATAATTTTATGCCGTTAAATTCCGTTCCGTTAGGACTTATTAATTCAATATTTGTAAAACCTTTTGAATTCATAAAATTCTTATCATAATCTGATTGAACAAAGATTTTGATGTTTTTATCAAGAGCTTTTTCTGCAAATTCATCCCAATGGTCAGGATGAACATGCGTTACTATTACAGCATCAACATTTACTATTTCATTGATAGCAAATGGAAGTTCAACACGAGGCTGCCGTATTTGGGCATTGATTGCAGTATCAAATCCCGGCATGTAATTTTTCGGTCCAAGCCAAGGGTCAATAAGAAATTTGTTGTTATTGTATTCAATGATAAGTGTTGCATTTCTGATTTGTGTTATCTTCATAATAATCCTCCTTTTTCCCTATTTTAATACTATTATTTCTTTTTAACAAGAATACACTAATTTGTATAATATTTACTTTTTTGTATAATATTAACAAAAATGTAACTAAAAGGAGTTTTTATGAGAAAGATAAAGACAGAATACAAGTGTCCTCTTGAAGCAACTATGGATATCATAGGCGGAAAGTATAAAGGAATTATTCTTGGTCATCTGATTCAAAGGACACTCAGATACAATGAATTACAAAAACTCATACCTCAAGCTACACCTAAAATGCTAATTCAACAGCTAAAAGAACTTGAAGCCGATGGCATTGTAGAGAGAAAATTATATCCGGTTGTTCCACCTAAAACAGAATATAGTCTTTCTGAAAGAGGTAAAACCCTTATCCCAATTATTATTGAGCTGAATAATTGGGGGATTGCTTATTTGAAAGAACAAAATATTCCTTGTAAATATGTTGAAGATTTATCTTCATCATAGTTGACAATAGGTTAATTTCTGAAATAGTCGCAGATTAACGTTTTTTTCCGCGGAAGTACACTCCTGATTTTTTTCAGGAATTTGTTCTCTTCCAGCATTTCAAGCTCTTTTTTAAGGATTGCCTTTTCCAAAACAACTTTGTTATAAAGATCCGAGCATATAGAACTTTTATCTATATGTGCTTTTAATTTCGACAACTGAACTTCTTTTTCTTTAATGGTATTTATTAGTTCTCTTTTCACTTTTGAAGACCTCTTGAACTTTACCATACAAGAATAATATCAATTCGAATTTTTTAAATCGACTTTTTAGTTGATTTCGGACTAAGCCGGCAATAAATCATACTCATAGCCTATTTTTAAGGCTTTTATATTCAGCGGAAGAAGGTTTTTTCTATGAGGCGGAAGAACTGTATCAAGCGCCTGCATCAGGTGCTCCATAGAAACCATTTTACTTGCCTTTGCAAGAACCCCGACTGCCAGAATATTTGCCATTTTGACATTTCCTAATTCTTCGGCCAGCTTGGTTATAGGTGCAAAAAGGTAATTAATGTCTGCTCTGTTTTTAATCTCTTTTACAAGAGTTGAATTAGCAATCATATGACCGCCGTTTTTAATTTTTTTGAGGAACCTGTCAAAAGAAGCCTGATTTAAGGCAATAACATAATCGGTATCAATTTTGTTTACAGCACTTACCTCTTCGTCGCTTGCAACAACTTCACAATTTACTGTTCCGCCTCTCATCTCTGCACCATAACTCGGATACCAGGTAACTTTTTTACCTGCAAGCATGAACGCAGTTGCAAGAACTTCACCGGCTAATAACACGCCTTGTCCGCCAAATCCTGCTATTATAAAATTCTTTTCCATTTTTATTTCCCTTATTTATCTATTGTCTTGAGCTGAAAATTATTAATTTCCGCCGGTTAGCCTTAAGGCTGGCTGTTTGTAATATCTTTGTATACTCCTGGGATGAAGGTTTTCATCATCTCCTCCCGAACTCTTTCATGTGCAGCTTCCGGTGTCATTTTCCAGTTTGTCGGGCAGGTTGACAGAATTTCTACAAAACCGAAACCTAAACCGCGAAGCTGTACTTCAAATGCTTTTTTAATTGCCTGTTTTGCTTTTCTTATGTTTGCAACAGAGTCAAGTGAAACTCTTGCTGAATATGCTGTTCCGTCGCAAAGCGCAACATGTTCGGCAATTTTTATCGGATAACCGTAATATTCGACATTTCTGCCGGTTGGAGATGTTGTTGTAATTTGGCCTAAAAGTGTCGTTGGGCCGAGCTGTCCGCCGGTCATGCCGTAAGTTGTATTGTTTATACAAATCGCACTTAAATTTTCGCCCCGAAGCGCCGCGTGTAAACTTTCAGCCAGCCCGATTGAGGCAAAATCACCATCGCCCTGGTAAGTGAAAACAAACTTGTCCGGACGCGCGCGTTTTACACCTGTTGCTTCAGCCAGCGCTCTTCCGTGAGGCGCCTCGATAGAATCAACATTTAAAAAGTCGTAAGCCGTAACAGAACAGCCGATTGAAGCAGCCAAAATTGTTTTTTCTTTTAAATTCAATTCCTCAAGAACTTCAGCCACAAGTCTTATTGCAACGCCGTGGTCACAACCCGGGCAGAAGGAATATTTAGTATTTTCTCTGAATGTTTCCGGTATTTTAAAAACTTGTGTTGCCATTATATTAAATCCTCAATTTGTGCTGCGATTTCTTCCGGAGCAGGCGGTGCGCCTACCGGTTTGTGAATAAGTTCAACAGGAGCTTTTCCGTTGAGAGCAAGTCTTACATCATTAATCATCTGTCCCATGTTGACTTCAACCGTAATAAATTTTTTAGTTTTTTCCGCTAATTCATTTAGTCGTTTGTTCGGAAACGGGAATAATGTAATAGGTCTGAAGAAACCGGCTTTAATTCCTTTTTCGCGGCAGATTTTCATTGCGGTTTTAACGTTTCTTGAAGTGCTGCCAAAGCTTACAAGAATTACTTCTGCGTCTTCTGTCCCGATTTCTTCCCATTCGGTTTCGTTTTCTTCAATAGCTCTGTATTTTGCGTAAAGTTTCTCCAAAAATTCACACTGGTTTTCTGCAAGCGGAGCGTAAGAGCGGATTACGCGTCCGTTTCTTCCTTTTGCGCCGGTCAAAGCCCAATCTGAATTATCAATCTGTGGATACGGATACTCTTTAAACTCAACAGGCTCCATCATCTGTCCCAGAAGTCCATCAGCCAAAAGCACAGCAGGATTTCTGTATTTATGTGCAAGATAGAAAGCTTTGTAAGTTAAATCAACACATTCCTGAACAGTAGAAGGTGCAAGAACTATAAGTTTGTAATCTCCGTTTCCACCACCTTTTGTCGCCTGAAAATAGTCGCCCTGGGATGGATAAATATTTCCCAAACCCGGGCCGCCACGCATTACGCTTATTAATACAACAGGCAGCTGGTCTGCTGTTGCATAAGAAAGAGCTTCCTGCATTAATGCCACTGCACAGCTGGAAGAGGATGTCATTGCCTTAGCGCCGGTTGAACAGGCGCCTATTACCATATTAATTGCAGCAAGTTCGCTTTCAGCACAAACGTAAGCTCTTTTTAATTCCTGCATTTTGCCGCTCATAAATTCACCGATTTCACTTTGCGGTGTAATCGGGTATCCAAAATAACATTCACATCCTGCCAGAATTGCAGCTTGTGCAATCGCATAATTCCCTTTTGTCAAAACTTGTTTATTTGTAATACACTGCGTTGTCATAATTAACCTCTGTAAACTTCCGTAATCGCTAAATCGGGACATCTTGTCGCACACATTGCACACCCTATGCATTTGTTTTCCGGATCTGAAAATTCTACAACACGGTTTCCAAGATTATTTGTTTCACTGCTCACTTTTAATAAATTTTTAGGACATTCTTTTATGCATAAATAACAAGCTTTGCATTTATTTTTGTCGATAATTATGTGGCTCATCAGCACCTCTTTAATACATGTCTTAAAATATATTATAGCACTTAAATTTTTAAAGAGTAACTTTATCTTTACAATTGTAATAATATCCCTTAATATTTTTGCTCTCAGCAGGGTTGTTCTGCTAAAATGTTGCAGTAGGGATATAAATTTATTAAGGGAAAGCGCAAATGGCACAAACTGAAATTGATGATATTTTAAATTCGATAAGAGCTGAAAATCAGGTGAGCAATGATATGTTCGGCAAAACTTTAACAGAGATAAATTCGAAGCTTGAAGATATTGCAAACGACGGCATTACAGCAGAGCTGATAAAAACAACTCTGCAGGATGTAAAAACTGATTTAGATAACCGCTATCGGTTTGTGACAGAAAAATTTGAGAACATTAAAGACGCTTTTGAACAAATAAATCAACGTCATGATTTGTTAGTAACAAATTCTGACCTGAAAATGATGTTTAACCTTCTTAATGAAAATATCGACCATTTTACGCAAGAAATTACACAGCAGCAATCCTTAATAAATGATATTGAAACAAATTTGGATGAATTCCGAAATGATACTTCAAGAAAAGACGAAATTCTTGAAAGAGTTGCAGTCGTAAAAGATGGCATTGATGAAGTTAATAGAGGCTTGCAGGCTTCAATTATGGAGGTGAATTCCAGCCTCAGAAATATTACCAAAAACCTTATGACAATGGATGCTACAGAGCAGAATGATATTATCAAAAGGGAACTTGAAAATATTTATTTGGCAGTAAATGCGGTTCTTTCTTCAATGGAGATACTTGACCAAAAAAATGATGATATTGCAAAAAATATCGTTGCAAAAGAAGATTTAATAAATCTTGCCGGTAAAATTGACAATTCTATTGCTCTGGTTTCAGAAAAACTTGATTCCTCTGATAATCAGGCTTCTGATAATACTGAAAAAATAATTTCAGAAATTGAAAAAAATAGAAACGAACTTTTGAGTTTTAATGAAAATGTTTCAAAAGGGCTTTCAGAATATTTAAATTCTGTCCGTGATGTTCTTTCAAACTGCATTGACGAAATCAAACAGTCGCAAGCTGTTAATGCGGTCGAAGACGATAGTCTGGCACGTCAAAAATTCGAAAATCTTGAAAAACTTTCTGATGACATAAGAAAAATAGATACAACAATTTCATCGCAAAACGAAAGTTATATTAATCTTGTAAGTTCAAAGATTAAAGAACTTGGCGTTGTGATTGACGATTTCAAAAAATATGTTGATGAAAGACATGGCGGAATTGAAGAAAATCTCCAGTCAAAGCTTGACCATCTTGACATTCTGATTGCAAGCGGTTCGTCAATGCTTCAGGACAGATTCGGCGAATTGCAGGCAAAAGTTGAAGAAAGTATTAAATCAATAGAAACTTTTGCTGAAGATAACAGTATTAAACTTGGCAATTCTTTGTCGGAAATGAGCGATATCAAATCTGAAATTTCAAGAATTTTGGAGAACATGACGGCTTTCAACTCTCATCAGGAGACTAATTTTTCAAACTTCAACAACCGTCTTGACGGTGACCTGTCAGAGCTTAAGGATAATTTAAACGGATTTTGTTCAAGCTTTGAAGCTTTAAAATACACGCTTGAGCAATCCAATATTGATAATCGCGGGCTTCTGGCAGAAATCGTTGAAGATGCAGCAAATCAAACGCGTTCAATTGTTGAAAATTTAAGCAGCAGCACTTCCGAAAATGTTTTGAAAAATCTTGACATGCAGATGGAACTTTTAAAAGAGCAGTTAAATGATTTGAGAAATGTTTTTACTTCAATTTCAGCAAAAAATGTTGAGAACCTTCTTGCAAATATCGAACAGTCGGCGGGCAGAATTGATTCTTTAAATTCAAGTTTGACAGAAAACCTTGACAAAAATTTCCAATCAATGCGCGATATGATAACTGTTTCCGGAAGTGAAAACAGCCGCCAGATATCAGAATTTGAGGAAAAATTCACCTCTGTTTCTCAAATGAATGCAAGCGGAATAATGAATGAAATTAGTGCTGCATCATCAAAAATTGACAGCTTAAACGAGAGTTTGTCCGGCGAATTGAATGGTAATATTCAAACTATACGCGATATGCTGACAGCATCCGACAGCGAAAACCGCCGCCAGCTGGCAGAATTGGATGAAAAATTAGTAAATGTTTCACAAGAAAATGCAAGCGGAATAATAAATGAAATTAATGCCGCATCATCAAAAATCGACAGCCTGAACGAAAGTTTATCAGGCGAATTGAACAGTAATTTTTCAGCAATACGTGATGCTGTATCTTTTGCTGAAAACGAAAGCAGGCAGCAGTTTGATGAACTCGGCACAAAAATTGTTTCAGACGCGCAGACCAATACAGGCAATATAATTTCCGAAATTTCAACAGTTTCAGCAAAAATTGACACTGTGGGGGTAGATTTGTCCACTGAACTTGACAATAATTTTGAAATGGTCAGGGATTTTATCGAAAACTCAAATGAGGATAAAAAACAAAATGCGGCAGAATTTGCGGCTTTATCAGGCAGTATTAAAAATCTTGAGGCTGAGTTTTCTAAAAATACGGAGAAATTTCAGGTTGCTTTAAATGAGCAGATGAACAGCCTTGAAAATTATATTTCCGTGTTAAAGGAATGCAATTCAAAAGAAGAAGACAAAAATAATTATGACGCAGAGTTTGAAGCACTTACAGAAAAACTTCTTGCTGTTGAAACCGCACTTCGCGAGGCAGGTGAAAATTTTGGCGATAACCTGATGATGGTTCAGAATAAAATTGCCGATTATGCAAAATCTGTGGATTATGTTTCAAAAGAAACCGGCGATAAACTTGAAACTTCACTTGAAGAAATTTCTTCTGTTAAAGCCGAACTTGCGAAATTTATTGAAAGCCTTCCTAAAGCTGACGATGAAGCATCAGAAAAAATTCTTGCAACTTTAAACGAAATACAAGCAAAATTTGAAGATGTTCTGGTAAACATAAGCGATATTAAAGATGATGTAAACGGAAATGTTACTTCTTCTTTGCAGCACAATGCCGCAATTCTTGAAGATAAGTTTTTAATCTTACAAGAACTTCTGAACGATAATAATTTGAAAAACTTTGACCGAATTAATGATTTTGGTGAAAATCTCCAAAATAAAATCGACGGATTAAAACAGGAAATAGGTCTTGTAAATACGGATATTTCAGAAATTATTACAGCAAGAACTGAAGCTTTATCTAATGACTTTATTCCTTTGAAGGAATCTATCGACAATTTTGTAAACACTGATTTTAATAAAATAATTGATAATATAAAATCACAAATAGAGCTTTCATATCTGAATTTTTCGGCTGATGTAAATGAGAATATGGCTGAAAATCATGATAATTATGTTCAGCTAAATGACGCGTATCAAACTCTTGTTGATAAATTTTCACGTGTTGAAGAAGTCATAAATGATTTAAGTCTTAACCAAATTGGTGTTATGACCTCGACAATCACGGAGGTTGAAAGCAATATTGCTAATAATTTTGATAAAACCAATGAGCTTTTGGAAAGCTGGAAAAATGATTTAAAAAGAATTGAGGCCAAGATTGATACGGGTTCCAAAAACAGTGAACTTGTTATCAGCGGTTCATTAAAAGAATTTACCAATGAGATAAAGACAAATTCTGCTGTTGGTGCAAACAAAATTATCTCTAACATAGAAACTCTTGGAACAGGTCTGAAATCTGAAATTGCTTCAATCAAAAATACTTCTGCCGCAGACGCGGAAAAACTTTCGGAAAGTATAAATGCCCTGAATGAAAAAGTTGATATTCTTGCAATGTCAGACCCATCAGCAAATTTTGAAGATTTAATAGATTCAGTTCAAGAGAAAATTGACACACTGATTTCGTCTGACATAAGCGGTGAAAAATTAAAAGATATTGAAAATGCTGTTGAAAATGTAAGTAATAAAATTGATGTTCTTGCGATGTCAGATGATACTTCAAAAATTGAAGATATAGAAACCTCAATTAAATCAATCCGCGACAAAATTGAAACACTTAATTTGATAGACGGAAGCATCAACTTTGATGAAATAGAAAATGATATCAAATCTCTTCATGAAAAAGTGGATGTACTTGCATTTTCAGCAGATGATATAAAGCTTGAAAATATAGAAGAAGGCCTTAAATCTCTTCACGACAAAGTTGATGTCATTGCATTATCGGATAACGAAGAAAAAATAGAAAATATGGTGCAGGCGCTTCATGAAAAAGTTGATATTCTTGCTTCTTCCGAAGACGATGATTTATATTCAGAAATTCAGGATATCAAAGGACTGATTGTCGAGCAGCGCAAACAAATTGAACAATTCGGCAGCAGCGAACGCTCCGACAATGTTGACAAATATCTTGAAGATTTGGAAAACCGCCTTTCCGGCCTTGATTTTGAAAAGAATGCAAGTGATATCAAAGATTCGGTTATGAACGCTATTCTGGCTGTTGCCGACCAGATTACGTTTGCCGAAGAAACTGAAGAAATCAAGGATTTCGTTGAAGAAAGAACCGACGAAATTAATAAAAATCTTCTTGATGTCAAGCAGCAGTTAAGCAACATCGCCTGCAGTTCCGAAGCATGGGATTATTCTTACACAATGCAGGATATCGAATCAGACATCGCAAAACTCCGTATAATTTTGAATGATATTTCAGCGTCAACTTCAAAAGACGAAATTAATGAAATTTCGCAAAATATGCACAAGATTGCAGCTTCTGTAAATACGCTTCACAGCAGCCTGACAGAAGAACAAATCCTTGAGCTGAAAAGCGATATCGAAAAAATTAATGCAGATGTCATAAGCCTTAGCGCAAGAACTAACAAACTTCTTCTGACCTCTGACGAATCCTATAAAGCATTGACCGACGGGCTTGATGAATTCAGCCGCGTCACAAACCAGCTGCAAAAACGTATTGATGTTCTTGATAACAGCGGAATTAACGAGATTATTGAGAAAAAACTCGACAACATTAATGACGCTGTTACCTCAAGTGCAAATTCTGATAATATAATGCGCCAGGTTATGCTTTATCTTGGAGAATGGATTGACGAGGCGAGCGAAAAACTTGATACAATTTCTACGGATACATCAAATCTTTCCTTGATGAATTCTGAATTATGCCTTCTTAAAACAATGATTGACAATAAAGAAATCGTTTCAGCTTTTGAGAAAAAATTCACAGAACAGCAGAAAAAGATTAACAACCTTGAAAGCAAACTTGAAGCAGTTTTGCATGCTGTCGAAAATCATGAAGATACAGCGTTAAATCGTAAAATTGAAATTTTTGATGATAAAATAAATTCAGTAGATGAAAAAATGATGTATCTGGATGAGAAAATTTCAATGCTGGATGAAAAGCTTGAAAATCTTGACAGTAAATTAAACAAACTTTCACAAGGAATAGAAAAGCTGGCAGCTTATGTTGACTAAAAACAATATAATAAAAGACTTGAAAAACATTTTACCCCGCGAAAACGTGCTTTCTGAATTGGAAGAACGCTACGCATACAGTCAGGATGCCACGAACATTCCTTCAATAAAAAATCTTGCAGACGCGGTTGTTTTTGTGCAAAGCATTGAAGAGGTTCAGGCCGTCGTGAGAATTGCAAAAAAATATAAAATCCCGTTAATCTGCCGCGGCGCCGGAACGAATGTCGTCGGAGCATGCCTTGCAGAACATGGCGGAATAATTCTCAACTTTTCAAAGATGAACAAAATACTTGAACTTAACCGTCAAAACATGACCGCACGTGTTCAGCCGGGTGTAATTGTCGGCGAACTTCAAAAGCAGGCCGAAAATGTTGGGCTTTATTATCCGCCAGACCCGTCAAACCTTGCAGTTTCAACAATCGGCGGAAGCATTGCGCAATCCTCCGGCGGTGCGAGAACTTTCAAATACGGTTCGACAAAAGATTACATAATTGATATGAAAGTCGTGATGGCTGACGGCGAAATTTTGCAAACCGGCTCAAATACAATCAAAAATGCGACCGGTTACAATCTCGGAAGCCTTTTTATCGGAAGTGAAGGCACGCTTGGAATAGTTGTCGAAGCGACTGCCAAACTTATTCCAAAACCGGAAACTCATCGTGTTTTGATGGCATATTTTGACAGGATTGAAGAAGCTGTTACGGCCGTCGACAGCATAATTGAACAAAGAGTTTTTCCTACAACAATTGATTTCATGGACAAAAACGCAATTCAAACAGTCGAAAAATTCTACCCGTCGAATCTTTTAACAGACAAAGAAGCTGCTTTGATAATTGAAGTTGACGGATTTTCAAATGCTGTTGAATACCAGAGTGAAATCATTAAAAATATATTGAGAGGCTCAAACGCTTCTGCAATCCAATGTTCAACAACTGAAGACGAGTACAATAAAATTTGGACAGCAAGACGTTCATCAATGGGCGCGTGTGCAAAGTTGAGGCCGAATGTAACAACTGATGATGTGATTGTTCCGCGTGAAAATTTGGCAAAACTCGTGTTAGGAATTCGTGAAATTTGCACAAAGTATAAACTTGAGGTTTGTATGGTCGGGCATGTCGGCGACGGAAGCGTGCACCCGCAAATTCCCATAGATTACAGAGACGCGGAGGAATATCGCAGGTTTAAGCTTGCAAAATCAGAAATTTATGATTTGACTGCACGTTTGGACGGGATTTTATCTGGCGAACATGGAATCGGAGCATTAAAAAGGGATTATATTCACATGGTTGTAAACCCGCTTGCACTTGAATACATGCGGACAATCAAGAAAACCTTTGACCCTGATAATATTTTGAATCCTTATAAGATATTTTAAATTTTTCATAATAAGTTGTTATTAAAAATTATGTTTATTGAGGTTTATATATTCATTTTTTCTTTATTTTAGTAAAAAATGAAGCTCAATAAGTTTATCAAGCTGATAAGTCACTTTTTTAGCCTCCGGCAGGTGTTGGCAGCACAGAGTATTTTTTAATTTAAAAGTCCTCCGGACAGGGAAACTTTTTGCGGAAAAAGTTTCACAAAACCGCCGACCTGTACTCCATTCGCTAATCAATTGTAATGTTCGAGCCGAAACAGGCTGACTCATTTTTTCAAACACCCTTCCATCCAAAAAATATTCATTCAGGCGTTCAGACAAAGCCTGTTCTGTAGTCCTCTCACATAACATTGATTGCTCACTCCGTGAAGGTCGGGTTTCCCGCTAAAGACGCCACGGTTGTAACAGCGTAATTAATCCTTCAAAAGCTGCAAAGTCCAAAATTTATTAGCAGCCCTTAGTGAAACAGCAGCAAAGCGAGCATTGTTTGAGCGGTGCGCTCATTAGAGGCTGAAACAAGTTTAGTTAGGCAACGAGCGAGTCTGCAAGCTTCAGGTTGAACTTAGGGATGCTATTTGGTCGCGTGTTTCTCTTTCTTTGGTTCGTTTCTTTCTCTTTTCGTCGCAAAAAAGAGAAAGAAATGAACATATAAAAAACATTTCAATCATATTCTATAAATTAATGTTTATATACTGCCAGTATATTTAATTATATTCTAGGTATTTGGTATTATTCAAGCTTAAATTTTATAATATTTAAAATGAGAAATTTGGATTTAGAAAAGAAGCTTGGCGCCAAAATCGCATATTTGCGAAAAAATAGACGGGTTTCGCAAGAAAAATTATCAGAAAAAACTGAAATCAGCGAAATCTATATCGGCAAAATAGAGCGCGGCGACGCTAATCCAACCCTCGAAAAATTAAAACTCATCGCAAATGCCCTCGATGTTGAAATCTCAGAACTATTTAACTTCTCATTATAAATTCAGAAGGTTGACAAATTTGTAAAAATCGTAAATAATATATTCATAGGGGGAAGCCCCCGACAGAGTTAGCCCATTGTCGAGGACTTCGCTTAGTACCCTATGATTGACTAAATTTTATAGGCTATTATTAGTATTGCTAGTGCTAATAATAGCTTTATTATTTCTGCAATCATTTTTACCACCTCCTTTCCCGCCATTTCTTAGTAAAATGCGTGTGCGGGCGGAAGGCGTGCGGTACTACCCTGTGTTTATAATATTACATCAGAACATTTTTGTCTATTTCAAAACAAAAAGAGCGAAAAACTTCGCTCTTTACATAAACTTGTGCAACAAGGCACTTCACACAAATCCTCTTCAACAGCCGCTACTCTTCTATAGCTTCCTCTGTCTTTTTAATCTTTTTCACAATTCCTGTAAATTGTTCTTTTATATATAAAATGAACAACGCAACTTCGTCCTTAAAGCTGTAAACGCCCGGCCATACTGTATATCTGTACATAAAGTTTACTCCTTTATTCTAACCTCTAACAAATTTGTTATCGGTTTTTATGGAAAGAAACTTTAGATTTTTAGTTTTAATATTACGAAAACTTTACAAAGCCGCCGCTTAAGCCCCATAAGCACGATACGGCGCAATTCTGCATAAAACCCTATTCAAACAAAAGTTTTTTGTAACTTTCTTTGAGCTGGCACATTGGTTTTGGCAGAAATTCAACATTATATTTATCAGCAATGCGCTTGATGTTCGGGGCCGCCGAAATAATTATTATACGGCTGTTTTCATACTCTTTATATGTTTTAATCTGTTTAACAAACCATTCGCCGGCGTAAAGAGGCAGAAAATCGCTTTCCATCTGCATATCCGTGAAAATAATATCATACGGCTCGTCAATGTTTGCCGTAATTTTCTCCAAACCTTCTTTTGCACTTTTCGCTGTTTCAATAACCGTTTCCGCATCAAAAAGCCCGTTTAAAACGTTAACATGATAATCTATCCAGCCTGTTGAATCATCCGTTACAAGAATTTTCATAAGCTTACTTTAACATAAAAACGGCCGGACTTTAACCGGCCGCTTAATTTTTTAATCTACGCCAATCGGGACAACTATAATATATCTGTCGCCTTCTTTAAACTTGCTCATTTCACTAAGGTTTGCCTCTTCAGGGAAAATAAAGCTTTGCGTGAAACGGATTATGGAATTTTTGTTGTGCTTTTTTGTTTCACCTGCCGCATTGATTGTTAAAGTGTTGTTTTCTGCTGTAACTTCAACATTTTTTTCGTTGTTGTCAAAAGGCTTCAGGTTGATGATAATTTTGTAAGCATCATCGCCTTTTTCAATGTGCACAATCTGGCCGGCTTTGTGTTCAAGCATTCTTCCTTTTGCAAAGTCTCTGTCAGCCATTTTTTGCATTTGATGGGCTTCTCTGTGCATCATTCTGTCCATTTTCTTCATCTGAACAACCGGATCAAGCATTCTTTTGTAGTGCCAGTCTGTGACAACATAGAAAGCCGCAAATGCCCCCAAAAATGTCAGCAGACCGGTTAAGATATGTTTCCATACTGGATGTCCGCATAAAAAACAGTTGTCATGGTTGTGTTCATGATGGTGTTCATAATTGTTTTCGTCCATTTTGAAACTCCTTTCTTCTTTACTTCGTCATAATATTTCAATCAGATATAAATTGTCCATAGCCCGGGCAGGTTAATGCATTTAACAAACTTGCCAAAACTCTAAAAATATGATATACTAAAGTCGGAGGGTTAATGTAGAATGGCAAAAATACTAGTTACTATGCCAGATGAATTTTTAAATCGTGTAGATGGTCTTGCAAGCAACGAACAGCGCACCAGAAGTGAACTTATCCGCGAAGCGTTAAGAACTTACATGCGCAGAACCACCACACATCAGATGCAAAAAGCTGAAAATAATGCCAAAATTTTGGATGACCTGCTGCGAACATAGTCTGTTCTTGCTCATAAAAACAGCAAACAAAAATCACTGGATTGGAATTAAGAAAATTTTATAAATTGTATTAAAAGTCGCTGACAAAATTATATTTTGTACGTAATTATTTAGTGCGACAAATTTTGAAATTACTTAATCACTTCAATAAATTCGTAATCCTGCAAATACGGCAGATGTTCTTCGGTTATCAACTCGCCTGGAAGTAAAATAGCAATTCCGGGCGGGCATTCGGCAATTACTTCTGCTGAAATTCGTCCGATAGCCTGTGATTTTGCAACGGTTTCTTTTTGTGCGTAATAGCTGTCCTGCAAATTCATTTTTATAATAGGCGTAAGCATTGGCATATGCTTTTTGTTTTCAAGGTAGCATATATCAGTGTATTTTGTTTTGTCAATCTTGTGTAAGCATTCAACAAGATATTTCATATCCGCTCTTGAGTTTCCGAGGTTTGAAAGCAGTAAAAGCCCGGCGTCCGATGCACTTTCGACTTCGATGTTAAAATCAATCTCCAAAATTGATTCCAAACGTTTTCCTGACAAGCCGTCTGCTTTTATAAATACTTTTGTGATGTCGGTTTTGTAGCCGAAATCGGGTTTTAGATGATGAATATGCTCCATTGTGTCGATTTCGCGGCGAAGATATTTAGCGTTTTCAATTGCGCGCGCAAGCTGTTTTTTGCCGCGCGGGCTGTCCAAATTGGCGCGTGCTGCATCCAAACTTGCCAGTAAAAGCATTGATGGGCTTGTTGTGTGAAGAAGTTTCAAAGCTTTTTCAACCGCATCAACGTCAAGCATTGAATTTTGCGCAATATGAAGCATTGAACTCTGGCTCATTGACCCGCCTGTTTTGTGAAGCGAATGAACAACCGCATCAGCTCCTAATTGCAGCGCAGGTGTCGGAAGATGTTTGTTAAAATTCCACAAACAAGCGTGTGCTTCATCAACAATCAGCGGAACATTGTATTTTTTGCAGACTGCTGAAATCGATTTGACATCAGAAACAACGCCTTCGTAAGTAGGATTTGTAATCCAAACCATTGCAATGTCATCATGAAGTTTTAATTGTTCTTCAACGCTTTCCGGGCTGATATTTCCCCAAATCCCCCAGTCTTCAAAGCGATTTGGAATAAGCCATAAAGGTTCTGCGCCTGAAATTATCATTCCTGTCAAAACCGAGCGGTGACAGTTTCTGTTTGTTAAAATTCTCTGGCCTCTTTTGGTTAAACCCATTGCAAGCGCAAGGTTTCCGGCCGTTGACCCGTTTAAAAGAAAGAAAGTCTTTTTAGCGCCAAAAGCCGCGGCTGCAAGTTCCTGAGCCTCTCTTATCGGGCCTGTCGCAGGATGAAGCGTGCCCAAACCGTCAAATTCGTCAGTTGTATCAAGCGAAAGAGCTTTTTTACCGATTAATTTTCTGAAATCAGGCAAAGTTCCGCCGCCCTTTGTATGGCCTGGAATATGAAATTGATAAGTTGGGTTTTCATAAGCTTTTTTAAGCGCATCTACAATTGGGGCTTTTGTTTTGAGTATTTTTTCATTCTTTGTTACGTTTGTCATACTGTTTACAATATACAATAAAAAAATCATGAATTTCAACATATTTCATGCTATAATTAATATTTGTGAAGCGATTTTTTCAAATAGTCTGGATAATATTTATTTTAACCTCTTTAAATTTTTCGGCAGCAGAGGCTAAACCGAGAAAACAGGCCCCTAAACAAGAGGTTATTCATCTTGATATTGAAAAAACTGAAGAAGCTAAGTCCGGTCGTTTTTCTTCTCTCAAGGAAAAAGAAACGGAGGAAGAATTAAAAAACGATGCACTTAATGATAATATTGACAAGGAGTTTTCTATTTTTGACAACCTTGTGGATACGGATAAAGCCAGCGAACATCCATTCAAAATTGAAGAAGAATCTTTGTTCGGCCGGATTTATAAGAAAAAACTTGAAAGAACATCTATACCCTCTTATCTTTTGCAGGAGGAACTGACCTTCAGATATAAGAAAGGGCCTGTAGACAAAGTGCAATTTTATGGTGCTTACCAAGGTCGTTTTGGCAGTTCATTTGCTGGAAGCGATTATGATACGACTTATGAAAACGGATTTGCAGAAATTGGCGTTGTCGGTGATTTCAAGGATAAAAATACTGACTTTAAATTGCAGTTAAATCTGCGTCCGATTTCGGGCGAATCTTATTTTCGCGGCATGATTTCGGATATGTACATAATGAACACGGCAATTCCGCATCACAAGATTATTGTGGGTCACTCAAGAGACCAGATAGGTGTTGAAGGCGGCGCAAGCTCTTATACACTTCCTTTTGCTATGCGCTCGCAAATTGCAAGAAATTTTGGAAACGTACGCGCGCTTGGTGTTCGTGTTGTTGGGGATTATTCGCTTGTGGATTACCAGCTTGCATTAAACAGCTCTGACAGATATTTCCATGAATTTTTTCCGGGCGCTGAATTCACCGGCTGGGTTAACTTTAAACCTCTGGGGAAAACCGACGGTAAATATGGGAATTTGATTATCGGAACAGGCTTAAACGCCGGCCGGCGTCATGAAAACTACGCTGTTGGCGGAGCATACGTCGGATATTCTTACAAAAAATTTGCGGCAAATGCAGAATATGCAATTGCAGACGGATACAACGGCAGAAGTTTTAGTTCGGATAAAGCCACAGGTTTTTATACAACTGTTTCATACAGATTAACCAAAAGGCTTCATGTTCTTGCGCGTTTCGACCAGTTCGACCCGAACCGTGACGTAAGCGGTGATTTGAGAAGAGAATATACGGCAGGTTTGAACTATTTTATCAAAGGCCAAGCGCTTCGTCTTATCTTAAACTACGTTTTCTGTGATAACCAGCAAACCGAAGACAGCCACAGAATTATTCTTGGCACTCAAATCCTGCTTTAACATAAAAAAAATTGAGTTCGTGGGAAATTTTTTTCTTCTTCCCAATTCCTGAATGCATTATGCCTTTTGTCTTTTTTCAATACCCCGCTTGCATAATTTTGAAACATGCGTTATAATCTATAAGATAAGGAGAATTTAGCAATAGATTTCCCTTACAAAGTACAAAATCAGGAGAACACAAAATGTACCAAGATGAAAAACTAGTATGTGAAGATTGCGGAGCAGAATTTGTCTTCACAGCAGGCGAACAGGAATTTTATGCAGAAAAAGGGCTTGTAAACAAACCCAAAAGATGCCCTGACTGCCGCAAAGCCCGCAGACAAAACAACAGACGCGGACAAAGAAGAATGTATGACGCTGTTTGTTCAAAATGCGGTGTGCAAACTCAGGTTCCGTTCAAACCAATTCCAGGGAAAGAAGTCTATTGCAAAGATTGTTTCTCTGCTATCCATGCAGAATAATTATATTTACATAGATTCAAAGAAAAGAGGCGAAGTCCATCAGGCTTCGCCTCTTTCAATACCGGAACTTTATTAAGCTCCGATACAACTGTTTAAATATTCAATTGTACTTATTTTTTCGTCATAAAGATATTTGATAAAACTCAAATATGCAGCATCGTAGGAAGTGATAACAAGGTTTATTTCGAAACCGTCAGTACAAAAGGGTTCATAATCATATACAACATAGCTGTTGTATTTGCTTTTCCATTCTTTCCTTTCAATACGGCTGTTGTTTTCCTCGACTATATCTTCTAGCCAGGCAACCATATCTTTATTAACATTTTTCATTTCCATGCGATTGTATCTGCTGCAATCGTGACAATCGTTTCCCATCAGCATAAAAATTCTCCTTGTCTCTGGCGGGTTTTTCATTCATATTGCAATTGTAAATGTTTTTTCGTTTTAAATAATCCCCTGCAGGTATAACAAAATGTAGTAGGTTTTGGGGATTTTAACTGCCGTAACATTCTTTAACCTTTTGCCACAGGGTTTGCTATATGCTATAATTCTGTAAGAATGGAGAACTTTTAAATGAATTTAGCACATATATTTACGGATATTCCTATCCTGATTGTACTTTCTACCTTTGTAATTTCAACATTGTTCTGTCTCAACAGATATTTCTATATAAACAAAAATTTAAAAATCTTCTTAAAATTTTTACAGAATTTTAAAAAAACAGACCTCAATTTCAGATTTAAAGAAATTGATGAGTGGATGACTTTGAATTCATATGTTTCAGGAGCATGGCTTGAATTCAAAAATACGCTTGTATTCTCTGAATCAGTGGCTTTAAGAGGCAGCAACAATAACGTTACTTACAAAGAAGTTTCAACGACTGTTCAAAATATTCAGACAACTGTTGACCCGTTGTACTTTTTTAATGAAGAAACTTTGATAATGTCAAAATACAATCATAAATTCATCGGTTCAGTTCCGACAATTTTGACAGGTTTGGGACCGTTGTTTACCTTCTTGAACATTGCAATCGCGTTCGGTAAAGTTGACTTTGCCAGCCAGGAAAAAACAATTTCATCAGTTGCAAACCTTATGACTTCAATGCAGGTTGCGGCTCTTGTATCAGTATTTGCGGTAGGTTCCTGTTTGATTTTTACAATTATTGAAAGGGTTACATACAACAATGTATGTAAAAAATACCTTTTAAAATGTCAGGAACTCATTTCGCAACTATTTGATAATATTTCTTCAGAAAAATTCCTGTTTGAACTGCTGCGTGAAACAAAAGTTCAAAACAACAACCTCCAGCACTTAATTGCAGGTATGCCGGAAAACTTCAAAGTTGCCCTCAATTCAGGAATTGCATCAAATCTTGTTCCGTATCTTGAAAACCTTATCTTTGGCATAAACCTTATGAACAAACAGATGAAAGAGTCTGCCAAAAACAGCGGCGGTGACGTAGTAGATGATATATTTTAGAAGGGTGAATTAATGGCAATAGGAGCAAGAAAAGGCGGACACGGAGAAGCTGAAGAAAACGTATTTTGGACAACAATGGCAGACTTGATGTTAGGTTTGTCAATCGTATTCATGACGTTGTTTGTTCTTGCTATGACAGGATTTACCCAGGAAACCATTAAAGTTCAGGAAACCCAGATGAAGGCTTCTGAAGAGATTGTTGAGAAACTCAAAGAAGCTGATATAGATGCTGAGGTTGATAAACTTACAGGAAATGTAAAAATTTCAGACCTTCAGCTTTTTGAACTGAACAGTTATACCTTGACTCCGCAAGGAAAAGCTTATCTTGATAAATTCATTCCGATTTATATTGATACGATATATTCAAAAGAACTTCTCAGAGATAATATTACAAACATTGTTGTTCAAGGCCATACTGATTCGCATACATTTGCGGGCTTAAAAACCGAAAACGAACAGTTTGCAAAGAATATGGAATTGAGTCTTTTACGTGCAAATGCGGTTGCAGATTATGCATTTAAAACAAATTTCGATAAAAAGAACAGCGAAATGCTTAGGAAAATGCTTGTTGTAGAAGGCAAAAGCTTCTCAGAACCAGTATTGGATGAAAACGGCAATGAAGATTACGCAAAAAGCAGGCGTGTTGAGATGAAAGTAAGAGTAAAAGCAAGAAATTTTGCGAAGATTTTAGGATTAAATTATGGCGGTGATTAACGAGAGCAACATTTTAGAAACAATTAATATGATAAAGCTCCACAACCTTGATATAAGAACTGTGACGCTTTCTTTAAGCCTGCGCGACTGTATTGATCGCGATGTGAATGTGGTTTGTGAAAATATTCATAACAAAATCACCAAATACGCCAAAAATCTTGTTGAATATGCAAACGAATTTGAAAACGATTATTCAATTCCGATTATAAACAAAAGAATTGCAGTGACGCCGATTTCTTTGATTGGCGAGGCTTGCAAAAATCCGGATTACGTAAAAATTGCAAAAACTCTCGACAATGCAGGAAAAGAAGTCGGAGTGAACTTTATCGGAGGATTTTCAGCGCTTGTGGAAAAAGGCTGCACAAAAGGCGACGAACTTTTGATTGAAAGTATTCCGGAAGCCCTTGCTCAAACTGATTTTTTATGTTCTTCGGTTAATCTTGCGACTTCAAAAGCCGGAATTAACATGGATGCGGTTTTGAAAATGGCTGAAACCATCAAAAAAGCGGCTGAACTTACAAAAGATAAAGACTGCATAGGCGCTGCAAAACTTGTATGTTTTTGCAACTCGCCTGGCGACAATCCTTTTATGGCAGGAGCTTTCTGCGGGATGGGCGAGCCTGAATGCGCTTTAAACGTCGGAGTTTCAGGGCCGGGCGTTGTCAGAGCTGCTGTTTTGGATTTGCCTGAAGGTTCTGACATGAGCGATTTGGCAAACAAAATTAAACAAACGGCATATAAAATCACAACAACCGGCGAACTTGTCGGAAGAAAACTTGCAAAACGTCTCGGAATTCCATTTGGCGTAATTGATTTGTCATTGGCTCCGACGCCTGCGATGGGTGATAGTGTTGCAGGAATTTTTCAGGCAATGGGGCTTGAACATGCTGGTGCGCATGGAACAACAGCGGCTTTAGCAATGCTGAATGACGCGGTTAAAAAAGGCGGGATTATGGCAAGTTCTCATGTCGGCGGGCTTTCGGGGGCATTTATTCCGGTTTCGGAGGATGCGGGAATGATTGAAGCTGCCGCAAAAAAATATTTAACCTTTGACAAACTTGAAGCAATGACATCTGTTTGTTCTGTCGGGCTTGATATGATAGCAATTCCGGGTGACACTCCGGTTGATACAATTGCGGGAATGATTGCGGATGAAATGGCAATTGGGATGATTAATAAAAAAACAACTGCAGTCAGAATAATTCCTGCAATAGGTAAAAAAGCTGGTGATTGTGTATCATGGGGCGGATTGCTGGGTGAAGCGCCTGTAATGGACGTTAATAAGCTATGTTCAACGGATTTTGTCAGACGCGGCGGAAGAATTCCGGCCCCGATTCATAGTTTAAACAATTAGTTAAATGCATAGTAGTATTTGTTAAAATGCAATGTATAAAGTATTTCGGTGATGATTAACAGTAAAAATAAGAGGTATAATGGCAAAATCTTTTAATGAACTTGGACAGCATTTAAAACAGTATCTTATAGACTGCCATTCAAACTACAAGGGTTTGAAAAACGTGTCTGTTGAAAGATACAACAATCTAAAAGTCTCAATGGAACCTGAAATATATCAAACTTTTCACGTCATAATCAGAATAGGTATATCAGAAGCTGTGTTCATAATGCCTGAAGGTGCAGTATTTACAGGAAGCATGGGAATGGATGAAAAGTTTGTTATAAGATGGCTTCAAAATACCTTTATACAGGAAGATTTAAGCTCTCATTGGAAAAATGCCAGGTTGTATTCTGCATAAATATATGTTATAATATAATTATAATATGTATATGATTGGATAATGATTAATGGCGAAGAGTTTTAATGATTTAGCGTATGATTTAAGAGATTTTATCGTGGATAAACACGCGAACTATCGCGGTTTGAAACACATGAGTATGCAAAGGTATAACAACCTTACAATAAGCATGAACTCAAGACGTTACGGGCAGCCGCACGTAATTGTTAAAATTGGTATTTCAGAAGGCGTATTTTCATTTCCATACGTTAATAAAATGGACGGCGGCCTTGGAATGGACGAACGTTACGTTATGCAATGGGTTGGCAATGATATGGTTATTCAATCCTTGAATGAACACTGGAAAACAATCAAACTTCAGGAAATGGATCAGGACGACAAATAATTATTTTTTCTTGACCATTGCTTTTGACCGCAGATTTCTGTGATAAGTTATTGCAAATCTATGGGCTTCGTCGCGAATTCTCTGAAACAAGAAAAGCGCACTCGAGTTTTGCGGCAAAATCACAGGATTTGATTGTTTTGGCAGGAAAACTTCTTCATGTTTTTTGGCAAGGCTCACAACATCAATTCCTGTGACTCCAAGCTCTTCAATAATCTGCATAACGCTTGATAACTGGCCTTTTCCGCCATCAATTATCATCAAATCAGGCTTATCCCAGTTTTTGTCGCCAAGATGCTTAAGCCGCCGCGTGAGAACCTCTTTCATCGAAAGAAAATCGTCAGGCTTCCCTTCGGTTGTACGGATTTTAAACCTTTTGTATTCTGATTTTTTGCTTTGCCCGTTGATGAACGTAATCATTGACGCAACAGTGTTCGTCCCCTGAATGTGAGAAATATCGTAGCATTCAATACGATGCGGGAAGTTTTTCAACTGTAACTTTTCAGCCAGATAGGAGCCGATTTCGTTAAAATCATCGCGGATTTTCGACATCTTTTTAAGCTTTGCATTGTCAAGAACAACTTTTGCGTTTTTATCGGCAAGCATTTGAAGTTCTTTGCCCTGCGCGGATTTGCCGTAACTGATTTTGACTTTCTTTTTTGCCAAAATTTCAAGCCACTCTTCATAAAGTTCTTTTTCTCCGACTTTTTCAAGTTCATTTGAAACGATTTTGTCAGGATAGCCCAAAGTCAGTGTGTTGTAATATTCTTTGAAGAAGGTTGCAAAAAATTCAGTCCGGTCTTCGTCTTCAACCTCGTAAACAAAATCTTTTTTGTCGATAAGCCGGCCTTCTCTAACCATCAGAATGACAATCGCAAAAATTCCGTCTTCGGCAAGCAGTGAGATTATATCTTCGTTGAGTTTTGTGTTTTCGTAAACAACTTTTTGCTTTTCGAGTGTTTTTTTCAAATCCATGTAGCTGTCGCGTAGACGTGCGGCTTTTTCAAACTGTTCGGCGGCTGCGAATTTCTCCATCTGCGCTTTGAGCTGCTCCATAAGTTCTGATTGTTTGCCGGAGAGGAAAAGTTCAGCCTGACGGACAAGTGCCTTGTAATCTTCGCTTGAAACCATGTTCTGGCAGGGCGCCATACAGCGTCCGATGTGATAATAAAGACATGGGCGGTCTTTGAACTTCGGATTTTTGCATTGTTTGAGCGGAAAAATCTTTTTTAAAAAATCGAGCGTTGAATACATTGCCCGAACATCTGTGTAAGGCCCGTAATAGCGGCCTTTTTCTGGGTTCATGTTTTTCTTGCGCACAACCTGAATTCGCGGAAAATCTTCGTCAGTTATCAAAAAATACGGATATTTTTTGTCGTCTTTCAAAAGAATATTGTAGCGCGGCTTATGTTTTTTTATCAAATGACTTTCAAGAATTAACGCTTCAACTTCTGTGTTTGTAATGATGTATTCAAGCCGCTCGATTTGTGAAACAAGCACCTGAACTTTCACGCTGTCGTGGTGTTTTTTGTTGAAATAACTCATCACGCGGCGTTTAAGGATTTTTGCCTTGCCAACATAAATGATTTCGTTATCTTTGTTGTAGTAAATATAACAGCCCGGAAGCGACGGAAGAAGTTTAAGCTGTTGTTTCAAATTCTCATTCATCAACTATATTATAGCACAATTTTGGCTTTTTAAATCCTTAAAGCCGCAGATTGCAAGCCGTTCCCTTATGCAGGCTTATTCATTTAAGAAACAGGCGCTTGTGTGGTTTTCGGCAACAACAAAATTCGGCGGAATATTCTCCGGGCAAGGCTCGAAACAGGATTTGCAGCGCGGATGAAATCTGCATCCTGAAATGTTCTGGTGAATTGTTGGCGGCTGGCCTTGAATTGTCTCAAGCTCCTTCCCGCGGTTTGAGGGAATTGAGTTCAACAAAGCTAGCGAATACGGATGGTTTGGATGTTCAAAGAATTCTTTTGAAGGCGCATTTTCAACTATGCGTCCGGCATACATAACCGCAATTTCATCAGCGTTTTCACCAACAAGCCCGAGGTCGTGCGTAATCAGCAAAACAGAAGTTCCAAGTTGGGTTTTGATGTCGGAAAGAAGTTTCATAATTTGCGCCTGAATTGTAACGTCGAGAGCAGTTGTGGGTTCATCTGCAATAAGAATTTCAGCACGGCAGGCAAGTGCCATTGCAATTATTGCGCGCTGCTTCATTCCGCCCGAAAATTCATGTGGATATGCTTTCAATCTTTCCGCAGCGCACGGAATTTGTACCATCTCAAGTGCTTCTAACGCTTTTTTTCTGGCCTCGCTTCCATGAAGATTTTGGTGGATTTTGATTACTTCAAGAAGCTGGTTTTCGATTGTATACAAAGGATTAAGAGAGGTCATCGGGTCTTGCGGGATTAAGGCAATCTGTGCGCCGCGGATACCGTGCATTTGCTTTTCACTAAAGGTCAGAAGGTCTTGTTTCTTGAAAAGAATTTGTCCTTTTGTAATCTGAGCGGTTTTGGGCAGAAGTTTTAAAATGCTCATTGCGCTGATTGATTTTCCGCAGCCGCTTTCGCCGACGAGTGCAAGCGTTTTGCCTTTCTCAAGCGCAAAATTCACGTCAAAAAGAGCCTGGCAAAATCCGTTTTCTGTTTTAAATCCCAAATTAAGATTATTAACTTCTAATATTTTCATGTAATAAATTATACCTCGGAAAGCGGGTTTGTGAATAGGCGTGGTGAATAGTTTGCTGTATAAATCCAAATTTCTGATTTTCTCTCTTCATTTACAAAACTGCGATTTTGAAGTATTCTTTGTGGTATACATTTGAAAATAAGGAGAAGATTATGATTAAAGTTGCAGTATGCGGAGCTTTGGGCAAAATGGGCAAAGAAGTCGTTTGCGCGGTTGAAGCGGCTCAAGATATGGAACTTGTTGCAAAAATTGATATTGCTGCAGAAGATATGTATCATACGATTGAAGAAGCCGCAAGGGTTGTTGATATTGACCTTGTAATTGATTTTACACAGCCGAAATCTATTTATGAAAACGCACTTTACTGCCTGAAAAATAATATCAAAATCGTAATTGGCACAACCGGTTTGACAGATGAGCAAATCGAATCTTTGCGCAGGCTTTCTGACGAAAATAAGACAGGATGTTTGATTGCGCCGAACTTTTCAACTGGTGCTGTTTTGATGATGATGTTTGCGCGTCAGGCTGCAAAATATTTTGACAATGCCGAAATCGTCGAACTTCACCACAACCAGAAAAAGGATGCGCCTTCCGGAACTGCCGTTAAAACAGCGCAGATGATGGCCGAAGTTAAGGCTGATTTTGCCAAAAATAACTGTGATGAAACAGAAACAATCGAAGGAGCAAGAGGCGGAACTTCTTACGCAGATATTCACATTCATTCTGTCAGAATGCCGGGATATATTGCCTCACAAGAGGTTATATTCGGTTCATCAGGCCAGATTTTGAAGGTCAGACATGACTCAATGGATAGAAAATGCTACATGGACGGCGTTCTTCTTGCAGTTAGACATACGTATAAAGAAAACGATTTTGTCTACGGGCTTGATAACATAATGTAAACACGTTGACAATAAAAGAGGCTGTAAGGGGCTTGTATTCCTTACAGCCTTTTATTATACAATTGCTTTTAATTATTCTTCAGCTGTTTCTTCTTCTTTTTCAGCTTCAACTTCTTCAACAGAATCAGTTCTGATAGAGGATTTGTCAGAGCCTAAATTTTTGTCTTTAAGCTTTTTCACTTGTCTGTCCAACTTATCGGCAAGCAGGTCAATACTTGCATACATAGATTCTGCTGCTTCTTCGGCTTTAATTGTGCCGCTGTTGGTCTTGCACAAAACTTCCGCAACGTGTTTGCCTGATGCTGAAGGGTTTTTGATAACTGATAATACAACTTCAATTCCCTGAATTTGGTCGTAGTGGTTTGCAACTTTGCCTATTTTCTCTTTTACATAAGACTTGATTGCATCAGTAATCTCAATGTTTCTACCATTAACGTAAATGTGCATTTGAACCTCCTATATATACTGCGCTTATACAGTATAACATAATAATGATTTTTTTTAAAGGGTAAATCTTATTTCGGTAATGTATATTTAACAGTTTTTTAAAAAATTAGTCTTCTAAAATAAACTGCTGTAATTCAACATTAGGAGTTCCGATAACTCTGACAAGTTCAAGCACTGACGCTTTCATCTGGCATTTTTGCGATGAACCGCTGAAAAAATCTTTGTAAAAACATCCTTCACAGTTACAGCCGCGTTTGTAGCATTCCAGCGCCGTTGGCGTCCATCTTCTGACAGCGACTGCTCTACCCATATCTCTACTTCTAAACAATTATACTATCTCCAAATTAAAATCTACAACTATAGCAAGGCTTACAGCCCTGTTGATTGGCTGTTTCCTCCACCCCTCGCGGTCTTTTGACCACCTCTTAATTACATTATAGAAAATAAGGAGATTTTTTCAAGGCCGGAACATGCGATTATTAACATTTGTAACGACATGTTGAAACCCTTTATTATTAAGAGTTTTGAGTTGTCAATTGCGGCGAAAGCTTCATGATTACATGGTTTTGGAACTTTAAATCATGGAAACCCATGTCGGACGCATGATTTGCATGATTTATTGGAATGTAACGTTTTGTAAAATGTTATCTTTTCGGGCAGGTTTCGGGCATGGGTTTAGTGGGATAGTGAAGAGTGAGCAGTTCACTATTACCCAACACTCCCTCCAAATCCCTGCACCAGCGCCTTCACCGCAAGCCCGCAAAGTATTATCCCGCCTGTAATCTCGAGGTATTTTGATGGAAATTTCTTAAAACAATTCCCGAACCAAAATCCGAAAAGCGACATGAAAAACGACGCAGCAGCAATAATTAAGGCCGGTTTTAAAATCTCAGTTCCGCTAAAATTAAGGCTTGCACCGGCGCCAAGCGCGTCAATGCTTGTAGCAATCCCCATTGTTATAAGGCATTTAAGCCCGATACAGCAGATTTTGTCCTCTTCTTTTTCATGAAAAGCTTCAATAATGAATTTTATTCCTAATGCCGCAAAAATTACAAAAACAAGCCAGTGGCTGAAAGTTTCAACATACTTGCTTATAAGGTTTGCGAAGAAGTACCCGATTGCAGGCATAATTCCCTGAAAGGCTCCCATCGTGAGCGCAAGCAGAAATGAATTTTTCCGCCTGTTTGCGGTAAAAATTAATCCCTGTGAAAATGACACAACACAGCAGTCAATGCCTAGCGCAATGCTTAAAAACAATATCTCAATTAAACTCAATTTCCACCTCAAATAATCTGTTCCACGGGAATTTGTAAGAGGTTTCAAAATCTTTTTGCAGGAAATTTTCAGCCTGCTTTTTGTAAGGCAAAATCATTTCGCTGAGCGCCTTCGGGTCAGGTGAGGATAAGTTCTGGCGGCAATTTGCCTGATAAGCCCAATCGTCAAGCAGACGTGTCATTTGAAGTTTTAAAAAGGCTTCGTGATTGTATTCTTGTGCAAAAAACTTCACTTTAGCCGCGCAAATCAGGCTTCCTAAAGTGTTTGCCGAGGTGTTCCACGCAGCATAGCCGAAGAAGTTTTTATCAGCGGGTTTTGTAAGAACCTGTTTGACAAATGCATTGTCCGCGCCGTTTGCAAATCTAACATCCGCAATCATGTAAGGCTTTTGCGGAGTCTGCCATTTGCCGTCAAAAGCTTCTGTCGGAATTTTCATGACAATTTCGCCCTGACGCTCGCGGAAGTTATTTATATAAAGCAAAATATCGGCCTGTTCCGGAGTTGTGATTTCACATCCGGCAAGCTCAAGCTGGCCTTTTACTGAATTTTCAATTGAAACGTCTTCGTAATTCGAGATTAAATCTTTGCAATCCGGTTCTGTGAAAATAGGTCCGATTTTCAACGTTTTTTCTGCCCTGATTGCACGCGCCAAAAGCGTTAAAGGGATTTCGTCCGCGCCGGTTTTTGTAAAACCCCCCAGAGTTTCCAGCGCTCTTGCTTCCTGAACATTAAATCCGTATTCAGCGCAATCGTCTTTTGAAAAGATAAGTGTGTCGAAAAATCCTTCTTTTTGCCATTCAAGGTAAAGCTTGTTTATTTCAAAATTACGCTTTCTTATGTTCAAATAATCGTCAAGAATTTCAGACGGAATCCCGTTTGAAATACAGCTTTCGCAGCCGAGTTTGTGGGTTTGGTAAGAATAATCGAAAATCCTTTTTCCCCATCTTGACCAGTATTCTTTCTCTTCCTCGTTAACGTTGTTGTTCGAAATTCTCATAATACTTGAAAATGCGTAGATTTTCGCGTTTTGAGGCGCAAGAATTTCTTTGAATTTCAGAATTCTTGTCTTGATTTCTTCAAAGCTTTCCGGACATCTTCTTGATGGGATTAGCCCGCCGTATGCTATTGAATCAAGTGAAACAACAAGTGCCTCAAGCGCCGGAAGATTTTTAAGCCATGAGAAAATGGCTTCATAATCCGCGTTTTTTTTCAATCCGCCCAAAAGTTCTCTTGGCGGAATATAAAACTTTATTGAACTGTCAATTGCGGCTATATCTTGCGCTAATGTACAGCATACAGGCCTGTTGTCTATTGGTATAAATCCTATGTTCATTATTTTATTATATGTTAATATTTGGGTATAATGCAAGATGGTAACTTTTTATGACTGTATTTAAGGCACCGGGATATATAAAAGATTTGTTTAACAGTATTGCTTATAAATACGATTTTATGAACAATATAATGTCGTTTGGCCTGCATAAAAAAGTTAAAAAGGCTTGCGTAAAGCTTCTTGAAATTCCTCCGCATTCGAAAGTTCTTGACGCCTGCACCGGAACAGGTGATATGGCGTATTTTGCGAGAGAAATACAGCCGTTTGCACATGTTAGCGGCGTTGACTTTTCTGAAAACATGCTTTCTGTTGCGAAGGAAAGGCTTGAGGGAGTTGAACTTTTTCAAGGCGACATTACAAATCTTGATTTTAGTGAAAATTTTTTTGATTTTGTAATTATTGCATTCGGGCTCAGGAATATATCTAATCCGGAAAAGGCTTTGAAAGAGATTTACAGAGTTCTGAAGCCTGGCGGAAAATTTCTTCATCTGGACTTCGGTAAAAAGAATATTTTCGGTAAATTTTTTGAAATTATGACGCCGATTGCAGCGAAAATATTTTACGGGAACTCAGAACCTTACAGATATTTAATTAAATCAAAAAGAGTTTTCCCCGAGCCTGATGAATTGATTTGTGACTTTGAAAAAACAGGATTTAAATTTGAAACCCGTCAGGATTTTGTTTTCGGGGCGGTTTCGGCGCAGGTTATGAGGAAATAGAAAACCTTATTAAAAGACTCCATAAACATCTCCTCCCTTAATAACTTCTCGTATTTGATCAATTGTATTTTGAAACATGTAATTAATAGCTTCTTCCGTGCTGTAAGCAATGTTAGGAGTAATTATTACATTGTTCATCTTCATAAATTCGGAAAAATATTTTCTTTCATTATCGCAAATATCGTTAAATCCATTGTTTTCACACTGCGAATTCCGATATTCACAGCATGTTGCATCAAGTGCCGCACCTGAAAGTTTACCGTTTTTGAGAGCGTTGTATAAGCTTTCAAGGTTAATCAGTTTTATATTAGATAAACTTAAGAAATATGAATTTGGTTTCATTAATTCAAACTGTTTATTTGACATGAGATGAAAATTATCGCCGCTATATGGTATGTGAAGACTTATAATATCGCAAGTTTTAAGTAAATCTTCAAGATGAGTATATTCAAGCCCGTATTTGTCGGTAAGTTCTTTTTTGGGATTTGGATCGTAGCCTAAAATTTTCAAGTCAAAACCATTTGCGATTTTACACACAGATGCTTCAATTGACCCTGCACCGACAATCCCAAGTGTCATTCCTGTTAAATCCCTGCCTATCCAGTGCAAATTGTTTTCATAAACATTTTTTCCTCTGGAAGCGGGTATAATTTTTCTTGTTAAAGCAAGAAGCTGTGTGAAAATAAATTGGGCGGCTGAAGTTTCTCCGTAATTTTTGACATTAATGACCGCAATGTTTCGTTCTGTTGCGGCGTTTTTGCTAATATGGCAGTAAGATGTTGAGCGGGTTGAAATTATACGAAGATTTTTGAATTCATCAATTACCTCTCTTGTCATATCTGAATTCCTTGAAACGCTAATAACGGTTGTCCTGTCCTTAATCTCTTGTGGTAAGGATTTTACAGTTTGCGGATTAAGGCTGTTGTCATAAAAAGTAAAGTTGAAATTTTGTAATTCGTTATTTTCAAAAAACTGTTTATCGCTCTCTCTTAAATCAAATACAAGCATTTGAATGGTCATGTAAATCTCCTTTTTCATAATTATTTCAGGTAAGTAATCTAATTCTATTAAACAAATGTTTATACTTGCTGTATTAAATTTTAGCCTGTGAGTGTAATGAACTGGTATGCAAAAAAGTTTATTCTGATAATGTGAAAGGAGTTCAAATGAAATACGATCTGATGATAAGAGAACCTGAATTATATTTTGACAGCATACATCAGGAATTAAATAATTTCTTACGCGATACGTTTATGGCAAGCGCCTTTGGCAATCCTTTGAACGTAAAGAAGAATACCAATTGGCGTCCTGCGATAGAAGTGAAACAAAACGACAAAAATTATAAAGTAAAAGTCCAGCTTCCTGGAGTTAAGAAAGACGATATTGATGTCGAACTTGATAATGATTTTATGACAATTACCGCGGAGATTCGCGAAGAACAGGAAGAAAAGGCTGAAAAGGAGAAAAATGAACGTTATCACTTAAGCGAATTTCGTTACGGCAAATACAAGCGGACAATTTCTTTTGATGCGCCGATTAAACCTGACGAAAGCCGCGCGGAATATAAAGACGGACTTTTGACCATAACAATTCCAAAACAAAATATCGAGCAGGCAAAGCCGCGTAAACTTGAGATAAATCAAACAAGTCTGCTTGAAGATAAAGATAAAGAAAAGGAAAAAGAATAAAAATTTCGTATCCTAAAGCCGAGTTCTCCTGCGATTATGCGGGCGTGGTGCAAGGCTTGCCGGGAGGGTCTATGCCCGGTTCAACCCTGCTAAATTAGCGGCGGGATACGGAGGCGGCTGCAGGTGGAACACCACGAATTCACCTTAAATTTGCAGCTGATAAAAAAGGCGTGACGGGTTATACTGTCGCGCCTTTTATTATTTTAAAATTTTTTATCGGAGCTTTCTTGCAAGCGAAAGCCCTGCCGGAAGAGTCAAAACCACGTTTTCATAATCTGGGCGGGAATTTATTTCGTTGATAAAAGGTTTTACTTTTTCTTCATGAGAGAGAACATTGTCCACTGCAAGAATTCCGCCGGTTAAAAGATGCGGGTGAATTAGTTCAAAATATTTTAAAGTTTCGCTCTTGTTCGCGTCTATGAATACAAAGTCAAATTTCTCGTTTTCAGGCATGTATTCCAAAATTTTTATCGCAGAACCTTCAAGGGTTGTAATTAAATCCAAAACCCCGCATTTTTCAAAGTTGTCGCGCGCCGGCTTAATCCTTTTTTCGTAAAACTCTATTGTCGTAAGCTTTCCGCCTGTTTCTTTAAGCGCTTTTGCTATCCATATCCCGGAGTATCCGTTTGATGTTCCGAGTTCCAAAACATTTTTTGATTTTGCGGTGCGGATAAGAAGGTTTAAAAATTCGCCCGTAACCCGCGCAACATTCCAAAATTGTTTCTGTGTTTTTTCTAATTCCAAAAGGGTTTGCTGTGTAATTTCGTCAAAGTTTTCTATCATTTGTTTATCTTCTTCACATTGTCAACCACGACTACCGAATTAATCGGGATTTCAACCGCGTTTGACTTAATAACTTTTTTCGTGCCCAAATCCACCATTGAATATTTTTTAGCTTTTGTATCTGTGACAATTGCAATGTTTGTGTCGTCTATTCTGAAAATTCTTGTAGAAAATCCGTCTGTTCCAAGCTTAATTATGTCAGTAAGCTGGTCGGTTTTTGTATCAATCACGCAGATTTCATTGTTAACCGCGCCGAGAATGTACAATTTGTCATTAAAAACCAGCATGTCAACAGGTTTTTCTGTAATATCGGTTTCTCCCACAAGCCCGATTGTTTTGTAATCAATTATTGCAAGTCGGTTTTTTGTGCGGCTTGTAATGTAAATTTTGTTGTTTGCGTAAGCAATTTTTGATGTGTTCGGAAATCTTCCGATTTCGCGCAAAAGGTAATTGTTGTCAAGTTCGACTACCCAAATTTCATTTGATTTTCTGTCAACGTAAAACAATTTTGAGCCGTCTTGCGACAGGGTTAATTTTTCGCACATGCCGTTTAGCCTGAGCTGTTTTTTCAAGGTCATTGTTTCAAGCGAAAGTATATAAATGCTTGAATCAGAAGGGCTTGCGATGTATGCTATTTTATTTTTTGAATCAATAATTATTTCATCGGGCTGTGTGCTGAGATTAATCTGTTTGATAATCTGTTCGTCGGCAAGAGAAATAATATCAACTGATTTTTTGTTGTATGAAGAAACGAGCAAAAATTTTCCGTCATAACCCTTCATCGAAATCGGAATATTTTCTTGCGAGAGCGCATATTCAGGAGTTTGCTTAGACGGGTTTACAACCTGAATATTTTTGGTGAAATTAGTTGTTGCATAAATTGTTTTGTTTTTCAAAACCGGAGTTGCAGCAAGCGAATTCACAACAGAATTATTTTTTCCTGCTGGAGGCAAGACTTTAAGCGTCGGGTCATGAAGGGTTGCAATTTGAAGGTTTCCGATAATCCCTTTTACGTTTTCCGGGATTATAAGCCCACGCGGCACAAGCATGTCCTGCGGAAGAAGTCCGGATTTAATCTGATGAGGCGGATTTTGGAATTTCATAATACTTTTTCTGCCGTCAGTCGTTTCAATCACCTTCAAAAGCACAAAGTCATTGTTGAAAATTACAACATCAGGTTTTTGCGCTAAAGTTTTGCCCTGCGGAAAGGTTTCTTTAATTTCTAAAGTTTCGGGTTTAATAATGCGTGCCGGAATTACCGGAAGATAAATTGTATTGTCAGGAAGAATTATTACGCCGTCAAAACGGAAGTTTGTCTGAGGAAAATCTTTGCTGACAATGGCTTTTACATCTGACGGAAGCTGTGCCGCAAAAGTGCAGCCGGCCGTTGCCAAAAATATTGCCAATACAATTAAAAATTTCCGCATTACCGAAAAGCTCCTTTAACTTTGTTTAGAAGTGTTTCCTGAGGCTTTTTGCCGCCTTTTAGTTCGTACAATTTTCTGTAAAGCTGTTTTTCTTCTTCGCCTGGCTGTGTTGGAATTACCACATTAATAATTATAACGTGGTCGCCGCGCTGTGAAGGCCTTGCAATTACCGGAACCCCTGCGCCTTTAATTTTGACAGTGTTTCCGCTCTGAACTCCGGGCTGGATTTTGATTGTTTTCATTCCGTCAAGAGTTTCTATTTCAACTTCATCGCCGAGAACTGCCTGAGCCGGATTTATGTCAACTCTTGTGTAAACATCAAGTCCGTCGCGCTTAAAGTAGTCGGAAGCTTTCACATGAAGCACGACAAACAAATCGCCTGCCGGCCCGCCGTTTGAACCTGCATCGCCTTCGCCTGAAACGCGGATTTTTGACATGTTATCGACGCCTGCCGGAATTTTAATTTCAATTTTCTTTTCTTTTTCGATTTTTCCGTAACCTTTGCAGGCTTTGCAGGGAGTTCCGATTTTTTTGCCTGTTCCGCGGCAGTCAGGACAAACCGTGATTTGCGAAATTGCACCGAGCGGAGTTCTCGTAACCGTCTGCACCTGGCCTGAACCGTGACAGGTCGGACAGGTTATTGGCTGTGTGCCTTTTTGCGCACCTGTTCCGCCGCATTCGGAGCAAAGTTCCAAATGGTCAAATTTTATTTCTTTTGTTGTACCGAAAATAGCTTCTTTGAAGTCTATTTCTACATCAAATCTCAAATCGTCGCCGCGCTGCGGGGCATTCGGGTCATGTCCGCCGCCAAAGCCAAAACCGCCAAAGCCGCCGAAAAACGAATTGAAAATATCGTTTAAGTCGCCAAAACCTCCTGCAAACGGACCGTTTGTATCAAATCCGGCGTTCTTCAAACCGTCTTCTCCGTAGCGGTCGTAAGTTGCGCGTTTGTTATCGTCCATTAAGGTTTCGTAGGCTTTACCGAGTTCCTTAAATTTCTCTTCTGCATCGGGAGCTTTGTTAACATCGGGGTGTAATGTTCTGGCTTTCTTTCTGAAAGCTGATTTTATTTCCTCTTTTGTCGCCGACTGCGACACTTCCAATATCTCGTAATAATTTGCCATTGTTTTCTTGTTCTATTCTCTTTTTCTTTCCCTAAAATTTTATATGACGTTAAAAGCTGAAATCAGATAAAGCCCTTATTCTGTAACGGACTTTTCACTTTTCACCTTTCACTTTTTACTCCTGCGTCGCCACATTTACAAGCGAGGGTCTTAAAACTTTGTCGCCCATCTTGTAGCCTTTTTGAAGTTCTGCAATAATAGTATGTTCCGGATGTTCCGAGGTCGGAGTCTGCATAACCGCATCATGGAAATTCGGGTCGAATTCCTTGCCGGCAGCTTCAATTGTCTCCAAACCGAGTTTTGTCAAAGTGTCAATAACCTGTTTGTGAACAAGGTTGAAGCTTTCTTTGCATTTTTCGCAATCCTCAACATTTTCAAGCGCTTTTTCGCCGCGTTCGAAATTGTCAAGAACTTCAATCATATGTTTCAACGCGTTTTCAGCGCCGTATTTAAGCAGGCTTTCGCGTTCCTGAGCCTGGCGTTTGCGATAATTTTCAAAGTCTGCCGCAAGCCTTAAATATTGATTATTTAATTCATCGTATTTTTCCTGAAGTTTAGAAAGTTCATCATCAGAACTTTTTTCGTCATGATTTTGAAGTTTTTCTTCGCTTTGCTCCTGAACATCTTTGTTGTTTATTGCATCTTCAGGTTTAATACTTTCATCCAAGTCATTTTTAAACGGGTTATTATGTTTGTGTGTCATTTCTCTACCTCTACAATATAATATAACTTAATTATAATTTATCAAGTTAGTTAGCGGGGTAAAATTTATTATTTTTTAATAATTTGTTTGATTGTCAGTGCCTCTGCAAATTTATTTTTTTAAATATTAAAAAATGTAAAGATGAATTTTAAAATGCCCGAAATCCAGTCATAATCTGCTGTATGGTATGGTATGGTATGGTGCGGTGCCCTATTGTCAATATTTTCGCCTCAAAAAACTTCATGTAATTAAGCACACATCAAGAAAGGAGCATATATGGCAATAACAGTTGGAGACATTTATACTGCTTTTCCAACATTCAATCCCAAAGATATGATTGCGTTGGTAGGTAAAGACAACTTTAATGGCAGAAGCCAGGTTTCTCTCAGTAAAATCGCAAGTTATCAGGGTGGAATGGCACAGGAATTGTCAATTTTTGTGGCACAAAAAGAAGGAAAATCTTTTACAAACATGTTAACCGATTCAAAGCGGGAAGCTGTAATTGAAGCCGGTGCAATTAAACAAACAGAAAATAACAAAGATAAAAAACAAGATAAAAAATCTATTCCATCACACATTCCGATGGACAAAAGTGTTTTTGACATTGAAAATACAAAAACAAAAAAACCCGAGTAATTTTTAGTACAAAATAATAGGAGTATAAAAATGACAGAAGTAAATCCGTTAGGCAAAAATATACAAAATAAACCGGCTGTTTCTGAAAAACATACCGCAAAACCTCAGTTGAAGGAAAGCTTGTTTTTAAAGCTTGATAAAAATAAAGACGGAAAAATTTCTTATCAAGAACTTTATGAGGGCGGATATCAGGGAAATGATTTGCTGGCAATGTCTGAGGTATTGTTTTTTGCAGAGCGTGACGTCAACAAATGGTTTATGAAAGATAAAAACCATAACGGAGTTGTTGACAGCGCGGAAGAAAAAATGTGGGATATTCATAACACAGACGGCTCTCACAAAATCGGCGATATGAAGCCCGAAGAATTTGCAAAAAAATACAACTTAGAAATTCAGTCCTTCAGTGATGATGACTTTGTAAACTGGTGTAAGTCATGGATGGAAGACGAAAGCCCGATGAGAGGTTTAAAAGCTATTGCAAAGGAACGTTATGGCAAAGAATTGACAGATGACGAGGTTCAGTTTTTATATGAGGCTATTAAAAATCAAGCCAACAGATGGCTTTTTAAGGCTCCTGCATTGTATAACAGGCTTAATACTTCTGCATATACCCGCCTTGTAACTGGTAACTCGGCATATTCCTGCTGCGGAGGCGACATTGAGAAACCTCCAATGGGTACGCAGCCTAAGCTTGATGAAAACGGGGAACTTATGGAGGCGGATTCTTGTGAAATAATTTTCACAGACCTTGAAACGGAAGGAGCCTCAAACTCTGCTTATCAAACGAAAAACAGGCTTGCATGGGCTGCGTTTAAAACAATTCCGGAGAAAGAAGCCGCTAAATTGACTCCGGAACAATATGCAAAATATAAAGCAGACTGGGAAAATGTTCGTTCTATGAAGGCTTCTGATTTCAGGGATTTGCTGAAGCCCGAAAACAAAGACAAGCTGGACAAATTCGAAGAAAATTCAAACATGACTGTCCGTCAGATTGTGGATTGGATTGATATTGTCGAAAGCGCAACCGGTAAAGATTTTGACTCTAATGATTGGGAAATAGACCCCGACATGTTTCATAATGATATAATGCAAAAAGTTAACGGCACCTATGGTGATGAAAAAATTCTCGAAGGTAAAACCCGTTCTGATATTTCTCCCGAAAAACAAGAGTGGTTAAAATATCTCGAAGAACACGGACTGCTGCTTGAACAGTTTAAAGAATAATTACTCTGATTACTCCTCCAATCAAAACAAATTTGCATAATTACTGATTTTATTTTATAATCTGTAAACGGAAAAGGTTTTAAGTACGGCTTAAAGCAGAAGCAAAGCCCAAATAATTACGGAAGGAGTAATCATGGCTCAACAATTTAATGCTCAAAATATAAAAAAAAGAATTTCGGTTCTGGTATTTTTGAAAGGTTCAACCGCTCCGCTTGTTCTTTACGTTGAAAATCCCGAAGCCCTTTATGATGAACTTAAACAGGCTGTAAAAAGCCCTCAGGCTATGCTTATCGAAAGAGAAACCCTCGGGCCTTTGAAAAAAGTCTGCTTTATTTCAAACCAGATTGCGTCGCTGGCGCTTCAAGAAGAACAATACATGTAGGTTTAAAAGGATTCTGCAATGACGCATAAGATTTCAATTGACGATTTGGAAAACTCTGTAAATAAAACAATCAGTTATCATTTTGAAGATAAAATTGACGGCATAAATTCAAACGGCCAAATTTGTGCTGATTTGGAGTTGAAATCCCTCGGTGATTTTATCGAAGTTAAAGGAAATGTTAAGGGAATTTTAAATTTGGAATGCGATTTGTGTCTCAAAGAATTTGAATACCCGATTGATTTTGATATTGATGAAATGTATGCAAAAAATGCACTGATGGAGGATTACGGACAGGAAACAGAGCTAAAAGAAGGACAATTCATTACCGATTTGAACGGCGAAAATGAAATTGATATTTATGACTTATTGTATCAATCTGTAATATTAAATATACCAAATAAAAAAGTTTGTGGTATAAATTGTAATGAGGACAAATTCATGAAAGAAGAAGATTTGTCTGACCCAAGGTTAGAAGTGTTCAAAAACATCAAAATTGAAGGAAATTAAACCCTTACAAAACGCTTTCTGACTCAAAAGGATGAAATATAAGTAGTAGTAAAAATAAAAAGGAAAAAAGAAAATGGCAGTACCTAAGAAAAGAACAGGACATTCCGCACAAGGCAAAAGAAGAAGCAATTGGAAGGCAACAAAGCCTGAAACTACAAAATGCCCGAATTGCGGTGAAACAGTTTTAACTCACACAGTATGCACAGCTTGCGGAACTTACAAAGGCAAACCGGTAAGCTTAAAAGACAGAGTTGAAGAAACTCCGGCAGTTGAAGAAAAGAAACCGGCTAAAAAGTCAACTAAAAAAGCTGCAAAAACTGAAGAAGTTAAAGCAGAAGAAACTGTAGAAACAAAAGTTGAAGAAGTTAAAGCTGAAGCTCCCGCTAAAGAAGCAAAAGAAGAAGCTCCGGCTGAAGAAAAAGCTTCTGAACCGGAAGAAAAATAATTTATGTAAAAGGATGGCTCAAAAGGGCAGCCTTTAAGCCATCCTTCTTTTCAACCGTTAAACGTTAAGACTTTGAGAGGGATAAGATGACAAGAATAGCAATTGATGCAATGGGTGGAGATCATGCGCCGCACGAGATAGTAGCAGGCGCGGTTTGGGCAGCTAAAGAATACGGCGTTGCCATTGAATTGGTTGGAAAACAAGACAGAATTGAGCAGGAGCTTGACAAAATCTCACATGAAGGTTTCATGACAGACTGCGGCAAGGGCGGTGCTGCAAAATACCGTATAAAAATTGATACCTCAAAACTCGACATCAAAATTACCCATGCCTCTGAAGTTATTGAAATGGGCGAAGCTCCCGGACAAGCTATTCGTAAAAAGAAAAAATCTTCGATTGTCTTGGCGGTCGATGCTGTCGCTCAAGGAAGTTCAGATGCCGTCGTTGCAGCAGGTTCAACCGGTGCCGCTATGGCGTCAAGTTTGTTCGGATTAGGCAGAATCCCCGGAATCGACAGACCTGCAATTGCAGTTACCATGCCGACTATCAAAAAACCTATTGTTGTTATTGATGGCGGTGCAAACAGTAATTGTACTCCCGAAATGCTTTATCAGTTTGCAATCATGGGTGCAACTTTCTCAAAAAATGTTCTCGGAATAGAACATCCGCGTGTTGCAGTTCTGAATATTGGCGAAGAAGCCGGAAAAGGCAACGAGCTTGCTCAGGCAACTTACAAACTCTTGGAAGAACAGCAGGAGAAAATTAACTTTGTCGGCAACATTGAAGGTAAAGAAATTTTTCTGAGCGTATGTGATGTTGTTGTCTGTGACGGTTTTGTCGGAAACGTTGCGCTTAAAGTTACCGAAGGAACTTCACAAATGCTTTTCAGAATGCTTAAACAAGAATTCAAAGGCGATTTGCCGGGCAAAATAATCGGACTTCTGGCAAAACCTTTTATGAAAAGAATTTATACAAAAATAAACTACGAAGAATTCGGCGGCGCACTTCTTCTTGGTGTCAAAGGAATTACCGTAATTTCACATGGCAGAAGCAAAGCTTACGCAATTAAAAATGCAGTAAGAGTTGCAAAGCATGCTGTAGAAACCGGCGTTAACGAGAAAATAGCAAAATTTTATGAGGAATAGTCAATGACAGATAAATTAATTCCGTTAAGAATTGCGGGTGTTGGTTATAGTTTACCCGAAACAGTTATTACAAATGATGATTTGACAAAATTATACGATACATCAGACGAGTGGATTTATTCAAGAACAGGTATCAAAGAACGCAGAGTTGTTTCAGGCGAAGAAAACGCAATTGACCTCGGTTTTGACGCCGCTAAAAAAGCAATTGCTAAATCCGGCATTAATCCTGATGATATCGACTTAATTATTGCCGCTGCATCTGCTCCTCCGGATTTGTATCCTGCAATTGCATGCCACATTCATCAAAGACTCGGAATTAAAAGACAAATTCCTGCATTTGATATTACAGCAGCATGCTCGGGCTTAATTTATGCATTAAGCATTGCAAAAGCATACATATCCTCCGGTATGTACAAAAATATTCTTCTTGTTGCAACTGACAACAACTCACGGCTTGTCAACTGGGAAGACAGAAGCACGTCAATTCTTTTTGGCGACGGTGCCGGCGCAATGGTTGTTACGCAATCAGAAGACGGCGTTGATGATATTATTGCAATTGATATTAAAGCCGATGGAAATTACGGCGATTTGCTGGAACTTTCTTTTGACGGCAAAAACTGCCCGCTTGTTGAACAATATGAAGAAAAACCTAAAGGTATCAGAATGAACGGGCGCGGAGTCTACACTTTTGTTGCAAAAGTTCTTCCAAATTATGTTGAAGATTTGATTACAAATGCCGGCATGAAAGCAGAAGACATCGATTACTTAATTCCGCACCAGGCAAATATCAGAATTATTCAGGCTGTTCAGGAGAGACTCGGTTACAGTGACGAAAAAGTCATAACAAATATTAAATATTACGGAAATACATCAGCCGCATCAATTCCAATAGCTTTGGCGGAAAGCGTTGAAAAAGGCAATGTAAAACTTGGTACAACTGCAGTTCTTTGCGGATTTGGCGCGGGCATGACCTGGGGCGGGGCAATTGTACGCTTAAGAGAAGGTATTTGCTAATGAAGATAACAGATACAAAATACCCCATATCTAAATTACAAGGATATTTTACAAATATTGATTTTGGAAATCCTGTTCGTATAGCGGCAATTAAGAAAAAATCTCCGGAGACGGTTTATTCTTGCAAGCCACTAAAAGTTGACTGTGAGTTTTGTAAAGAAAAAATTGGACTTTTGAATAACGATATTTTTGTAAAGCAAGGTGACAAAACTGATAAACAGATTTTATCGGATGTATAAAAATATAAGGCTTTAAAGGCGGGGCATTCCCCCGCCTTTATGTGAAGCAGAAGCTGCATTTGGAGAATTATTGATAAAGTCTTGTATAAGATTAATTAAGAATACATTTACATTTACCTTGTTTATTGTATAATCTGGATAGGAAGTTAAAGAGAGATATTTTGAGGGATATGATTATGACAAAAAAGATTGCATTTCTTTTTCCGGGGCAAGGGTCTCAAGCTGTTGGCATGGGAAAAGATTTATATGAAAGCTTTGAGAGTGCAAAGAATGTTTTTGATACTGCAGACAGAGTTTTGAACAAAACAATCACAACACTTTGCTTTGAAGGTCCGGAAGACGCCCTTAAGCAAACAGTTAACACACAGCCTTGCATTGTAACAATGTCAATTGCAGCAATGGAAGCTTTGAAATCAGAATTTGATATAAGCCCTGATTATGTTGCAGGTCATTCGCTCGGAGAATATTGCGCAATGTATTCAGCAGGCGTAATGTCTCTAGAAAATACCTTAAAAGCAATTCAAAAACGTGCTGACTTGATGGGTTCAACAAAAGGAGGAGCAATGGCGGCAGTTTTGAGCGCCCCCGAAGGCGCTCTTGAAGAAGCATTGAAGGGAGCCTCTTCAATCGGATACGTTGACGTTGCAAACTACAATTCACCGGCTCAGGTTGTTATCACGGGCGATGAAAAAGCTGTTGCAAAAGCCGGTGAACTATTAATGGCGAAAGGCGCAAGACGTGTTGTTCCTCTTGCTGTTTCAGGTGCTTTCCATTCAAAATTCATGGCGAATGCAGGCAAAGAATTTGAAGCTTTTGTTTCCGAATTAGCTTTAGACGATGCGAAAATTCCGGTTATTACAAACGTTGACGCTCAGTTGACTGTTGACAAAGACGATTTCAAAGTCAAAATGCCGAAACAAATTTATTCATCAGTTCACTGGACACAGACAATCCAAAAAATGGCTACTGACGGCGTTGAAATTTTTGTAGAAATAGGTCCGGGTAAAGTTCTTGCAGGTTTAAATAAAAAGATTGTTCCGGAAGCAAAAGTTTACAATGTTTTCGACAAAGCGTCGCTTGAAGCAACAGTCGCCGCTCTTAAAGAAGAGATGGTTGGAGTTTAAATGGCGAAAATCGATTTTAACAGCCAGAAGTTTTACAGACAGCGTCCGGACTTGGCACCAAGAAATGTGTATTTAAGAGAGGGAAGAGTCATAAAACAAAAGGAGGTTGAAAAATATTTCGTCAAAGCCTTTAAAGAACCGCTTTATGTAAGAATAATGAATTGGTTCAAAAATAAAATTAAAAAGTAGCAGGTCGTATTAACATATGACAAAATAAGGAGAAAATTAATGACAGAAAGAAAAATTGCATTGATTACAGGCGGTTCACGCGGTATTGGTTTGGCTTGCGCGCTGGAACTTGCAAAAGCAGGCTGTGATATCATTATTAATGATATTTGTGACGCTGAAAAAGCCCAACCGGCTTTAGATGAAATTAAAGCTTGCGGAGTTAACGCATATTTCTACAGTTTTGACGTTTCAAATGACGCTGCTGTTCAGGAAAATGTTGACAAAATGATTGCTGAACACGGCAGAATTGATATCTTGCTTAACAATGCAGGTATCACAAAAGACGGCTTGTTTATCAGAATGGATATGGAACAGTGGGAAAGAGTTATCAAAATTAACCTTACAAGTGCATACTGCGTAACCCATGCCGTAATCAAACACATGATGAAAGCACGTCAAGGTTCAATTATTAACATGTCAAGCGTTGTAGGGCTTCATGGAAACCCGGGTCAGGCCAACTACTCAGCATCAAAAGCAGGTTTAATCGGTTTGACAAAAACTCTTGCAAAAGAATTCGGCTCAAGAAACATCAGAGTTAATGCTGTATGCCCTGGCTTTATTCAAACTGCAATGACAGCAAATCTTCCAAATATTGACGAATATGTTAAAGCAATTCCGATGAAGAGACTCGGCACTCCGGAAGATATCGCAAAAACAGTAAAATATCTTGCTCTTGATGCAGATTATGTTTCAGGACAGGCAATCGAAGTTGCCGGCGCTTTGATTATTTAGTAAAGTAAAGATTTTTAACAATATAGCGTCAGGATTGTAAATTCCTTGCAAAAAAATCTTGTGCCAGATATAATATTATAGACGCGAGAGCGAATATAAATCAAAGTAGTAATACAATAATTTATGAGGAAAAAAAGATGAGTACATTCGAAAAAGTTAAAAAAGTTGTAGTAGATCAATTAAGCGTTGATGAAGCATTAGTAACTCCTGAAGCAAGCTTCACAGCTGACTTGGGTGCTGATTCATTAGATACAGTTGAATTGGTTATGGCTTTTGAAGAAGAATTTGGCTGCGAAATTCCTGATGAAGAAGCTGAAAAAATTCAAACAGTTAAAGATGCTGTTGACTACATTGATTCACACTCTTAATTTTAAGTAAGTGTTAATCGGGCTTTAAAGCTGGATATTTTTAAATTACGAGGGTGAAAATTGAATATTGTTTTCCCCTCGTAAATTTTAAGAGGATAAAAGGTAAAGAGATGACTAAGAGAAGAGTTGTAATCACAGGACTTGGTGCTGTATCGCCTTTTGGTATAGGTGTCGATAAATTCTGGCAAAGTCTTGTTGAAGGAAAAAGCGGAATTAGTGTTCCGGATATAATAGATATTTCCAAGCATGTTGTAAAAATAGCAGGTGAAGTGAAAAATTTTAATCCGGAAGAATATCTTGACGCTAAGGAAGCAAAAAAAATGGATAGATTCATTCAGTTTGCTATGATTGCTGCTGATGAAGCTGTTAAAGATGCAAAATTAGAAGAAGTGAATGATGTTGATCCATATAAAATTGGCGTTGTCGTAAGTTCTGCAGCCGGCGGGTTTCGTACATTTGAAGAAAATCATGTACGTATTCTTGAAAAAGGTCCTAATAAATGTTCTCCATTTACAATTCCGATGATGATTGTAAACATGGCATCAGGCAGAATTTCTATGAAATACGGCTTCAAAGGTATTAATAAAGTTGTTGTTTCAGCTTGTGCAACAGGTACTCATTCAATCGGCGATGCGTTTAGAGCTATTCAATACGGAGATGCTGATATTATGGTTGCAGGTGGCTGTGAAGCTACTATATGTGACGTAGGTATCGGCGCATTCTCAAGTGCAAGAACTCTTTCCAAACGCAATGATGAACCTCAGAAAGCTTCCCGTCCATGGGACATCGACAGAGATGGCTTTGTAATGTCAGAGGGTGCAGGCGTTCTGGTTCTTGAAGAGTATGAACATGCTAAAAAACGCGGAGCTCATATCTATGCAGAAATAGCAGGCTATGGTCAAACAGCTGATGCTTATGATGTTGTTGCACCATGTCCTGAGGGTAAAGGGGCAAGCCATTCAATGCAGTTTGCTCTTGATGATGCAGGTATGAAGCCTGAAGATATTGATTATATTAATGCACATGGTACAAGTACCGGTTTAGGTGATATTGCAGAATCACATGCAATTGCAGGTGTATTTGGTGATAAAGCTGCCAACCCTAAACTTATGGTAAGTTCTACCAAAAGTATGCATGGACACCTTCTTGGCGCAACAGGTGCTGTTGAAGCTATCGCTTGCATTAAAGCAATTAATGAAAATATTGTTCCGCCTACTATTAATCTTGATAATCAAGATGAAAAAGTTGCTAATCTGGATTATGTTCCGCATAAAGCAAGAAAAGCGGAAATCCATGCAGCATTATCAAATTCATTTGGATTTGGCGGACAAAATGCAACAATTGTACTTAAAGAAGTATAGTGGCAGTGTTATTTAAAAGAAAAGCCGTTCCATACAGGAACGGCTTTTTTTGTCCTTTTCATACTCCAGCAAAATTATAGCATGCTGAAAAGACAAATAAAATATCCGTAATTATATTAATGATATATCATAAGAGTTAATGATATTCAATGCTTAATATAATATATTTTAGACTTTTTGTCAAATAAATTATAATTTTATTAATGGAGAAAAATGTAAAAAGAATTATCCATTCATTGCTATCATTGAATGGAGTTACAATTACAAAACTTGCAGAGTTAATGACAGAAAAAACCGGCAAAAAATATACATTGGCTAGTTTATCAAGCAAACTGAAAATCAAATCATTAAGTCTGCATGAAGCATATATAATTGCAGAAATTCTTGGTTATGATTTGGAATTTACACCAAAGAAAAAGTCATAAAAATTTCTGAGCAATACTTAATTCTTCTGATTTATTTATACCGGGGCTTGCAAGTTTTTGTTCAAGTACTTTGTCAAAAATGGCTGCATATTTTGCTGACGGAGGCAATCCTATTGCTTGTAAATCCTTGCCGTTTATGGATATTTTTATTCCTCTAAGATTATCAAGATAATGAATTGCTTTTTCATAATCCTTCAGTACTGCATAAAGAATTACAGTTTTAATTGATACTTTTTCAAATGCTTTATATAGTTCAAAATCAGTTTTGGGATTTCCGGCTGCATTAAAATCGTCAAGGATTTTTTGTTCTGTTTTTGTAAGCGGCAGGCTTGACAAATCTTTTAAAACTCCTGCATAAATAATCCAGGGATGTTCGATTTTGTATTTATTGACAAGTTCTTCTATGTTTACATTTGGCAGCTGGGCGGGGGTTGTTGTTATAAGCTTGCAGATACCTTCATTTATAAATTTTTCAAATGCTTTTTGTGAATTTAGATTAAATGTTTCAATAAGTTCTTTTTTTATCCGTTTGTAGCACATGTCATAGTTTATATTTTGCAGGTATTCGTCCTGAAGTTTTTTTGTATGTTCATCAAGTTCAAAACCAAAACGAATTGAAAACTTCAGAGCGCGTAAAATTCTGGTTGGATCATCAATAAAACTCCTGTCATGCAACACACGAAGAGTTTTAGTTTTAATATCCTCAAGACCTCCTGTGTAGTCAATAATTTCTCCTGTGCTCACAGATTTTGCAAGAGTATTAACTGTAAAATCCCGGCGCATGACATCTTCTTTCAAGGTACAGCCGATTTTTGTTACTTTTGGCAGATGCCCTTTTCGCTCGTATACTTCCTGTCTTGTTGATGCAATATCAACCTCCCGCCCCTCAATTTTTACGCGTACAGTACCGAAAGGCTCGTTAATCTGCAAAATTTGTGAAATACAGCCGGTATCCTGAACATTTGATTGTTCGTCCGGTTTGATTAAATTGTTTTTTGCAAACTCAATTGCATTACCTTCGTAAGTCATATCAACATCAAAACTTTTTATACCTAATATTTCATCGCGGACAACCCCGCCTACATAGTATAATTTATTTGAAGTATCCTTTATTTTAATGATGTCCATATTGCCTATTTTAGCGTAAAATGTAATAAAAAGGAATATATCATGTTACAGGAAGCAACAAAAGCAATTAATTCAGCATTTAATAATAGTTTTATCAAAAAACTAAGCCAGTACCTTCATGACTGTGTACGTGAAGAGGTTAAGAGTTCTACGTTCAGAAACCTTAAAGGCGACAAAGATAACAAATGGATTTTTCTCAAAGGCGAGGAAGAACTTTTAACTAATAATGAAGAATTTCTCCGTCTTGACGGCAGTGACAGCAAGCTCACAGAGCTTATGATTCAATCTGAAATGAGCCAGAAGGATAAATACCTTATTTATGGATATTTATTTCTTGTAGGTAAAAGTTCTAAAACAAGAAAGCAGAATGAATTTTTAACCCCGCTTTTGTATCTTCCATGCCGTCTTGAAAGAAATGGAGTTAATATAAACTGTATTCCTCAGGATGAAGTGCTTTCGCTTAACACCGGTGCGCTTACTGCGCTGATGAAAAAGAGTGACGATGATGATGAAGTCGAGCAGCTTCTTGAAGGATTGCTGGAGGTTGTTCCATCCCTTCCAATTACGAATGAAAGCCTTGAAATATTCCTGACTACTTTGAAGTCTATTATTCCGGAAATTGATATTACTCTTGACAGCAAAAATAATGTTGACGAAGATAATATTTCAAAAGATATTGCCAAAGAATTTTATGAAGAAAAATATCGTGAAATTGCATATCAGAACGCAAAAGAGCTGGGGCTTGATGGCTTGGTTGTGATTGGTGGTGACGGTTCTTACCAAGGCGCAGGTTTCCTGTCGAGACTGGGACTACCATGTATTGGCATTCCAGGAACTATTGATAATGATATTGCCTGTACAGAATACACTATTGGTTTTGATACGGCT
>URXT01000009.1 GCA_900551915.1 uncultured bacterium
ATTCTCAATCTCGCGCTGGCCGACGCAGCCGACAAAGGAAAAGGTAAACAAAAGAGCCAACAGAATGGAAATAATGCTTTTTTTCATAGTTTTACTCCTTTCTAGTTTATTTTAAACTCAATTCTTTGTACATATTAAGATATGCTGCTGAACTCTTCTTCCAGGAAAAATCTGCTTCCATTGCAGATTTGCGCATTGCGTTAAAAGTGTATTTATCTTTATAAACATACCTAGCACAATTAATTGCATCAACCATTGACCCTGAATCATATCCCCAGAATTTAAATCCTGTAGAATTATCCAGAGGATAGCCTGTTACAGTGTCTTCAAGCCCGCCTGTAGCTCTGACAACAGGCAAAGAACCGTATCTCATTGCAATAAGCTGGCTAAGACCGCAGGGCTCAAACTTTGACGGCATTAAATAAAAATCGCTTGCTGCATAAATTCTATTCGCAAGTTCAGCGTTATAGCCCACGAAAGCGCGAATATTTTCAGAATTGTTAGAAAGCCAAATAAAAAGATTTTCGTAATCTTTGTTTCCGGAACCCAAAAATATAAAGTCAGCTTCCATAGAACGCAAGGCATTTTCAGCCCCTCTGATTAAGTCGATGCCTTTTTGTTCAACAAGACGTGAAATCATTACAAAAAGCGGTCTTTCCGGATTGTATTTCAGGCCGAAATATTCGCAAATATATTTTTTATTTTCTTCTTTTTTATTCAAAGATTTTACATCATAATTTTTTACAAGAAGTTTATCAGTTTTCGGATTGAAAACATCATAGTCTATGCCGTTAAGAATTCCGCGAAGCTTATACTGTGCGCCGCGTAGGGTATAATCCATACCTTCGCCGTATTCGCCTGTAAGGATTTCTCTTGCATAGGTCGGAGAAACTGCAACAACACGGTCTGAATAATTGATTGCACCTTTCATCCAGTTAACTTTTCCGTAATGCTCCACGCCCCATTCGTTATAGACAATGTCTTTGCGCATATTAGCAAAGTCTAAGACGCTTTCAAACCAAACTCCCTGATATGCAAGATTATGGATTTCAAAAACAGTTTTTGTGTTTTTCCAAAAATCATCAAATCTGTAATTACTGTGAAGATATACAGGAATCATCGCAGTATGCCAATCGTTTGCATGAATAACATCCGCACGGAAGTTCAAAAGTTTTGCATATTCCATTGTCGCTAACGAAAACGCAATATATCTTTCATGTTCATACTCCGGGTCAAGCCATTTTGGATATACGTCTTTAAAACATGTAAAATACCAGTCATTATGTACAAAAAATACATTTATATTTGTGCCGGGAAGTTTTGTCATGAAAAGTCTGAATTTATGGCCTCGGCCGTTAAAGGTCAGCCACATTTCAGAATTTTCAAGTTCTTTTATGCCGAATTTCTTCTGGTCAATCAGGCCATGCAAAGGCGTAAAAATAGCTATTTCAGCATCCTTTTCCAAATATTTCGGAAGGCTTCCGACAACATCTGCAAGACCTCCTGCTTTTGAAAACGGTGCAACCTCTGCCGCTGCAAAAAGAACTTTCATTATCCCTCACTTTCTCTTGAATTTGAAAGACCGCCGGCGTCCTGCGGATTAAAATTAGCTTCGTCATCAGGATCCTCAAGCGGAATATAGTGCGACGGGTCAGTATCAAAATTAAAGTTTATACCATGTTTTTGGGCCAGATATCCGCACTGTGCAATACAAATCTGCGCTTTATCTTCATGACCTTTATACATTAGAAGTTTATACATCTGGTATTTGAAAAGCATTAGAAGATATTCATTTGAAGAATCTGCTTTTTCAAGCTGAATTAATGAATTATTGACAATCCCGTAAGCAACTGTATAACGGCCTTGTTTAATATTCATTTCACTCATCAAGAACCATGCCGCATAAGTAAGATTTTTCATACCGTTGTCGCCGGTCTGTCTGATGATTTTGTAGATTATCAAAGACGCTTTATCATAAGATTCAAGAAGAATATAGGAGCGTCCGATAAGCAAATCGCAGAAAAGTTCAAGTTGATGAAGTTTATTAAATCTTGCAAGCTGTTTGGCCGCATAAATTTCTTCTGCAAATCCGTTAGCATCATTAAGATTTCTGGTAAACGCTTCCATGATATGGAAAAGAATTCCGGAGAACTTATCGTTATCGGAAACCATAACAGGGCTGTAAGACGCCTTTGCACCATGCATAAATTCCTGCAGTGCATTAAAAATATCATAAGAAGGCGGAAGCTTTGGCAAATCAGTTTTTACAAGGTTCAAAAATTCCTGAACATTGCCTTTTAACTGAAGCACATTTGATAGAGCAACAAATCCTACAGCGTCAATAATAATTTTTTCAAACTGTTCTTTTGATAAGTAATCAGGTCTTAATTTATCCAGATTATTCTGATTTACAACGCTTAGAACCTTATAACCTATATCAATACAATCCTCCCAGGCGCCGATATTGAAAAGAATTTCAACATGAATAAGCGTCATCAGGAAGAAATACTTGTTGAAATCAGGTGCGGAAGGATCTATTGAAGAGCTTTGAATTCTTGAGAGAATTTTGTGTGTCAACTCAAGTGCATGAAGATAATTTCCACTGGCAAGACATCCCTGAATCATTTTGCTGCATAAAGTAATAACTTTTTCATCTTCACCGGCGCTTTCAAGACGTGCCAGAGTAGCTTCCGCGATACCGGTAGTTTTATCAGGAAGATATTCGTATAAATTATTAGAAATATTTTCAAACAAATCAAGTTTATATTTGTCGATTTCTTCCTGTTTTTCTTCATCAGTATTTTTGTCAAGAAGCTGAAGAATTTTATCCGCACAGTTTACATAAGAATTAAAGTCGCCCATTGAAAGGTTAATTTTTGCAAGATTTTCCCACTCTAAAAACTCGGATTTATAATCTTCCAAAAGTCCGTATAAATACGCTTTTGTAGGACTAGGCATGTTATCAACAAAAACCTTTTCAAATAAATCCTTGGCAATTTCGCAAAGAGTGTTTTGATCTAAGACAGAAAGAATGCTTTCGCGAAGAAGGTTATAATTCGGGAAATACATACAGTTGTTCCAGAAATAAATATAACCCATGTCAGCAAGTTTTTCAATTATTTCATCAATACCGTCATACTTAAGGCTCTTTATAGTTTCCTGATCAACGCGCGTACCTAAAAGAACACAAGTTGCCAGGAATTTTATCGCATCAGGATCATCTTCAAGAAGATTTAGTCTGCGTTTCATCAGTTTATTTAAGCTTGAAGGTATTATTATAGTTTTTGGACTTACAAGCTCAATGCAGTCATCACTGGCAGAGAAGACTCCACACTCAATCAGGTATTGTATCGCAATATCGAGAAATAATATACTTCCGTAAGAATATTTCGCTATTCTATGGAAATAAAAACTATCCATAATTTTGCGGTAATATTCTTTATTTTCGGCAATCATTTTTTCAAAAGATGTAGGTTTAAGAGCGATTTCAGTGTAATAAGGCTTAGATAAAAGCGAGTATGTATCTTTGTGCAGAGAGAACTCTTTATCATAAGAAATCAAGTAGCTGATTTTCAAACGTTCAAACTGTTCAAAGAGAAGTCTCATTACATCATAAGAACTCTGGTCAATTTTATCGAAATTTTCAATAAAAATAAGTGTGTTTGGAATTACATTCAACAAAGTAAAGAAGATATCAAAATATGTCGTTCTGGTATCCAAATTATTGGTAATACTGCGTTCATTAAGAGTGATTAAGTCTTTAATAAGATTATCAGGGTCAATTGAACGGAACATTGAAAAATCATTTGTATTGAAGAGTTTTTGAGAAACAGTATATTCAAATATTGCAGCAACAAGTTCTCTGAAGAAAGAATACGGTGAATATTTCATCTCATCGTAGCAAGTAATGCTGATAATATTTTTATAAATTCCCAATTCTTCAATAGTAGAGATAATTTTCAGGGAGTATGGAACATAAAGAGGCGGCGTTTTAATCGCACAAATTCCATACGGATGCTCTGAAAGTTTATTTACAACATGATAAAACACTTCAATATTTTCAGTGCGGATAAAATCACATTTAATTTCATTGAAATGAATAGTTTCAATATCATAAATTGCATCAGGGTCAGTCGGACTTTCAAGCTTGCTCAAAGCTTCGCCGTCAAGTTTATCCTGCTCAACTAGCATATTTTGAACAAAGTTTGGAATTTCAATATCTTCATCCGGCTTGTCTTCAAGGTCTTCATAATTTATATGAATATGACTGTTAACATCAACTTCATGGAACATTACCATTTCACCCTTGACCATTACCGAGTTCAAAGGACTTGTACGGTAAATATTGTCAAGCGAATCCTGAACATAATTATCTGCAATAACCTGGAAGGTATTCAAAACTCTTTGTTTTAAATTTTCACTTTGCTTAACCATGCTGATATTAAATCCTGATTTAATATCATACGGGTTGTCATTCACGCTTCTTCTGAGCAAAAACATATTACATCTTACCGTGGCGTTTTTCTTGTTGGTAAGCTTGTAATTCATTTTTGTGATTTCGGTAAGAATCTTAATTGCAGTTGTAATTGCGGTATTCACACTGCTGTTAAAAGTGTAATCTTTATCAAATCTTATAATATAAGTGTTATTTACAACCTGACGGCGTACTCCGGCAGATTTTGTAACATCATAAATGATTTTATCAAGTTTAATCTTGAATTTATTCAAAAGCTGAACAGAGCCTAGCAGATTTCGCAGCTCATTTACGTTTGGAAAATCCAGAGTCATCAGCGCAAAATTGTCGGTGTTTGCCTCATTCAAAATAACACTCTGTTCAAGAGAAAATCCGCATTTTTTGCACTGCTTATCAACGGTCTGGTTAACCTTACCGCATCTGTTGCACTTGGTAACAATAACGTAACCGCATTTTTTGCATGTATTTGTTTTGTTTATGGTTTTACAGATAGGGCAGACAACTTTAAGCACCTTTTTACAATTAGGGCATACCGTGGTCTTTTCATCTATCTCTAAACCGCACTTTGGACATTCCATACTGAGATTATATCATGAAGGACTTATTTTGTACAACGTGAATTTTATGGGAAATAGCAGGCTGATAAACACAATATGTATTTAATGCCAGCCTGCCTTAACCCTAGTTATTCGTAACGAATTCCGGCATCTTTCATGCGCTGAATTGCTTTTTTAATAGTTTCGACATCTTTTGTCAAAGCAACACGGAAATAGCCTTCTCCGCAGCGTCCGTAACCATTTCCCGGCGGAACAACAACGTGAGCTTTTTCAAGCATAACTGTCACGAATTCTTCTGAAGTCATACCTTTAGGGACAGGAAGCCACAAATAGAAGGTTGCTTTTGAAGGTTTAATATCCCATCCAAGTTCGCGGAAACCGTTTTCAGCCGCATCACGTCTTTCCTGATACATTTTATTCAAATTGTCAATCAAAGACTGGTCAACTGTAAATGCGGCAGCTGCAGCATCCTGAATTGCTTTAAAAGTTCCGCTGTCTATATTGTTTTTAATTGTACCGAGTGCTTTTACAGCATCGGCATTACCGCAGACAAAGCCGACACGCCAGCCTGTCATATTGTAAGATTTCGAATGCGAGTAAAACTCTATTGCAACATCTTTTCCGCCTTCGACCTGCAAAACAGAAGGGGCTTTGTAACCGTCAAATGTCATTTCCGAATAAGCCATATCTGAGCAAAGCAAAATATCATATTTTTTACAAAAATCTACTGCCTTTTTCCAGAAATCCAAATCTGCAACAGCACTTGTCGGATTGTTCGGATAGTTTAAGAACATTAATTTAGATTTTCTTGCAATGTCTTCAGGGATTTTATCAAAGTCAGGAAGGAAGCCGTTTTCCTCTAACAAAGGCATTTCATAAGGAGTTCCGCCGGCAAAAATCGTAGCATTATGATAAACCGGATAACCGGGGTCAGGAACTAATGTATAATCGCCTTTATCAACAAAAGCAAAAAAGATATGCGCAATAGCTTCTTTTGAACCGATATTCGCAAGCATTTCAGTATCGGGATTTAATTCAACGCCAAAACGCCTTTTCATCCAGTCGCAAGCGGCTTTTCTGAATTTTTCGGTACCATTGTATGGCGGATAATCATGATTTTTAGGATTATCAATTGCCTTGTGCATTTCTTCAACAACTGGCGCCAAAGTTGGTGTATCAGGGTCTCCGATACCAAGGCTTATAATATCAAAACCTTTTGCTTTAGCTTCTGCAATTTTTCTATCAATCTCCGCAAACAAATACGGAGGAATTTTTTCCAAACGTTCTGAAACTTTCATAACTTCTCCTTCTTCTTCTATCCCATAAGTTAATTTTATGCTATCATGAAATTGAGAAATAAACAATTTTTTAAAATTTATACAAAACACAGGCGGAACTTATGAGTATAATTTCAGACGACAATTTCGGGAAAAATCACAAACGCGTTGACATTAACGCACATAAAAACCCTGTAATTAAGGCAGAAAGCATTGAATGCGACAAGAATTTTGAAAACTCAATCCGTCCGAAGTCTTTTGATACATATATAGGCCAAAGCGCACTCAAAGAAACCTTAAAAATCACAATTGCAGCAGCAAAAAAACGGGAACAGCCGCTTGACCACCTTTTGTTTTACGGTCCGCCGGGGCTTGGAAAAACCACTCTCGCTGGCGTAATTGCAGAGCAAATGAATGTTCCGATTAGAATAACTTCTGCCCCTGCTTTAGAGCGTCCGCGCGATATTATCGGAATTCTGATGTCTTTAAAAGGCGGCGAAATACTTTTTATTGATGAAATTCACCGCTTAAACAAAGTTGCGGAAGAAATTCTTTATCCGGCGATGGAAGACTTTTTCCTTGATATGACGACAGGTAAAAGCCAAACCGTAAAAACTCTTCGCGTTCCGCTTCCAAAATTTACACTGATTGGTGCTACGACAAAAGCCGGTGAACTTTCAGGCCCGCTTCGCGACCGCTTTGGAATAATTCACCGCCTCGAATTCTACACCGAGGACGAACTTGCAGCAGTAATCGCGCGCACAGCAGGAATTTTAAAAATCGAAATTACAGAAGAAGGCGCACATGCAATTGCACGGCGCTCACGCGGAACTCCGCGTATTGCAAACAGACTCGTAAAACGCGTAAGCGACTTTGCATTGGTTAAACATGACGGAAAAATTACAGAAGATGTCGCAAACGAGTCTCTGGATATTTTGAAAATTGACGGTTACGGGCTGGATAATACTGACCGGAACCTTTTAAAGCTTATAATCGAAAAATACGACGGCGGCCCTGTAGGTGTTGAAACAATTGCAGCTGCAATCGGCGAGGATGTAAGAACAATTGAAGATGTTTGCGAGCCGTTTCTTCTTCAAGCAGGGCTATTACAGCGAACCCCGCGCGGGCGTAAGGTTTCACCTGCGACTTACAGGCATTTGGGCTACAAAGACCGCGACATAAATGAACAAAAGAATTTATTCTAGTCGTATGTAATTTCCCAATTATCGAGTAAAATTTGACCAGAGCAAGTATCACCAGTTGTAATGCATTGTTCATATCTGGATTGTGCCGGCTTTAATGTTGTATCAGAAATAGAGCGATAAATCCCGACAGGATTAACTTTATTATTATAGGGGCTTAAGTTAAAAACAAAAATATCTTTTCCTAATTTGTTTGGCATTTTGTTTCCATTAACATCATAATAAACCACCCAATAATAACCCCAGACTCCCGAGCCGGAAGAAGACAAATCCTCTTTACTCGGTCTAAAAATTAGAATGGAACCGTCATTTAGTACAACAGGAATTTTGTTAGTTGAAACCTCTACACTATTACGGCCATCAAATGAATAAATCATATTTTCTTTATACCCGCACTTTTTATATCCTGAACTATTGTTAGAGCCGGCCACACACTCCTGTATAATATTATAATAAGGTCTTATAAAAAGAGAATAAAGCCTGTATGCCCCCTCAAATCCTTCTTGAAAAGCGCTTTCACCATACCAATCCTTCAAATCTCCATTTTGGCTTATCGAAAGATTAGTTTCGCTTTGCAGCACTGCATACATTTTTTTGAGTTTTAATGCTATTACTTTTTTATTATAATCTTTTATAACCCCAGGAAAGGTCATTGCTGCAATTATCCCTATTATACCCAAAGTTATTAAGACTTCAGATAAGGTAAATGCTTTTTGAAAAATGTATTTTGAAAAATTGTTCTTATTTAAACTTACACGTAAAAACCTTGCAGGAGCGTTATTTGTAGGTGCCCCCCCCCCCGGTAATTTAATCATAGTATGCATTTTCAGCTCCTTATATATTTTTTACATTACAGATTATATCAAATTGAAATGTAAAATACAAGTTTTAAATTTTATGGTAGAATTATTTTCAAAAGGGGATATTTATGAAAAAATTTTTAGTTTTACTGATGATAATTTTAACCGGATTGGTTATGCCGGTATTTGCAAATGAAGACAAGGTTATGCCTTCTGAAACCGGAGTCGTCGAAGCAATTCAAAATATTTACAACGATGAAGAAAATAACCAGCAAAACACACAGCAAATTGTTGACGTAAAAGTTTTGTCAGGCGAATATAAAAATCAGACAAAACAGGTTGTTAATTTTTTAACAGATAATCCGGCATACAATATTTCCCTGAAAAAAGGTGACAAAGTAATTCTACACCTTGAAGAAGATGAAACGGGCGGTACAAACTTTTTTATTGCGGATTTAAAAAGAGATAATTCAATTTTGTTTTTTTCAGCAATATTTTGCGCTATTTTAGTAGCTATCGGACGCAAAAAAGGTTTCTTCAGCTTAATTTCAATAATCGCAACGGTTGCGCTTATACTTGCTGTCATGGTGCCTCTAATCTTAAACGGTTTCAGCCCGATAATTTCTGCAATAATTATCGGCGTGCTGAGTACGGTTATCACAATTTATCTTGTCGGCGGGTTTAATGCAAAAAGCACTTCTGCAATTCTCGGGACTATGTTCAGTCTGATTTTTGCCGGAGGTCTTTCAATGCTTGCGATTTATATGGCGCATCTGACAGGTTTTGCGGGTGAAGAAAATGTATTTTTATACGGAGTCCGTCCGGATTTAAGTTTCACCGGAATTTTGTCTGCATCTATGATAATTGCGGCGTTAGGCGCATTAATGGACACTTCTGTTTCAATTGCCAGCACAATTAACGAAATTCACGAAACTGACTCATCTTTAAATGTTATTGAGCTTTTCAAGTCAGGCATGAATGTCGGCCGTGACATAATCGGAACTATGTCAAACACACTGATATTAGTCTATATGGGAAGCGCATTACCGCTCGTACTTTTAGGAAGCAACATTGATTTACAAAAATTCTTTAATTTAAATCAGGTTTCAACAGAAATTTTATCAGCATTAATCGGCAGTATCGCAATTTTGGCTTGCGTGCCGTTTACGGCAATTGTTGCGGCGTATTTAATCAAACGAAAAAAAGAAGAGAATGTTGAATTTAAGTTTTAGAAACTCTTCGGCTCACCTGAACACAGCCGCGAAATCACATTTATTTATATTATAATTAACTTATGCAAATACTTTCAGAATTAGAGAAAATATCGAATTTATCGCTGGCACTCGGATTTTTTGACGGCGTGCATAAAGGGCATCAAGCTGTAATCAAGCAGGCTGTAAGTTTTGCAAGAGAAAACAATACACAGTCTGCGGTCATAACTTTTTCAAATCATCCGTGCTGTTATTTTTACGGGGTCTGCCCGAAATATCTTCTAACACGCAGCGGAAGAGAAGAAAAAATTGCAGAACTTGGAGTGGATTATCTTTTTGAATTAGATTTTGAAAGCATTTCCGGGCTGACCGGTGAAGAATATTTAAAAGACATTTTAGTAAAACATTTTACACCAAGTGCAATAACCACAGGCTGGAACCACAATTTCGGGTGCAACAAATCCGGTAATGTAAAGCTATTGGAAAAACAAGCGCAAAAATTCGGTTACAAATACTTCAAAATCCCGTCTCAAAAGGCAGGAATTCAAACAATAAGCAGCACGGCCATCAGAGATTGCCTTTTTGACGGCTTGATTGAAGATGCGAACAAAATGCTCGGTTATGAATTTTCAATAAAAGGCAAGGTTGTTGAAGGTCAAAAACTCGGCAGAACAATTGGTTTTAGAACTGCAAACCTGATTTATCCCAAGGAATTGATTGATTTGCCTTTCGGAGTTTATGCAGCAAAGGTCAAAGTCGGAGATGAAAATTACAAAGGAATTACCAATTTTGGAGTCCGACCGACAGTTTCAGACTCAACAAGCCGCTCGCTTGAAACGCATATTCTTAACTTTGATAAAGATATTTACGGCGAAAAAATTGAAGTTAGTTTTTTGAAGATGATAAGGCAGGAAAAGAAATTCTCATCTCTACAGGAGTTAAAAAAACAAATTGCCATAGATATTCGCCAACTCTTCTAATTTTTTTCGATTTTAATATTGTATCCAAGAATTTCAAGAATTTGCAGAGTTTCTTTAAGTGTAATGCTTTCGCGGATAAGTTTTCCCGAGAGGGTATTTATTGTATATTTTTTGCCGGTTTTCTCACTCATCATTGCTGCTAGTTGCTTAAAAGTAACAGCTTCGCGCGCCATATAATACTTTATATCATTTCGAATATCCATTATCTAATTATATTCTGCTTGCATTAATTTCTAAAATAAGTTATAATTTTCATGATATTTCAATATTTTTCATGATTTATAGAGAATTTTATAACTTAATAAGGAGTATTTATGAAAAGATTAACAGGCTTCACTATGTCCGAAGTTCTTATAACTCTGGGCATTATCGGAATTGTTGCTGCGATGATGTTACCTGCTGTCATAAACAGAGCAAATCATTATATTTTAAAACAACAGTTTAAAAAGGTTTACAATACATATTCAAATGCGCTCCTAAAAGTTTATGCCGAAAATGGAGCTGTTTTCGATTGCTATTATACTGAGGATAATGCTCCTGATCAATATACACATAACTCACAATGTGTTGAATTTACAGAATCATTTTTGAAAACATTAAACGTCATCCAAAAATGTGAAAACAATGCCTATGAAAAAGGATGCATTCCCAAATATAAAGGAGTAGATACTATTTATAAAGAACAACATGGAGGACAGGAAATTGACACAACAGGTTGTTCCGGTTTTTGGGAGAATAACATTTTAAATAAAAATACAGCTTATGTTTTAAGCGACGGCTCTATTATAGTAACGTACTTTAATGCATCTTATATGCACACAAAAATATTTCTTGTTGACATAAACGGACATAAAAAACCTAACAAATGGGGTCATGATTTATTTGTTTTTTTAATAAAAGGTAATGATAAACAAGTATATCTTGGCTATACAAATTCAAAAGGAGGGTGTAGCCCGGTTGAGGATAATGGATACACAACACAACAAATGATTGAGGAAATTTACAAAAAATAAGCCCCTTGATAAAAAGGGGCTTATTTTTTTATTTAATCAGAGCCTGAATTTCTTTAAAACAAGGATTTTTTGCTGTTTTAAGCCATTCAAACAAAACAATTTCAACACACGAAACTTTTACTCCGTTTGAAGCCATTAGTTCTATTCCCTGTTTAAATTCATATTTACTGCGGCTTGCACAGGCATCTTTGATTACGTAAACCTCATAACCTTCTCTAAGCAGTGCCGCTGCTGTTTGATGAACGCAAATATGAGTTTCTATCCCGCAAATTACAATTTGCTTTTTATTAAAGGCTTTTATTTTTTCAAGAACACCGTCCGCCTCAAGTGCATTAAAAGAAGTTTTTTCAAAAACCGGTGTGTTTTCAGCGAATTCTGCACTTACATTTTCTACAGTTGCGCCAAGGCCTTTTGGATACTGCTCTGTTGCAACTACCGGGATATTTAACAGTCTTGCCGATTTTACAAGGTTTGAAACACGTTTTACAATAATATCTTTATCAAGTGCATTCACAAGTTTTTCCTGCACATCAATAATCAGCAATAATGAATTTTCCGGGGTTAATACGTTCATAATTCTCTCCTTAACTATCTATACAGCTTTTGTAATCCTTTATAAAATCTTCGGTCAATGCGCTAAGCAACAACTCCGTAAGGTCTTTTAACGGAATTGAATATTCTTTATTTTCAGGGCTGTCGAGTCCGCTGTGTGTAATATATATAACAACTTTTGCAAATCCCGGATAAACAATTGTCAGGCGGCTTGTTTGTTTTGGGCTTCGCAGGTGAAAGATACATCTGTTTTCATCCGTATACTGCTCAATTTTTGTTTCCGGAAGTGTTCCGTCATAAGTGCTTTGGAGTTTATAAAATACCGGAGTAATAACATTCTCCATCTTCTTAACAAAAAGTTGTTTAAATAATTTGAAATCTTTTTGAGTATTTTCAGGCTCTAAAGTCCAATCCTCTTCTTCAAGCAAAGCTTTCTCCTGATAAATAACATAATCATTAGCGCCGAGCATTGCATCAGTCAAGGCAACCGCAGCCTTTTGTTCAAGCTCCTGAAAGGATTTTCCTGAAGTTTCACAAAGTCCAGCTTTTATTCTAAAAGCGCCGTCTAAAGCTTTTTTTATTTTTTCAAAAACAATTTCAGCGCCTTTGATATCGGTATTTTCAAGCAGAATATAAAACTTGCCGTTTCTCAGTTTTATAACAATATCACGGTTTCTTATTGAACTGCGGATTGAAGCGGAAAGCTTTTCAAAATCAAACATAGCTCTGTCTAATTCGTCATAAGTTACAATTAAGAACGAGGATGGCATGCCGGTATTCAAAAGATTGTCCATTAATTCATTAGCGAATTTTTCCGTATAAAAACCGTCTTCTTCTGAAATAGCTTCTAAATCCTCAAGAAGTTTTTTATTTATTGAAGAGGTTTCTCTTTCTGAGACAACTTTTAAAGCATTAACTGTTTTTATTAAGATATCTGCAGGCTTTGAATCTTTCAAAACATAATCCGCTGCGCCAGCATCATACATTGACATTATAAAATCGGTATTATAATTTTCAACGCCGAGTATCAAAATTGAATTTGGCAAATTTTCTTTGACAAATTCTGTAATTTGCCGCAGGCGAGGCTTTTCTTCCAGACATAGAAATATAATTGATGGTTTTTCTGTATCAAGAACCGAAATTGCCTGCTCAAAACCGATTGTTTTTATTTTATCGGAAGTTCTCACAAGCATAAGTTTCTCTTGCAGATTTTTCCATGCTGCTGCGTTTTCAGTTATTAATAAGATGTTATTATTTTCCATAAATCTTACACTTGCAGGTGCTTTTTAATACACAAGAAACTTCCGCCTGCTCCAAAGAGAGTTCCCATTGCAAACATTATTATTATAACAAGATTTTGGGCATAAACAGGCGATGGCACCATAAAGAACTGGTGTACATTTATCAGTCCGTTTTGAACAAAGTTCAAAGGAATCAACGCCAAAAGTGAGCCTGTGAATCCATACACCGCACCCTGCATAATCAGAGGAAAGCGAATGTACCAGTTACTTACGCCCATAAGACGCATAATTTCAATTTCGTCTTTTCGGGATTGAATTACAAGCTGAATGGTGTTGTTGATGATTGTAATCGTCAGCAATGCCATGATTATGACAACAAAAACAGTTATCGTATTTACAACATGGTTAAGCGTCTGGATGCGCTTTGCCAAATCCTGAGCGTAACTCATATCTTCAACCGACGTCAGCCCTTTTATATTGTTAAAAACAACATCTATGTTTTCCGGTTTGTCAACTTTAACATGAAGCGTGTCAGGAAGCGGGTTTGAAATATCCGGCAAGTTCATTTCCCTTTTGAGATTTGACCAGGAAACGTCTTTTGGTATAATCTTTACACCTTCAACGTATTCAAATTCTTTAATTCTGTTTTTTACAGTATTTGTATCTGCCCCTGACTTAAGATATACAGAAATTTCCAGCACATTACCCAATTCATGAGCGAAAGACGAAATAGACATCGCTGTTCTGAAAAAAGTCCCGAAAATAGTTAATATTGCAGCCATTGTTGTTATAATTACAATATTTACGATTCCGGTTCTTCGTATATCATTAAAAGTTTCCATAGAAAGTCTGTATAGAATTCTAAGTTCGCATAACCAGTCTTTCGGAATGTGTTTTTTAACCTTTTTCTTTATTTTAAGTTTTTGATCATTCATAAGTACCTGCTTGTATATCCCTTACAATTTCCCCTTTATCAAGAGTAATTACGCGTTTTCTAAAATAATCAACCATTGCGTTATCATGGGTTGAAACAATAACAGTAATTCCTCTCTGATTAATCTGGTCTAAAATCTGCATAATTTCAAGAGAATTTTTAGGGTCAAGATTGCCTGTAGGTTCATCAGCAATCAGAAGCGGCGGCCCATTAACAATAGCCCTTGCAATACCTACTCTTTGCTGTTCACCGCCAGAAAGCTCCGCTGGCGTTGCGCGCATTTTTTCATGCAGACCGACAATTTTTAAAGCGCCTGTTACACGTGCGTTAATTTCTCTTGAACTTATACCAAGCGTTCTGATAACGTAGGCGACATTATCAAAAACACTTTGGTTTTGAAGAAGCTTGTAATCCTGGAAAACAATTCCCATACAACGGCGCAGATTCGGGACTTTGTCGTTCGAAAGATTTGCAATATTTATTCCTCCAATAGTAACAGTTCCGCTTGTCGGGCGCTCTTCATTGTAAAGAAGCTTCATTAAAGTTGATTTTCCGGCTCCGGACGCTCCAACAATAAATACAAACTCTCCTGACATAATATCAAGATTAATATTTTTTAAAGCGTAGTTATCATTTTTATATTTTTTTGTAACTGATCTGAATTGTATCATTAAACCTTAATTCCTCTATTTTCTTCTACAGAGCCTGTCAATTTCTTCCTTGATTGATTTGGCGAGTTTATCAGCAGACAAACCGTAGTAATCAAGAAGAAAATCCCATTTTCCGCTTTGACCGAACCGGTCGTTCACACCGATTCTTTTAACTTTTACCGGAGCATACTCACTCAAAAGTTCGCATACAGCACTTCCAAGCCCTCCGATTATTGAGTGATTTTCAACAGTTATCACAAAACCTGTTTTTTCTGCACTTTCTATTATTGTAACATCATCCAGCGGTTTGACAACCGGAGCATGAACAATCCTAATAGAATACCCTTGCTGCTTAAGAAGTTCGCCTGCAAGAATTGTTTCTGCCAGAGTTTCACCGTTTGTAATTACAGCTGCGTCACTACCTTCTGAAATAATTTTCGCTTTGCCGAATTCAAATTTATAGTTATCATCAAAGATATCACACACATTAGTTCGCGGAATACGAATATACATTGGCCCGTAATTTTCAGCAGCATATTTAATAACCTGCTCACACTCTCTGCAATCAGCAGGAACAATTACAGACATATGCGGAAGTCCGCGCATTAAAGAAACATCCTCCAAAGCCTGATGGCTTGCTCCGTCTTCTCCAACTGTAACTCCGCCGTGAGTTCCTACAATTTTCACATTGAATTCAGGATAGCAAACGGAATTTCTAATCTGGTCATACGTACGGCCTGTTACAAACATTGCAAAACTTGCAACAAACGGAATTTTACCGGCAGAAGCAAGGCCTGCCGCGGTTGCAATCATATCCTGCTCAGCAATACCACAGTCAAAAAATCTTTCAGGAAAGGACTTTGCAAAAAACTGGGTTTGTGTCGAGCATGCCAAATCCGCATCCATAACTATAATATTAGGATTTGTATGCCCTAATGCTTCAAGGGTTTTCCCGAAAGCTGAACGGATTGATTTTGTTTCTTTTTTATTGAGTATCATAAAAGCCGGCCTCGTAATTTATGTCTTAAACATATACAACTCACCTAATATAATATCATAAATAATCCGCAACATACAAAATAGTATAATATATTAAGCGTATTGTAAATTTTTTACCAGCCGAAACCCTCACGTCTTAATGTTTTTGGTATGATTATGTTAAGAATTATTAAAAATATCTTTAGATTTAGCAATTTATTTTATTCAGGGATATTTAAACAGTAGAATAGGAATAAGACAAAATTATTTATTGAAAGGAAATGATAAGATGATGCAAATTCCAAATCTCCCCAACCCTTACATGCAGGCTATACAACCTCAACAGCCTCAAAGTTACAATGCTGTTAAAATTGATGTACACAACCCATCTGTTATAGCACCTGGAGTTGCACAAGCAGCACCTCAAACAGCACAATATGCACAGCCGACAATGCCTTACTATCAGTATCCGCAAGCTCCGGTATATCAATACCCGCAAGCTCCGATTCAACCGTATTATATGCCTGCACAGCAGCCGGTTGTAATCCCGCCTCAGGTAACAGAACAAGCTCCGGCAGCACTTCCACAAACTCCTCAAGCTCCTCAAGCTCCGCAGGCTCAAGCTCCTGCTGCTGAAGTTGCAGCAGCTCCGGTTAATGTTCCGCAGCCTGTAGTCACCGAAAAACCTGCAGAAAAAACTGAAGTAAGCGATGCTAAAAAACCAGAAATTGAACCTTCGGCACCGTTAGAACCGCAAGTTGATTTAAATGCATTCATTTCAAAATTAGCAAACCCTGATTATGAAGTTCAAGCTTCAGCTATGGAAGAAATAGCAAACATGGTTAAAGACAATCCGCAAAAAGCTACTGAATTACTTGATGTTAAAGTAATGGATACATTAAATAATATTATTAATGCGGACTCTTCAAAACTCACAGGTCCGACACAAGAACAAATCGCAGCAAGACAAAAATTAATCAAAAATGAACAAATGACAGACGCTGAAAAAACTTTAGCTACTACAATCACACCGATGGAACAAGCTGAAAGAAATAAAAGCTATGCAATGTTCACAACAGCTATCTTGCAGAAACTCTACTCAGAGGAAGTTGCCAAATTAACCAACACTTCAGTTCCTCTAACAGAATTGCCGGGTGCAGTAACAATTGTTGAACAGTTGAAAAACAACCCGAACCCGATGGTAAGAACTTCAGCTATTGAAGCATTATCATACATCCAGCAGCCTGAATACAAAGCTGATTTGAATACATTATTCACAATTGCAAAGAACGATCAGGACAAAAATGTTCAGGAAGCAGCAACAGCAGCACTTGACAAATTAAATAAAATGGCAGAAGAAGTAAAACCTGAAGCAAAAAAAGTTGAAATGACACCTAATGCTCAAGCTCCTGCCCAAGCAGCATAATAAATCAAATTCCTTTCTTTAAATAAAAAGCGAAAAGACCTTTGAGAAAATTTCTTAAAGGTCTTTTTGCAAATAAAATAAATCTTACTTAAAACAACTGAACAATATTATGTATTTACAGTTTCTTTTACTGACTGGCGGCTTGCCGGAACAGGAAGACAGTTTTCATAACCTGCAAGTTTTGATATTTGTTCACCCCACTGATAAATGATTTCATCCTCTGGAAGTTGATACGAAATCGGTTTTCCTATGTGAAGTTTTACATTGCGTCTTGTGAAAGGCTTTAATTTCGGGTATCCATCAAAGCCTTCAATTCCAACAGGAACAATATCAGCTTTAGCATTTTTTGCAATTACAACAAAACCTTTTTTTACTTCATCAAGCTTCCCGTAAGGTCTTATGCCACCTTGAGGAAAAACTCCGAGCGACCAGCTTGTTGCAAGAATATCACGAACTGTTTTAAAAGTAGCGATTTCAGGCTTAGTTCTGTCAACAGCGAATGCACCTAATCTTTTTACAAGCCAGCTTAATTTTTCACTGTCTACAAAAAGCTCTTTTTTAGCCATATATGCAATAGGCCTCATTGCGGCCATAGAAACCATCGGCGGGTCAAAAATTGAAACATGATTTGCCGTATAAATAAATTTTCCGCTTTTTGCTTTGGTCGGCAAATTTTCTTTACCGGTTATCTCATAGTTATAGAATACTTTCATAAAGGGAATTACGACTACATACAAAAACCCCATGTAAAACAAAGTTCTGAAGATATTATATTCATATGGATAACGTCTGTTATAATTTCTTTGTTTTGCGGTCATACTTTCATTACTCCTTAATTCTTAATTTCAGGTTGAACATACTTGTAACCTGTTAATTTCTGAATTGAATCAATCCACTGAGAAACCATGCCTTCAACATCATCGCTATACGGAATAGGTTTTCCTACTTTAACAACAATTTTACCGGAAAACGGAAGTCGTTTAACCTCTTCAGTTCCAGTAATCCCAACAGGTAGAATTGCACATTTTGTAATTTTTGCCAATCCTGCAAACCCCTTAGTTACACCGGAAATAGTTCCGGGTAACCCTCTTGTTCCCTGAGGAAAAATACCAAAAACCCATTTACTTTTTTTGATATTCATAACTGTTTTAATAGTAGAAGGGCCGAGACTTTCGCGATTTACAGCAATCGCGCCGAGCCAATCAATCCACCATCTCAAAAATCTTATATCAAACAATTCCTGTTTTGCCATAAAAGCAATTCTTCTTGGCAATACACCGCACATAAGCGGAGGATCAAGCGTTGAAAGATGATTAGGACAGACAATATATTCATTATCCTTTGGAACATTTTCAAGACCTTCAACCTTCAAACGGTACACAAGCTTGAACCTGATCATATAAAAATATTTACATACAAGTATTTGAAAAAATGATCTGAATTTATTGAAGGATTCAGCAGATCTTTTGGCGTAGTTCTTTTTTTCTTTACTCATATTTGATACACTCCATTATAAACATTATATACCAAAATAAATATTGAACAACAGTTATTTTTTTTATATAATAAAAACACAGAGATTTAATAAGGAGAGAGTATGTCAGGATTGAAAAAATCAAAAAATGAACTTGAAAATGAACTTTTTGCAAGTGTCTATGAAAAGACACCTGATTATGTCAAAAACCTTAAACTTATGGATTTTGATAATAAAAAAGAATTTACCTTTATATTAAAGAAAGAACATCTTGCTCCTTATGATGCTGATAAAAATCCTGAAGGTTTGAATTTAAATGAATGGTTTGCAAACTATGCCAAAGAAGCAAAAGTTTCGACCGCAGGAATTCGCGGTCCTCAAAACATTTTATATCCGCAGGACACAAGATTTCCAATTAATCTTGTTGGAATTGTTCTTGCGACTTTGGCAAAAGCTCTTGTTGCAAAAGAAAAATATTCAGATAAAAAAATCCTAAAAATTGCAGGCCGTGAAGTCAGATACAATTCAGATTTGTACCTTGAAGCAATTGCAAGAATTCAGGCTGCACAAGGCATTAAGACTCTTCTCCCAGAAGGAAGAAAAACCATTCCAATCTGGCTTGCGTCATTTTTGGCTTTCAAACTTGACCTACTTGGCGGCGAATACATAACTTCAAGTCATGGAATTTCTGTCAAAAACGCAACAAAAGACTTAAATTCTCAAGGCAGCCAGTATTTGCCAGAAGAAAGCCTTGAATTCGTTGATAAAATTCAGGAAATTTTTGATGAAACCGAAAAGAACGGTAAATATGAAATTAAAATTGCCGCCTCTGATAATTCTCTAATTGATGAAACCATCATGAAAAAACTCGAAGACGGCACTGATTTATATGTTGAATATTTGAAATCCGGCGTCGCTCAAAAGTCAAATCTAAATTTGATAAAAGAACATAATGAAAAAATTATCATTGAAAATGTAGGCGGTTCGGCTTACAGAACTTTAAGCCGCGTTTTGAAAAAACTTGATATTTCAGAAAAATATGCTTGGTTTAATACTGAAGAAGACCCGTTTTTCCATTCAATCGGTAAATACGATCATACACCACAGGGTGAAAAAGCTTTTTACGATTATTCTGTTGACGCAACAGTACTGTCAAAACGCCCAAACGGTGAAAAATACTTCCCTGTTATCGAAACAATGCATTATGCAGAAAAATTAAAAGATTATCCTTATCTTACAACAGTTTTGATAACCGACCCGGACCACGACAGACTCACAATTGCGCAAAAAGAAAGCATTTTAAGAATTCCAAAGCTTGAAGAAGCCGGAATTGATTATATAAAACTTGATGAACGCTCAATTCTGACTATCTTCACCGCGAACCAGGCATTTTTAATGCTAATGGATTTCCAGGCTAAACAATTAAAAGCACAAGGGATGTGGAAAAACCATCCGCGGTTTATGATTAAAACCACGGCTTCTGCTCTAAGCTGGGATGAATGGGCAAAACATCAGGGTGTAAAAGTCGTCAATGTTCCAGTAGGCTTCAAAGAAATTGCAAACATAATGAAAAAAGTCGAACTTAAGCTTAAAAACAATCCGGAAAAAGAAGTAATAATTGATGATGTATTCTCAAATGCAATTAATCTCGGTGTAAATCCGCGCCTGATTTTTGCAGGTGAAGAAAGCGGCGGTATGATTATGGGAACCGAAGATTTGATAAAATCAAAAGCCGGAAGATTTGCAATTGCAATGCGCGAAAAAAGCGCCACCGAAGCAATTATTGTTGCATCTGCATTAATTTCACAGCTTAAAGATATTTCACTTTCAAGATATCTTGTTCAAATTTTTGAAGAATGCAATATCAAAGGCCGTTTTGACACCAGAATTGATATTGCATATTACAATGAATCCGAACCAGATATTGAAAAACTTAAGCTTGCAAAAGCAGAAGGTGAAAAGAAAAGAACCGAAAATGATTTATTTTACCTTTCCATGGCAATTGCAGTAAAAGAAGGTAAAATGACACTTGATAATGTGAAAGAAGTTTTAAACGATTCCTTCAAAAGTCTAAGTTTTGACAATCTTCAATCAATTAAATTTGTAGGCGACGGAACGTATCTGGAATTCACGGACAAATTCATTGAAATCAGACCCTCCGGCACTGACGCTAAGACAAAGGCATACGGCGGCGGATTGGACAAGCAGGTTTTGGAACTATACGCAGCAAATCTCGGAAATTACAGCGGCTACAGAACAGAACTTCATAAAAAATTCATTGATAATGAATTCTACAACTCTTCCAAGGAAAAAGCTATGAAATATTATCTTGAATTCGTAGAGAAAGATGCAAACAATGAAAAGTTTGAAATTCCAAACTATGAGTTTTAATAAATATGAAATTATGCGAAATTTACAATTCAGATAAACCTGTCATTTCCTTTGAAGTCTTTCCACCGGAGAATGATGAAAAAATTCAAGAGCTTTATTCTGAAATAAAGCTTATGATGAATTGCAAACCGCAGTTCATTTCACTCACATACGGCGCCGGCGGCAAAAATAACGAAAACTACAAAAAAGTTTTAAAAGCCTTAAAAATAGACTTAAAAGCTGATGTAATGCCGCATTTTACCTGCATGTGCAGCGGCAAAAGTTTTATTGAAGAAAATCTTGAATTCTTAAAATCCGCTGGCATTGAAAACATTCTGGCTCTTCGTGGTGATATTCCGCAGGAAATTAAAAAAATCTGCACTGATTTTTGTCATGCAAACGAACTCGTTGAATATTTAAAAAAGAAAACAGATTTTTCAATAGCTGTTGCAGGATACCCGGAAACTCACCTAGAAAGCGCTTCTGTTGAAGATGATATAAAATATTTAAAACAAAAAGTCGACGCAGGCGCAGAAGTTATTATAACCCAAATGTTTTTTGACAATGAAAAGTATTTCCAATTTTGCGAACACGCACAAAAAGCAGGGATTAATGTCCCTGTAATTCCGGGAATAATGCCTGTTATAAGCAATCAGCAGCTTTTAAAAATGACAAAACTCGCAAGAATTACAATACCAAAAACCTTTAAAGAAAAACTTGAAAAACATTCCGACAACAAAGCTTATATGAAAGAATTAGGAATAGAATTTGCAACAGCTCAATGCCAGGCGCTGCTAGATAAAAAAGTTAAAGGATTACACTTTTTTACGCTTAACAAATCCTATTCAACAGTAAAAATTTTAGAAAATATTTTATAAACCCACGGCAGGAGGAGAAATTATGGAGAATTTAAACAAACATATAGAACATACCCTTTTAAAACAAGACGCGAAATACGAAGATTTTATCAAACTGTTTGACGAAGCAAAAAAATACAACTTTCTCGGAGTTTGTGTAAATCCATTGTATGTCAAGCTTGCAAAAGAGCATCTTGCCGGAAGTAACATCAAAATCGTTACTGTTGTAGGATTTCCGCTTGGAGCAAATAAGAGTCAGGTAAAGGCTTACGAAACCCAACAAGCAATAGAAGACGGGGCTGACGAAATTGATATGGTAATAAATGTTACTGCACTCAAAAACAAAGACTACGAATTTGTAAAAAAAGATATTGAAACAGTTAAAGCTTTTTGCAAAGATAAACCGTTAAAAGTAATTTTGGAAACAGATTTGCTTGACAAAGACGAGATTAAAAAGGCCTGTGAAATTTGTGTGCAAGCCAAAGCCGATTTTGTTAAAACATCAACAGGCTTTGTAAAAAATGGAGTTGGCGCAAAAGTTGAAGATGTGAAATTAATGTATGAAACTGTCTCCCCTCATGGCTTGTGTGTAAAAGCATCAGGCGGAATTCGCGACAAAGAAACCGCGTTAAAAATGCTTGAAGCCGGCGCAGAACGGCTCGGTACCAGCAGCGGTGTAAAAATTATCGCATCGTAAATTTCTTTACAACCGGCAATACACGTTTTGCAATAAAAATTATGCACCACAAAAGGTTTTACCTTGGTAAATTGTTGAAATAATCCTTTTCGGTTAATGCATAATATGTACACCCTACGCCGTTAAATTCGTTCACGGATGAGACAGAACAGGTACTGCTCTTTACAGCGAATCTAGTATAGGGCGCCCCCATAGGCAAAAGTCTTCCATCATCCATTAGCTGGAATGTAAAAAGATCATGCCCCCAACGGTTAGGATTTTTACGATATCCGTTTACATCAACGCTTATATATAAATCGCTTGTTTCATTAGGGTTTTCAATCATTATCAGGCTTCCATCATTTAAAATAAATTGTCCATCGTCAAATAAGGATAAACGTGTTAATGGAGTTTTATTAAAAGTCATGTAGGTTTTAGAATTACGCTCATCGTTGCCAGGATTACCATAGTATGGAATACACCCTTTTGCCTGTGAACCTGTTTGTCCACAGTCATGAATTATTTTAAAATAGGGTTTTATTTCTGTGTACAAAGTTACACCACCGGCGCGTGACGTCAAAATTTTACGAGTTAATCTTTCACCATGTTCTGCTTGATACATATCAAGCGCGTGCTGAATTACAGCATAATTTTTCTTTAAGGACGCCTCAAGCGCTTTATTCTGATTACGCGTAATCAGTGCAGGCAAAGTCATTGCAGCGACAATACCAATAACACCCAGAGTTATAAGGACTTCGGCAAGAGTAAACCCTTGGAGGACAGTTTTATTGGAAGCCCCCCCCCCCCGAAAACTCAGTCATAGTCGCACTTTTCATGTTATTTAATCCTCCTATATATCTTTTCATTTATATTATACCAAATTTTTAATGTATATGCAATTATAACAATCTTGACCATGCTATAATATTTATTAATATAAGGAAGAACTATGGGTGATGAAGATAAACAGTTTGACGCGACGCCCCGAAAACTTGAACAGGCGCGCAAAGAAGGACAGGTTGTAAAATCCAAAGATTTTTCAACTGCAGTTTCGCTGCTTATTCTATTTACTGCAATTGTAGGACTTGCGCCTTTTATATGGGATCAGATTGCACAATTATTTACGCTTTTGTATGAACAAATTCCAAACGCGCATGTAGAAAAAATCGGATTAACATATATTTTTACTGTAACTGTAAAAACTGCCGTTTTAATTATAGGACCAATCTTGTTTTTGGCTTGGCTGGTTGCAATTCTAGCAGATTTCATTCAGGTTGGGCCGCTTGTTGCAACTGCACCACTGGCGCCTAAACTCGATAAACTTAATCCGACAAAATATTTCAAAAACATCATGTCCATTAAAACCCTGTTTGAACTTTTTAAAAATATCGTAAAAGTTGTGCTTTTGGGTTATATAGGCTGGACAGTTTATATGGCGCACATAGAAAATATTCTTATGCTTGCGGCAATTGACAACAACTTCGCAGTCATGATTGAATTCGGGAAGCTTATTACAGAATTTATTTTCAAAGCCTGCATTGCCTTTCTTGTAATTGCAGCCGCCGACTACGGCGTTACAAAATGGAAGTTCTTAAAAGACCAGAAAATGTCTTTTAAAGAAATTAAAGACGAATATAAAAACACCGAAGGCGACCCGAATGTTAAAGCTGCACTACGCCAGCGCCGTATGCAAATGCTTCAGCGCGGGATGATGGACGCGGTGCCGGATGCGGATTTTGTTGTTACAAACCCTACGCATATCGCCTGTGCACTCAAATACAAAGCTGAAGAAATGGATTCGCCGATGCTGATTGCCAAAGGCACAGAGCTTATAGCAAAAAAGATTATAAATATTGCGCGCGAGCATAATATCCCCGTTATTGAAAACGCACCGGTCGCAAGAGCACTGTTTAAAATGGTAGATTTAAACCATCAAATTCCGCCGGAACTTTACAAAGCAATCGCTGAAATTTTACTTTTTGTTTACAACTTGAAAAATAACAGAAATCAGAGTAGAATAACTAAAGAGCCTAATAATAAAAAATAATCATGATTATGCAGGAAAAAAATAAATTACAAGAATATATTGATATAGTAAAGAAGGTGGCAAAGGTTGAGCACAGAAGAATTCCGACTCATATGGTTGAGTATGAAGAGCTTTTGTCAATCGGGATTATTGCAATCCAGGCTCTAATAAAAAACAAAACCCCAGAACAGCTTGAAAGATATAATTCTGCTTATGTTGCCACTGCTGTAAGGTGGGCAATCCGGAACGAATTAAGAATACGTTACAAATGGTACTCATTAAAACATAAAGCAGACGATGAGATTGACCCCGAAGAAGAAGTTGAAGGAATGGATATGCAAAAGGCAAAGGTTCGTGAAACCATTTACGAAACCGTTTTGTCTATTGACGGACTTGCGGCTGCGGCAAGCGACAATGATTCGCCTTTTGACTTTTTGAAAGACAATCATGCAACACCTGACGAACAGGCTGAAATTACCGAAATGGGCAGAATGATTCGTGCTGCGATTTCAAAGCTTCCGCCAAAAGAAAGAACTGTTGTTGAATACAGATTTTACAGAAACATGCAGGTAAAAGACATTGCGACACAAATCGGACTTTCGCCCTCGCGCGTAACCCGTATTGTGCAGTCCTCGCTTAACTTTGTCAAAGAATACCTGAATTCACGGGAACAATACGATTATTAACTTGTTTTTGTATTTTTAACATCAACATTAATAATTCGTCCATCTGATTTTATATGGATGGGAGAAGTTTGTTTTTTAATATATTCAGCTACAACAACATCTTTATCGTAGTCAAAAATTTTCTTAGCTTCTTTCAATCTGTGTGCTAACCCTAAGCCTCCGTCTTCGCTAATAAGACAGAAGTCATCAGTTGAAACTGAATAAAATTTATCTTTTCTAGGATTTTTAATATCAATTGGAGTTTCATTATTATTCTTATCTATAAATGACATTGATAACAGTTCACCTTTATTATTAAAAGAATATTTCAAGCCTGATACCTGTACAATGCCCGGTCTGTGTGAAGTTGATTTTGTACTGTTTTCAACGCGTCTCTTGATTGCATGTACAATTTCATCTTCAGGCAAATCTACAACTAAAACTTTATTAGCAAATGGAGATATGACAGCCAAATCTCTTGTATCGACACGCCCAGCTTCAAACTGTCCCCGGATGTTAGCGGCATTCATAAGAGCTATATCAGTACCTAAAACATCACGCATCGCATCTATCATAAAATCACAATGCGCGTTTTCTTGTAAATACATATCTTCAGGAAATTTTTCGCATGAGGCTATTTTTCCAACAACCTCAGCTTTTCCTAAAACATTTTCAAATTCTTTTCGTGCAATCATGCTTCTGCCGTAAGCTTCAGTTTTGCCTATGTTGTTTTGTGCTTTTGTTATAACACCATCATCATTAAATTCTACATTTAAAACACCGAAGTTCTTACCATCACGTCCTGCCTGAGTAATTACGACAGGTTCACCTGAAGGCGAATAGAACAAATTTTTATTTTCTTCAATACCTTCAAGCAAGTTGTGTGTATGGGCACCAAGAATAATATCAATGCCTTTAACTTGTTTAGCTAGTTTAACTTCCTGCTTATATCCGGAATGAGAAAGTACAATAATTTTATTTATCCCTTGTTTTTTAAACTTGTCAACTTCATTTTGAACAGCCTCGATTGTTTTATTAAAATCAGATTCTATATGCAAATCGGGAAGATGTTCCTGTAACTTCACATGAAGTGCCAAATCATGTGGTACTAATCCTATAATACCGTATTTGTGTCCGTTAATTTCTTGAATATAAGATTTTTCTATACATTTACTGATTGGGTTGTCTTTAGACGGATTTATATTTAATCCTAAAAATTTATATTTCTTATCTGCAATCAATTTAGCAAATTGTTCTGTAGGCATATCACATTCATGATTTCCCATAACTGTAGCCATGATTCCTGCCAAATTTAAAAAGTTATTAGCAACTTTAATTTGTTTTTCATCTTCACCTAGCATTATATCCCCAGATGCGAATTTCATTTTATCAGTTCCCTCAGGTGTAAAACTGTCAAATTGATTTACAGCATTCACTAAACGTTCCATTCTAATATTTTGCCCATGAATATCGTTCATATAAAAAATGCTTGTTTTTATCGGAGCCTGCTTCTTTTTGTCTGAATCTGCCTGAGGCATTTGCTGAGACTTTGACAAATGCTGACTTAAGAAATTTATTTTTGGATATATGTTGTAATTATTCATTTCACTAACCTGTTTTCTGATAGTTTAAACGTTTGTCAAAATAAAAATTGCTTTTATTTAAAGTTTTTGTTACAAAGCTTTAAGCGGCATTCTTTTCATTTTGCTGCTCTGCGGCTTTTTTTCGCATCTGGTTAAAGCTGTTAAAACCTTCAACCCAATTTTCTACAAGTTTTACATCGTCTTTCACAACCTCCTGAGGCAGGCCGGCATGGTGAATTTTAGGAAGTAAATATTCTGCACTGTATTCTACCGCATTTGGAATGTCATCATCTGTGTCATTGCAGATATAAATTAATTTTCCGTCTTTATCATACTTTTCACCGATTATTGTTATTTCATGACCGTTAATGATTTCGTTGTCAGGATTAATTTGTGTATATCCGATAATAACGTTTTCACCAAGCTTCAAGGCATCAGAAATCTGGCGTTTCATAGTATCAAAATCTGTCTCATAGCCAATCAATCTTGCGTTATCGTCTACGGTCTGGTATGTTACTGAAATCTTGTTTTTATCTTCTACTACTGACTCTGTAAATGTTTTTTCAAATTCAATCAAGCCTTTGTCATTTTGGTTAAATTTTCCTTTGCGCTTGTCGCTCAGAGAATCATAAGTCTGTTGAGACCCAATTTGCATTAAGGTTCCCTGCATTAAAGCATCTACAACAGACCGCTCATTTCCGTCACGGTTTGCAACCTGGATTTTTGCTCTGATATATGCATTTTTATCAGGTGCAAAGGTTAAATGAGCCTGATTAAAATCATCCATTTTATAAGGAACTTCAAAAGCATTTAAAAGCCAGATTGAGTCAAGAGTGTTATCAGTAAGGTTTTTAAGCTGGATTGTTTTATCAACGGCCATTCTGGGTGAAGTTATGCCTTCAACAAATCTGGCAAATTCAGAAGGCATTTTCTTTGCAAGATTAAATTCAATACTTGAAGCAACACAGGTTCCCGAATGTTCAACATCAATATCAAGCTGTGCAAGTTTTCGCGGAATAAGTTTATCCTTATCCATTTTATGGTCAGACATGTAAGTATCGATTAGTTCGCTTTTCATTTCTTTGGGTATATCGCCAAATTGCTGGGTTATAACATGCGGATCTGCAAGCGTAGTTATTGTATCTTTAAGAATAATCTCTTTAGGAAGTCCGTTTGCGCGTTCTTTTGTTGCGATTTTATATAAGTTATCAAGCACTGTAGATTTGTCATTAGAATTCGAATTTAACAGAATGCCAGATTTTAAAAGTTCCTTCATCTGTTTTTTAGAGGTTTTATCAAGATTTGAAAGAATTGTATTATATTTATTCTTTTCCTCCTGACTGTTCATTCTGGTTCGAAGCGCAGAAGCAGTAAAGGAGGGATTAAACGGAATTGTATTAATTATAGGATTTGAAACATAAGAACAAGAAGCACCCTCCGGCTGAGCGGAAGTTTTTTTCACCGCTGAAGTCTTAACACGCTCTGTTGTGTTATAATTATATTGTCGAGAATTTACACCTACTGAATACACTATTTTCACTCCACTTATTTATATAAACAACAATAACTCAAAAAAATTGCCAGTGGAGAAAGAAAATAGTTAACAAATGTAACAATGAGGAAATATTGGAAAAGATTAAAATAAAACCGCTCACAATAGACCAGCTTAAAATTTCAATTGACAGACTCACAAGGTTTAAAAACACAGAAACCAAGTATTTGAGGGTTTTTAAAGATATTATCACAAACAATTTGATTGCTCCGAAGTTCAAAAAATCAGAACTCGATGAACTTGATTATTCGATTTTAAGAGAACTGGCAGAAAAAATTATTAATTTCTCTCTGGAAACGCTAAATATCAAGTCTGACGGGGATTTACTTATAAACCAGAGACTTTATGATTATGAAAAATCTGTTTTCGTAATCAGTCCTGAAACAGAGCAATTACTCAAAAATAGAATTAATTACAAAGGGTTTTTAACACTTTTATCAGAAAATGAAGTTAAAAATCTTCTCTGGCTAAAAGAATTAAATTCAACCGGTGAAATAATTTCTTTACGCGAAGAAAAGTCACTTCATTTTCCGGTAGAAAAAGTTATTATTTGCGAAGGAATAACTGAAGAAACACTGTTGCCTGAATTTGCGCGGATTTACGGGGAAGATTTTGAGAAAAAAGGTATTCATATAATTTCAGCAGGCGGCAAAAATCAGGTTGTAAAAACATATTACCAATTGTCAGAAATACTAAAACTGCCGATATTTGTGCTTTTGGATAAAGATGCTTCAGAAAATCTTAATTTAATTAATTCAAAATTACGTTCTTGCGATAGAGTTTACATATTGAATTGCGGAGAGTTTGAGGATTTGCTGACGCGAAATTTACTTGAAAGAACCTTAAATTATGCTTTTGAAAATATTTCTCTTGTGGATTTAAACATTTTGGAGGAAAACCTTCCTACAGTCAAAAAGCTTGAAGAGATTTTCAAGCATCGAGGCCTTCATGAGTTTAAAAAATCAGAGTTTGCGAATCTGGTGAAAATTAATATTTCAGGCAAAGAGGATTTGTCAGAAGAAATAATAAAAATACTTGAACAAATACAAGAAACCCTTTTAAAAACACCTAAATAAAGCAAAAGGAACTTAGAAATAAAGTTCCTTTGTAAAATGGAGTTTAATTTATTAGTATATTGAAAAATTAGTTTCCAACAAGTCTCAAAGCTTCTTCTAAGAGCTCTTTATTTGTAGAAACAAGTTTATTTGAAATTTCCATCTGAAGTTTCGCCATCTGGAAATACGAAATATTACCTTTAAAGTCAGCATTTGACATTTCCAAAAGTCCTGAACGTATTTGACCTACCCCAAGAAGCGGTTTGCCGGAGGCTTCCGTTTCAATAAAATAGCCTTCCTTAATTTCATACAAAGCTGCTGCATTATGGAAATTACGTGTTGTCACACGATAGAGCGGAACGGTTCTTTTGCCTCCGTCAGCTTTTCCGTAAATTGTTCCGTCTTCTTTTATTTCGTAATCGTCGTACTTGCCAAGATACTTGCCATTAGCAGGGTCAATCCACATTTTGATATTTGTTGTCGGAATGTCAAGCGAACCGCCTTTCAAAGCAGTTTGCTCATACAAATCCTGAGATACGGATTTTGTACCTTGCATAATCTCGCCTTTGTCATTCAAAATGTAGCCCTGGACAGTATTACCGTTTTTAGCTCTGTAAACTCCCTCGCCGTCAAATTTAAACTCACCTAAACGAGTATAAACACTTTTGCCTTCTGCAGTTTTTGTTAAGAAAAAGCCTTTGCCTTCAAGAAACAGGTTATCATTTGAGGTACCAGGAGTTGATTTTCCCTGACCTGTTTTTTTATCATAGTCATCGGCTATTGCTCCGCCGAGAAAGGTTTTGAAATTTACCTGCTGTTCTCTGAAACCCGGCGTATAAATATTTGTCATGTTATGCGCAATAACATCCATCCAGTTTTGCGTTGATTTCTGGGTATTTAGCGCGGTTGTGTAGGAATCATTCATTGTCTTTCTCCTTGTTGTTGCGTTTTTCATTCTGCTCTTGGTTGCGATGCCTGCTGTAGGTTAATTCATTATATGGCAAATCCTGCTCGTCAAATCGCTGCTTAAGGTAAGAGATATTATTTCTCAAATAGGCTTCCACAGCTTTGTCTCCGGGAATGAAGTTTGCATTAAGATTTCCATTTTTATCAACCCGCATAACAACAGAAACATCTTTATCAAAATCTATTCTGAAAGCTTTATTGGTTTTCATCGATTCTGATAAGGCTTCCATCAGGGCAGATGAAACTTTAGCAGTTTTATGAACATTTTGAACTTTTGAAACATCAAGCGACTTTTGAAATTCAGATGCGATGCTTTGCATTGACATATCAGTCTTTGTCACAAGGTTTACAAAAAACTGCGCGTCATCATCGCTCATTGATATTGTACTGTAATCTAATGCCGGTTTGCCTGTATAAACGTCTTTGCTTATTTCAGAGGTAAAAGTCAAATTCTGAATAGAATTTACATCACCCAATTTTGATGCAGCATTAATTTTCAACATCTGTGCGATTTCCTCTGATAAAAGCTGATTTTCTTGATTGTGCTGCTGGCTGTTTTGCTGATTGGCATTTTGCTGGCCTTGCTGTTCTTTAGTTTCTTCTTTTACTGTATTCTCTTGCTTCTGTTCGGTTTTTTCAGCCTTTTCTTCGTTTTTTGCAGAAACTTTTGTTTCCTCCTCTTTAGGAGAGGTTTCTTTTGATTTAGTTTCATCAGCTTTCTCTGTTTTCGTTTCTGATTTTTCAGAAGAAGGCTGGGTTGTTTTTGTCTCAGACACCTCAGACAAAGAATTAAACTGGGATTTAAAAGCAGTATTACCTGTGTTCGTCCTGAAAGTTTGGGAGGAGGCCAGATAATTTGCCATCTCGTTATTTTGCGTTAAGCTTGATGTATCAATATTCATTTTATAAACCTTCCTCCAGTTGTTCCAACTGTTTTAGAATTTCCCGGTCTTCTTCTTCCTGCCGTTCTTTTGACTGGTTGAAGAATCTCTGGACTCCGAGTTCTGAAAATTGTTTTAATTCTGCTTTTTTCTCTTCCTCCAGATAGGCCTCGCGGTTCTTCTCTTTGTGTTTTTCCAAAACCTTTACAGCCTGTTCCAGTTTTACGAGTTTTGCCTTTTCCATATCCAGAACTTTTTGTGCTTCCGCACGAATCTGTTCAAGCTTTTCCGCCTTGTCCCAAAGGAATATAAGATAATTGTCGTAGGTCTCATACATCATCGGGTCAGCCTGACGCATATTTATCTGCGTTTGACGGATTTCTTCGTTATTTTTCCGGATATTTTCTTCTGCAATAAATACTTCTTGCTGAGCCTTTTGAACAACCATAAGCTGTTCTTCTTTTTTTCGGATTCTGAAGTCAAGTACTTTTTGCAGTCGGTATCTAAAAGGCATTTGCTACACTTTCTTAATATGATTATCTTTTATTTTAAAAGTGTAGCAAACATCTATTTGTATGATATTAATTTAATGAAAATTTTCTTTTAGTCAAGAATTTGGATTCCGGTACCTGTAGCGCGGTTGGTATTATTATAGTAATAACCGTAATTGTCTCTGTAAAACTCTGAATTTCCGCCATCTTGCATGTCAAAATGATAAGTATCATACGGAGGAATTTGCGGGGAAAAGCCGGTCGGGCAGCCCATACCGAACATATCGCCCAGACGGCTTAGAGTATTTTTTATACCTTTATTGGTATTCATTGGAGGCATGTAGCCTCCATAGCAGGTTCCGTATGGAGAAGAATATTGTGAAGAAGCTATTGCATCTTTTAATACATCTACGCGCTTATTTAGATTTCCCTGCTGGATTGCGCCGAGAACCTGGGCTTCAAGGCGGGAAACCCTGCTCAAGTCATCTTCTTTTTCGTAAGTCTTTTTAAAAACATTTTTTTCAAGTTCAGACAATTCTTGTGGAATTGCATTTTGAAGCTCTTTATTATAATTTACAAAAAGATTTTCAATTCTTTCTTCATTACTAAGAGAAGGGTAAGTTTTATTAAACATTGATTTTTCAAGCCTGTTAAGGCGTAGATTTATCTCTTGATGGTCAAAAGATTTGCCATATATATTTTTCTCCACAAGAGAAAGCCTGGGGTCTTTTTGGTTCGCATTAGTTGTATAAGACACTGGTTTTATATTACTTGCAATATCAGAACGATTAAGCCTGTAAACTCTTGTTGGTGAAGAGTTATAACGGTGAATCGATCTGTTTAGATTATGAAACTTGTCAAAAGCATTTACATTCTGAGGTCTATAGTAATTGTTATAAGTCGGCCTCGGATAATTGTTGTTATAATAGCGTGTAGGATAATAATAACGGCTATTCCTCCAATTATTATTGTAGTTGCTATATCTGTTGTAGTAATTGCCGTAATACCCGTTATTGAAATTATATCGGCCTACACCAAAATACGACGAAGACGGCCGCACAAAAGGATTAAATCCTCTGTTGTATGGAATTGGCCGATAAGTTCTGATAACTCTTGCTTCTGTATATGCGTTTGAACTGATTAAGAGTAATACCAGTAATAATACAATTCTCTTCATTTTTTTCTCCTGTTGCTCATCAACTATAAGTTAATGCAGCAGAAAAACATATTCATCAGCCGGTAAGCTATTCTTGCGGCGAATTTTCTTTATTCAAAGACAGCTTCCCGCGTTTAGCCAATTCCCAGTCAAGAAACAAATCTTTAAGCAGATAAATTCTCTAACTTATTTCTTGCAGAATTTCAGTTGAATTAAACCTGCGTGGAGAATGAAGATTAATGTAGCCCTTCAAAAGTTCAAAGCAAACAGTACAAATCTTTTCTGTTGCCTTTTCTTCATAAGAACTGTGGTCAAAAAAGTCTGTTATCTCCAATTCTTTAAGAAAATCTCTTATTTTACTGTGCATAAGTACATAACCCGCAGAAATATCACTGCAGTTTTTGCAAACAACTCCACCACGATTGGATGAAAAATACATATTGTCATTTTTAATTTCGCATCCGCATTTTAGGCAAGTGTTCAGCTCAATGCCCAAACCGGACAAAGCCATCATTTTAAGCTGAAATTTCAAAACAGCAATCATAACTTCTATCTTGCCGGAGGATTTTGCAATACAGTCCAGAGTCTGATAAAGCAGTTCAAAAATTTCATTTGAACACGGGTCATCTTCAACACCAAAATTTGTCACAACCTCGCTTATATAAAGAGAGTAGAAGATTTTATCCATATTCTGCCGCGTTTTGGTGAAAGTATTCAAAGCCTCAGCCTGGCAAATAGTATCTAAATTCTTACCCTTATAAAGCATAAGTTTATTTGCAACAAGCAAATCCATGCGGGCGCCAAGTTTGCTTTTCGGCTTTTTTACACCTTTTGCAACACCGCGGATAAGACCTTTCTCGCGAGAATACATAACAATAATTTTATCAGCCTCACTTAAGTTATAAGACTTAAGATTAATGGCATCTGTTACAAAATTATTCATTCTATTGTTTATCCCTGTTTCCGGGAGCTGTTCCCTGGAATACTCCGCGGAACATCTGTCTGAGTTCATTTTTATCATCAGAATATTCCAATGCAGTCTCTTCTGTAACAAAACCTTCAGTATATAAAGAATACAAAGACATGTTCATTGTAATCATGTTGTTGAAAGAGCCTTTTTTAACAAGGTCATAAACCTCTTCAAGTTTATCTTTTTCAATGAAGTCTTTGACAGTAGAAGTCACAACCAGAAGTTCGCAAGCTGGACGTCTGCCCATTGAATCCTGAAGCGGAACGAGCCTTTGAGAAATTGTACCTCTAAGAATTTGGGCAATTTGAGCCCGAACAAATTGTCTGTCAGACGGTTCAAACATATTTACAATTCTGTTTACGGTCTGAACAGCATCGTTAGTATGGATTGTTGCAAAGACAAGGTGACCGGTTTCAGCAGCTTTCAGTGCACTCACAATGGTTTCTCTGTCACGGATTTCACCGATAAATATAACATCGGGGTCTTGTCTTAAAGCATATTTAATACCATCCGGAAATGATGGAGTATCAATTCCTATTTGGCGCTGGGAAACTATTGACTTGCGGTTGCTGAAAATAAATTCAACAGGGTCTTCAATTGTAATAATATGTTTAGGATAATTGAGGTTGATATAGTCAATCAACGCGGCAATAGTAGTTGACTTACCACTTCCAGTCGGGCCTGTAATAAGAACAAGACCGTTATTCTGATTTGAAAATTGTTCAATAGCTTTTGGAAGATGCAATTCAGCTACATTTTTAATTTCATAAGGAATAGTTCTTATGACAAGTGAATATCTACCAAGCTGTCTGCTTAAATTCACACGGAAACGTGAACAACCGAGGATTTCGTACGCAAAGTCCAAATCATAGACACTATCAAGATGATTATTATTTACACTTGCAGGAAGAATTGCGCTAAGAGCTTCATCAATATCAGTTTCCGTTAACATTGGCATGTTAATCTTTATAATTTTACCATCTTTTCTTATTGCAGGGTATTCATTTACCGCGAGATGAATATCTGAAGCTCCAATTGCAACAGCTCTTTCCAAAAATGCGACTATATCAAAACTGCTTTCCACTATTATTCCTCTCAATTCTTCTTGGTTGATATTATACCATTTTTGTAAGCATATGACAATAACTTTACAAAAAATACAACCATTTATAGGATTTGTTACAACCTTGTAACAAAATGAAAAAGAAAAGTCAATTTTGAGAGTCAAAAATACTTTATATAAATGTAAGGGAAATCAAAAATTACAATTGGTAAAACAATAAAGAAAATATAAAAGATGTTCTAACATAGGACGAATTTAAAGAAAAAGATTTTTTATACTCTCTCTCTTAATATCCTCGTGTTTATTTAATGTTGCCTATTTCAGGCAACTTTTTTTTGCTTAATATTGAAAATTTTTCATGCAAAAAGCCGGTTTTATCCGGCTTTTTATTTAATTCATTCTATATATGTTTTTTAAATTTCAATATCAATAAATTTGCTGCCGAATTTTTCAGCTTCTTTTGCAACAATAAGTGCAGCATCGTCTTTATTAATAGATAAATGGTTTGGATTTTTAGCACTTAATGCGTTATAAAATGAATTTGCAGCTTCTTGCAATTCAGGATACTTTTTGCTTAAAATCTTCTTTGCCTGAAAATAATCACAAGTTTTTTCCATTGTGCTGCCAACTTTTTTGCCTAAAATATCAGCAACTGTTTTATCAACCGAATCCATATTATGTGCAAATGCTCCCGACATAATTGTCATAATATCGCCAAAAGGGTATTTTTGACCAAATGCTGGTGTTGCAGCTTTTTTGTTGTAACTTTGAGCTTGAATTGAGGTAAAATTTGAATTAATGTTCATTTTGAAACTCCTATCTTGTATACAAGAACTCTAAGTCCTCTCAAGAACAAATTTTGCGGTTTTGTTAATAAAGTTTTACAATAAAAAAGAGCCTTTCGGCTCTTTTATGTTTTCCGCGTAAATTTAATCTTAAACAGCTTGCGGAACGTCTTTCAAACTTTCGATATACTTAACCGCATAAACCGCTCCGACTGCACCGTCTGATGCCGCTGTAATAACCTGTCTCAAAGGGGTTTTACGAACATCACCAACTGCGTAAACTCCGTCAATTGAAGTTTTCATTGTCTCATCAGTAATAATAAACCCGCCTGCATCCTGTTCAACCTGTCCTGAAATACCTTCAATATTCGGAACCATTCCAATATAAGGGAAAACACCATTTACCTGTAAATTTGAACGTTCACCAGATTTTACATTCTCAAGAACTGCTGTGTGAACCAAATCGTCGCCTTTTATCTCTTTTACAACGCTGTCCCAGATAAATTCAATTTTTTCATTCTTGAATGCGCGTTCCTGAACGATTTTGTCTGCACGAAGTTCATTGCGGCGGTGAATAACATAAACTTTGTTTGCGAATTTTGTCAAATACATAGCTTCTTCAACCGCTGCATTTCCGCCGCCAACAACTGCGACAACTTTATCCTTGTAAAAAGCACCGTCGCAAACAGCACAGTAACTTACGCCGCGCCCGACAAATTCAGCCTCTCCGGGAACACCTAATTTCATTGGCTGTGCACCGCAGGCTATAATTACTGTTTTAGCCTTGAATTCTGCTTCTTTAGTCAGAATAACTTTCGGAGTAGATTTTAAATCCAAGCTTTCAATTTCCTGCATCGGGAATTTTTGAACACCAAACTTATCTGCATGTTCTTCAAACTTCTCCATCAAATCATATCCGCCTATAATAGGAAATCCCGGATAATTTTCAAGTTCCAAATAATTTGACGGCTGTCCGCCCATCATTGAAACATCCAGAATTGCGGTGGAAACCGCTCCGCGGCTTGCATATATCCCTGCGCTCAATCCAGCCGGACCGCCGCCTAAAATAACTGTATCAAATTCATAACTTTGCATAATTTATCCTCATTTTTCCAATACACTCATTCCTGAAATCTTTTCTCCAACAAGCACGTATTCTGCATTTTGAGTTTTTATAACCACTCCGCCGGCCGGAGAAATAGTTTGCAAAGTCAAACGGTTAACACCGGTAAATTTATTGCCATTAAGCTTCAATTCAACAGTATCCGTCAACTTTTTATTGTCTGACACCCCTTCTTTTGTGAATCTTATCACGTTACCTTTTACAAATTCAACCGACAAATCTGCAGATGCGCCTGTAAAAGGATTTGTTAAATTCATGACGTTTTCATTCCGTGATAAGTTCCACAAATCCGCACTTTTGGAACGGAAAACCTCCGGGCTGTCTGTTGTTTTCAAAACTGCTGCAACGCGCCAGGTTCCGAACAATCCTGAGGGGACATTTTCAATTAATGAGATTCCTGTTTTTAAAGTTGTGTCAGCAAAAGCCATATTACTATTTAATCCTGTATTTTTTGAAAATATTAGGACAAAAGTAATTATAATCAGTGACAATATTTTTCTGCTTAAAATTTTCATTAAAGTTTTATAAATATCCCTCTTTAAATAATATAATAAAGACTTGAAAATTTTCAAGCCTTTATATAATACTAATAAATTTATTAATTAGACAGCAGCAGCCATTTTTGTCTGGAGAGTTTGCGCGCTGTCTTCATAGCCGGCTCTGCCCATTAGCGCGTATGTATAATTTTTTGCTTGTTCAACTCCGGGTTGATTAAAAGCATTAATATTATACAATTCACCGGCAATAGCTGTTTGAACCTCCAGCATATAAAGAAGCTGGCCTATATTGTAACCGTCTACTTTTTCAATAGAAATAGTAACGGTCGGTCTTCCATAATCTGCAAGCGCAACTCTTGTTGAATCAGCTTCGGCATTGATAAGCTGGTTTATTGATTTTCCGCCAAGGTATCCTATTCCTGTGTATTCAAAAATATTAGGAATTTCAAGTGTTGTATCAAAGTTTTCAACACGAATGAAGTTGATAATTTTATCATTCGGACCTTCGTTGTAAAGCTGTATTTGAGAATGCTGGTCAGTTGCCCCGAGAGCTTTTACAGGAGTCGGGCCGATGTTTACATCGCCTCCGTCTTTATCTTTATTTTTTCCCAGAGATTCTGCCCAAAGCTGAACATACCAGTCAGCTACGTGCTTCAAGCGGCTTGAATATGGCATCATAACTGAAATATTTTTACCTTTCTTTTTATCTAATAAGTAATGAATTAAAGCATTTTGTGCTGCTATATTTTCGTGAATATCAGTATTTTTAAGCGCCAAGTCCATGTCCTTAATACCGTTTACGATTTCATCAACATCAATCCCGACAAGCGCAAACGGCAGCAGTCCCACAGCAGAGAAAACTGAAAAGCGTCCGCCGACATCATCAGGCACAACAAAGGTTTTGTAACCTTCTTGTTCGGAAATCTGTCTTAAAATTCCTGTTTTACTATCAGTTGTAGCAACAATATTATAACGATATTTATCTCCGAGTTCTTTTTCAAGGCGGTCTTTCACAATCATAAATTGTGACATGGTTTCAGCAGTATCGCCGGATTTTGTAATAACATTTACGAGTGTTTTGTTCAAATCCAATGCATTAAAAAGACCATTCATAGTGTCAGGATCAATATTATCAAGAAAGAAAATCCTTGGCATGCCATTTCTTTGTTCTTCAGACAACAAATTCCAATAAGGCTTTAAAAGTGCTTCTGTAACCGCAATTCCACCCAAAGCAGACCCGCCAATCCCGAGCACAAGAATATTGTCAAAACGTCCCTTAACCATTGCTGCATATTCTTTTACATACCAGAGAGTTTCTTCGTTATAGCCCAGATTCATCCATTGAAGCCATTGTCCGTTTTTATCCTTACGTTTGTTTAAATCTGCAATTATGCTGACGATTTTATCTTTATACTCGTTAAATTCCTGCTCTAAGTGAAGCCCGTTCTCCTCTCCAACAACTTGAGCATCAGCATTTTTGTAATTCAATTTAATCATTTTTAACCCTCATTGATATATAAAATTTATTTGTAACTTCGGCATGCTTTAAAAACTAAAACGCAAACGGAAAATGCGTTCTCCATACTTTTAATTATATGCGCTAAAGCTTAAAACTCAAGGGTTTTAAGGATAATTTAAGAATTATTAAATATCGTCTATCTGGGCAGATTTTTGAAATAATCTTTGTCTGTAAGAGCTTTAATTGTACAACCAAGACCGTTGTTAGAATAAGCAGAATTTCCGGGTATACAACCTTTGGTTTCTGATACATAGCTGTTTGGTTCACCAAAAGGCAAAAGCTGTCCTTTTTTATCTAAATAAAATCCGAAAAAATCATATCCATACTTATTAGGCTTATTGTCAACACTATTAATATCAATTGCGATAAAGATTTCAGGGAATTTTAACCCATGACCAGTGTCCAAAAATACCGTAGCGCTGCCATCGGAAGTATAAAAGGCGTAGTCATTAAAAATCCCATTAGTAGCTCCACCACCAAAATTTTTATATGTTTGCTTTAACCAAGACGAAATTTCCGAAGTGCCCCAGCGTCCAACACCCACTGTTTTTGAGGTTCCTATATATGATTTTAACAACTTTCCGAATTCAGCATACTGTTTTTGCTCCAATGATGCAACTCCACCATATTCTTGTTCAATAATAAGTTGAATTGAAGAAGATAGCATTGAATATGATTTTTTGAAACGACTTTCCAGTTCTTTATTACGAATATCTCTAAAAACACCTGGCAATGTCATTGCGGCTACTATTCCTATAATTCCCAGAGTTATCAAAACTTCTGCCAATGTAAGAGCTTTTTTCATTTACATCCCTCTTTTGTGTATACATACACAATCATAACATGAAGTCTTATTATTATGTATGTATGCAATACAAAAGCAATAAAACTTTACAACTAAGTAAAAAATATGGAGAATTAATTAACAAACTTCGCACGAAATCAAACATTAAGTTGCATAAGTCAAGATTACAGTTTTGTTATGAATATGAGCTCGATCCAGGAAATTTATCCAGAATTGAACACGGCCTCATTGACCCAAAACTATCAATGCTCTGGAGAATTGCAGAAGCTCTCGAAATGCCGCTTTCCGAAATCATTAAAAGTTTGGAAAACGAACTCGGTGACGATTTTCACATCACCGAGCAGTAAATTATTTATTTAACCCTCTTAATATTTAAAGTTTACATAATAAAAACACGACACTGGCTATGTAATAACTTTAACGCACTACGGAATATGCGTTACTCCTACACTTATTCTATTTGCTCAAATTTTATTTTCAATAACTTAGAGGATAATTTAATAATTGTTTACCAAGGATAATTATAAGGGATTTCCCACCCATTACGCATTATTAATTCACCGCAATTAAAACCCGAATATTCTGGAGAGGTTTTAATACAACCATAATTTGTAGGTTTTACAAGTTCTTCATCTTTTAAATAATGTCCCCAAAATTTTATTCTATAATTTTTACGATTATTAATATTCGGATATCCATAAATATCGAATACAAAAACATCATATCCGATTTGATTTGGCTTTTGATGTCCGTTTATATCTACATACATCCAGAAATACTTATTTGGCGAATTTGAATGTAAAAATATATACATACCATCATTTGTCTTTACCAGATAATTATTTTGATATAAATTTGATGCTGAATTCCCGTTTAATTGCCTTACTCTATAATTTTCCTGAGTAAAACAGTTGCTTGTATTACACTCTTTTGCATCTTTTAAGTATGGTAAGTAATATTTTCTAAAAAACTTAATTGTATCATCAGAGTAAGGTTGTTTTGGAAAATCCCAATAATACATATCACCGTTTTCATACTCAGAAAGATTTGCAGCATTTGTAATCACAGAATAAAACTTTTTTAATTTTTCTGCAGTAACTTTTTTCTGGTATTTACCAATTACAGATGGCAGAGTAATCGCAGCTACTATTCCTATAATACCCAAAGTAATCAGGACTTCCGCCATTGTAAATGCATATTTTTTCTTATTCGTTATCGTGCAATGTGTAAAACTCCGCACTTCACCTATAAATCTTGTCATTAAGCTCATTTTCTTAAAACATAATATATTTGTCATATCATCATATTTTTGAGCTTTTAACAACGGATTTATTTCAAAACCATTCAGGAGCGTATTCTGCGGGTGCCCCCCCCCCCTGGAAATCCAATCATAGTTTGCTTTTTCATACTAGCACTCCTTTAAATTAATTAACATTTTCAGCCTGTCTTCAATTTGTATTTGTTTCAATATTACACTTCAACTTTAGGTTGTTTTATAACTCTTTGAGCTTTTTGTTTTTCTTCAAGTCTTTTCTGTTCATAGCCGTAGCCTGCATAAATTGCAAGACCAATTAAAAGCCACAACGGGAAGTATAAAGATGATGTTGTCAAAAATTTCATTGAATAAACCATCAGCCCGCCGCATGTAATAATACCAAGCACCGGAAATACCGGAGAAAATGGAACTTTGAACGGACGCGGTCTGTCAGGATCTGTTTTTCTAAGAATTAATACTGCAATACATATAACAATAAACGATGTAAACGTACCAAAATTACAAAGTTCAGCCGAAATGTTCAAATCCATAAACAGTGAACACAAAATTACTATAATCCCGCTTATCCAGGTCAAAACGTGCGGAGTCCTGAACTTTTTGTGGATTAATCTTAAAGATTTAGGCAAAAACCTGTCACGGCTCATTGCATATAAAATACGCGTTGTACCAAGCTGATAAATTAATAAGACTGATGTTAACCCGCAAAGTGCGCCGACTGAAATTAATCCTGCAAACCAATCTTTTCCTATAAATCTCATAGCATGCGCAATCGGAGCCTGAGTATCAATATGCCCGAACGGAACTGTTCCGGTTAAAACAAGCGCAACACCTATATATAAAACAGTACATATGAACAAAGTACCCAAAATTCCAATCGGCAAATCACGCTGTGGATTTTCGGTTTCTTCGGCGGTTGTTGAGATTGCGTCAAATCCGATATATGCAAAGAAAATCAAAAACGCCCCCATAAACACGCCGCTAAAGCCATTCGGCGCAAATGGCACCCAGTTTTCAGGCTTGACATAAAATGCTCCCACCAGAATAAAAGAAGTTATGATTAACAGATTTACGCCGACCATGATACTTGCAAATCTTGTGGATTCTTTCACGCCTTTAATTAAAAGCATTGTCAGAACAAGCACAATTGCCATTGCCGGCAAATTCATTGCAACTGGTATATGTCCGAAAAGATAAGGGATTTTATCGTGAATATCCATGCCATATTTGTCGCAAATTGCAGCAATAGAACGGTAATCCATTCTCAGCCAAATCGGGAATTGAACAATAAAATCCGGAAGAATATGTTTAAAACCTTTTAAAAGCTGTGTAAAATATCCGGTCCATGCGCTTGCAACCGTTATATTTCCGATTGCATATTCCAGCATCAAAATCCAGCCGACCATCCACGCCATAAATTCACCCATTGTTGCATATGTATATGTGTAAGCACTTCCTGCAACCGGAATCATCGCAGCTATTTCACTATAACAGAGCGCTGAAAAAATACAGGCAATAACTGCCAAAATCATTGAAATTATAATTGCCGGACCTGCACCAACACCTTCAGGACCGCCCTGAATTGCGCTTCCTACAATCGTGAAAATTCCGGTGCCGACAACTGCGCCAATTCCGATTACAATTAAATCGAAAACATTCAAGGTCTTTTTCAATTCTGACTTTTTGCTTGTTGCAATAAGTTCGTCAGGGCTTTTTTTCTTTAATGCGTTTGTAATTATATTTTTAATCATTTTCTTTTTCCAATTTTACTATCTTATAAATTCGGCAGGCTTTTGAGCCGCGGAGACAACTGCCGCTTAACTATTTTTGAAGTTCAAGACGGCGCTGTTCAACTTTTTCTTTATGAATTTCGTTTTCTTTATAACGATTTTTTCTATATCCGTAAAAGAAGTATATGAAGGCTCCAATCCCGAGCCAAAGCGGGAAAAGAAGTGCTGAAGTTGTTAAAAACTTCATTGAATATACCATCAAACCGCCGCAGCAAAGAATTCCGAGAATCGGAGTTACCGGCGCAAAAGGCACCTTAAATGGACGCGGTCTGTCAGGATCTGTTTTACGCAGAATCAAGACTGCAACACATACAATAATAAATGAGGTGAATGTTCCAAAGTTGCAGAGTTCTGCTGCGACATTCAAATCAAGTGTAAGCACACCGACAACTGAAAGCAAAGCAACTGTCCATGTCAAAACATGCGGGGTGTGGAATTTCGGATGTAATTTCTGAAATCTTTTTGAAATAAAATTATCACGGCTCATCGCATACAGAATTCTTGTTGCAGCCATCTGCAACACCAGAAGTACAGAGGTTAAACCTGCAAGAGAGCCGATTGAAATTAATCCTGCCGCCCAATTTTGGTGAGCAATTGTTGTCATTGCATAAGCCATCGGAGCCTTCAAAAATCCTGCAGGAACTACACCCTGTGTTGCCTGCATACCGGTCATTACAAGCGCAACAAGCACGTAAACAATTGTTGTAATTATTAAAGAACCGATAATACCAATCGGCAAATCTTTTTGTGGGTTTTTACATTCCTCGGCCGCAGTTGCAAGAGCATCAAAGCCGATATATGCAAAGAAAATTATAAACGCGCCCATGAAAATTCCTTCAAACCCGTTCGGAGCAAAAGGCGTCCAATTCTCAGGCTTAATAAAGAATGCTCCGGCAATTACAAATAATGCTATTACGCCGATTTTAACAGCAACCATTACAGCTGCCATTTTTGTTGAATCTTTTGTTCCGCGTATCAAAACCAGTGTCATTGCAAGAATTATCGCAATTGCAGGAATGTTTATACAAATCGGCATGCCAAATATTGTGGGAATAACCGAATGAGGGTCAACACCGCTGTCTAAAAGAATTTTTGTTGCTGATTTAACATCATTAACCAAATAAACCGGAGGATTTGCAATCCATGCCGGAAGATATTTTGAAAAACCCTGCAGGAATTGTATAAAGTGATTTGACCAGGCACATGCAACCGCAATAAATCCGATTGCATATTCAAGCATCAAAACCCAGCCAACCATCCATGCGGCAAATTCACCAAGTGTAGCAAATGTATAAATATAAGCGCCGCCCGACACTGGAATCATTGTCGCAAATTCACTGTAACAAAGCGCTGAAAACACACAACACACAGCGGCCAGAACCATTGATACCGTTAATGCAGGCCCTGCGCCAACGCTTTCCGGACCGCCGGCAGCTGCAATACCGACTATAGCGAAAATTCCGCTTCCGATAATTGCACCAATGCCTAATATTATCAAATCCCAAACGCCAAGAGTTTTTTCTAAGCCGTCAGCCTTTGCTGCTTCAAGCATCTCATCGGGGTTTTTAATTCTAATTAATCTTTGAATAAAGTTTTTTGATAAAGTTGGACGTTCAAATCTAGTTGCCATTAAATATCCTTATTTTATTTACAAAGAGGGAAGCCGAGTTCTTCTCTTTGAGCTACATACAATTTTGCAACAGCAGAAGCCATTGTTCTAACTCTGTTTATAAAGTTAATTCTTTCATCCTTGCTTATTACTCCGCGCGCATCCAGTAAGTTGAAGGTATGCGAACATTTTAAAACATAATCATAAGCAGGAAGCACAAGTTTTGCGCTAACACAATTATCGACTTCTTTCTGGTAGAGGTCAAACATTGTAAACAGGCTTTTGGCGTCTGAAACTTCGAAATTATATTTAGACTGCTCAATTTCATTTTGTAGGAAGATTTCGCCGTATTTAAGTTTGTCATTCCACATAATGTCATAAACAGAAGCTTTATCCTGTAAATACATTGCAATACGTTCAAGCCCGTAAGTCAGCTCAAGGGCAACGGGTTTAACTTCCAAACCGCCAACCTGTTGAAAATATGTGAACTGGGTAATTTCCATGCCGTCAAGCCAAACCTCCCAGCCTACACCTGCAGCGCCTAAAGTCGGAGATTCCCAATTGTCTTCAACAAATCTTACGTCATGCTCTTTTAAGTTTATGCCCATAGCCTCCAAACTTTTCAAGTAAAGCTCCTGAGCGTTGTCGGGAGAAGGTTTCAAAATAACCTGAAACTGATAATAATGCCCGAGCCTGTTTGGATTTTCACCGTATCTTGCATCGGTAGGTCTTCTGCATGGTTCAATCATTGCAGTATTCCATGGCTCCGGCCCCAAAGAACGCAAAAAGGTTGCCGGGTTCATTGTAGAAGCACCTTTTTCAATATCATAGGGCTGTTGAATTATGCAGCCGTAATCCGACCAAAATTTTTGTAAATTAAAAACCAATTCTTGAAAGTTTAAAGCCATAACACATCCATTATTGTACTATTTACACTCATTTACAGGCACAAGCCGGAACTTTTGCGGCGCGTGCTTTTTTCATACTACGACCAACATAGCAAAATTGCAAATTTTATGTTTACAAATATTAAGTGGGACAATTTTGGGCAGAGGGTTGAAGTGTTTTCGGGGGGAAAAGTTAAATTAGTGAAAAGTGAGAAGTGAAAGGTGAAAAGTCCTTTACGTTTTTTGGTGTGGAAGGCAATAAGGCACTAAGTTCTTTTCAATATGAATATTTGTAAAATGCTGTGGGTTTAACATTAAGGTAAAGGCCTTCTCACTTCTCTACCCCTCACCCGCATTTGTACGGCTCGCTCAAACTCGCCTACAACTGCTCCCTCAGCTATGCATACAGGCTCACTCATCCTCACTTTGTTGTGGTGGTTCGCTTTGCATCCCGCAAGGGGCGAGGGAATGCTACTCTCTTTTCACTTAACAAAACGTAACGGACTGCTCACAGTTCACTGTTCACTCTTCACTTTTTCCATGCTATTTTTAAGAAAAAAGGAGAAAACATGGCTGATAAAATAATTATATTTTCAGGCAAACAGTATTCAGGCAAAGACACAGCCGCAAAAATTATGCTTGAACAAATGCCAAATTTTAAACGCTGCGCAATGGGTGATATTATAAAAATAACTTACGGAAAAGAAAAAAATCTTTTCTATGAAGAAATCGAAAAAAATAAAGCTGCTTATAGACAGGATTTAATAAACTTGGGGAATTGGGGGCGCTCACAGGACCCTGATTACTGGTTAAAAAAAATTCTTGAACAGGACGGGGATATAATTGTCACAGATGTGCGCGTTGCTCATGAATATGAAACCTTTAAAAATGCCGGAGCAATCACGATAAGAGTTGAAGCTACCCGTGAAACACGAGCAGGACGCGGCGAATTAATAGGTGAAGAAGATGTAACGGAAACCGGTTTGGATAATATAAAAGACTGGGATTACATTATTGATAACAACGGCGATTATGAAAATTTAAAAATTCAGGTAGAAAATATAATAAAAAAAATCTCTCGGGGGTAAACGAGAGATTTTTTATTTTTACACCATGCCCTCTTTAACAGCTTTGACCGCAGCTTGAACTCTGTCATTTACGCACATTTTCTGTAAAATAGAACAGACATGAGCTTTTGCGGTATGAACGCTTACAATAAGTTCTTTTGCAATTTCAGTATTACTTTTCCCTGTCACAAGATGCTTGAGAACTTCATATTCACGTTCAGTGAGCGGAACTCTTCCTTCGCCATGCGACTTACTAGGTAAAAAGCCGATATTATCAACTTTCGGGAAGGCATTCAGAGCCATTTGCGCAACCACGGGATCAATCCAGCAAACTCCGGCTGAAACATCACGGACGACATCTGCTAACTTTTGCGGATCAATATCCTTTAAACAATAAGCGCTCGCACCGGAACTCAATGCTGCAATAACTTCTTCTTCCCTGTCATGTGAGGTAAGAGCAATAATTTTTATTTCCGGAGCAAATTCCTTGACTTTAACCATTGCTTCAATACCATTCATGCCCGGAAGTCCCAAATCCATCAAAACAACATCGGGTTTGTGTTTTTCAATAAGTTTAATGCCTTCAATAGCATCTTCACTTTCTGCCACAACTTCCATATCCGGATTTTCATTCAACGCGCAGCGAAGCCCGACTCTTGTTAATTTGAAATCCTCAACAATAATGATATTGAGAACTTTTTGCTCACTCATGCAGAGTTCGGAACTTTGAAGATTTTGTACCATTTTTCACCTCTCTTTTTAATAAACTTTTAAATTAACTTTTCAGATGTCGACATGACTATTAAAGGATAGCTTTATGAATTAATCCATTACCCTATCAGCTAATATTGTATAAAGTACAATTAATATTTTTTTACAGAAGATTTTTTTAAATTGTGCTATAATCCTTTAGTAATGGAAGAAGGGAGTGTCGAAATGTTAGAATTTTTGTTTGGACGAAAAGGTAAAAATCCTCCAAAAGATGTACTCATAAACGAGATTTACACAAAATTATCCGACCATTTTGGCGTAAAAAATATTTCCGACGAGAGAAAAACTTATCTTAAAAATATCATGCTTAAACACGGATATTTGAATTTTCCTTACATAAAAGCGTTGGAAGAACTAACCGATGCGGAAGTTCTTTATGCGCTTCAGTACAAATGGATAGATAACCATATATTTAATGAAGGCAAATTCAGATTTGAGGACAAACGCATAAGCGTACTTGCGCGCGACAACGTAAGAAATTCCGAATGGATAAAAAAAGAAGGCCATGACATCAAGCTGATTAACCTTGCAGGACTGAAAGACGGTAATAAAACAAAAGAAACCGGTAAATTTATGGACTGGCTGAGACAGCTTCTTATTCTTCCAACCGGAAACATTCAAAACGAAATTTTTAATACAACAATATATCTAATTCCATTTCATCCAAGAGAATTCGGGTGCGCTTATCTTCCCAAAAGCAGCGAGGTCAGCGAAAAGCTTTTTGATAAAGAGATTTACGACCTGACAGGGCTTGATGCAAAGGGTCAGGTTCAAACTTTTATCACGCTTGCACAGCTTGCAGGGTATCCTGTAATTTATGATATTCTGCCTCAGACAGGACGATTTTCAAAAGCGGTTCTGGCAAATCCGGAAATCGCAAGATGGTATGACATAGAAGAATTAATCGAAAACTTAAAAAAACAGGTAAATTCCTTTGCAAAAATTTCAAACAATCAGCTTAAAGAGGAGCTTAAAAACAACGGAATTGAAACCTGCGACGAGGAGGACATTGAAGTTGTCAAAAATATTTATCTTCAAACTTTAAACGGCAGTGCAGGCGAGCTTGCGGAGAATTATCAAAAAATTTACAACGCCTTTGAAAAAGTGCTTGAACCATTCAAAAAACAAATGTCAAATTCTATGCTCACAAAAAATAACCAGCAAAAATTACACAAACGCGTAAGAGAAATTGTCGCTGGGGAACTTGGAATAAAAGCCGGGAAAAAACTTGAAGAAAACGACATAACAAAACAAATTGAAATAATCCAGCGGCTTATAAAAGAAGGTCTCTGGCCTGCACCCGGCGGTGCATGGTGTTCAGCAGGCGTTCCTGTTTTCGACAAAATGAGCGAAGGCCGGGATTATCCGATATTTAAGCATTACAATTTCAAAGGCGAAGATGTTTCCTGCTTTGCAAATTTGGACTGCCAAACTCCGTATTATTTTGCTTATCTTGAAAACGGAACATTTAACGAGCCGGTAATTGATTATTTCATCGATTATATGCAAAAGCTTCAATCCGAATATAATTTCGACGGCTTCCGTGTTGACCACATTGACCACATTGTTGATGAGGTTTCGGAAAAAGACAAAAAACCAATAAGCTACAGAGCGCCGCGAGTTGTTTTAAACAAACTCAACACCGCAATGAAAAATAAAATCCCGTATTTCGGCACTCTGGCAGAATATATGCTCTGGGATGATTTTTTGAAAGAATATCACGAAGATATGAATTTCGATTTGCTCTGGGGCAACGACATCGTGTCTCAATCTTCCAAAACTCCGGAATGCATAGCTCAAGACAACAATCATCTTTCAAATTATAATGTAAATTTGAAAAAAGATAATAAATTGTCTATTCTGAAAACCTACAACAATCAAGACGGAGAATTCAGGAGTATCGACCAGTATCCGGGTCAATTGGGTGAAAAAGGCGCACTTTTCAAATGGTTTAAATACAAATTTATGCCGGGCGGAAAGTTTGCACAGCGTCCAATGCTCTATATTGACGGCGATGAAAGCTTTACCAAAAACGGAATTGAAGGCGTTATTGGAGAAGAAATTTCAATGGCGCGCGAAAACCATTACGAATTTTACAAAAAATTCGACGCGATTGACAGATTTGTAAAACATCACAACGTAATTACGGATGGCGAAGCACAAATTATTCTTCAGGAGGATGACGGCTTTGCAGCCTGGATGGTTTCAAAAGAGCCGATAAAATCCGCATTTCTGGTTGTTGCAAACTACAAATACCCGACCGAAAAAATTACAAAATGCGACGACAACGGAAATTCTTACGGTGAAATCGTCAACGGCGAAGCGCTTCATAACAAAACACTTCAACTTCCGGGCGAATTCAAAATCACCTCTGAATACGTTATCGAAGATGAAAATTTCGTCAAAAAGAAATATAAAACTCAAGACAATGCAATTACAATAGAGCATCTTGAGCCTGGCGAATTCCGCCTGTTTGGAATTAAGAAGGGTTAATCCTTATTGTAAAAAATATTTAAAATATTGCTCAATTCAAGACTTTACGCTATTCTATAAGTATGATTAAGCAATTGAGAATTAAGGATTATATCTTAATAGACGAGTTGTGCGCAAATTTTGATAAAGGTTTGAACGTCATAACCGGTGAAACCGGTGCAGGAAAGAGCATTCTGATTAGTGCAATTGACCTGGCGTTTGCGCCGCGCGTTTCAAAAGAAGTCATAAAAAACGGTTCTGAAAAAGCTGTAATTGAACTTACTATAGAAAATACAAAACACGATTTAAAAACGCTTTTTGACGAAAACGGAATTGACGATTTCGGCGAAGAAATAACTCTAACAAAAGAAATTACGCAGAGTTCGGTTCGCTCGCGTGTAAACGGCACACTTGTTAATCAGGATTTTATCAAAAATCTTCGAACGCTGTTTTTGGATATTCACTCGCAGCATCAGACATATTCATTTTTGCAGCCGAAATATCATATAACACTTCTTGATACTTATGCAAAAGAGGTTTACGGCGCAAAACTCGGTGAATACAGAAAACTCTATTCAGAATACACCGAACTCAAATCAAGGCTCGAAAAAGCAAAAAATTCGGCAGATATCACAGAATCTCAAATTGAATTTCTGAAATTTCAGGTAAACGAAATTGAAACAGCAGAAATCCAATCCCCAATTGAAGATGACGAACTCAATGCAGAACTGGAGGTTCTTGAAAATGCGGAGAAACTCAAAGAATTAACCGGAGCGTCATACTGGGCAATTAACGGCGACGACGGCTCAATTCTGGAGGCACTCGGCAAAATTAAACAAAACATTTTAAAAGCCGCTTCGTTTGACACAAAACTTGAAGAACTTGAACAAAGTTTGATTGAAAACATTGAAAATCTTCATGAGATTTCAAGCGAACTGAGAAACTACAGCCAAAATCTTGACAACGACACAGAACGGTTAAACGAAATTCAGGAAAGACTGTATTTGCTCGACAAACTCAAACGCAAATACGGCGGAACTCTCGCCTCAGTGCTTGAAACTTACGAAAAACTTTCAAGCGAACTTTCTTCAATCGAATTTTCAACAAAAAACATTGACGAACTTGAAGAATTGATTGAAAAAGCCCGCAAAAACCTCTTTGAAAAAGCAAAAGAAATCAGCGAACACAGAAAAAATTATGCAAATGTTCTTTCTGTTTATATTCAGGAGCGGCTTGCCAAATTAGAGCTTCCAAAAGCCCGTTTTGAAATTTCGGTCAGAGAAAAAGACCTCTGTAATGACGGCATTGACGAAATTGAATTTTTGATTTCCACAAACGTTTCAGAGGATTTAAAACCGCTTGCAAAAGTCGCATCCGGCGGTGAAATTTCGCGTGTTATGCTTGCGATAAAATCAATTTTTGCTCAAACTGACGACATTGATACCGTAATTTTTGACGAAATAGACACAGGAATTTCCGGCAAAGCCTCACAGAGTGTTGCTGATGAAATCGTAGAACTTTCAAAATTCCACCAGATAATTTTAATCACGCACCAGGCAATAATTGCCTCAAAAGCCGACAAACATTTTTACGTCAAAAAGTCGCAGGAGGATGAAACAAAAGTTGATGTATATGTTTTGACCGGCGAAAACAGAATTAAAGCGCTTGCAGAACTTGCAGGCGGCGATATTAACGAACAATCAATGGAATTTGCAAAATCACTTATTGAAACATAAAATAATAGAATTAACATCTGTAAAAATTGTAAATTCAGGCAGGCTATTTTCCAAAAGAAAAACCGGGTTACCCCGGTTTTAAGAAACTAATCCTCAATAAAATCCCTAAAATGTTTCAACTCCTCTTTCTCTCTGATTTTGCTAAGAGCAATATCTTCCAATTGCCTGATACGCTCTTTTGAATACCCCATTTCGCGACCTAATTGTTCCAGAGTCATTTGAGAGTAGCCGTTAATTCCAAACCGGCAGTTGATAATCTTTTTTTCGCGCTCGTTCAACGTGCTTAAAAGATGCTCTATAGACCCTTTTAAACTGTTGTTTTTCGTCTGTTCGTCCGGAGAATTGTGTTTCTTATCCTGAATATAATCCCCAACATTCAAATCATCAGTAACCGGAGTTTCAAGACTAATCGGCTCTTTTATAATAGATTTTCTGATTGCAGAAAGCTTTTTGGGCGGCAGTCCCATTCTTTCTGCAACTTCTGCATCGCTCGGTTCACGCCCCAATTCAAAAGAAAGCATTGTATAAACTTTTTTGTATTTTCTTATTTTATCCGCCATATGAACAGGGATTCTGATAGTGCGCGAATTGTTTGAAATTGCTCTGATAATGGTCTGTTTAATCCACCAGGTTGCATAAGTTGAGAATTTAAAATTCTTTGAATAATCAAACTTCTCAGCCGCCTTGATTAAGCCCAAAGAGCCTTCCTGAACCAAATCCATGAACAAAACACCCTGCCCGATGTATTTTTTTGCAATACTGACAACAAGCCTCAAATTTGCCTGAATAAGTTTTCTTTTTGCAATTTCCGCCTGAGTAGGTTTTCCTTCTTTTATTTGTTTTCCAAGAATTTTTTCCTCTTTTGAGGTCAAAAGTTTAACTTTACCGATATCTTTCAAATACATTTGCAGCAAATCATCTTCATTAGCAATTGAATTGAAAGTTTTTGGCTCGCAAACGACCTCATCATCTTCTTCACTGCAAATAATATCTTCCTGCAAATAATTACTCTGAAAATCTTTAAATAAAGTTTCATTATCTTCCTGAAGCTGAACGTTTACACTCATTCACATATCCTCTCTTCTTAATTTCAAAAAAATAAAAACTCTTTGATTTAAAAGACGGAAAATTTAAATTTTTGTTGCAAAATATGTCGATAAAATTTAAAAACACTTGAGAAAATTAGAGATTTAATATAATATTTGCACAAACATAAATTATTAATGAAAGGTCTCAATATGCAAGTTTCTCCTATTCAATGCAACAATACTCAATCTGCAAAATCTCTTAACTTCTGCCACAGGGCTAAAATTACACCTAGTTTTCGCACCTATAACGGTTCTTTTGAAAATATTCAAAATATAAATATTCAAAGTTGGGGTGAAAGAAACAAAATAACCTCAAATTTTGATAACTTAATGACAGCAATAAAACTTGGGGATATGTTCAAAAAAACAGAAGGGTTTGAGAAGTTATTTTCATCTTATAAAGAAAATGGATTGAAAGGTTTGTTATATCTTCTTGGCCAACCCGACGGGGATATGCTAAAACAGGTTCAGAAAGGCTCCTTCGATAATTATGGGGATCGATTACTTGCTACCCTGCCTGACAAATCAAAATATTTATCTATCAAAAACCATGGGCCATGGGGTTTTTGGAATAATCTTCTGAACAGAAAGACAAAAAACGAAATTGTACTGAAATTCGTTAATAATGAACAGAATAAACCATACAGTTCAATAGCTTACGGATTAGATAAAAAAGATGATTACAGAATTGCCACAAGCGGTAATTATAATACAACTGTGACTTTTTACTCATGCAAAGACGGAATAAAAGAAGTAGAAGAGCCAAAAGTAGATTTATACTTACCGCCGGGACTATAAAATTGTGGCTGCAATTTTTACAGAGAAACCCAATTAAAAAATGGAGCGTACGAGACTCGAACTCGTGACCCCGACACTGCCAGTGTCGTGCGCTACCAACTGCGCTAACGCCCCATGCGTAAAAGTATGTAATTTTCTGACTCTTTAGGGGAGAGCCCCCCCCTTCAAATTCGACATTTACCTTTGCAAAGTTTAACTATTAAAAAAGACCGCTTAGAACGGTCTTTTTTATGGTGGGCGTTAGAAGACTCGAACTTCTGACCCTCTCCTTGTAAGGGAGACGCTCTACCAACTGAGCTAAACGCCCTTGCCTTTCGACATTTACTATCGTATCAAAAAAAATTTTGCTGTCAAGAACTTTTTTAGTAATTTAGTCTTCTATTAATTTAAACCCCTCCGGTAATCGAGTTTCAACCTCTTGTATAAATTCCGAAAACGACATACCAAAGGCATTTGCGAGTTTCCACAAAGTACAAAATTGAACATCTCTTACCCCTTTTTCCAATAACGCAATTGAGCTGTTGGCAATGTCATATTCATAACTTAAAAGCAGAATTCCTTTGTGTTTGGCGAGCCGTTTCTCTTTTATTATGCTGCCAACAACTTTCAAGAGTAATTCTTTTTTAGGATCCATAATCTTTTTGTCATTTTTCATATTTACAATCCTAATAAGATATGGTAAATTAGTTATAGTTAATTAAATATATCTAATTAGATATTTTATTTTGAGGAGAATTTTTATGAAAAAATTTGCATTTACGTTGGCCGAAGTTCTGATAACTTTAGGGATTATCGGAATTGTTGCCGCTATGACTCTGCCGTCACTAATAACACGCAATCAAAATAAAGCTCTTGAAGCCGGCTTAAAGAAAAATTATTCAATAATTTAACAAGCTTTTGAAATGTATCAGGCCGAGCATGGTGAAACTTTAAAACCAGAAGATACAGGAATTAAAAAAGACGCAAACAATTTATATAATCTTATTAAACCATATTTTGCGATAATACATGACTGCGGAACTACATATACAAAATGTATGCCAAACCAAGGAGATAACAGTTATGCAGATAGAATATCTTCTATCTACACAACGTACAATAATAAGACATTAAGACTAACATTACTTGACGATGGACAATTCGTTTTAAAAGATGGTAGTCTTATACTACTAGAAAACTCCTCAGACGCAACAGATCGGACACGATTAGTTAGTGTCGATGTAAACGGTATCAACAAAAATCCAAACAGATGGGGGCACGATCTATTTACTTTTCAATTAATGGATGACGGCAGGATTTTACCTATGGGAGCACCAAACACCACGTATATAGACAAAAACACATACTGCTCTCAAACTTCAACAGACCCGTACAACGGCATTGGATGCACATATTACGCACTAACCGATAAAGACTATTTCAACAATCTTCCGCGCTAGTTTGTGTTAAAATCAACTTATGCATGAAAATGATATCGTTAACCTTAATATTGAAAAATTTTCAAACCTTGGATATGGCATTGCAAAAGCCGACGGATATGTTGTGTTTGTAGAAGGTGCCTGCCCCGGGGATTTCGTCAGTGCCAAAGTGACAAAAGCAAACAAAAATTTTGCAAACGCAAAAACAATTGAAGTTTTAACTCCATCTAAACACAGAGTTGAACCGTTCTGCGCAATGCAAAAAGTCTGCGGAGCATGCCAGCTTCAATTTATTGATTACGATTATCAATTGGAATTAAAAAGACAAATTGTTGAAGATGCAATGCGCTCAATTGCTAATCTTGATATTGAAATTCCAAAACCAATCGCAAGTCCCGATATAAAAAAATACAGACACAAAATTCAGTATCCGGTTTCAGAGACAAAGGTTTCAAAACGAATTCTGGCGGGATATTACAAACCTCAAACACATGAAATTGTAAACATTAAGCATTGCCCGATTCAACCTGAAATTTGTGACAGAATTGTTGATTTTATAAGAGAACATGCACTTGATTTTAAAATTTCCGGCTTTAATGAGAAAAAACATTCGGGCGACCTCCGCCATGTTGTAATACGCGCATCTGCGGGAAACGGGAAACAGCTTGTGACACTTGTTGTGAATGCCACAAAAACTTTTGGTCGCTTAAAGGACTTTGCAACAGCTATTTTTAATGAATTTGAAGAGATTGCAGGTGTGTGCGTAAATTTTAATTCGCAAAAGACAAACGTAATTCTCGGTAAAAAATCAGAATGCATTGCAGGTGCAGATTTTATTGAGGAAAAACTTTTAGGCAAAACTTTTACTATTGGAGCAAACACATTTTTTCAGGTAAATCCCAAAAGTGCAGAAAACATTTTCAAATATGTAAAAGATTTTATCCAAAACAATTATGAAAACCCGATTATTTTAGATGCTTACGCTGGAATTTCGACATTCGGCATCTGCGTTTCGGATGTTGCACAAAAAGTTATTACGGTTGAAGAAAATTCTGAATCAACAGAACGTGCCAAAGAAAGTCTAAAAATAAACAAAATCTTTAACGTTGAAATTTACAATTCAGACGCAGCAGAGTTTTTCAAAAATGAAAAGCGCATATTTGATATTTCAATTGTTGACCCGCCGCGCAAAGGCTGCACAAAAGAAGCTTTAGATGAAGTTTTGCGGCTCACAAAAGGGCATATTATATATGTAAGCTGTAATCCTGCAACTTTAGCAAGGGATTTAAAATTTCTAATTGAAAAAGGCTGCCGCGTTGAAAGCATACAGCCTTTTGATATGTTTTGCCACACTTATCATGTTGAAAATGTTGCAATAATTAAAGTTTAAGTCTTTTTTAAATCAGACTGATAATTGAAATGTTCAATTGTATTACTCAAAATATCTTTAATTTCATTCAGGCAATTTCTGTCATGCCTTAAGTCTTTTGAAAGCTGTTTTTTAGCACTGTCACTGCTGCTTGCAGCTTTCTTAGCTTCAGCATAAACAGAACTCATACGGTCATGAAGCCCAGAGAAATAATTATTAAACATGCCTATATCAGTTTCTGTAAAATGAATAGGAATTTCATCTGAAATATCATATAAATCTTTATTCTTAGCATTTAAAAATAACTTTTCAGAAATTTTGCCTCTGAACATTTGAGTAATAAGTTCAATATAACGATTAGCTTTATGTGAGTGTGAGCCAATTGTATCATCAGAAAATTTCATTGACAGCTCGTCAAACTTTCTCAATGCATCATAAACATATTTGGATTCATCATGCTTTGCTTTTGAATAATGCGGTCCAAATAAGATAATCAATTCATGCTGGATAGGATTTTTCTTCTTATCAAAATCTCTAATGAAGCGCATTTGAATATCTTCATAACCGGATTTCTGCGGCTTGCTAATGCTGTATCTCAAATGGGGGTCAAGTTTGGTAACCTGTTCTGAAACATTTTCCAATCTTATATCCAAATCAGGAACAGTTATTTCCTTGCTTAAATCAGCCTCTTCAACTGCGTTGGGCACATAGCCTCTTTTTACCAAATCTTTTATGGTTCTTTCTGTAGTTGAGAGTATGTAACCGCGTTTTTGCATTTCAGGAAGAAGTCCGTCATTTAACACAGACAAATCATAAGCATTATTACAATATAAAGTTGCTCTGATAGTATCAGGAACTTTGAAATGTCCGGAGCGGACAACTTTACTTGTATAAGATTTAGGCGACTTAACTGGATTAAGTTCACAGTATGCTCTGTCAAACAAAAAGCCTTTCTCTTTCAACCCGCTAGCAACGGATTCCAAAACATCCAAATAAGTTGTTGCAATACGGGAAAGCCTTCCGGAATCAGCGGCTATCTGAGCCTGAAGATGGTCGGCAACCGTAACTAATTGTCTTGGGGTATTTCCAAAAGAGACAGTATCTTTTACCAAAGTATTCGCATACTTTGGTAAACTAACAGTACTGTTAGTTTGATATGACTGGTTTTGATTGGCCTGCTTTGCTCTTTGAAATGTTTGGAATTTTGGGGTAATTGATAGATTCATGATTTCTCCTTCCAGTTTCACTTTTTCTAAAAGTTCTGAATTTTAAATTTTAACTTGTTTTGAATTTATATTACTAATTATTTACAAATTTTTACAAATAAGTTTTTTTGTTAAAAAGTCATGTTTGTATTATTATTTTTATAAGAGCGTATAATTAATTTTAATTATTAGAATAGTAAATCAAAATAAGGAGGTTAGTTAATTATGCCAGGAAAAACTATAACAGTTGACGGCAATTACGCCGCAGCGCATGTCGCTTATGCAATGAGCGAAGTTTCCGCAATTTACCCTATCACGCCTTCTTCTACAATGGGAGAATGGATTGATGAATGGGCATCTCAACACAAAAAGAACATCTGGGGCGAAGAAGTTCGTGTCGCAGAAATGCAATCTGAAGCAGGTGCAGCAGGTGCTGTTCATGGTTCTTTAGCAGCAGGTTCTTTAACATCAACTTATACAGCTTCACAAGGTTTGCTGTTGATGATTCCTGTAATGCACAAAATGGCAGGTGAAATGCTTCCGCACGTAATTCACGTTGCAGCACGTGCCATCGCAGCACAATCATTGGCAATTTTCGGCGACCATTCTGACGTTATGGGCTGCCGTAACACAGGTTATGCAATGCTTGCAGCAAACTCAGTTCAGGAAGAAATGGATTTGGCTTTAGTTGCTCACCTTGCAACATATAAATCAAAAGTTCCGTTCTTGCAGTTCTTCGACGGTTTTAGAACATCTCACGAAGTTCACAAAATCGAAGAAATTTCTTATGAAGATATTGCAAAACTTGTTGAACCTAAATATATTGAAGAATTCAGACAAAGAGCCTTAAGACCGGAAGCTCCGGTATGCAAAGTCGGCGCTCAGAACACCGATGTTTACTTCCAGGGCCGCGAAACAGTTAACAAATACTATGATGCTGTTCCGGAAATCGTTCAGGAATATATGGATAAAGTTGCAAAAGTTACAGGAAGACAATATCATCCGTTTGATTATGTCGGTGCTCCTGATGCAACCGATATCATAGTTGCAATGGGCTCTGGCTGTGAAACTATTGAAGAAACTATTGAATACTTAAACGCTAAACGCGGTACTAAATACGGTTTGGTAAAAGTAAGATTGTACAGACCGTTTGACGTTGAAAGATTTAAAGCAGCTATTCCTGCTTCAGTTAAACGTATTACAGTTCTTGACAGAACAAAAGAACCCGGAGCTATCGGCGAACCGCTTTATTTGGATGTTGTTGCAGCACTTGAAGGCAAAAACATTAGAATTATTGGCGGACGTTATGGTTTGGCATCAAAAGAATTCACACCGTCAATGGTTTATGCAGTTTACAAACATGCTGAAAACAACGGCTTCCACGGCTTCACAGTTGGTATCGAAGACGATGTAACTCACAAATCATTGAAAGTTGAAGAACACATCGTTACTGAACCGGAAGGAACTACAAACTGTATGTTCTGGGGCTTGGGCTCAGACGGTACTGTAGGTGCTAACAAAAACTCAATCAAAATTATCGGTCAATATACAAACAAAGATGCTCAGGCATACTTTGCTTACGACTCTAAAAAGTCTTTCGGTGTAACTGTTTCTCACTTGAGATTCGGCGACAAACCGATTAAATCTACATACCTTATTACAGCACCAGATTTCGTATCCTGCTCTGCTCATGCATACATCGGCAGATACGATATGCTTAAAGGTATCAAAGAAGGCGGAACATTCCTTCTTAACAGCCCCTGGTCAAAAGAAGAAGCTTTCTCTCACTTAACAAGAGATATGCAGAAAACTATTATTGACAAGAAAATCAAATTCTATAATGTTAACGCCGAAGCTCTTATTGAACAGCAGCCAGGCTTACGCGGCAAAGGTGCAAACACTGTTATGATGGTTGCTTACTTCAAAGTTTCAGGCATTATTCCGTTCGAACAAGCTCTTGAAGGTATGAGAGAAATGACTAAGAAAACCTTCAAGAAAAAAGGCGATGATGTTGTTAACATGAACCTTGCATTGATTGATGCTGCAGTTAACGCTACTGAAGAAGTTGTTATTCCGGCTTCATTAGAAGGTGTTTGCGCAGCAGAAGATGCGAAATTAATCCCGGATGACGCATCTGAATTCGCTAAGAAAATCATTGAACCTTCAATGAAACAAAAAGGCGATGATATTCCGGTTTCAGCAATGTCAGTAGACGGCGTTATTCCGACAGGAACAGCCTGCCTTGAAAAACGCGGTATTGCACCCCGTGTTCCTCACTGGAATTCTGAAAACTGTATTCAGTGCGGAATTTGTGCCTCTGCTTGTCCTCACGCTGCAATCAGAACTAAATTGATTGAAGCTGATGATTTGAAAAATGCTCCGGAATCATTCAACACAATTGATGCAAAACCGAACGACCACGGTGAAAAATTCAAAGTTCAGGTTTACTGCAAAGATTGTACCGGCTGCGGAGTTTGCGTAGACCAGTGCCCGATGAACAAAAACCCTGAAAAAGCAGCTTTAACCTGGTCTTCAATTGAAAAAGAAGAAGAAGCTTGCGAAATGGTTAACGAAGAATTCTTTGACGCATTGCCAGACAACGTTATGGGTAAAAACAACACCAACACAATTAAAGGTGCAATGCTCAGAAAACCGTTATTCGAATTCTCAGGCGCCTGCGCTGGCTGCGGTGAAACACCTTACGTTAAATTGGTTTCACAATTGTTCGGTGAAAACGTTATCGTTGCAAACGCAACAGGCTGCTCTTCAATTTACTCAGGTACCTTCCCGACAATTCCGTACACTACAAACAAAGACGGAAGAGGTCCGGCTTGGGCTAACTCATTATTTGAAGACAACGCTGAATTCGGTTTTGGTATGAGACTCGCAGTTGATTCTAACAGAACAACTTTGAAATCTTATGCTGAAAGAGTTTTAGCTAACGAAAAAACTCCTGCTGACTTGAAAGAAGCTCTTGAAGGAGCTCTTGCTCACTGGGAAAATTCAAAAACTGAAGAAGCAGTTGCTGCTCAGGAAAATGCAAAGAAAGTTCTTGCAAAATACGCAGACGTTGATTGCTCTGACTTAGCAAAAGTAAGAGAACTTCAAGATTACTTTACAGATAAATCAGTTTGGATTATCGGCGGCGACGGCTGGGCAAACGATATCGGCTACGGCGGTATTGACCACGTATTAGCTCAGGATAAAGATGTTAACATCCTTGTTCTTGATACCGAAGTTTACTCAAATACCGGCGGTCAGGCTTCTAAATCAACTCCTACCGGCGCAGTTGCAAAATTCGCTACAGGCGGTAAGAGAACTTACAAGAAAAACATGGGCTTGATGAGCATGTCATACGGTTATGTATATGTTGCATCAGTTGCATTGGGTGCTGACAGAGCGCAAACTCTTAAAGCCTTCAAAGAAGCTGAAGCTTACAAAGGACCTTCAATCATCTTTGCTTATGCACCTTGTATCGCACACGGTATCGACATGAGCAAAACCCAAACTGAACAAAAACGTGCTGTTGAAGCAGGTTACTTCCCGCTTTACAGATACAATCCGGCAAATCCGGAAGCACCGTTCAGCTGGGATACAAAAGATCCGAAAGGAAGCTACCAGGACTTCATCAGAAGCGAAGGCCGTTACAAGTCATTGCTTAAAACAAATCCGGAAGCAGCTGAAGCGCTATACGCTCAAGCAGAAGAAGATGCTGCAAAACGTATGGCTGTTTACAAAGCTGTTGGTGAATTAATGAAGTAATAACTTCTGAAAGAAAACAAAAACGAGATACCTTATGGTATCTCGTTTTTTATTGACTCAGAACCGTTAATTTGATATAATTCAAAAAGTTCTATGAAAGGGAGCTTAAATGAACAAATTAAACATAATGACATTTAGTAAAAGAACGCTTTATGAAATGCCAAGGCAGCATGCAAAGAATGCGAATATATTATATTCTGATGAATTGGCACATCATATCCCTAAAATTTTTAACGAGGAGACACTCTCAACATTAAATAATTATGCAGAGAAGAACAATGCCAGAATTCTCTTTTCCTATATGCCTGGCGATATGTTTCATAACACCCAAATGTCAGTATATAACTCAAATACCGCTGAACTCAACTCTCAAGCGCTTAAATTAAAGATTAAAAACAAAGAAGATTTTGTAAATTCATTAAGAACAATCTACACACAAGTCGCTGAATCAATAAAAAAATTATCACAAAAATAAGCGGTCATTATAACCGCTTATTTTTTATTTTGTGAATATTATCTAAACTTCTTCAAGCGCCTCTTGAATTGTGTCCTGGAGTTCCTGAACTGCTTTGACAGTTTCAAGTTTTTCAGCTGCTTCCTGCGGCAAATCAGCTGTTGTTTTTTTTACTAATTTTAAATCTTCGCGATTTTGCGCATCCTGCAATAAGAAATCATTTTGAAGCGATAATTCTCTTATTCTGGCTCTTGCGAGTTTTGTCTGGTAGTCTTTCATTTCACTGTAATTTTTCATTAATTCGGCATTTCTAACCTGCGAATGGTTAAAAGCATGCAGGCCAGCACCTGCCAAAAGTACTGAAGGCGCCCAGTCTAATGCAGAATTAACTACATCTGCAAAAGGAGCTAAGATTTTGCTGGTTTTCAAATTATGCGCCTGCTTTTGAACAGCTTTAACAAAGCCGAGATTATTAAATTTATTAGCAGAATTTAATACACTATTTTCAAATTTTGTGATTGATGCAGGATTAATATGTTTTGACGCTTTTTGGAATAATTGCGGAATATACTTGCCTCCAAGAGCCAAAGTTCCAATAAGGGTTCCCACAAATCCTGCAAATGTCAGCAGCGGATTTTGAGAAGTGAATTTGTCAAAGGATGGAGATTTCTCTTCAAGTTTGTCTTTAAGAGCGTAAATTCCAGCGCCTGTTCCGAGTATTACACCCCATACTGCAGAAGATTTAGCGCCATTCAGAAGTCTTGCTGAAATACCTTTAAGATTTTTGGATAAGAATCTGCTTTGAGCCGGCTGCAAAATAGCAGTTGTCACCCCTGCCACAAACGGAATTGAAGCAAAAAGCCCTTTTGTAATTTTACGGTGTTTATCATCTTCAACTCTGTCAATAGTTTTTAAATAGGCTAACTTTCTAACTGAATTGTCGTCTAATGCAATAATTTCATCAACATTGTGTCTTCTGTCGCGTCTGGGGTTATAAGCTGCGAGACTTTTATCGTTTCGGGATTGGAAATTCTGATTATCAACAGATTTAATGTTCATATGCACACCTTTCCACTTTACAAAATCATTATACAAGTTTAAAACCAAAAAGTAAGATTTTTTGCTATAAACGTAACATTTATTAATTAATATTTACATATTAATTGTTTTTAAATAAGATTAAATAATGAAAAAGTTTTATATTCACACAATGGGCTGCAAATCAAACCAATTTGAAAGCTCAATTATTAAAGAAAATTTATTAAAAAACGGATTTGCAGAAGTTAAAGAACTTACTGAGGCCGAACTGTATATACTAAATTCCTGCACTGTAACACATAAAAGTGACAATGAAGCATTTTATCTTCTCCGGAATGCAAAACATAAAAACCCTTCTATCTTAACGGTTTTGACAGGCTGCATTGCACAGGTTGAAAAAGAAAAGCTGCTTAAAAACGAATTCATAGATTTTGTTGTCGGCAATGATGAAAAATTAAAAATGACAGAAATTTTGACTGATATTTTAGCCAAAAATGGTAGAATTGCCTGCCGTGATATTATGAACGTTTCAGAATTTAATAAAATTGTTTTAGCAGATACCGCTAAAACCAGGGCAAGCCTAAAAATTCAAGACGGCTGCGACAACAGATGTTCTTATTGTATTATTCCGTTTGCGCGGGGTAAAAGCAGAAGCGCAAATACAGATTTTGTCATAGAACAAATAAACAATTTTTCAAAGCATGGTTTTAAAGAAGTTGTTTTCACCGGAATTCACATAGGCCAGTGGGGCAAAGAAAACGGGAAAGAACTTCTTGACCTTTTAAGAGAAGTTGAAGAAAAAACATCAATCGAACGTTTTCGGCTTGGTTCTCTCAACCCGCTTGAAATAACTGATGAAATGCTGGAATTTTTACAGAAATCAGAAAAATTCTGCCCGCACTTTCATCTTTCATTGCAGTCAGCCTGCAACAAAACGCTCCGTTCAATGAACAGATTTTACAAGGTTGAGGATTATCTTGCACAAATTGAAAAAATCAATAAATTTTTTGATAAGCCGTTTCTTGGAAGCGATATTATCACAGGTTTTGCAGGAGAAACAGATGAGGATTTTGAGATTACGCGGCAAAATCTTGAAAAATCCGGTTTAACCCAGATTCACACCTTTCCATACTCTCTCAGAGCAGGGACAGCCGGTGCAAAATCTCAGGAACAGGTTGATGAAAAAACAAAAGAAATGCGCGCAGAAATCGTTAAAAAGATTTCTGCAAAAAAACTGGAAGAATTTATCAAAAATAATATAAATTGCGAGCATGAAATTTTAATTGAAAAAAGACCCGATAAAAAAACAGGGCTGTTAAAAGGCATGACTAGAAATTATCTTACTGTTATAACAAATTCAAAAGATATTAAACTTTTTAACACCCTGGCAAAAGTCAGAATAAAAAGGTTTGAAAACGGAAAAATTTTTGGAGAATTAGTATAATAAATGCGCCGAAACAAAATGTTTCGACGCATTTACTTAATTTCTTAAAATATTTTAGTTTCTTGAATTAAGCTTAGCAATCAAACGAAGCATTTCAATATACAGCCAGACGATTGTGACCATAAGCCCGAAAGCTCCGTACCATTCATAATCTCTTTCAAGCATTGACATTGCACCGCGTTCAATAAAATCAAAATCTATAATCAGGTTTAAAGCTGCAACGCCAACAACAAGTATGCTAAACCCGATACCGATTCCGCTTGCAGTAAAAATTTCCGGAATTGAACGGCCAAAAAACGATGCAACAAATTGAATTAAGTAAATTACAGCAATTGAAGCTGTTGCCAGGAGAAGAACAGAACGGAACTTTTCAGTAGCCCTTATAACACCGGCTTTATATAAACCCAGCATCATCAAAATGGTAACCAAAGTTCCCATTATAGCCTGAGCAACAATTCCGACCCATGAAGCTTCAAAAAATGCCGAAATGCCGCCAACAAAAAATCCTTCTGCAATAGCATAAGCTGGTGTTAAAAATTTAAACCACTCGACTTTTCTACTAAAAATAATTACCATTGCGAGAATAAAGCCAACAACAGCACCACCGATTGTAAGCATCTGTGCTTTGTCAACAAAACCTGAGGCAACAACAGAAAATGTATAAACAGCTGACGCTAAAAGACATAAAAGCAGAATTAAAGTCTTGTTAATAGCGCCGCTGACGGTCATTGTTGCGCCCTCAAGCACTCTTTCATTTTCCAAAAATCTATCATTTAAAACAGGATTTGACATAATATCCCTCCATTTCTACACAAATTATATCAATGTTATTATATCATAGATTTAGAGAGAAAACCATACCCGCAAAAAATATAGAAAAATTTCAAAAAAGTACTTTACAATAATTTTTTTTTATTTTATACTTAAAAAGTAATCGAAAGAGAGAAGTTGAGATTACAAATTAAATAATTAAGCTGAAATATTCCTCAGTAGCTCAATGGCGGAGCAACCGGCTGTTAACCGGTAGGTTGTTGGTTCGAGTCCAACCTGGGGAGTTTTTTAAATATTAGATAAATTTGAATAAAAATATGTTTTCTAGGGTTCCGCGATAGGTATCGGACTGGTCCAAGAGAAAACTCTTTTAAAAATATATTTAAAAGAACACGGAAGGATAAAAGCCAGGGAGAATTTATATTTTCTTATGGCTTTTTGTAGTAGAAAGGGAAAATTATGCAATGGGTTTATTTATTAATAGCAGGATTGTTTGAAATTAGCTGGGCTATTGGATTAAAATATTCTCATGGATTTACGCTTATTATTCCTGCTGTCTTTACTATAATATGTATGATTTTAAGTTTTTATTTTCTAGCTCTTGCATTAAAAAATTTACCATTAGGGACAGCTTACGCAATTTGGACAGGAATCGGGACAATCGGAACTTGCATATTTGGAGTTATTTTGTTTAAAGAACCGGTTTCTGCATTAAAATTTGTTTGTATCGGATTAATTATAACTGGCATTACCGGGTTGAAATTAATAACAAACTAAGTAAATAATCTTATTTTTATCATATAATAGTTTTATGAAAAACATATTTTTAAGTTCAGAGCGGCTTCTCTTGAAATACATAACTCAGAACGAATTCTGCGAACTGAAGTCAATACTCCAGAATCCGGAGGTTATGTATGCCTGGGAATATCAGTTCGATGATAAGGATGTTCAGGATTGGATTGATAAAAATTTAGAGCTTTATCAAAAATATAATCTTGGATATTTTATCATTGAAGATAAATTGTCACATAAAGTTCTCGGCCAAGCCGCGTTAATGCCGGATTTTATAGAAAACAAACTCTATCACGAAATAGGTTACATATTAAAAAAAGAATACTGGCATAAGGGTTTTGCAACAGAATGCGCAAAGGCTTTAACTGATTACGCATTCGAAAAATTAAATCTAACAGAAGTTATTTTTGAAATCCGCCCCTCAAACAAAGCCTCAAGGAATGTGGCTGAAAGATTAGGAGCAAAAACAGAAGGTGAATTCATAAAACATGTGCGCGGAAAAGATATGGTTCATTTGATTTATAAACTAAAAAAACTTTAACATTAACAAAAAAGCAGGACTTAAAGAAATCCTGCTTTTTGTTTTTTATTTATATTCTTCATCCGTCACCGGAAGAAGCCATTCTGTTGTATTTTCCGGAATATTTGTTTCGATTGAAATATGCGCAAATTCGCTGTTTGAAGCCGCCCCATGCCAGTGTTCAACATTTGGCGGAATTTTTACTGCGTCGCCCGGTTTTAGAATTTGGATTTCTTTGCCTTTTTCTTGATATCTGCCTTCACCGGCTGTCACAAGAAGTATCTGTCCGCCGGAATGTGTGTGCCAATTTGTTCTTGCGCCTTTTTCAAAAGTTACGTTTGCAATTGAAGAGTTCCAGATATCGTCTTTTTCAACAAGTCTTGTCAAATAGGTGTTGCCTGTGAAAAACTTATTATAAGGATTAATTTCACCTTTTTTAAATGGCTGTTTCAAATCTTTTGCCATAACAGAACTTCCTCCTGTAATTAATAAAGCTGCTAACAATAATGCTGAAAATATCTTCTTCATTTTTTAATTTCCTCCAGGGTTGTTTTTAAAGTTTTAAGGGCTGCAATTGTGTTTGGAAATCCTACATACGGCAGGCATTGAATAATTGCCGCAGTAATTGTTTCTTCGGAATTTCCTGCTTTTAAGCTGCCTTTGATATGACTTTTCAGAGTTTCTGTATTTCCGGTTGTAACAAGAACGCTAATGATTAACAATTCGCGCGTTTTCAGGTCAAGCCCTTCTCTTGAGTAAAAATCGCCAAAACAAACCTCAGTTAAAAATCTTGAAACCTCAGCTCCCATATCATCAGGCAAACCGGTCAAAGCATTTTTTATTTCATCGCCATACAAAGGTTGTTGAATAGCAGTTCCTTTTTCAAAACGTGTTGTTTCATCAGCAGAAGCTGTTTTTTCAAGCGGAAGATTAATTCCTCTTTCTGTAAAAACTTCGTTCATAACCGTAATCGTGTTAAGAGTTTTCGGGAAACCTATAAAAGGCGCAAGCTGATAAATTGCTTCACGCATTTCAACCGGTTTCACTCCAACATTAAGAGCCGCATTAATGTGAGCTTTCAATTGAGGCAGAGTCTGCTGTACTGCAAGAGAGGTTACGGTAAGCATTTCCCTTGTTTTCATATCAAGTTCGCCTACAACAAAAACTTCACCGAAAATATATTTTTGCAATATAGCCATCATTTCAGGGTCAGTTCCGGCCTCGGGATTCCAA
>URXT01000010.1 GCA_900551915.1 uncultured bacterium
CACTTCTCACCCCTAACCTTAACGACCGCTCACCGCTCACCCATTTTCCTGTAGAAAACTTTGTAGAAAATTGTAGAAAACTCATGAGTTTTCTACAAAGTATCCTCCATATGGTCTAGACCGGTTGGTTATCTACAAAGATGTCAAAAGTTTTCTACAGAATTTTCTACCGGCAAAACCTGCGCCCCGGAATAGTTTCAGAAAGTTTTCTACAAATATTTACAGCTTACTACTACTATTAAATACTTAATTATATATTATTAATAATATATAATAAGAAAAATACTGTAGAAAACCTAAAACGTGAATTTTTGTTTTATTTTTCAAAGAAACGTTCGTTTTTGAAAAATGTTTATTATATAATTCTTTCAGAAAGGGAGTATTTTTTTAAAGGAGTAAGATATGAAATTTTTTGTTAAAAAAGAAGATTTATATAACGGAATTAAAATAGTCGAGCGCGCAACCAGCATGAAAGCCCTCCAGCCGGTACTTTTGAACATCTTAATAGAAACCGTCGACAAAGGTACAATCAGACTCGTTGCAACGGATTTGGATTTGACAGTCGTTGCCCTTGTCGACGCGCAGGTTGAAGAAGAAGGAAGAATTACACTTCCTTCAAAGACTCTCAACGAGATAGTTTCAAAGCTTGGCGATAAACTAATTACCTTCGATATGAACGAAGGTGAAAATGTCGTAAATATTACATGCCAAAACTCAAAGTTTGATATAATCGGGATTTCAGCCAACGAATTTCCTCCGGAAGTTTACAATGTCGAAACAGATGAAGCAAACAGCTTTGATATTGCAATCAAGCCTTTGACCAAAGCTGTGCGACAGGCCGGTTTTGCAGCTGCAAACTACGAATCCTCAAACCTTCTCTCAGGTATTGTCTGCGACATCTCCGGTGAAACTTTAGAGATTGCTTCAACTGACGGAAACCGCCTTGCAAGGGTTCGCGAAAAGATTGAAAATAAAGACGGCCGCACAAGCCAGCTTATTATTCCTTCAAAAACTCTCAATGAATTTATCAAGATGAGTGCCTTTATTGAAGAAGAAACCGTAAAACTTTACACCGAACGCACAAAATTAATTATCAAAAGCGAAAGAACAATGACCGTTTCAAGACTTCTTGAAGGCCAGTATCCGAAATACAATCAGCTTATCCCGAACGAAAGTCCTAAAGAAGCGCTTGTTTCTGTTTCTTCGCTGATTTCAGCGCTTGAACGTGTTTCAATTATGGTTAACGACAAAACAAGCATTGTTAAACTTGCTTTCTCTCAAGGCAAGCTCAAACTTTCTGCCGACACGCCTGACAGCGGTAAGTCTGAAGAAGAATTAGAAATTGTTTACAATTCTGAAGATTTGGACATTGCTTTCAACTACAAGTTTGTACTTGAAGCTTTGAAAAATATGGACTGCGACAACGTGAAAATAGGCTTGAATACAAGCTTATCGGCAACTGTATTAAGACCGGACTGCGAAGATGATTTTGTTTGTTTAATAATGCCTGTTCAAATTCGATAATTTGTGTTATAATATAAAAAAAATATCAAAAATATTTGTGGCAAGGTCCCGATTACGCATTTTGTGTTTTCGGGATTCTTTTTAAAGAGTAGGCGGAATAATCCAAAAAGTTAATTTATTTAACAAAATTTTACTTTTAAAAAGATTTTGATAGGATTATAATAAATAAAGAACAATAATTTTGAACAGGGGACATTTTTAATGGAAGGTTACAGTTTTGAACTTATAACAGGGCCGATGAGCTGCGGAAAAACCGAGGAGCTTTTGAGGCGTGTAAGACGCTGTATTATTGCAAAGAAAAAGGTGAAGGTTATATCACCGGAGGTTGATACGCGTGCAAAAGGCGATTATATAGAATCCCGCAACGGTCTCTGGCTTGAAGCAATAAAAGTAAAACATTCCATCCAAATTTTGAGCCTTGTTAAGCCTGAAGATGAAGTCGTTGCAATTGATGAACTTCAATTTTTTGACAGCAACATTACAAAAGTTATTGCAAAATTAATTGAGGAAGGTAAAAAGGTTATTGGAACAGGGCTTGAACTTGACTTCAAAGCGGAACCTTTCGGACAAATGCCTCAGCTTTTGTGCCTTGCAACAACCGTTGATAAACTTCACGCTGTCTGCATGAAATGCGGCTGTGAGCATGCTACACGTACTCAAAGACTTATTGACGGAAAGCCGGCTGATAAAAGTTCACCGCTTATTATGATTGGCGGGGACGAAACTTACGAAGCACGCTGCGTCAAATGTTACGAACTTCCTGACAAAAATCACGACAGGCAAAAAACAGGCTTGAAAATCCTTCCTTTCAGCCATAGATAAAGTTTTAGGCATTTTCAAACTATAGCGACGCGAAAGTTTGTTTTAAAAGCAGAGCGTCTTCTTCAATGTTTGGGCTTTCGCATACGAGCGCACCTTTAACATTGAATTCTTTTAAAACCTTCAACAAATCAACATAATTCATATCTGATTCTTCCAGATTCAAATGCTGGCGTTCGCCTTTTGCGGTGTATTCTATTCCGGCAAGGTGGCCGTGGAAGTTTTCGAGAGCATAACTTCCGAGTTTTGTGCCGATTTCATCCAGAATATACGAAAATTCGTCGTAAGTATTGAAATCACCTGCTGAGCGTGCATGAAGATGTGAAAAATCTATGCATGGAAGAACGTATTCAAATTCTTTCGACAGATTAATTATCTCCTCCAAATCGCCCCACTGGGTTGCTTTTCCGGTAGTTTCCGGCCTAATCCATACCTTGAAATTCTCTTTCTCCATCCGGTCAATAATTCTTGAAATCTGGGTTTTAACCTGATTGTAGACAAAATCTTTTTCCAAACCCAGATAATACGCCGCATGGAAGGTTATGCTGAATGCACCTGTATCACGCGCTGCAACGGCTGTTTCAAAAACTCTTGAAGCACTTGCGTCAACTTTTTCTTCTTCTTTAGCATTCAAATTTACGTAAAAAGGCGCATGGGCTGTTAAAATAAGATTTTTTTCCTTAACTGTTTTATTAACGAAACTTCTTGTTTCATCGCTCATTCTGACGCCATGGACAAATTCCAACTCCATCCCGTCTAGGTTCATTTCATTTAGTATTTCAAAAGCTCTCGGATAACTGCCTTTTCCGGTAGAAAGAGGCATTCCGGCTGTAAGAAAATTTAGTTTATCAAATTTAAAAGACTTTAGCAAAATTCACTCCAATCCAAACTGCCGCAAGTCCGGCAATTATGCTTAATAACAAATAAACAGAAAAATTTATAAATTGAGAATTGTTAATCATCTCAAACAATTCAAGAGAAAATGTGCTGAAGGTGGTTAAGCCTCCGCAAAAACCGGCAGTCAGAGCAATTTTCAGTGCGGTATTTATTTCGGGTTTGTTGATAAACAGCGCATATAAAATTCCAAGAAGAAAGCAGCCTGTAATGTTGACTGCAAACGTTGCAAAAGGCAGATTTACACTCAAAAATCTAAGTGCAAAAACTCCAGTCATATATCTTAGAACCGCGCCGATACCGCCGCCGATAAATACAGCTAAAATATTTTGCATGACTTTAAACCTTCACCTTCAAAGCCTGTTCCAAAATCTCGCAGGCGTCAGCAACATATTTCGAACAGCGTTCCTTGCGTGCAGCACCTGTTAAGCCGCCTGACAGAACTCTGCAACATGTAACTTTGTTGCGTTTTTTGAATTCCTCAACGATAAATGCAGCCTTTTCGCGTGCGCAAACCTCGTTTCCAAAAGCGTTTCCGCGTCCAAAGTGCAATCCTGAAATCATTTGAGCGGCCGCAACTGTTCCGCAAAGACATCCCGATGACATTCCGCCTGAAAACGCGGTTGCTGCGGCAAGAAAAGATTTGTCGCATAAACCTTCTTCTACAGCTGCTTTTATAATACTTTCACTGCATGAATAACCGTTATTAAAATATTCTATTGCTTTATTTTTCATTTTAACTCCCCTTTTTAATACTATTGTATCACAACAATACTTTCGGGGTTAAACTTCTTTTGGCTAATGGATTTTAAAAGAGGAATTAAATCCCAGAACTTTGTCTTTAAGCCGCTTCCAGCCTTTGCCGTAGAAGTATCGGAGCTGTTCCGGGAATTGTTCTTCAATGTCAATTAAATACATATCATGGACAATAAATTCCTTTATCAAAAAAACAATATCGGTATTTTTTGTCCAAATTGAAGTTACATTTTCATTTTTTTTAGATTCTATTTTTCCGAAAAGCCCCTCTGAGTTATCAGCCGCAATAAAGACCATGCGGCCGCCGATTGAATGTTCAATTTCTCTTGCGCCTGAATGTTTGAAAACAGTTCCGAACATACATTCAAAATTATCATAGCCGACAATTTTTATATCAAGCCCGCGGTTGTAACCGTCAAGCAAATCGTTTTCAATATACTTGAAATCCTGTGACCAAATCTCAAGATAAATTTCTTTTCTGGCATTTTTAATTATTTCAATAAGTTTTTCTCTGATGTCGAGGCTTCCGTTTACCGTCAAAATAGGTTCAGTGTAGTCTTCTTTGACATTAGGAAGTTTTTTTTCGAGAAAATCCAGAGTTGAAGTTATTTTTCTTTTGTAGCGTTTTGTAAGTTCTTTTGGCTTGATTGGCGTGTAAGTTACGGGTTTTGTGTTTGAACTCATTACTATTTGCGAGTTTTCAAGAGCTTTCAGGGTATCGTAAGCGCGCGACTGCGGAATATCAGCAAGCTTGCTGATTTCATACCCTGTTGCCGGATATTTTTTTAAAAGCGCAACATAAACTTTGGCTTCATAACTGTTTAATCCTATTTCCTTTAAGCTTTCGATTAAATCATTCATATATTTAGTTTACAACAAAAAAGAGGGGAGTGAGAAGTGAGAAGTGAAAAGTGAAAAGTCCATTTCCTTAATGCTGTTAATATAAAAGTATAATGATATTCATATATAAAAAACAAATCTTAGCGTCCTTGTGATTTCCTAAAAACCGTAACGGACTTTTCACTTTTCATTAAAAATACAAAGTTTCTAAAAATCTGCTTGACAACAAAGTTTTTCTATGTTATAACATTTGTGGGGTAAATGTATATTTATAAGTCTTGTCAATTGACGAGACTTTCTTTTTCGCTATTAAATGTGTGTTTTGGAGTGTTCTGCAAGAGTTTATTTTTTATCGGGATTTTTATTATATGGCATGCTTTTCAAAATACAAAGTATGTAAAGTTTTGTAAAATTATATACTGTTTATATATTTTTCGGGGCAATAAATTCTTTACAAACTTTTTTATATAAGTACAGAGAGGTATAATGTACTTATGGACAAAACAGAGTTCACAGTAATCGAAAGTAAGGCAGCGTCTGAAGTTAAGCCAGAAAAAGAAGTTAAGGCAAAGCATCAGACAAATCCGATTGTTAAAAAATTGGCAAAATTCCATCTTGAGAAGGCTGAAACTTTCTCTGTTAAAGATTTGTTCAAAAAGTAGGTATGTACAATATTAAAAATCAAATCTTCACAAACATGACAAAAACGCAGAAGTCAGCTCTGTGTAATTTTTTGCGCGCGCTTGTGAAAAAGTCGCCAAATGTAGATATAGAAAAACTTTACGACAATTTTGAAGAGGATGAAAGATATTATTTTGAAATTAACAATCCTCATTTTGAATTTCTTTCGGAATATCTTGATGATGAAAATTTCCGCCGTGAAGCCGTCATGTATTTGAAGGAATGCCGGAAGTATTACGATTACAGAAAGTCTCAGGAACCCATAATTCAGGCTCAAAAAGAATTTGAAAAGAAGAAACGGGCTTTTTTGCGTGAAGTGAAAATGAGCCATGAAGAACCGACAAAAAAGCAAAAGTATTATTATGAGCGGCTTTGCAAGAAGTACGGAATAGAGCAGCGCGAGTTAAAATCTAAACTTGAAGCGCGTGATGAAATCGACCGGATTATAAAAGAGCATGAAAAAGAAAATTTAGGAGTTTTTGATGGAAATTAGCACAACAAAGGATTTTGCAGAAAATTTTCAAAAAGTCTTTTTTCGGGATGTCCGTCCAAAGCTTGCATTATATGAGCTTCATCGACGCAATATTATAGAACGAAATAAAAAACATAGGAAAAATATGTTTGTTTGGTGTGCAGGAATTATTATTGCTACTCCATTAATTACAATTTGGATGTTTTCTCATCATTACAATTTAGAAATATTATATTTCTGGGCAGTGGCAGCAATTTCGTTGTTTTTTACTATAATGTCTTGTATTTCAACTATAGATTCTGCTGTTAAAGATTTTGAAGATAATGCAAAAACAGAGTTTATGCCTGTTTTGATGAAGGCATTTGGCGACTTTGCGTGGCATGGTACTTATGATTCCCGATGTACAAGCGCAGATTTCTCTAAGTCCAGCATTTATCAGGTTTCAAACCTGTGTACCGATGACAATTTCACAGGAAACTACAACGGTGTTGGTATTGGAATACATGAATTGAATTTCTTTTATAAAAATATAGTTAATAAAAGCAATAAAGAACAATCTGAACGATTTTCAGGCGTGGCTGTTGTTCTTGATATGAACAAGAATTTTTCCGGCCAAACCATTGTCACATTTAGAGAAAATGGCGTGAATATTATTTATCCAGTACATTTTCAAAAAATAGAACTTGAAAAATCAAAGTTTTCAGACTATTTTAATGTGTATTCTGAAGACCAAATAGAGTCACGCTATTTGTTAACACTTTCATTTATGGAGCGGTTTGTAAGACTTGGAAATGTTTTTAAAAGCAACAAAATAGAAGCTTCGTTTAGTGAAAAGAAACTTTATATTTTTATTTCTAAATCTAAAGATATGTTCAAATTATTCGATATAAATAAACCCGTTGATGATATAGAGCAGTATAGAACATTGTTTAATGAAATTATTGCAATTCTTGAAATCGTCGACGTTTTGAAGTTAAATGAAAAAATAGGGCTTTAATTTTAGGAGAGAGTAAAGTGGAATATAACAGCATACAGGATTTTAAATCTAATTACACACATGTTTACCATAAAGAAGTCGTACCGCTTTTGGCGCCATACGAAAAAGAAAGACGTAAAACCAAGAGGAATTTCAATTTTTTAACGATTATTGTATTGATTTTATTTGCTCTATTAGGTTTGAGTTTTTTTGGTATTTTGGGCGAAAGTTTTCAAAGAACGCCTGTGTTATTTCTATTTATGGCACCAATAGTCATTTGTATTTTTTGTATGAGTTGGATGACCAAAAACTTTGAAAACAAATTGAAAGCCGGAATTATGCCAAAGCTGATGAAAGCTTTCGGTGATTTTGTTTGGACAAGCGCAGAGGTTATAGATAAGTACACACTTAAAGATACAAGAATTTTTTCCAGATTTGACTATAAAGACAATGATGATAGTTTTTTCGGAACTTATAAAGGTTTAACGATAAACATTAACGAAACGGAGCTATACTATTACACAAAAGACTCAAAAGGCCGTCGGCAAAAACATACAGAGTTTAAAGGTGTTGTAGTGGAAATTGATGTCAAAAAGCCTTTCAAGGGCCACACAATAATCAGAAACCGCGGATTTTTTAATGATCGTGCTTATCAGGAAGTAAAGTTGGAAGACCCTGAATTCAGTAAACTATACTATGTGGATGCTAATGACCAGATTGAATCACGTTATCTGCTGACGCCTTCCTTTATGGAACGCTATAAACATATTAAAACGGCTTTTGGCGGAAGTTCCATTCAGGGTTCTTTCAAAGATAATAAACTTATCCTTGCAATCAGTACCTACAGAGATTTGTTTAAACTAGGAAACTTGAGCAGACCTGTAAGTGACACAAAACAATTCACGGCTTTGTTGAACGAATTTATCTCAATCCTTGCGATTGTTGATGAACTAAAACTTAACCGAAATATAGGACTTTAAAAAATGACAATTCATGAAATAGTGAAAATTTTGACAGACAGCGGAATTGAGCCTAATGAAGCGAACGCGGAGGTAAAACTTTTAATCGAACACTTTGCAGGTTTTGGCGTAAAAGACATAATCATGGGCAGCAAGCTGACGAGTGAAAAACTTGAATTGGTGAAGGAAAAAGCCGAACTTCGCGCACGCACACGCCGCCCAATACAGCATATAATCGGACTTGCAGACTTTATGGGGGAAAAATTTATAGTAAATCCTTCTGTGTTAATTCCGCGTGATGAAACTGAGTTTTTAGTAAGAAAAGCAGTAGAAATTATCAATTCAAAAGACTTTAAAGCTATTCTTGATGTTGGAACAGGTTCGGGGTGCATTGCCTGCATGATTGCAAAATATACACATGCGCAGGTAATCGGGCTTGATATTTCAACCGACGCTTTGAATACAGCACTTGACAATGCTTCAAAACTTAACCTGAATAACAGGGCAATTTTCAGAAAGTCGGATATTTTCTCAAACGTAAAACCCGGTGAAAGTTTTGATATGATTGTATCAAACCCGCCATACATTCCGCCTTCCGAGAAAGCAAATCTTCAAAAAGAAGTTACATTTGACCCTGAAACTGCGCTTTTTACAGAAGATGAAAAAGGATTGGAGTTTTACGAAAAGATAACAGAGCAGGCGCCGAAAATATTAAATAAGAACGGATTTCTGGTTTATGAACTTGGTGCAGGGCAGTCGGATGAAGTTAAAAAAATAATGGAAGCCAACGGTTTTGGAAATATTGATATAATCAAAGATTTGGCCGGCATTGAGCGTGTAATTTCGGCTTCATATTTGTAATAAAAAATAGGATATGAGAAAATTTTAAAACAAGCGTTGCACCTTTCCCAGCGCCTCTGTCCTAATCCTGTACTTGCCTGCCCTAATTCCTATAAAAGCGCTTCCACCCTAATCCACCTCCAATGTATCTACAAACGTATTCCACCTCACCCGAATTTCTAAACTCGCATTCGCTTGTTAAGAAATTCCTCCCTCTCCTGTATCAGGCGAGGGCGTGCCAAAAATATCGTCATAAAGCAAAACCTTTCCCAGCGCTTCTGTCCTAATCCTGCACCTGCCTGCCCTAATTTCTATAAAGCGCCCTCCACCTAATCCAGCTCCAATGTATAAGAGTGGACTACGTCCACAAATAAAAAGCCGGTAACGGGAATTACCGGCGCTTCACTTTGTATTAAAAGTAAAGAGGTGATGATTATTGTAGTTTTCTATAATTTGCTTCCTGTTGCTTTGTAAAGACCTATGTAATCAATCATAAATTCAACCTTGTTCTGCGCAACAAGACGGTCTATATAAAGCAGGTTTTCCTTCTGCTGTATCAAATCAAGTAAAGAAATTGTTCCTTCGTTGTATTTCATTTCAGTGAATTTGAAATCTGCTCTTTCAAGATTTGACTGCTTTAAAGTTTGTTCAACTTTTTCTTTGTCCATTCTTACTTTTACGAGCGCGTCATTAACTTCTTGAATGGCCGTGAGATTTGTTTTGTAGTAGTTTTGCAAAATTCTTTCGTAAGTTGCTTTCTTCAATCTCAAATTAGCAACCTTCTGCCCGCCTGTGAAGATTGGAAGCATTAAACCGCCGGCCAAACCTAAAAGCATGTTTTTGGTGGTGAAAAGACTTCCTAAATCTCCGGCATTAAAAAGACCGCCGCCAAGAATGTTTATTGTCGGTAAAAATTCTTTTTTTGCAACCCTTACATCAATTCCCGCTTTTTCAACGGAATTTTCAGCCTTAAGATAATCCGGACGCTGCGTAATAACTTCTGATGAAATGTATTCCGGAATTGTGTTGTCGTAATTTATGCTGTCAAGCGAAGTGCGCTGTAATTCCTTGCCATTTTCAGGACTTTCTCCGATTAACACGCACAATTGATTGAGTAAAACCTCTCTTTGCTTTTTCATTTCAATCAAATCCGTTTCGCTTTGTACATAAGATTTGTTTGCTTTAACGGTGTCGGCAGTTGAGGTCAAACCTTCCTTGTTGCTGAGCTGCATAATTTCATAAATCTTTTTTCTTAAAGCAACGATATCAGTTTGTAATTCAATTGATTTGTCGAGGTTAACTATATTAAAATATGTAGTTCCGACAGCGCTGGCTATAGAGATGTAAGCTGCGCGTTCATCGAACTTCGAATTTTCATAAAGTTTTTTTGAAGATTTTGTTTTATCATGGTTTTTCAAAAAGATATCGGCTTCATAGCTTACAATCATCGGGAGCCCGAAACCAATGTCAGTGCTAGTACTTCCTGGAGCTTTGTACCAGGCAGGGCCGCCGCCTACTGTTGCAGAAGGAAGTTCTGCTGCAAATTGAAGCCTTGCCTGCTGATAAAACTCTTCAACATTTAGTGTTGCCATTTTCAAATCATAATTGTTTACAATGGCTTTTTGAATATAACCTTCGAGTATTTCATCATCAAAAGTATTCCACCAATCAACATTAACATAATCATATTTATAGCTGTCATTAGTTTTTTTATTTTTCTTAATCATGCTTTTGAATTGTTTAGGGGCAGCTGTAGAAGTTTGGGCAAATGCCGGACAGCATGGAGCGAGTTCTAGTGCTGCGAAGCTTAGTAATAATGCTGTAGAAATTATCTTCTTCATTTTAAATCCTCTAAATATTTTAAATATTTTCACCTGTCAAGTTTTTGTTTTTATAAGCTTAAATTATTGCCTTTATGATGTTTTGAAGCCTTATAAAAAACTACTTGCAATTTTCATAATCATATGTTAGCATAATATTGTTGTAAATGCAACATATATTTTTTACAACAAAGTATACAAATTATAATTAACATAATAAAAATATTGGAAATCAATGACAGATTGCATAAAACATTTTACAGACAGCATACACTACGAACTGGAACAAACATCAAGATTAATGAAGATTTTGGGATTACAGCTTTTTAAAAAGCTGGAGATTGGAATTTCAATGGATGAATACGCAACCCTTGATACAGTTTCCATAAATGCAGGAATATGTCAAAGAGATTTGGCAAAAATGATATTGAAAGACCGTGCAAATACCGGAAGAATTCTTGACAATCTTGAACGCCAAGGACTGATAACACGTTTTATCGACACGAAAAATAACAGGCTCGTAAAAAAAATGGGCATAACAGAAAAAGGTTTAAATGAATTGAATTCTATAAATAATAAAATTAGAACATATTTTGAAAGTGTGACAAAAAAAGTTAATGCAGAAGATGTAGAAAGAGTTCAGAAAACTCTGAAAGCTTTCAGGCTTGAACTGGAAAAAGTAGTTGAAACTAATATATAATCAAAAATAAGAGGTAGAAAATGACAGAAGAGAATACAAATTTAGAAGAACAAAACGCTCAAACAGAAGAAGTGAAAGTTCATAAACCGCGCAAAAGATTTATCGCAATGGGAATCGGCGCAATTGTTGCAATAGCTTGCGGATTTTTTATCCATGACGCGTTGATGTACCAATCTACTGATGACGCTTATGTAGAAACCACAACCGTTCAAGTTGCACCCCGTGTAAGCGGTCAGATTACAGACGTTTATATTACGGACAACCAGCAGGTTAAAGAAGGGCAGCTTGTTGCAAAAATTGACAACGCTGATTACAAAGCAAGACTTGAAGAGAAAAAAGCAAAGTATGAAAGAGTTTTACTTAACCAAAAAAATGCAAAAGCAATGTTTGCAGCTCAGCAGACAAATATAGATGTTGCAAAAAAAGATTTGGACAGGTACACAAACCTTTATAAAGAGGGTGCTGTTTCAAAACAAACTTTAGACAATGCTCAGGCGAAATATGATGCTGCCGTTGCAAACTTGACACAGGCAGAACAGGCTTTGTTGTCGCAGTCAAATGACAAAGTTGCCGACGCTGATTTGAAAGAAGCAAAAGCTTTGAAAGACCAGGCTGAACTTAATCTTTCTTACACAAACATTTATGCCCCTCAAAGCGGAACAGTTTCAAACAGACGTGTTGAAAAGGGCATGTATGTAAATGTAGGAACTCCTTTGTTTGTAATAGTTCCACACGATGTATGGGTAGTTGCAAACTTTAAAGAAAACCAGCTTCGTCACATGAAACCGGGTCAGGAAGTTGATATCAAAATCGACACATATCCGGATCATGTTTTTAAAGGCAAAATCGACAGTATTCAGCGCGCTTCAGGTGCGAAATCAAGTCTTTTCCCGCCTGAAAACGCAGTTGGTTCTTTCGTAAAAATCGTACAAAGAATTCCTGTTAAAATAGTATTCACCGAAAAAGTTGACCCGAACGAATATAATATTATTCCGGGAATGTCAGTTGTACCAAAGGTTAGGGTGAAGTAGGGTTGATGAGCGGCAAATAGAGCTGCTCGTTGCCAATGTGGCGAAAAGTGAGAAGTGAAAAGACCGTTACGGATTTGGTGAATAAGTAAATAAGTGAATAAGTTCGTTATAAAATAGATATTAGTTAATTTTTACCAATAGTAGTATTAATGAAATGGGCTTTTCACCTTTCACTTCTCACTTTTCACTCAAAAAAGGATAATCATGTCAGAACAAGAACAAATTCAGGAATGGAAACCGTCAGGAAATCCGTGGTTAATGATTTTACCGGTAATGCTTGCAACCTTCATGTATGCGCTTGACGAAACAGTTGCAAACGTTGCTTTGCCTCATATTGCGGGTTCATACTCGGTCAGCAGTCAGGAATCTATCTGGGTTTTGACAAGTTATCTTATGGCAAGCAGTATTGTAATTCCAATGATTGATTTTTTCTGTAAGTTTATAGGAAGAAAGAACTTTTTCATGCTTGGAGTTTTGCTTTTTACAATAGCGTCATTTTTGTGCGGAATTTCTAATTCAATTGGAATGATTGTAGTGGCGCGCGCATTGCAAGGGATGGGCGGCGGCTGCTTAATGCCTATGGCACAGGCGGTTTGTATGGAAAGCTTCACGGGCGAGGGCAGAAACAAAGCAATGGCCGTATTTGGTCTTGTTGTAATAGTTGCACCGATTTTGGGACCTGTCATGGGCGGCTGGATTACAGAAAACTGGTCGTGGCCGTATATTTTCTTTATAAACGTGCCGGTTGGATTTATTTGTATAACTTTAGCGAAAAAATTCCTTGAAGACCCGCCATATGCTCGGAAACAAAAAAACGTCCATCTTGATAAATTCGGATTTATGTGGCTTTGTATCTGGCTTATTCCTTTGCAGGTTGTTTTTGATAAAGGTAATGATGCGGATTGGTTTAATGCTCCGTGGATTTGCTGGCTTACAGCAATTGCTGTTTTTGGCGGAATAATGTTCTTTTATTCACAGGTTAAGGGCAAAAATCCTCTTGTAAAACTTGATGTATTAAAAGATTCAAACTACCTTTGCGGAACTGCAATGATAATTATGATTAATGCAGTGTTGCTGGCGTCGCTGGCAATCTTGCCGCAAATGCTTCAATATATGCTCGGTTACGACTCATTTTTAAGCGGATTAGCTATAATGCCGCGCGGAGTCGGAGCTTTGCTTGCGCTTCTTATTTTCGGGGTTTTGGGTGGAAGATTTACATACAGAACATACGGACTTGTCGGGTTGACTTGCCTTGCGGCAGGCGGCTGGATGCTTGGTTTGTTGAATTTGCAGATTAATCCGATGAATATTGCAATTCCAAACTTTGTATTCGGGATTGGTTTGATATTTACTATGATGCCGATTAAAACGCTTTCCTGCATAACCCTGAGAAACGACCAAATGACAAATGCTTCGGGGCTTCAAAACCTGCTTCAAACTATTGGCGGTGCAATAGGAACATCTCTTGTTGCAACAATGATATCGAGATTTTCGCAAGTCCATCAGAACGGTCTAGTAAAATCAATGGTTGAAACCAATCCGGCTTTTGCTGACCGCTTAAGCATGTATGCTTCATCCTTTATGTCGCAGGCAGGTGATATGCTCAATGCGACTTATATGGCAGGAAAAATGTTATACAACCAGCTTTTGCAGCAATCAACTCTGTGCGCATACATGACAACATTTAAAATCTTTGCTACGGCTTGTTTTATTCTTATCCCTTTTATGTTTTTATTGAAGGGTGAGAAGAGTACAAATTAAAAATAGTATAAAAATCTCATTAGTAAAAAAGGAACAATATGTCTGAACAAATAAAAGAACAAGAAGTCTGGACCCCGAAGGTTAATCCGTGGGTAATGATTATTCCGGTAATGCTTGCAGTATTTATATATGTTCTTGACGGAACAATCGGAAACGTAGCTTTGCCGCACATGGCAGGAAGCTTCTCGGCAACGCGTGATGAATCTATGTGGATTTTGACAAGTTACTTGATTGCAGCAGGGATTGTAATTCCGGCGGTCGACTTTTTTGGCAAGGTTTTTGGACGTAAAAACTTTTTTATCATAAGTATTTTAATGTTTACAATCGCATCAATGCTTTGCGGTATGGCGAAAAATATTGAATTTATGATTTTTGCCAGAGTTTTGCAGGGCTTTGGCGGCGGGGGAATTCTTCCTATATCGCAAGCTGTAATGATTGAGGCTTTTCCGAAAGAAAAACGCGGGCTTGCAATGTCAGTCTTCGGGATGGGCGTAATTCTTGCACCGATTATCGGGCCGGTTCTTGGCGGCTGGATTACGGATAACTGGACATGGCCGTGGATTTTTTATATAAATGTTCCTTTCGGTTGTGCTGCGGCTTTGCTTTGCAATAAACTTCTTGAAGATCCGCCGTATGCGCGCAAACAAAAGAACGTGAAAATCGATGCAAAAGGCTTTTTCTACCTTACAATCTGGCTCGTAACACTTCAAACCGTGCTCGATAAAGGTAATAATGCCGACTGGTTTAATGCAACCTGGATTTGCTGGACATTCGGCGTTTCGGTTGTTGCATGTATTTTGTTTTTCCATTCACAATTAACCAATAAAGATTCGCTGATTGATTTGTCGGTTTTTAAAGACAGGAACTTTTCAGCCGGAACAATTATTTCCGTTGTAATTCAGGCGGTTTTGTACGCTTCGCTGGCAATCTTGCCGCAATTTTTGCAAAGCATGCTGGGTTACACTGCCTTCTTAAGCGGTGCAACAATGATGCCCAGAGGACTTGGAAGTATGACGGCAATGCTTCTTACTGCAACTCTTTCAAACAGAGTAGACAACAGAATACTTGTGGCTGTGGGCTTAACTTTGCTTGGACTTTCAACTTTGGATTTCGGGTCATTAAACTTGCAGATTTCAAGCATGAATATTGCAATTCCAAACTTTGTAATGGGCATGGGCATGGGACTTTCAATGGTTCCGATTATGAACCTTTCGGTCGATACTTTGAAAAACGAACAAATGACAAATGCGACGGGAATTCAGAATTTGCTGAAGAATATAGGAAGTGCAATCGGAACATCACTTGTTGCTACAATGCTAACGCGTTTTGCTCAGGTTCACCAGTATATGCTTGTCGGCAAATTGCATGATTTAAACCCTGTTTTTCTTGAAAGAGTTCAATCAACAGCCGGCGCACTCGCTGCATATACAGAACAGGCGGTTTCTCAATATATGGCGCAGTATTCAATGTACGGCCAGCTTGTAAAACAGTCAACGCTGTGGGCGTTCATTGATTCTTTCAGAATTTTCGGCGTGCTTTGCCTTGCTGCAATTCCGCTTTTGTTACTGATGAAAAAGCCTAAAAAAGCCAAAGAGCCAGTCGCGGTCGAAAGCAAATCCTGAGGGGGTAAATCTTTTCGGGTTTGTATTTTGCGTTATAAGCATTATGTTGTTATAAAATCTCTAAAAAAATTTTTGCCATCAATTAACAAACTCAATAACAACTATTTCAGGCGGGCACAGAAATCTGATTGGCAAAATACTTGTGCCGATGCCGCGTGATACAAAAAGTTTGCGCCCGTTTACGTCAAAAAGCCCGTATGCGTATTTTGTTCCGAACTTTGAAGGTGCAACAATTGCGCCATGAAACGGAAAATTGATTTGTCCGCCGTGAAGATGTCCTGCAAGCGTGAGATTAACATTTTCCGGTATCTTCTCAATCATATCCGGTGTGTGGGTTAAAAGAATTATTGGCGGTTTTGTGTTTTTTAAAGCTTTTTCAACGTCCGGACGCTGTGTTTGAAGGTCTTCAACCCCTGCAATAAAAACATTTCCGGCCTTTGCGTTTGAATTTTTTAAAACGGTAATATTATTTTCTCTTAAGCTTTCAGAAATTCCTGCTGCGTCCTGCCATACATCATGATTTCCAAGAACTACAAAAGTTCCGTACTTTGATTTAAGTTTGCCAAATTCTTCACCGATTATTTTGTGGTCGAGTGCGCTGCCCTGCTTGTGGCCGCTCACATAATCTCCGCCAAGAAGAATGATGTCCGGATTTTGTGCATTGATTTTTTTAACATCGCGTTTGAGGCGGAATTTTTCGTATGTTTTGTAATGAAGGTCAGTCGCAAAAATGATTTTTAAGCCGGCAAGACCTTTGTCTTGAATTTTTATGGTTTTTACGGTCAAAATATATGGTTCAATAAAGACAACCCAGATTATTAAAATTAATAAGATAATAAGAAGTTTCATTAAAACATACTAACATATAAAGTTAAAAAGAGATAAAAAATAACAAAAATTAAAAAAGGGACTTTACAAAAAAAAATCAGCATGTAAAATAAATATTGTGACAAGTAAATAAATAGAACTCGTGGGGGTTTAGCTCAGCTGGTAGAGCACCTGCTTTGCACGCAGGGGGTCAGGAGTTCGAATCTCCTAACCTCCACCATTTCAAACAAATAGAACTATTAGAAACAGAGCCTTTAGGGCTCTTTTTTAGTATTTCAAGACATTCATTTTTCTGTGCTTTTGTAGTTTCAACGAATTTGTCAAATCCATATTCAGCAATCCCTTGTTTTGTAACCCTAATCAGTTTTTCGAGAGTTGCAAACGGTTCTGCAAAAGTCATTTTGCCCATTTTGTCTTTAACGGTAACAGATGCATAACTTTAAAAATTAAATTTTATGCTTCTTGTTAAAGTACAATATCGGCCTGCCGAAACTTATGCGCTTGATTGTCAAAATGTTTTCGGAAATAAGTTCTTCAATAACTGCTTCAACTTCTTTTTGAGAGCGGCCGGTTACGGCTCCGTAATATCGCGACGCTAATATTTTGTCGTTATAACCGTTTTCCTTAATCGACTTGCTGCCTGTAAGAACTTTGCTGAGACCGCTTTTGCCGTAAAGTCCGTCAAATTCTTTTACAAAATCAGCTGCAAGTTCTTTTATCAAGCCGTCGCTGCACCATCTTTTGTTTTGCGAAACCTCCTGCACCATTGGCTCGTCAGGCAAAATAATTTCCGGTGATTCTTCAAGAGTTTCATAAAACCGCGCAACTTTTTCATCTGTCAAAACCTTGTCCGGCTCAAAAGATTTCAGATACAATCCTTCAAGCGACTTAACCCTGCTCATTGCAACATAAACCTGGCCGCGCTCAAAAATCCTTCTGCAATCAACAACAAGTTTGTCCAAAGTCATTCCCTGCGACTTGTGAATTGTTATTCCGTAAGCAAGTTTCAGCGGATACTGATGCCTTACCGCAAGAACTGCATCGTTGTAATAATATTCAAACTCATGCAGAGGAATGTTTGCATTCACGCCGTTGTCAAAGGTTATGTTGATAGAGTTTTCGTTAAAGCTTTCTACCGTTCCGCACGAGCCGTTAATCAAACCTTTGTCAAAATCAAGGTTGACAAGAAGCATTACTTTGCAGCCGGTTTTGAGCGAAATTTGATTGTCTGCACGGCAGCTTTTGTTGAAAATCTCAAGAATCATTGCTTCGCGTTCGGTAAAATCTTCATAAACTAAATCTTTACCTCTGTAAACTCCGTCTTTAGCGAGGAATTGTCTTACAGGCTTGTTAATTGAGCCGAATTTAAGAGAATTGTAATTGTTTGCTTCTTCGTTTGTCGAAAAAATGTGGAGAATATTTGACTCTGATGTGTCTGATGAAATATTTCGCGTCGAAAGCAGTTTGATATCTTCTTGAGTTAACCTGTTGACGCGCATGTCAGAGAGCGCTTTGATGAACTTTTCTTCATTTTGGCGGTAATTCTTTGTAAGAATTACGTTTTTTAAATTCAAATCCTGCCACAAATCTGTTTCAAAGCAGTAATTTTTTTCAACATCATTTTCTTTTTCGACCGGCGGAAGCTGGTAAAAATCGCCGATGAAAATTACCTGAATGCCGCCAAAAGGTTCATTATTTTCTCTTATAAGTTTCAAAACCTCGTTAACGTATTCAAAAGTTTCAACATTCAGCATGGAAATTTCGTCAATCGCAAGCATTTTGCAATTTTTAATCTGGCGATACTGCGACGGACGTGTTTTAATCTTTTCAACTGCTGCCTGAATTGTGTTTCTGCAAAGCCCGACGCCTGCCCAGGAATGAAGCGTCTGGCCTTTAACATTCACGGCCGCGATTCCTGTTGTGCTTGTGATTGTCAGTTTTTTCTTGTATTTTTCTTTTAATTTCCTCAAAATATAACTTTTTCCGGTGCCGGCATGGCCTGTTACAAATACGTTGTCGCCATTTCTCAGGAAGTTGATAATTTTTTTAAGTTTTTTGTCATCGTCCGGCTGTGTTTTAAAATATCTCGCGGCATTTTCAGGAATTGTGTAAACCGGAACAGAACTGTTTTTTTCAGCAGCCGGCAAGGTTTCTTTTTCGCATTCAATTTCGTCTGCGAATTCATTTTCAAAATCAATCTGGTCGAAGTTTGCAATTTTGTAAATGCAGATGTCTTTTTTGGCGTTTATGCGGGTAAAAGTTATGAAATTTTGTCCGTCTTTGAGCGGGCGGGTCAAATTCTTTTCGGAAATCCATTTTGTTGAAGAAAATCCGCAAATCCGTTTGAAAGCTTCAAGAATGCACTGGCTGATTGTGTGAAATTTTTGACCTTCAAGATTTGTATGCGGAATTTCTATCTTCTGACAAAGCTCGTTTGCGGTTTCCAGCAGCAAAGAATAATCAACCTTTGTTGAAGTCAAATAATCAATAATTTCTTGCGGTTGTGAAAAGTTCAAATCTTTGTTCATACCAATTTCATTTCTTTCATTAGGCGTATTTTGATTTTTCAGATTTTTGAAGGAAACGGCTGTTTAAAATAAACTTAATTGTTCCGAGTTGTCTTTTTCGCGGAAGGTTTTTTCAAATTTGCTTAACTTCAAAAGGTCTTCTTTAATTTTTACCAAAAACGGTGAAATTTCAAGGTTTTTCAAACTGCCGAGCCAGAACCTTTTTTGTGCATGACTCAAGAACAACCGCTCTTTTGCTCTTGTCATTCCGACATACAAAAGCCGGCGTTCTTCTTCGATTTCTTGAGGTTCTTTTGCTCGGTAAAGCGGAAGAATTTCATTTTCAAGTCCGGCAAGAAAAACGCATTTGAACTCAAGCCCTTTTGACGCGTGAAGTGTCATAAGTCTTATTCTGTCAGCGCGTTCGTCAAGCGTATCGGCTTCTGTCAAAACCGAAACTTCATGAAGAAAATCGCTTTTGTCAGTGAAATTGTTGGACAAATCAATCAGATATTTCAAAATATTTTCATCAATTTTGTCCTTAAAATCTTCGGAAAGTTCTGCAAACTGTTCGTTCACAGGTTTAGAACGGTCAATGCTTTTAAGGAGATTTCTGATTGGTTTTTGTTCGCAAAGCAAGTCGTTTGAAAGCTTTACAAACGGCATGCCTGTTCTCTTAAGCGCCTCAAGGATTGGCGGAAGCTGCGTGGAGGTGCGGTAAAGGATTGCGAAATCCGAAAACGAATAATTGCATTCTTCGCCATCTGACCTTTCGGAATCGATTGAGAAAAAGCTGTGGCCGCCGATTAACTTTTCGATTGTGCTTGCAATAAATTCTGCTTCTGCCTTGTCTGTCGGCGCTGTGTGAATTGTGATTTTTTCATGCGGTTTGTCGAAAACCGAAACTATGTTAAAACAGTTTATCATCTGGTTTGAGGCGTCAACAATGCTGTTTGTAGAGCGGTAATTGTTTTTAAGATTGATTATCTGCGTGTTTGGATAATCCTTTTTGAAATTGCTGAAGAATTTCGAGTCTCCGCCGCGGAAGCCGTAAATTGCCTGGTTCGGGTCGCCGATTACAAAAATATTCCCATTCGACGGCACAAGAAGACGAATTAATTTGTACTGATTTTCGTCAATATCCTGATATTCGTCCACCGAAACATATTGAAAACGTTCTTTGTATTTGTCCAAAATTTCAGGATTTTCTTCAAGAAGTTTCACAGTAATCAGAATCAAATCATCAAACGAAAGCGCGTTATTGAGAAGTTCTTCCTCTTCGCAAAGCGCCCTTTCCTGCTCGGACATGACTGTGAAATCCTCACTCAAGCCGGCTTTTTCAAAGTTTTCTTTCAAAATCGAAAAGCAAAGCGAGTGGAAGGTGTGAATATTAATCTTGGCTGACTGCCCGCCTAAAAGCTTTTCTAGCCTTTCTCTCATCTCTGCGGACGCGCGGCGGGTGAAAGTTATTGCAAGAAAGTTTTCGGGCAGAAGATTTTGGTTTTTAATCATGTGTGCAATGCGTCTTGTTAAAACCGTTGTTTTGCCTGACCCGGGGCCGGCTGTGATTAAAACATGACTGCTTTCATTCTCAACAGCGTTTTGCTGAAATTCGTCAAGTTCATAGCTTGAAGGTTTTTTCTCTTGAGCCGTGGTTTGCTGTAAAATTTGTGCCGCTGGAGTGAAGTTTGAAATTTGCGGCTTTTTAGGTGCAGCTTGCGGAATATCAATATTAAGTTTCAGGTTTATAAAATTTTTTTTTACGAGTTCGTCTTCTTCAAAAAGCCTGATAACTCCGTATTCGCCGTCATAACCGGCATGTTTTATGACTTTTCCTTCACGCAGGCGCGAAACCCCTTCGCCAAGAAGCGTGGAGGCTTTTGAGATTTCATCTGTCGGAATGTCCTGCAGGATTGAAAGTTCGGAGCCGAATTTGTTTATAAGTCTTTCGTATTCATAAACAACAGATTTGCTTGCGGGGCCGACATTCATAATTTCGGAAAGGATTTCCTGCAAAGGCACGAGGCTGAAAACATTTCCGGCAGTCGGGGGCGGTGTAACTTCGCCAAAGCGGTCGGAAAGTTCATTAACCCTGTAAAGCACGCCGATTGTCATTGGTTTGCCGCAAACAGGACAAATCCCGTTGAGTTTTTTGGTTTCTTCCGGCGTCAGGCAAACCCCGCATTTGCGATGGCCGTCTTCGTGATATTTGCCTTCTTCCGGGAAAAATTCCACGGTGCCGCAATATCCGTCGCCTGTTTTTAAGGCATTCATAATCGAATAATAATCAGGCTCTGTTGTGAAAACAGTCGCTTCGCGTGCGAGTTTTGAGGGCGAATGCGCGTCGGAATTTGAGACAAGTCTGAACTTGTCCAGTTTTGAAACATGCCAGTTCATCTCGGGGTCTGATGAAAGCCCGGTTTCAACTGCAAAAATATGTTCTGATAAATCGCCGTAACAGTCTTCGATTGAGTCAAAACCTGATTTTGAACCGAGAACAGAAAACCATGGTGTCCAAATGTGTGCGGGGATTATGTAACCGTCTTCTCCGGATTCGAGAACAGTTTCTAAAAGGTTGCGCGAGTCCAATCCCAAAATCGGGCGTCCGTCGGATTTTATGTTTCCGATTGCGTCAAGTTTTTGGCGGAAATTCTGCGCGGTTTCAAGGTTCGGCATGAAAACAACGTGATGAACTTTGCGTGTTTTATCCCATTTTTTATAAATTGTTGAAATTTCAACTGTCAAAATAAATTTTACGGAAGCCCCGATTTGCTTTTCGATTTCGGGTTTCAGTCTGAAGGTTCCGTTGCCTGAAGGGACGAGTTTATCCTGAATTTCCGCAAACCACGCCGGATGTGTAAAGTCTCCGGTTCCAATCAGACTCAAACCTTTTTTCTTTGCCCAGATTGCGAGTTCTTCCAAATTGCAGCTTTTGCTTGTGGCGCGTGAATATTTGGAATGGATGTGCAAATCGGTGTAATATAACATATAAATGCCCCTTTCAACGTTTTTATTCTATCAGAAATTTAACTCTTGTACAAGTAATATTTGTAAAAGTGGATTTTTGCCAGACCCCGCCCCTGATTTTCTAGCGTTCGGAGGCCTCACGCAGAAAATCTTCCCCTCACCACTTCGCTGCGCTGCGGGAAGCAGGGTCGCTAGACTCGTACCTTGTCTGCTCCCTTTGCTCCGCAAGGGGAGGGGAAAATAGTTTCATAAGTTCTGTTATTGTAATATTTTTACTAATATCTAATATGTAACGGACTTTTCACTTTTCACTTCTCACCCAAAATTTACAACCTCCTTCACCTATTCTCTTATTCGTGATAAAGTATTAATGCAAAGTTATTTTTATTTAACAAAAGGAGAGTGTAAAATGACTCAAGTCTGTACTTGTAAATTAGGATTATCAACCGATTTTATGGGGTTTGATTTTTCAAAATATGAAAGCAATGTTTCAAAATTCGTGTCTGAATTTTCGAAAAGAGCAAACCAGAAAGGCCAGTTTTTAAACTGGGTAAACCTTCCGCAGGAACAAATTAAAAGAGTTGATGAAATTTATTCTTTGGCAGAAAAATTAAAAAACCAGACCGGTTGCAAAAAGTTGAGCGTTCTCGGCATAGGCGGCTCAAAACATACTGTTGAACACATGTTGTGTATTAACGCGCTTAATGTTTGCCATGATGTTGTTGAATTTTATTCTGATGTTGATTCTGCAAGTTTCGAAAGATTTATTTACAGACTCGGCGGCGACGTAACTTCTTCAAACTACATGGTTGCGTCAAAATCAGGTTCAACTTTCGAAACAAAAGACGGATTTTTGAGAATTCAGGAAAGACTTATCGAGGCTTACAAATCACAAGGCCAATCGCAGGAAGAAGCTGAAAAATCAGCTGCAAAACACTTCATCGCAGTAACAGACGCCAATAAAGAAAAAAGCGAACTTAGAAGAACTTCAAACGAAAACGGCTGGCTTGGCGATTTGTACATCCATGACGACGTTGGCGGAAGATTTTCTGCTTTTGACGACCATGCTTTGTTCACTCTTGCTTATGCGGGCATGAAAAAAGACGATATGGTTAAAATGCTTGAGGCTGCTCAAGAAATTTCAACAAAATCATTGCGTGATAAAATTGACTGCAACAAAGCTTTAAAAGAAGGTATTTTCTGGGCTGACGCTAAGATGAACGGCATTGAAGCTTCAGTTCATCAATATATGGGTGCAATTTTTGAAAACACCGTTTACTGGCACGCTCAAATGCAGAATGAATCTGTAAAAGACACATTAAAACAGGTTGCAAAGGTTCCTGACGCAATGCACCACAGCGCAGAAGCTCATTTCAACCCTGCAAACAAACTTGTTTTCGCTTTGACGGTTCCTTGCGACCACGGTGAATGCAGAGAAAACGCAGAAAGCTATATTGACGCTTTGAGCAAGTCTTATGACGTTTCAGGTGCATTTTTCCTTGAAACCGTTGAAACTGCAGGCATGGGCTTAACTCCTCAAGCTGCAGGTGCAATGACTCAATTGAGAGCATTTGCAACAGTTTATCAGGAAATCGTTGAAAAAATTACAAAAGGAATTGAATTCCCCGAAGTTCTTGACAGCGTTCTTCAGCCGCATGTTGAATTCTACAAAAAGAATTTGAAGGGCGGAGTTGTGGTTCCAGGAAGAATTTCAAAGTAATTTTTTATTATTGAATATTTAACAAAAACAGCTGTCTGGAAATTCAGGCGGCTGTTTTTCAGTTTCAACAAACTTTTTAGCAGGCCGCAAAACTTTTTGAAAAATATGTTATAATATAAATGTAAGTTTTTGCATTTTTGTTTCGGAGCAGATTATGATTGATTATGACGGTTTACTGAAAAAGATTCCCAAGGTAAAAAAAATTCTTGACGACGGCTCAAACTCCAATCTCTATCATTACACCAAGCCCGAAAAGCTTTTGAATATTCTGGAATCCGAAACCATAAGATTTTCCAATGCGCTTTATCTTAACGACAAAGAAGAAGTCACGTATTCCTATAAATTAATCGGTTCGCTTATTGATGAAATGCCGGGGCTTAATTCGGAGCTTTTCAGCAGGATAAAAGAGCATTTTCACAGGAAATATAAAAATATAATCTCCGGAAACGATACTTACAGCAGCCGTTATGAGTATTATACAATATCGTTTTCAACTGACAGCGACAATTTGACTTTGTGGAATAATTATTCAAAAGGCCAGAGTTATACGGGTTATAATATCGGGTTTTGCAAAAAAGATTTGATTGCAGATATGCAAAAACAAGGTTTCCATTCGGTTTACGGAAACATAATCTACAACCGCGAAACACAGATTACAATACTCAAGCTGATTTTCGAAAAATGGAACAGGCAGTTTGATAAAATTGCATCCGGCAGGAAAACTCAAAGAAATATCGAAAAGCAGCAGAATATCATGTTTGAATTAATTGATATTTTAAGCGTTGTGAGTTTGTTTTTCAAAAATCCTTATTTCAAAGACGAAAAAGAGTACAGGATTATTTTCATAAGCCATTTTAGTATGAGCGCTTACAAGCAGACGAAAATTTTCGAGAAAAACGGTCTTTTTATTCCATATATTGAATACAAGTTTATGAAGCGGACAGTAAGTTCAATCAACATCGGCCCGACATTGGAGGAGAACATTTTCTACACAAGCACCTGCCGCATGCTTGCGAATTTCGGGTATGACAAAAAGACCGTCAACCGCTCGAAAATTCCGTTGAGGTATTAGATACTCATTGATATAAAATAAAAACAACAGAAGTATTAATTCCTGTCGCTTTTATCTTTTATGTCATAGTTGCAGTTATTAAATAAATTCTTTTGCACAATTGAGTTTTTCTTTATAAAGTTTCTTTTTTTCAAAATATTTGTCTCTGGTTTTTCCAAATACAAAGTTGCAAAGCAATTTATATTGCCAATATTTGAATTTGTTTTGTTTATAGTTTACAATATTTTTTACCATTTCGGCGGATATTTGTGTTTCTTTTAATCTGTAATCTATATATTTCGCTATAAAAGCTTCATAATAAGGGGTTAATTTTGCATAAGTCCAAAATATATCATCCCATAATAAGTTATGATTTATACTGACTTTATTCTGAAATGTATTAAATTCTTTGCAGGTTCTTATATCAAAACACTCCCATGGTTTTGGAGTTCCACAAAAATGAATAACAATAGGATTCTGTAAAGCCTCTTCTTCAAGACCTTCTTGCTGGTAGTAGCCTCGTTGGGCTAGAAGTGGACAACAGTTATATTTTGCAGGCAGTTCCAATATGTAATCTTTAAATACCATATTCATAACATTTTGATCAGGCCACATGTAGTAATATTTCGAATACCATTTCATTCCTTCTAATAACTTCTGTTCAATATTGTCCAATCGCCATTTTTCTAAATTTATCAGCATAAGACCTGTATTAAATCGTCTATCTGGAAACTTTTCTTTGTGCTTTATTGTATATTCATATTGGAGTTTTACGCCAGGATCTACAACGGCTGCAATATAATTATTTTTTAAATCTAGTGAATATAATTCAGCAAGGCTTGATGTAATAATCATATCTGCATCAAGAAATAAAATCTTATCTAAATCTGGTTTTAAAGATGAGATTCTTATCCTATAATTTGACGCCATATTAACACCGGCTTTAATATCCTTAAAATCTTTATCGTGAACGGTTATCCATTCTATGTCAAAATTTTTGATTGATTTTAAACTTTCTATTTTTCTTTTATTTTCCGGAGTTATATCAGAACCTAAAATATAAAAAATAAATTCATCAGCCAAATTGGAATTTTTTAAAATGGATGCCATTGATACAGACAAAAAATGTGTAAATTCGTCACTTACAGTATATGCTATATGTAATTTCATTAATCTCTCCTATTACTTTTTTAATTTTCTTACATTGTTAACCTTCTGCTTAAAAAAATGTTTTTTGAATTTATAACGTTCTTTTGTTTTGCCAAATACAAGGTTTACCAGAATTTTGTATTTATAATATAAAATCAGATTTTTATTATAATGGAAGATACTGTTTAGAGATTCATATAATTTATTATTAACAGCATTGCAGTTCATTCTATATAGTAATTCTTCGTAAAAGGGTGTTTTTCTAGCGTATTGCCACCATATCTCAGCTTGTTCTTCTTCTGGATAATTCCATGGTTTGTAATCAAATCCATAGTGAATAATTTTTGAAGATTGTCGTAATCTGTTTTTAAGCTTTGGGTCTGTATAAGGTGCTTGTGACAGGTAGTTGTATTCATAGTCAAGATAAATGCATTTGTCTGAAAGTGTGATATAAAATAAGTCTTGATCAAAAAATAAAATATCATCTTTAAACTTTTTGTAATTTTCAATCAATTTTTGTTCGATATTATCTTTTTTATATGCTTCAAGATTAAGTAATAGAACGCCGCTGTTAATGTATTGCTTGTTTTTTGGCATGTTAAAATTATCCAGCCACATTTTTTCTTTTTTAAGTGTTATGTCGATTTGGTCTGGAACCCATGCAACATAGTTGTCGCCTAAATCAATGTCATATATCTCTCCTACATCTATTTTCACGATTATATCAGAATCAAATACCAGACATTTTTTTAAGTTTGGAATAAATTTTGGAAGATTCATTTTTGAATAAACAATGGCATTAGCTCTCTGCTGTTTTGGCAACGGGTAATCTTTTGTATCAACAGCAACATATTCAATTTCAAAGTTATGTTTTTCTTTAAGTTTTTCAAATCTGTCTTTTGTTAAATCTGTCATATCGTTTGTCATTATGTAGAATTTTATTTCTCGTGAAGTATTTTCTAAAATTGACAGCATAAGCACATATGTATATGGTGCATAATATTCACTTGATGTTAAAACAATATTTATGGTTTCCATTTTTTCTCCTTTTTATTTTCTATGTCCTGCCAAATTCTTACACTATTGAAATTTATGAAGGATATAAATAAATTATTTTGTTCTTATTTGTTCTGTATCTTTTGTTTGTAAATATGCTTTTTCTTAAAATATCTTTGTTTTGTTTTTCCTGTAACAAAGTTTTGTAGGATTTTGTATTTCCAATAGAGGGCGTAATCACTAATTTGACAATGTTTTCCGGGGGGGGGGGCAACGCAATTCCGCTTATAGTCATCCTTTTCATGATTTCTTCATAAAAAGGAGTTTTTCTGGCATATGACCACCAAATATTTGCAAGTTCCATTTCCGGATAAAACCATGGCTTTTCAAGACCCGGATAGTGTATTATTTTTGTTTTATCTTTGTCATAAATGTTTTTCATATTTGAAAAAGTTTCGACATTCCATTGGCTGTCGAGCTGGTAGATATCATCCTGAAATATATAATTTAATGCGCATTGTTCTTGAAAAATGAAAGAATGTGCATTAATTGCATCTTGCAATTTTTCAAAACTGTTATTACTATTGAACTTTTCTACATTGATAACTACTACACCTGTGTTATAATATTTTTCAATCTCTTTTAATTTCAAAATATTTTTGCTGTAATCTTCAATGGAAAAACCGCCTTTAAGAGGCAGATTATTGTCTTTGAAATATTTCCAAATTGGTTCAACACATGCTGCAATTGTGCAGTTACCCAAATCAATATCAGATAACATTTTTAAATCGCAATTGAAAATTAAATCGATGTCTGTAAAAATTAGCTTTTTATACTGTTTAAAGACAATAGGCGCCGCTAAACGATAGTAACAGACTTCATGAAAATTGTTATGTGTCACTTCCATTTTGACATTTTGCAGAATTTCTCTGGGGTTGTAGAACCTAATAGAAATATTTTTTGCCGTGTAAGTTTCCAGGAAAATCTTTTTTCTATATGACATTTCAGTACTTGAAAAAATTACTATATCGTAATTATGTTTATCAGACGCATTATCGACAAGTGATTGTAAGCAAACTGAAAGATACGGCAAATATTCATCACTGCTGCTCATTGCAATAGCGGTATAGTTATCTATAAATGCCGGTTTTAATCCTTTAAAATTAGTATCCATTATCTTTCTCCAATATTCTCTTATCAACTCTTAAGCCGCTTTCATTATGCAGAGCTTAAGTTTTGAGCGCGGAGAATATATGGAAAAAGATAAATTATTTTCGGGCTTTGATTTTGTCTTTGTAGATGTGTTTTTTGCGGTAGTAGCGGTTTTTGGTTTCTCCCGTAACAAAGTTTTGAAGAATTTTGTATTTCCAATACTGGGCGTAATCGCTGATGTGACAAGCATTTCGGGGGGGGGGGGCAACGCAATTCCACTCATAGTCATCCTTTTCAGAATTTCTTCATAAAAAGGAGTTTTACGCGCGTATGACCACCATACATGAGCGCGGTTTTCTTCAGGTGCATACCAAGGTTTAGGTCTACCAGCAAAATGCATGATATTAGGATCTGCCGCATCTTTTTCGTATTTACTCAGACAATATTGCGGCATTAAACACAATATCGCTTCATAATAAATATTTGCTACCGGAAAATTCCAAGCAGTATCAATATATTTAATATTTGTTTTAAAAAATGCATTCAGTCCGTCTTGCTCCAAAATTCTGTACTGGTTTTTAGCTACTAATTCAAGTATTTTTCGCGAAAGATTATTTTCGTTAAAATATTTGATGTTAATAAGCATAACTCCGGTATTAAAATATTTATATATGTCAACCAGTTCAAGAGTTTCGCGTAAATATTTTGCCCAGTTCAAACTGTCGCTTGTGTTGTTCACAAATGCATCCATTATTAAATCCTGACAGGCTGCAAGGGGGTAGTTTGTAATATCTTCATTGTATATTATTGATGGGTCTTTTAAAAATAAAAGGTCAACATCTGTAAATAAAACTTTGCCGAAGTTTTTTAGAATTAATGGTGATGTCAATCTGAAATAGCATTCTAAATTATAGTGTTTGGGAAATTGTAAATCGTAATTTGTCAGAATATTCATGGGATTTACAAATCTCAAGGATATATTTTCACGTTCGATTTGTTTTTTAAGAATTTGTTTGTTTTTCTCTGTAATGCTTCTTTCAAAAATTATTATGTCATAATTCTGATTTTTGTCTGCAACAGACTTTAATGACTCCAAACAAGTGCTTAAATACGGGACGTATTCATTGCTTGAACTCATTGCAATGACATTATTGTTTGTTTCAAAGGCTGGATTTATCTCAACATTTTCTTTTGTATCCAATATGAATGAGGAATAAAGTTCTTTGATATTTTTTGTTGAGTCTTTATGCTTTTTAAATGCATATAGTGAAAGAATAAATTCTCCCATGTAGCCTAGAACTCTTGAAGCTTTTTGTGAGTAATTTTTTATATCAACCTGTTTTTTGAATTCATCCAAAATCGGGAATAAAAATTGGGAATACTCAAAAAATTCATCTTTTTTCATTATGAACATATTATAAAAATATCTGTAAGGACCTTTGTTTAATTCAGCTATTTCTTCTGCATAATCAGGGTGAAGTTTTTCAATCAACTGCATGCATTTATCATAGTCTTCCGGATGAGAACCGTAACAATTTTTACTAAAATCTTCTCTGCCATTTTTGCAGTTAAGATATTTTGCATTAGCCTTTTTGATAAAAATAATATCAGTATCTTTTACTGTTTCTTTGATATGTTGATCATCCAGATGAATTTGAGACAAATATTCATCAGTTATACTTTTGAAGACATAGGCAGAGTAGCCAAATTGGGATTTTTTATCATCCATTTCGGATTTATACTGTTCATTAAAAATGAAATGTCTTCTATAGTGCATAAAACCGATATAATCCGGATTCCCAATTTTGTCATAATTTTTCCAAGCCCAATATTGTGCGGAAAGTTCTGCATAGTAAGGATTTTCTGCAGAAATATTTTCACCGGTGTCATCTCCAATCATGCCTTCAAAAGCTTCATCAGCAATTGCGCGGCCGGTTTGGATTGGCTTTATAATATCTGTTTCAATTATTTTATGTTTATCTTTGTATGTTACAAAAATTTTAATATCTTTTTCAGATTTCATGATATCTCCTTGGAAAATTATATTTTTATCAATTTTATGGCTTTCATTCCGTCCTCAAACGCCTGGTGCGTCCACATGTATTCCCATTTGCCGAAACGGCCTATGCTTTCTATTCCGATTGTTTTCAGATATTTTAATACAACTTCACGGTTTTTGTAAATGTCTTTGTCAAAAATTACGTTCGCGTATTTTTCAAACCGGATGTCTTTCACAACAAGGTCTTCTTCTTTGAAAATGCCCATTTCTATAAGCTTTTCAATCGTGTTTTTCAATACGTCTTCTGCCGGCGGAACTTCTGCCCTGTTTGAGAAGAAAATTTCTGCCTGCAATGAACTGCAGCCCTCAGGCGCGTTGTCCGGTGACTTCAAATTCGGTGAATAAACACGGCTTGCAAGAATATCTTCATCATAAATATAAAACCAGAGATGTTTTGCAACATCCGGCCGCTTAAAGCCCAGCGAAACCATATAACCGGAGGTATGCATCAAATCTTCACCGGCTTTTTTTATATCAGCCGGAATTCCGTCTATCATTTTCACGATTTCAGGAAGCGGAAGCGACGAAATCAACCGGTCATATTTCACGGAACTTCCATCCTTGAAAAATACTGTTTTTGCTGAAGGGTTAATCCTCACAACTTCTTTGTTAAATCTTATATCCAAACCTTTGCGGCAATCATTTAAAATACTTCTAAACCCGCCTTTTTTCGGATATTTCATGTGGGATGTGTAATAAAAATTCTTGTCCTGAACTTCAAAAGCACCCTTCAAAACTTCATCCAAATCCGGACTGTGCATTCTGTTTCCAACCCATTTTGTTTCGAGTTCTTTTGGTTCGACTCCCCAGTATTTGCGTGTGTATTTGAACGGAAAATTCTCTGCAAAATAGTCTCCGTATTGAACGCGAAGCCAATCTTCATAATTTTCAAGTTCTTCAAAAGTTTTGTGCGGACGATTTATGAAGCCTTTTATTATTTCAACTTTTTCGTCTGCCGGCAGGGGCGCAAGATTGTTTTGCGCTGGATGTTTCAACCAAAAGCCTTTGTAGAAATTGCTTGAAACGCTCGGGTGTGCAAATGTCGGTGATGATTTTTCAAAAATATTTTTTATATAATCGTCCGGCGCAAAAGTAAAATGAACAAACTTGTCAAAACGGAAGCCGTCAATCGTAAAGTTGCCGCATAAGCCGCCCCAATCGCTGTCGCGTTCGTAAATAACCGCTTTTTCGCCGTTCTTTTGCAAATGATATCCGGCAGAAATTCCTGAAATTCCGCTTCCTAAAATTACTGTTTCCATTGCGCTCCTTTACTTAATCTTTTGTGTTTAAAAGAGATTTTCATGCCAAAAAGTCTCAATGCGTATTTGTCGTAATCGGCGACCTGAAACAAGCCGAAAAATTTATTTCCGAAAAGTTTATGATAATTATTGTTTATGATATCGATTACGGTGTCGAAATTTTTTGCCTGCAAATGCTTTATCAAAGAATTTTCCAGAAATTTTCCATCAAATTTGTCTGCTATCGCGACGGCTTTTTCAAGCACTTTGGTTTTATTTTCTTCACGGGCATTTTTGTAATCCTGTCTGAGCCATTGTTCCAGTAAATAATTTATAATTCCGGATTTTTCATAAAGCATATTTTTATTTTTATAATAAGTGCTTATATAATTTAGGTTTTGAAGGCGCGGCGCTATTATGTTTGATTCACCGGAAAGTATTTTTTCATATCCGGAGTTTTTTCTCTGAACGTAATTGTAAAAACACTTATTCATAAAATAAACGTAATTGCAATTTGCAAGATAAGTATAGAAAAATGAAGTATCTTCAAGAAGTTCAACATCTAAAGGCGAAATAACATTGTTTTTTTTGATAATATCTGTTTTAAAAAGTTTATTCCAAATGCACACGGTTGTTTTGAAAGGTGTTTGGTCTGTTACTTTATGTTTTCCGGTAATTCCGATTTTGTGATATTTCCTTGCATTAACAAGCCCCGGAGCGTTTTCCGGCAAGTCGCTGTTAACAATATTTGCGCCCCAGCAGACTAAATCAATTTCTGAATCTTTTGAGAATTCTTTCAAAGCCTCCTCGTAACATGTTGGCTCAACCCAATCATCTGAATCTACAAAAGTTATATACGGTGCGGATGCGGCGGCAATTCCTGTATTTCTTGCATTGGAAATACTGCCGTGTTCAATGTTAACAACTTTAATTCTTTTGTCAGATTTTGCAAAATTTTCAATAATTTCCCCGCAGCGGTCTGTCGAACCGTTGTTTACACAGATTATTTCAATAATCTGCAAAGTTTGGTTAACCAAACTTTGCAGACATCTCTCTAAGTATTTTTCTGTGTTCCAAATAGGTATAACTATTGAAACTTGTGCTTCCGGCATTAATTATTCTCCCACAAGTACCCTTTTGCAGTGTGAGCTTTAATCTGTTTTTTGCAATATTCAAACATATCGTCGTTGTGAAGAGCTTCTTTGTACCAATCAACGGTGAATTCAATTGCTTCATGAAGATTCAGCATTGCTTTCCAGTTAAGCATTCTATATGCTTTTGTAACATCAAGGCTTAAAAGCGTATTTTCATGAACCATGTCAGTGCCTGAAACATCTACAACTTTGCCTTTGCCGTAATATTTAACCAGATATTCTACAACTTCCCAAACTGTTTTGTTGCATTCGATTGGCGGGCCGAAGTTGAAACCTTCCGAGTATTTAACCGGATCTTCCATCAATTTTTGGCCGACGCGAAGATATCCGCTCAAAGGTTCTAAAACATGTTCCCACGGACGTGTTGCTTTCGGGCTTCTGATTTCAATATCTTTGCCTTCTTCAATAAATCTTATGCAATCCGGAATAAGTCTGTTGTCTGACCAGTCGCCGCCACCGATAACGTTTCCGGCGCGGACTGAAGCAATTGCTTTTCCGTGTTTTGCGTAATCTTTCGGGTTAAAATATGAATTTCTGTAAGAAGAAATCATTAATTCAGCGCAGCCTTTTGATGAAGAATACGGGTCGTAACCGCCCATTCTGTCTGTTTCTTTGTAGCCCCAGATTTGTTCAACGTTTTCGTAACATTTGTCAGAAGTAATCATTACAACTGTTTTTATGCAATCGAATTTTCTTACTGCTTCCAGAATATTTAAAGACCCCATTACGTTGGTTTCATAAGTATATTTCGGGTCTGCGTAAGCTGTTCTTACAAGAGCTTGAGCGGCAAGGTGGAAAATAATTTCCGGCTGATATTTTTCAATTGTTTCTTCAAGTTTTTTACTGTCACGAACATCGCCTTTCACATCTGCAAACAAGTGTTTTTCAAGGTGAGAAGCTTTGTAATTCCCGCGCGGTGAATATGGTTCAAGAGCATAACCGACAACGTTTGCACCTAAACTAGTTAGCCAGATTGAAAGCCAGCTTCCTTTAAAGCCGGTGTGGCCTGTGACTAAAACTGTTTTGCCTTTGTATACATTATTAAAATCAGACATTCAATAATTCTCCTTTATTATGTTCTTTCCACCAATCTATTGTTTCTTTAAGGCCTTCCTCCAATGAATATTTCTGGTTCCAGCCGATTGATTTTAATTTTTCGTTGTTTCCGACAACTACTTCGTCGCCGAAGGCCGCGGGAATTGCTCCCCAAAGAATTTTTCCTTTGAAGTTTGTGAGTTCCGCAATTTTTTCAACAATTGTTCTTAATTGTACAGGTTTGCCTGAACAGATGTTCACAGCGCCTTCTATATCGCTTTCAAAAACGTCAACAATTCCGCAAGCCGTGTCTTTTACGTGCAAATAATCCTGGAATTTTAAACAATCGCTGACTTTTACATCCTCGCCTTTCAAGCAGGAATTAATAACCGAAGGCATAAGCCGCTGCGATTTTTCAGCAGGCCCGTAAAGGTTGAAAATTCTCGGCCATTTAAATTCAATTCCGTTTTGTTTGCAATAAACGCTTGCGATTTTATAAATACTGTTTTTGCTTTCGCCGTACAAAGTTTTCGGACTTGTCGGCGTTTCGTCTTCAAGCAGGTAACCGTATTTATATTCATATTCTGAAATCGTGCCGGCGCCCGCAAATCTTTTTCCGCCGTTTTCTTTAAAATTTTTCAAAAGATTAAGCGTTGCAAGTGTCCAATCCAAATTCAAATCATGAACGTGACATTTTGGTCCGACGTACCAGGCAAGATGAATTAAGTTTTCAAAATTATGTTCTTTCAAAAACTTATTTACGGCGTCTGTATCCATAAGGTTCATTTCGTACTGAATGAGACCTTCTTTTTCCGGTGCAAATGGCGGAAATACAAGTGAATGAACTTCCCAGCCGCGTGAAATTAATTCGTCTACAACGTTTCTTCCAATGAAACCTGTTCCGCCTGTTATAAGAACTTTTTTCTTCATTTTAAACCTTTCCGGCTAAGCTTACGTATGCGTTTTGTTTTTCCCAAACTTTCCAGGGTGCGTTATCAGATTCCCACATTTCTTCAAGCTCGATTTTATCTCTTAAAGTATCCATCGGGCGCCAGAAACCATGGTGTTTGTAAGCGCAAAGTCCGCCGTGGTTTGCAATTGTTTCAAGCGGTCTTCTTTCAAAAATTTCTTTGTCGTTGCCGGCTTCAATATAGTTGAAAACTTCCGGTTCGCAAACAAAGAAACCGCCGTTAATCCATGCGCCGTCGCCTTTGGGTTTTTCCTGGAATGATGTTATTGTTCCATCGTTTGCAATATTTAAAGCCCCGAAACGTCCGGAAGGCTGAACTGAAGTCATTGTCATGATTTTACCGGAATTCTTGTGGAATTTTACGAGTTCGCTGATGTTTACATCAGAAACACCGTCGCCGTATGTTAATAAGAACGGTTCATTTCCAACATAATCCTGTGCTTTTTTAATTCTTGCTCCTGTCATTGCATTTTGACCTGTGTAAAGCATTGTGACTTTCCAGGGTTCAGTGCGCATTTTGTGAAGCTCGATTGTATTGTAGCGCATATCAATTGTTAAATCAGAATATCTCTGATAATAATGCACAAAATAATCTTTTATAATATGAGATTTATATCCGGTCAAAATTACGAAATCATTAAATCCGTAATGAGAATAAATTTTCATAATATGCCAGAGTATAGGATAACCCCCTATTTCGACCATTGGTTTCGGTTTAGAAACTGTTTCTTCACCGAGGCGTGTTCCTAATCCGCCTGCAAGTATCAATACTTTCATTACTAATTCTCTTTCTCCTGATTATCTTACTTTCCAGATATTTTAAGCATAACACAAAGACCTTATATTTAAACTGTATGTAAAGATTTGTATTATTATACCTTAATAATTTTTCTATTTTATTAAAGTTTTCTTTTAAATTAATATCTTAGCTCAAACAGCATTACCTTTGCAATTAGCCACAAGTATAATATCACAGAATATTCGATAAGTAAATACTATATATATTCGAAATTTGAATATATATTAAATATTTTATATCAAATATAATAATTTAAGGTATTTTTATGAAGGATTTCAAGCCAATAAAACCAGAAAAAACAGTTATCAGCATAAGATTGGATGTCGGCATGCTGAAAAAGATTGATGAATTATCGCTTGAAACCGATATTAGCCGTAATGAGTTTATAATTCAATGTATTGATTATGCACTTAAGAATTTTCATAATTAATATTTATGCACGAGGTTTAGCAAAAAATTTTTTTCAGGGATTTTTAAAAAGATAATTATGATTATCAATCCCTCTTATCAAGCCCCAAAATCTTATAATAATCAAGTTTTCAGACCTGCAATGAGGTTTCGTGAAACAGGTTTTGACAGTGTTAGTTTCAAAGGTATTGCGCCTGTTTTGAAACGTGAAACGGTTTTGTCTGCTGAATCTGTGGCAGAGGCTTATAAAAGCATAATGGAGATACTTTCCAGAAAAACCGAAAAGGGAATTGAAAATATTGAAAAAGAGTTTGCGGATTTTAGTTTTGGCAGAGGTTTAACTTTTCATAATTGCGGCGATAAACAGGCTTCGATTGCCATAAGAGTTCCTGATGGTAAAACCGGAAGAGATTTTTTGAAAATAGTTGTCAAACAGGGACGTTCTTTTTTCAAAGAAAGAAATGTTTTGGAAAGTTTCACGCTTAACGGCTACAACAAACTTTTAAAAGACGATAATCCGAACAGTGTTTTTGTTTTTCCGAAAGAAATTGTGCAGGCAGCCCATGATGCACAGCGTGAAACTGTTTTCCAAAAAGTTTTAGAAGATTTGGATTTTTCAATGCTTAAATTCAGAAAATATCTTGAAAAAGTTAAAGACAAAGATTTGCGCGCCAAAATCTTTGAATTAAAAACTTCTGATATAAAAAATCTTTCAGAGATTAGCGAATTTTATTCAAAAGCAGATAGCTTATTAAGAGAGCTTCCGCATAAACAAGCATTGAAATTGAAGTATGAATACGGCGATTATAAAATACAGCCGAGGCAGGCGGATTATATACTGCAAAATATCGGAGAAGAAAAATGCCAAATCTATTACAAAACTCTTCAAAATAATGATGAAGGCATTCTTACCCGGCTGGTAATTTACGATAAAAACGGCGAAATTGCTGACGGTTTTTTGATTAAGGATGGGAAATATCTTGTTTCGAATTTCAACAAAAATAATTTTTCTATTATTCCGCCAAAGCTGACTTTTTATGATGAAAATTCTGTGCGAGAAGTTGTGCCGGGATTTTGCAGATACCTGGAATTATACAAACAAAAACTCGGTGATTTTAACGAATTTTTATCAAATAAAATTGTACAAAAAAATATGCCGGATGAAATTTTGCCGGACGAGAAACTTCTAAAAAATTTCGATAAAATTTGCAAAATTTACTCTGATTTGACAGAAAAATTTATATCATATAACCCTGCAAAAGTTTCAAAACTTAAAAATTCTTATCAAAATTGGAATAAAGACAATTTCCAAAGAGGTTTTGGATTTAAAACCGGTTGCAATGAATCTGTTTCAATTTTGAAAATGAAGGGCGGCGAGTCTGATAATATTTTGAGAATTTGTTCTTCTCAAAACGGTGAAAATAGATATTTTCTGATAAACAACGGAAAGTTTGTGCAGAATTTTAATCAGAAATATCCATCTTTGCTTCCGGAGGTTTTCAAATATAGCAGTGAAGAAGAAATCTCCAATTCAGGTGTTTATGCTGTTTTAAAAAAGGCCTTGAGCGCGATAGAAGATTTTAAAACCTACGTAGAAACACCAAAACCGGTGGCTCAGCCTGCGCCTAAACCGGTTAAAAAACCTGACGCCGCGCCAAAAACAAGCGCACCGAAAACAACAAAATTATCCAAAACAAAAGATTATATGGACTTAATGAAAGAATGCAAAACAAAATTCGGCGAGGCAATGCTGAATGCTGAAGATAATCTTGAAAACTTCAACAAAACCATGGCTGAAATTCAGAGAAAGATTAACGAATTTTTTCAAAAATCTGACAATTAAGGTTTGATTGTTGTTAAAAGCAGAAATCCGATTGTTGTCAATGAAATCGTGAAAGCGATAATCATAATTAACCAGAATATTGAAATCCGGCCTGATTTGTTTTGGTAATTTTTTGGTTTTTGATTTTTGTTTTTTGTCTTGTTTGATGAAAGTTTTTCTTTTTTGGCGGCTGTTTTTTTAACAGAAATTTCGTTCTTTGGCATTTGTTTTTGAGAACGTTGTTTTGCCTGGCTGTAGCGTTCGCTTAAAGATTTGTTCTTTTTTCCGGTGATTAAAAGTTCTGTATCGTATTGCCGGCGCAAAAGTTTTTCCGACGGGCCGTTTTTATATACAGAATAACTTATTGCAACTTCGAAGGCTCGTTGTAGACATTCCAGAGCCGTAATTCCGTCTTTTTTCACAGATGAGCCGTGTACGGATTTGTTGCCGTTTCTTTTGAGAAAATATAAATCGTCAAGAAATTCTTTTTCCTGCGGATTTCCTTTGGATTTATCTTTGAGGGTTGCGAGCATATCGTCAAAGGTTTCTTCTGTTGTGCGGCGGTCTCCGAGAACATTTTTGCAGATATTTTCACCAAAACGGCGGGTCTGACCCATGCATTGTTCAAAATATTCGTCGCGGTATAGTTTTTCAGCCTCCGTTATAATATCAAAAAGGTTTTTGTCTGTGCTTTTCAGAAAGTCAAAATTTGCTGCCATGCTTCAATTATTGCCTGAAAAAATTTTTTCATCAAGAGGAATCAGGCGCAAAATAATCCTCTGTTTAAAGGATTAAAATTTTTGCTTGACGGATTAAAATTAAATCAGAGGGTTTATTAACAAATTTTTGGGGGTACAAAATGGGAAAGATTGATTTATCTGATAACTCTTTATTTCTGCCCCAAACAAACGGGGAGATTTCAAATTCTATTACAAAAACATGGACAGAACAAGCGTTGGAGTGCTATTCAATCGGTTGTGACTGCAAAAAATGTTCGCTTGCAAACGGAAATTACTCTTTCGTATGCCAGATGCCTAAAGTAATTGATATTTTGATTAAATTTTCAGGCAAGCCTGCTGTAAATGTTTCTTAAAATCTTATGCCTGGTTTGGCAGGTTTTAAGAATTTTTAAAAAAACTATTCCAAAAATTTTTGTTTACGGTAAAATAAATTTCGGAATAGTTATATATGAAATTGATTTTAACAGTTATATGTTTAATATTCTTTTGCTTGCCTGTAAAAGCTGAAGTTGTGAGAGTTTCTCTTGATGAGGCTGTCCAGCTTACATTGCGTAACAACCTAGATTTACAGGCAAAGCGCAAAGAGTTAAATATTGCGAATGCAGAAATTAAAATTGCAAACAGACTTCAAAATCCGCAAATTCAGTCAAATATTTTGATTGGTCAGGTGCGAACAGGTAACTCAAGTCAGGTTGGGGCAATGCTTCCTGTTGAAACTTTCAAGCGCGGGGTTAGAAAAAAAGCCGCAATTGCGCAAAAAAGGGTTATCGAAAATCAAATCAGGCAATATGAACATGAAATGAAAATTAAAGTTATGAAAGCATATTTTGATGTGCTTTATTACAAATCAGTTCAAATAATTATGAATGAGCGTAAGTCTCTTTTTGAAAATATGGTTGAACTGTCTAAAAATCGTTCAAAAGCTCAATCCGGTTACAATATAGAACTTTTGCAGGCAGATATTCGATACAAGAAACAGCTAATTGAACTTAATCGAGCAAAAGCAGATTTAATTAATGCACAATTTAATTTGACAAAAGTTATAAACGAATCTCTTACTGAAGATATGTATGATACTAAAGAACCATCTTTATTCAGTGATGATTTAACAATTTTAGATATTAAACTTCCAACTTACGATATAATTGAGGCTGTTGCCTTAAAATACAGTCATTCAATTAGAATTGCTGACAGCAACATAGAAAAATACAATCAGGAATATATTTTATCAAAACGTCAAAGAATTCCAAATATTATGGTTGGCGGCGGCTTTGCCTGGCAGGCTAAATACGAAGGGGAAGGAAACTGGTGGCCTGGCGCTTTTGTTGGCGGCGGTTTTGATTTGCCTGTTTTGTATACATTTCGTCCTGAAATTGACAAGGCAAAAGTTATCCTTGAAAAAACCAAGATGGATAAAGCTTCATATGAAAATAAGCTTAAGCTTACTTTAAAACAAAACTATAACAACTTTAAATATTCACAACAAAACATGAATTATTACAAAGAAATTCTTGAAGAGTCGGATAAGATACTTAAAATGTCCACTGAAAGATATCGAAAAGGTGAAAACAACTTGATTAACCTTTTAATGGTTGAAAACGGGCATCAAGATATTTTGAATGAGTACCTAACCGCAATGGATATTTATTATGGTGTTTATCTTGATATGATGCACAACATGGGGCATGATGTGCTTTTGGAAGAAGAGATTTTCGACGAAGATTAACCAGACTCAAGCTACATATTAAAGAAAAATTCTTTTTCTCCAACGGTTGTCATCTTGCATTTGCTTAAATCTTTCGGGTCAAACTGAAATATGTTTGCGCTCGAAAAATATGCGGGACGATTTCTGTTTTGATACAAAATTATCTGCTCTTCATAATTATTGTTGAAAAATTTCTCCAAAACTGCGCGTATCTTTTCAAAGACATTATTAACGCAAGGCTTAAGCTGTCCTTCATCCAGATAGCCGGGAACATTATAAAAAACTTTTGGCGTAGTTTTCTTGTCAAAAAATGCGCCGTAAGTTTCAAGTTGTTTTTCAATAGCGTTTGCCTGTGCGGTTTGTGAAACAGGCAGCGGTGTGTAATGTGAAAGTATTGCAATCGGGTTGCCGTCTTTGCCTTTCGAAATTATCCCTATAGAGTTGCAGCCGGCAAGTCCGTCCGTGTAGATTGTGTGAATTCTTTCAGGAAGAATTCGTGCTGCTTTACACTCGTTCATGCCGACTTGAATGATTTTCTTATCTCCGTTTCTAATCATGGAACTCAGAACCATTTCAGGCATTTCCATGACATTTTGCCTGTTTTGTCTGCTGAGTTTTGAAACAGTTGGAAGAATTTTTCTTGTCAGATTTAAGATTCCCATATTTTCCCTTGATATTTATATTTAATAAAACATTTTGTCCGTAAAAATTGCCAAAACGCCTTTAATCAATTTAAAGGCGTTTAAGATTGTCTATTTTTATTTATTGTTAATCGGCTTTATCTTTATTCCGGCGCAAGTCCTTCTTTATGGAATTTCATCAATTTTGCAAGATGCCACTGCCTTGCTTTAATATCATCAATTGTATTTTTGATATCTTCAAGCTCTGCCAAAAGAACTGTCAAATCTTTTCTTTGCGGAACATAAACTTCTTTTTCGGGAACTTCATTCCAGCCCGGCGAAAAACAGCCGCTTTCAAAAATTTCTTTCATATCCATAATCGTGTCCTTTCATGTTAAGGGAGTGGATTTTTGTTACTTATTGTGTAATTATTGGTATCAATGGAAATTCCACAACACCAGCATTAATGAAACGGACTTTTCACGTTTCACTTTTCACTAATAATAATTAATCCTTCTGCGTAATAAAGGATTGGAACAAATCGACCAAATCGAATTTGCCGTATTTAAACGGAACAGCCTGCTGTGCATAGTCGGTTCCTGTAATATTCTGCAAATCCTGCATTTCTTTAAAGCTTAAAGAATTAAAGTCAAAACTTGTCATTTCACCGTAATCAATCATCAAATCTTCCATGTCAAGAACTTTTTTTTCATCCATTTTACACACTCCTTATTGTGTCCTGATAACAAATTCTTAATCGGAGATTACAGGGGAAATCTTTAGAACTTCCGGCATGTTTGTAACATAATTTAACAATCATATGTTTGATGGTTGATTATTTTGGAAAAATCATTACAATAGGCATGCAGGTAGTAATTTAGAGGGCTTAATTATGTCAAATTATGGAGCATTATCTGGAATTTTTTCCGGTTTAACTAATACATATTCTGTTCTGGCATCTCAATATAAAGATAAGGACGGAGTTACTTTGGAAAATCTCCTTGATGCACAGGGGAAAACAGACAATGTTAATATTTTAAACTCGTCGTTCGCTTCATACTTGCAAAACAATTTTGCATCAATAGACAAAAACAATGATGGTAAAATTTCTTCTGAAGAAATGTCAAAATTAACAAGCACAATGTCGGCGCAAGGCTTGACAAAAGAACAATTTACCCAGCTTGCACTATCCGGAAACAGCGGGCTTTCAACAGCAACGATAAACAACATTCTTGAACATTTTGAAGATATGGACACAAATGGCGATGGAAGAATTACAAGTGGCGAAATTGCGGCATATGACGTTGACAGCGCGCGTCAGGAAAAAGTTGATGAATTTGCATACAAAGCAGCGACAAATATGTCAACATTTTACGGCGATGAAAGCTCCTCAGAGCCTTCTTCATATAGCATGCTAAGTTACAGGTATAAAAAATCAGACAGTTAGTAACATATTCTTAATTTGGAAAGGAATTCGCCGCAATTAGTGTACTTCTTGCGGTGTTTCTTTTATGTTAAATTATTATTATGAAAAAATTATTTTTTGTGTTTGCCGTGATGTTTTTGGCAATATTAATTTTAATTGCGGACGCTGCGCTGATTGAACCCAATCTTTTAATCAGCCGTACGCAAAAACTTTATCTGCCGCACTGGAATGAAGAATTGAACGGGCTCAAAATATGTATAGTTTCGGACATGCATATCGGAAATAAATTTGTCGGAATTCAAAAGGTAAAAGAAATTGTTAAGAAAGCTAATGCGGAAAAACCTGATTTAATTTTGCTCTTAGGTGACTTTGATGCTCTTTCAATAACAAACTCCGGTATATCAATTGAGGAATTGGCGTCAATTTTGAAAGATTTCAAGGCTGAATACGGTGTTTATGCAATAATGGGCAATCACGATTATGAACCGCAGGGAGTTGTCAGAAAGCTCTTAAAAAAATCCGAAATTCCTCTGCTTGAAAACCAGAGCCTTTATTTAAACCTCAGCGGCAGGCGGCTTAAGATTACCGGCTTTAAAGACATCTGGCATTATAAATTAAATCCGCAAAAGATAATCGGAACAACACCTTCAAATGTTCCAATTATAGTTATGTCGCATAATCCGGATTCGTTTGTTGAAATTCCGGAACGCGTCAGCCTGACTTTAAGCGGTCATACTCATGGTGGTGAAATTATTTTGCCATTTGCCGGTTCTTTTACAATTCCGTCAAAATACGGGCAAAGATTTAGAAAAGGTTACATTGTGGAAAAAAATAAACACCTTTATGTAACCGGAGGTGTTGCTTCCACAAGCCGTTTAAGATTTTGTAACCCGCCTGAAATTGTATTTCTGAATTTGTACAAGCAAACAAGTGAAACTAAAACTTCTGATACAAAGCCGATTAAAGGAGTTAGTAGAAATTTCATCCCGCATTATATATCGTTTTTCAAAAAAATAAAAAGCGGGAATTAAATTTCCCGCTTTTAAATTCTATCTTTTTTGACCGTTGAAGGCTTTTAAACCAAGGTATTTCGCGGCTGAACCGAGTTTTTCTTCAATTCTCAAAAGCTGATTGTACTTTGCAATTCTGTCAGAGCGAGACATTGAACCTGTCTTAATCTGTCCGCTGTTTACGGCAACCGCCAAATCCGCAATGAAGGAATCTTCTGTTTCACCTGAACGGTGCGAAATTATTGACGTGTAACCTGCCGCGTGCGCCATTGAAATTGCGTCCAAAGTTTCGGATAACGTTCCAATCTGGTTAACTTTGATGAGAATTGAGTTTGCAACATGGCGTCTGATGCCTTCTGCAAGCCGGCGCGTGTTTGTAACAAACAAATCGTCGCCCACAAGCTGGCAGCGTGAGCCGATTTCGCGGGTTAAAAGCTCCCAGCCGTCCCAATCCTGTTCAGCCATGCCGTCTTCAATCGAAATTATCGGATATTTTGCAACCCATTCTTTCAAAAATCCTGCCATTTCAGAACTGTTGAGTTCTTTGCCTTCGCCTGCAAGTTTGTAAATGCCGTTTTCGTAAAATTCGCTTGACGCTACATCCAAACATATTTTTACCTGCTCTGTTGAATAGCCTGCTTTTTGAATTGCTTCGATAATAACTTCAACGCCTTCTGAATTTGAATTCAGGTTCGGCGCAAATCCGCCTTCATCGCCGACTGAGGTTGCAAGCCCTTTTGATTTCAAAATTGATTTCAAAGTGTGGAAAACTTCAGCGCCCATCTGGATTGCGTGATGGAAGTTTTCAGCCCCGACCGGCGCAATCATGAATTCCTGAAAATCAATGTTATTGTCAGCATGCGCGCCGCCGTTAATTATGTTCATCATCGGAACAGGCAGCGTGAGTGCGTTTATGCCGCCCAAATATCTGTAAAGCGACATTTCATAAGCCATTGAAGCCGCTTTTGCACATGCAAGCGAAACCCCGAGAATTGCATTTGCGCCGAGTTTTGATTTATTTTCTGTGCCGTCCATGTCAATCATAAAGGTGTCGATTTCCTTTTGATGAGTGGCTTTTTCACCGATAAGTTCGGGCGCGATTATGTTATTGATGTTATTTACGGCTTTCATAACGCTTTTGCCGCCGTAAATATGTTTGTCGCCGTCGCGAAGTTCAAGCGCTTCAAAAATTCCGGTCGATGCACCTGATGGAACTGCTGCACGTCCGATTATGCCGCCTGAAAGTTTCACATCGACTTCAACAGTTGGATTGCCGCGTGAATCAAGAATTTGGCGGGCTACAATATCTTCAATAAATGTTGACATAATAAACCTCTCTTTTACCATTAGTACACTTTCAGTGCAATTTTGTCATGAAATTTTTAAGTTTTCAAGTGGTATGGGGGATGAAGTGAAAGGTTTGTTTAGTGAAGAGTGACGGTGAACTGTGAGAAGTTCATTACGGTTTGGGTGAAAAGTTTAATTAGTGAAAAGTTCGTTACGTTGTTATCCCCCCCCCCGCCTTTGCAGAACAAAGGGAACAGATAAGATACGAGTCTTGTGACTATGTTTCCCGGCACCACTTTATTGCGTTCGGGAAACATAGCAGCTTGAACCTAATCCCGAATCTGCGCCGCCCTAATCTGTTCAAAAGCGCTTCCCACCTAATCCAGTTCCAATGTTTAAGAGTGGACTTCGTCCACCCGAATTTCTTAGTGAGCTAGAGCGAACTAAGAAATTTCGCCCTTGCCTGTATCAGGCGAGGGCGTGCGACGATTATCGTCAGAAGACATTTCTCTTTTTCAGCGGTTCTTTCTAAGCTTGCACAGGTCTTTGATGTTGATATAAAGGATTTATTTGAATTTAATCACCAAAAACCGCGTGTAGAAATTATTAAAGAAATTGAGGATTTAATTGCAAATTCCTCTGACAAAGAGTTAAAAACAATTTACCGTATTGTAAAAGATATTACCTGTTAGTATTTATACTATTGCCTGTTTTCTAAATTTGAAAACTATATGTTTTATGCTCCACAAATAGCCGAAAAACATTATTGAAGATGCGCTTATCCACGCAATCGGACCTGAATAAAACATTCCGATATATCCGAATTTAATCGCAAGATAAACTGCTGCAAAAGCTCTCATAACGAGTTCTGCAATGCAGGCCAAAAGCGGGAAAAGGGTTTCTCCCATTCCCTGAAGCGCGTTTCTGTAAATAAAGATTTGACCAAGGAAAAAGTAAAAAATAGTGCTTATTAAAAGGTAATTATGTGCGATGTCAATTATTTCTTTCGTTGCGGTTCCAATGAAAGCTGCAATAATATCAGTTCCCCAAATTCTCATAACAAATGCCATTAAAATGCTTAAAATAATGTTTATTGTTGAAGTTTTGATAACACCTAGACGAATTCTTTTGAATTTTTTAGCTCCGAAATTCTGTGCTACATAAGCGGCCAATGCAACACCGAACGACATCATAGGCAAAGTTGCAATTTGTTCAATTCTTAAAGCAGCAGTGAGTGCTGCTATAACGTTTGAGCCAAAAGTATTGCAGACACTTTGGATTATAATTATTCCAATACCAATAATTGAGAATTGAATTGCCATTGGAACACCTACTCGTAAATGTTCATATGCAGAGTTCCAAAAATCGTATTTGTTGTCAAAATTCCAGTCGTTTTTAGTGATATGTAAAATCGGGAATTTATATTTGATAAAAAACAAACACAAAATAACAGAAATTCCTTGTGAAAGAATTACTGCAACGGCAGAGCCGGGAACACCCCAGTTGAATACTTTTATAAATAAAAGCGCCAGAAAAATATTTGCAATCGAAGCTATTATAAGAAAATATAAAGGAGTTTTGCTATCGCCGAGCGCTCTGATGATACTTGCGAGCATGTTATACATTGTTGTGGAAATTAATCCGATAACAATGATTTCTACATACCAGTATGCGTTGTGGTAAATGTTTTCAGGTACATTCATCCAGTGCAAAATAGAATTCATGAAAATTGTGCACAAAATTGAGAATAAAAACGTTACAAGTATGCTTAAAATTATTGAGATGACTACTGAGCGCCGAACTCCCGAAATATCTTTAGCCCCGTATTTTTGACCCGTTATGACCGCAAACCCGTTTGTAAGACCTACTATTACGAACATAATAAGAAAAAACACAGGTGCAACAGCACCGACTGCTGCAAAAGGTTCAACCCCAAGAGTTCTTCCAACAATAACAAGGTCTGCAATATTATAAAGCTGCTGGAAAATGTTTCCGATTAAAAGCGGTATTGAAAATAACAAAATATGTTTTAAGGGGTTTCCTGTTGTCATATCAGTAATCATAAACACATACCTTTATAAAAAAGCTTCTCTCTATTCTATATTATATACAAAACTAAATTAATTCTCTATAAAAAATAAAACTTGAAATTTAATTTTTTTTGTGCGAGGATAAAAATTGACGGAAAAACACGTCAGAAAGCATGTTAAAAATATGGCAAGGTAGCTCAGTTGGTGAGAGCGCACGGCTCATACCCGTGAGGTCGAGAGTTCGAATCTCTCCCTTGCTAATAAAAAGAGGATGGAATATATTCTTAATCCTCTTTTTTATAAAATTTATTGTAATTTAACGGGACATATTATCTGAACGCATAAAAAGATTATTCGGCAAAGTTGGCTTTGTGTTTGAGTTTTAGCAGTCGGAAGTAATCGTTTTATATGTTACAAAATGGTCTTTTACTGGTCTTGATTGTCTGATTACTGTCCAAGAATTGTCTTAATTTTTCTATTTTAAAACCAATGTTATAGCCTATTTCGTCCTCATAATCTAATTTGTACGGATAAAACGATTATTTTACATTTTAAGCAAATAAAGTCCGGTTACTATAAAAAGTTTTAAATTTTATGCTTCTCTCCCCATTCACATAATGAACATAAGATTAGAATGAAAAATTTTTATTAAAATACATCACGATACAAAAAAAATAAATCTTGACAATAGCTAGATATCTAACTATAATTGTTTTGTAATACAAAGGATTTTCATGAAACAAATACTATCACTAATTTCAAAAATTCACGAAAAAGGTAACAAATTTATCCTACAAGAATTAAATTCAAGTGGTATAACTGACCTTGCGCCAAGTCATGGCGATATTCTTGCAATGTTATATCAACACGACAAATTAACAATGAAAGAAATTGCAGATAAAATTCATCGTAGCAAACCGACTGTCACTATACTTGTTGCAAAACTTGAAAGATTGGGATTTGTTACACGAGAAAAATCCACTGAAGATAGCAGAATTACATACATTATGTTAACCTCCAAAAGTGAAGACTTTAAACCGATATTTGAAAAAATTTCAAAAGATTTAAATAAAATGTTATTCAAAAACCTCACAAACAAAGAAGTTCAACTTTTAGATATAATATTATTATTAAGGAGTAAAGCAATATGAAAAAATGCAAAATTACAGTTTTGAAAAAACACTTTGAGAAAGAACTTTCACAACAATATGGTGCAGATGGTTTAACAGCTTGTCCAATGTTAAAAGAAGGACAAGAATTCTACGCAGATTGGGAATGTCCCGAAGGATTTTGTAATGAAGCGTGGAAAGCTATTTATCAATATGTATTTGCACTTTCTCACGGAATTGAAGATGTTTTTTATTATGGAGATTGGATTAAAGAAAAAGGAGTTGCTATTGTAAGTTGCAACGATGGATTAAGACCGGTAATCTTCAAAATAGAAGCTACTGATATTGATTCTAAATCTAATAATAATTAATATCTTTTGTATTTTTATCTGTACACATACAACTATTATATTTGACATTTTAAGTAAATAAAGTCCGGTTCGTATATTGAATAAAATTATGTTCTAATGATACAAAAGAAGGAAAAAAGGAACACCTTTCCGACTTCAGAGTTAATCTGTATGTATGGATGAATATATAAATATTAACAAAATCGCAGAATTAAAAGGCTTAAAAAGTACCCGTTCGATAAGACTTGCAATTAACCAAGGTAAATATATTGCAAGAGAAGTTGAAGTAAGAGGCGGAAAATCGTATGAGATTCTTTATTCTTCATTAGAACCTGAGATACAAGATAGATTAGATGAAGAAGAATTAAAAACAACAGCAATTGTTCCGTTTGAAAACAAGGTGAATTTTGTATCAGAAAATGCAAGATTAACAGCACTTGCAAGAGTGGATATAGTAACTGCCTTGTATAATATTCGTAAAAAATATTCGACTAAAAAAGAGGCTGATTCAGTATTTTTAGATTTATATAACAGTGGAATGTATTTACCACAAATATACAAATTTGTAGGTTCAATTTCGATAGGTACACTTCATCGTTGGGTTAAGATGTTTGAAAATTATGGAACGGACGGACTTTTACAAAAATGCAAAACTAATAAACAAGGTGAATATAATACGATTTTAAATGATGAAATGAAACAGATATTTTTAAAATATTTGTTTCACCCGAACAAATTTAGTATCGGAAAAGCTATAAATCTGACAAAACATATTCTTGAAAAGCGAGAATATGAAAATATTCCATGTAATCTTACTTTCAGAAGATTTGCCGAAAATTTTAAGAAAAACAATTATTCAAAGTGGATTTTATTTAGAGAAGGTGAAAAAGCATATCACGATAAAATTGAACCGTATATAGAACGAGATATTTCTAAAATTGAAGTAGGAGATGTTTTGATAGCTGATGGACATGTTCTTAATTTTCAAATAATTAATCCATTTACAGGAAAGCCGACCAGAGCAACTTTGGTCGGCTTTTTAGACTGGAAATCAACTGCACTTGTAGGCTATGAAATTATGATGAGCGAAAATACACAATGTATAGCTTCAGCTCTTAGGAATGCTATTTTAAATCTTGGAATAATCCCGAAAGTAGTTTACCAGGATAACGGAAAGGCATTTAAATCTAAATACTTTCAGAATATGGACTTTGACGAAGCAGGTTTTAATGGGATTTATGCAAAACTCGGAATAAAATCAGTGTTTGCAAAACCGTATAATGCAAGAGCAAAAGTTATTGAAAGATTCTTTCTTGAATTTCAAGAAGAGTTTGAAAAAATGATGACAAGTTATATAGGAACAAGTATTGAAAATAAACCGGCTTGGATGAAACGAGGAGAAAAATTGCATAGAGATATGCATAAAAAACTCTCCAATAATTACATTCCAACTATACAAGAATTAATAAAATACATTGATTGCTGGCTCGATTACCATAATTCAAAACCTTGTCCTAATAACCGTTCAAAAACTATTCAAGAGATGTTAAATGATATTTCAAAAGAGAATATTGATAAAAGTATTTTGAACGACCTTATGATGAAAACAGAAGCAAGGACAATAAATAAACATGGAATAACGTTTCTAGGAATGCATTATAGGAGCGATTATTTATTGGATTTAAGAGAAAAAGTATTTATAAAATACAGTTTGTTTGACCTTTCAAAAGTCCTTGTGTATTCAATAAAAGGTGAATTTTTATGTATCGCAAGACAAGTTGAAAAAGTTCATCCAATGGCAAATCATTTAGGAACAGTAAAAGATATGGAACAATTTAAGCAACAAATACAAAAACAGCAACGCAGATTTAAGAGAGTGAAAAAAGAGTTCTTAAAGTGTTTCCCTAAAGAAAAAGCAGAGGCTATAGAGATTGAACAGAAAGAAGTTATTGAAATTGAAAAATTTGAACAGACTAAAACACCACTAAAACGCAAATTAAACTTTCGGGAACAGCAAATGAATATTCCAGTATTTAACGCTGATTATGAAAAATATGAATGGTTAATGAAATATGGCTGTACCAATCCTGAACAAAGAAAGTGGCTTGAGGGGTATTTAAATAGTGATGAGTATGCCAATTTATACGCAGATTGCGAAAATAATGAGAAAAATGTATTTGACCAAGAAGGAGTGTATAAAAATGAATAAAGTATTTGTAAAAACAAAGAACGTCAAAAACTTTGTATCATTAATGGAGGAGGTAAAACAACTGCCCAATAATATACCTAAAATTATTCTTGTTTATGGAGAGTATGGACTCGGAAAATCAGAAACTATAAAGTGGTGGACTTTTAAAAATGATTGCATATATGTAAGAGCAAACCAAGGTATGACAAGTCGGTGGCTGTTATCTGAAATTGCAGAAGAATTAGGAGAAGAACCGTTTTGGCATATTCAGGAAACTTTTAATTTAATAGAGAAGAAACTTAAAGAAAATCCAAAACCTATAATAATTGATGAAGTAGATTACTTGCTTGAAAGAAATACAATAGAAACACTGAGAGATTTGTATGATACAACTTCTTGTCCTTTAGTACTTGTTGGAATGGGCAACATTGATAAAAAACTTTCAAGATATCCTCATATTATAGACAGGATTTATAAGTCATTTAAGTTTGAACGATATGATTTTGAAGATGTAAAACAGATTTTGAATGAATTAACGCAAATCCCTTTTACATCGGACGGCATAAAATATCTTGCAACAAGAGTTAACCAATTTAGACAAATTGTTAAATTGATAAATAAAATAGAAAAACTTGCTATTACAAATCAATTAAAACAGATTGATGAAAATATTTTAAGGAAACTGTTATATGGAAGAACAAATATTGAAACTTTGCAAAAGGCTCAACAAATTTACGCTTGAAAATTTAGAAATTTTATCTGAAATCCCTAAAGCAGAACTTTTACCGATATTGTCAAAATTTGTTGATGAAAATAAATTAATAAAGCAAGAAAATGAATATGTGTTTAAAAAAAATAAAGTTTCAGTTCAAAAATATTCTATATTTAAAACATACCCTGCAATAATAAATGATATTGTATTAAGGTGTTTTTGTGAAAATATAAATTCGATAAAAGCATCTAATATTGCAAATATTGGTGAAAACCAAATTCAAAGCTTTTATACAATATTCAGAACTTTGATTTACCAAAGGCAAAAACAAAAATTAGATTTCTACTATCTAAAATCTCCACAAAAAGCACGTCATAGAAAGTTTTTTAATCAAGAAGTATATTTATACTTATACTGCAATCAAATTTTTGTATCTGAAAATCTTTTAAAATCATCTGAGGATAAAACCTTTTCTAAAGAACAAAAAGCAAAGTTTACAACTATTTATTGCTATCTTTCAAGGAATTTAACACATAATAAAATGGCTAGTAATTTGAACTGTAAAATAGCAGAAACCTTATGGCGAAGAAAAAGAGAGTTTAAGGATTTGTATTATGATTTAAAACTATTAGCCGGATTTTAGTAATAGAACTTCATAAACTTTTCTCCGATTTTATTTTTGGGTTGTATCCCTTTAACAACGACTATCTTGGAGTTTTTATACTTATTTCTTGAAAATATTTTTTTAAGTATAGAGCGGATTTTGAAGTTTACCTGCAGGGAAATTTCCCCGACCACAAAATGTTACCTGTTTATTATTCTGAAGAAGTAAATATAATAAAAATTGGTAGCTATTATATACAAATACAAATTTCGTCAAGACCACTTCATATTTCTTCGTAAAAAACAGGACAAATATTTGTCTTTTTTATAAAGCAGATAGATAAAGTGTTTGAGGTGAATATTGTAAAAATAGCATTTTTAAAAAATCTTATTATTACTACATTTTAGCTTTTAAAATTGTCACAAATTTTATGTCGGAATGTTAAGTGAGCTTTAAAAGAGATTTTAATAACGCTAAAATAAGGATATTTATGAAAGAAAATAAAGACAAAACAAATATATGGTTAGATATAGAAAAATCTGCTGAAATTTTAGGACTTAGCATCCAAACTCTTAAAAAGCAATGTAGGAGAGGTTCCTATACTTTTAAAATTATCAGACGGGGAAAAAGAACTCATTACTTTCTTCTTTTAAAATCGTTGCCTGATTTTGCACAAGATAAGTATCTTAAAGAAGATGTTATAAACACTAAATATTCAGAAGCTCCTGATTGGGCAAAAGCACAGGCAGAAAAGTATTTACCAATAATAAATGCATCAAAAGGATTAAAGGGAGGGGCTTTAAAAGATTTTATAGATAAATGGAATTTAGAACATGAAAAGTGGTTAAATACATCTTATTCTTCTGTTATAAAAATGCGAAGAAGATTCTTTTGTTATGGATTAAGCGGTTTGTTATCGCAACACGGCAAACATTTATCAGGCTCCACTGTTCCTGATAATTTCTTTGAGTACTTTAAAAATTTGTATTTAGTAGAAGGAGCACCATCTATAAGAACTTGTTGGGATTTAACTCTTGGTTATGCCATCAGAATGTTTGATGCTAAAAGAGAAACATTTCCAAGTTATATGGCTTTTAAACGCCGATTAGATAAAGAAATTCCAAAACAAAGCATTTATCTTGCACGAATGGGCGAAACAGCATGGAATAGAAAATATGGCGGATATATAGAAAGAGATTATTCAAATATTTTATGTAATGAGGTCTGGGTATCAGATCACGCTCAAATTGATGTTGCCTGTTTTGATTCAGATAATAAAGTTGTTTTTCCTTGGGTTACAGTGTGGCGTGATTATAAATCAGGTAAATGGCTTGGTTGGATTTTACAAACAGGAAATCCAAATTCTGACTATATTTTCCAATCTTTTTATTATGCTGCTGAAAAGTATGGACTACCAAAAGATGTTATCATTGATAATGGTAAAGATTACCGTTCAAAGGATTTTGCAGGTGGTCGTCGAAGTATAAAAATTTCAACCAACAAAACAAAAACTCAGTCAATGTTGGCAGAGCTGAATATAGAAGTTCATTTTGCTCTGCCTTATAATGCTCAGACTAAACCTGTTGAAAGGGATTTTTTGAAAATAAAGGAAATCCTTTCAAAACATTTTATAGGTTATAGAGGTGGTAATGTTGTCGAAAGACCTCAAAAGCTCGCAAAAGAAATTAAGTCTGGAAAGATTATGAAATTTGAAGATTTCAAACTTCTTTTTGATAAATATATTTTAGATATTTTAAATAAAAGACCTTCTCAAGGAAAAACTTTAAACGGGTTATGTCCTGATGAACTTTTCTATTCTGAATTTAAAGAAAAAATTACAACTACAAAAGATGCTCTAAAACTATTTTGTATGAGAACTTCAAAAGATTTTACTATCAGAAGAAACGGAATAAAAGATACAACTCTTGGGATAACTTATTGGGCTGATTGGATGATTTCAAAAATGGGATTGAGAGTCTATTTACGTAGAGATATAGAAGATTACAAAGAAGCTTGGGCTTTCAGATGTGATAATGATGAATTTATAGGAACAGTGAATGCTGTAAAAGCTGTTGCTGCATTACATGCAAATAAAGTATCTAAAGAAGAATTTAAAGAGGCTATGTCTATTAAAAAACGCAATAGCAAAGTTGCCAAGGCCTATATTAAACAAACTCTTACAATATCTCCTGAAGAACAATATGAAAATTACAAAGCAGCTTATAACAGTGCAAAAAAAGATTTCAATGCAGATGTTAAAGTTTCAAAGATTGCAAATACAAATATGGATAAAGCAGTAAGGAAAAAGAAAGAGCAAGATGATTTTGGAAAATTTGATTTATCAATATTTTTGCAAGAAGAACCTAAACCAAAAGAAACCTTATACCTTTATGAAACCGATAAAATATTAGCAGAACGAAATAAAAAGTATATTAACTAAGAGGAAAAAGTGAAAAAAGATAAATATTATGCGATTGCAGAAAATATGTATGTTGAAAAATTTATTACAGTTGCTGAAATTGCAAGAAGAATAGGTGTACACGAAAGAACTATAAAACGTTGGAAAAAAGATGGAGACTGGTCTGGTAAAAGAAAAGAATTTATTGAACATTTTAGTCTTTCCAAAGAAGATACGTTTATACAAGCCAAATATATGCTTCAAAGTTTTAATGTTGATCTACAGAATAATCACAACATAGAGCCTTCCAGAATATATAAATTTACAAACTTACTTGAAAGTGTTGTAAGAAAAGAAAAAGAACCGATGAATATTGAAAGTTTTATTCGAACAATAGAAAAAAGGACAAATATAGACAAAGACATTATTGATAAAATTGTGGATAATTTGACGGATAGTGATTAATTATCTATAGCTTTTCAATATACCAAGTAGAATTTCCAAAGTGATTAAAATTCCATTGTAATTGAAAGTAAAAATTGTATTCCATAGAATTATCATCTTTAAAGTTATAAGAATACTTATTTAACTGTGTTCTGCGATAACTTTCAAAAGCTGTTTGTAATTCCTTTGCAAACTTTTTTCTAAATTCAGGATAAGTTATTTCTAAAGTTTCTCTTGTCAGTTTATTTTTCACTTTCATTTCGCTACGCTCCATTTCAGATACAGGCTCACAAGTTTCACCGTAGGTTCAACTGTTCGCTTTGCAAAAATCATCTTCAAACCCTCTTATATTATCAAGCTCTATATTGTACCTTTTGCCTTGTTTATCAACACAAGTTGCGTAATCTACCTCTACATCAGCAAACTTATTTTTCCATATACAAATCAGTAATCCGATTTCTTGTGTTTTTAAATTCAAAACCTTTGTTCCATAAAGTGCATAGTCTTTTTCTGTCATCATTCTTTCCTTTCAAGTATTAAATTTGAATAGATATCCTCGGGCTTTTGTGGGTCTATTAAAAACTCTTTCATAAACACAAATCTTTCTCCGTAGGCGTTTTCACAAATTACAGTGTCGAAGTTGTAGAAAACAATAACTTTGTAATACTCATTATCTGATTTTTCAAAGCCTTTAATCTTTTTAAGTTTGTATTTTTTGCCTGTTTCAATCATTGCTACCTCTTATCAGCAATGATATTCATCACTCTTAACAAGTTAAATATCAAGTCAATTCTTAGAAAACGAATCATTTAGACATAAAAAGTATTTTAATAATGAACAATTATATAAAAATGGATAACAGGCTTTTTAAGCAAATTTTTTAAGTAAGATATGATTTACTATCTCCTATGAGTATAAAATTCAATACAGAGCTTTTTGAACACTTTTTGAACGGTATTAAAATCTTTTTTGAATATTACCTTCCGGATAATTTATAAAATAAGCATTTACAGTATCAGTATCTTGCCTTAAATTTTCGACGATTGGAGTAAGATTATACAGCTCTTCAATTTCTTGCTGCGTCCTGCAAAAATAATCAATTACAGTAGCTGTATTATAAATCCGCTCAGCTAGTTTTTCTAACTTCCTAAAATCTTTTTGTTTAATCTTGTATTTCTTGCTTTTACTCATACGACCTCCTTTTTTAGGTTTCGTATTCATTGCTTAAATACAATAAAATAGCAAGTTTTTATACTTTTTGTGTTACAATAAAACTATGGAAGAATCTTTAATTAAAGACTTTATAGAATATGCAAAAACTGTAGAGGGTTATGAAAAAGGAGAAGGCCAAACCTTTTTGAATAGGTTTTGGAATGTATTTGGATATCGTGACGTTCATGATGCTGGTGGGAAATTCGAAGATAAAGTAAAAATTGATAAATCAACTAAGTTTTCAGATATGTTAATTGAAGGGAAAATTTTAGTTGAAATGAAATCAAGAGGAGAAAATCTCGATAATCATTGGAAACAAGCAAAAAATTATTGGGATGAATTATATTCTAAACGACCTAAATATGTTATGCTTTGTAATTTTGATGAATTTTGGATATATGATTGGAATATTCAAAAAGAAGCTCTTGATAAACTAACAATAAAAGAACTTTCCGAAAACACAAAAAGATGGGAAGCTTTCAATTTTTTATTAAAGGAGGAGTTAAAACCCAAATTTAAAAATGATTTAGAAGAAGTTACAAGGGAAGTTGCAGATAAACTTGTTTTTGTTTATAACAGTTTAGTAAAAAGGAAACAAGAAATTCAGCTTGAAAGAGAGCAAATCCAAAGATTTGTTTTACAATGCTTAGTTGCATTGTTTGCTGAGGATGTAAATTTATTTCCAAGGTCTAATTTTTTTAATAGTATTATTACAGAATGTCTTAATGGGCAAAGTAGTTATGACTTATTCTACGATCTTTTTTCTTGTATGAATAGCCCAGAAGTACCTATTGCAGGTAAATACAAAGGAGTTGCATATTTTAATGGAGGCTTATTCAAAGAAATTAATCATATTGAGCTTAACGCAGAAGAGTTAATTGCTCTAAAGGAGGCTTCAGATAAAGATTGGTCAAAAGTTCAACCATATATTTTAGGAGCAATATTTGAAGATAGTATGGAGAAAGAAGAACGACATGCGTTTGGATCCCATTTTACATACGAATCAGATATAATGAAAATAGTTAATCCAACTATAGTAAAACCCTTTAAAGAGAAAATTGAAAAAGCAAAAAAATTAGAAGATTTAAAAAAAATACATAAAGAATTATGTGATTTTAAGGTATTGGATCCGGCGTGCGGTAGTGGCAATTTTTTATATATTTCATATAGAGAAATTAGGCATCTGGAAATTGATATTTTTAAAAAAATGATAGATGAATATGCTTCTGTTTCTCAAAAAGATATATTTGTTTCTGGTATAAATAGTAAAAATTTTTATGGAATTGACATAAATCCTTTTGCAGTTGAACTTGCTAAAGTTACAATGTCAATTGCAAAAAAATATGCTGCAGATGATTTTAACAACTTTAAAACAACCATAGGTAAAAGTTTGGGTTTGAACTTGGATAGTCCTATTCCTTTTGATAATATGGATCAGAATATTATTTGTATGGATGCAATTTTAAATGAATGGCCAGAAGTGGATGTTATAATAGGAAATCCGCCTTATATAACAGCGAATGATATGAATAACGAATTAGGCGTTGATTATACAAAACAAATTCGTGAAACATACCCTAATATACCAGGAAAAGCAGATTTTTGTGTTTGGTGGTTTAGAAAAGCGCATGAATGCTTAAAAGTTGGAGGACGTGCAGGTTTAGTTGGAACAAATACTATTTCTCAGAATTATTCAAGAATTGGTGGCTTAGATTATATTACAGCAAATGACGGTATTATCTTTAATGCTATTTCTTCTCAGGTTTGGAGTGGGGATGCCGTAGTTTATGTATCAATTGTAAATTGGCAAAAAGGTAGCAGTAAAGATATAAAAGTAAAGAGATTATATTGCCCTGTAGAAGAAAAGAAAGATTCTGAGTTTGTTTGTTATGAATTGAATAATATAAACTCTATGCTAAAACCGATTTGTAATGTTTCATTAGCTTTTGACCTAAAAAAAACAAATGATAGTCCCACAAATAAAAGTTGTTTTCAAGGTCAAACAGTGGATAATGGTTTTTTGATAGATTTAAAATTGGCTAGTGCTATTATAAGAAGAAACTCAAATAATAAAAAAGTATTAAAACCTTTTCTTATCGGTGAAGATCTTTTAGGCTCAATTGACTCTACACCACAAAGAGTTGCGATTGATTTTAATGATTTAAATTTATATGAAATTCAAAAATATAAAGAGCCATTAAAAATTATTGAAAAAACAATTTTACCTATTGTAAAAGAGAAGGCTGTAAAGCAAGAATATTCCAATAAAAATAGCAAAATAAAAAAATATGATAGAATAAATCATTACAATAAATGGTGGACATACTGGAGGAATAGAAAACCATTATTAGACAAATTGCAAATGCTTAATAAATATATAGTTTGTTCAAGAGTTACTAAACGTCCTATTTTTGAATTTATTTCAACTAAAATTCGTCCAGGCGATGCTTTAGTTGCATTTACTTTTGAAGATGATTATTCTTTTGGAATAATTTCATCTAATATTCATTATAAATGGTATGTCGCAAGAATATCGACTTTAAAAGGAGATCCAAGATATACTAATACAACTGCATATAATAGTTTTGTTTGGCCACAATTTGGAATACCATTTGCTACCAATAAGGAAAAATATATTAATGAAAATAAAGAACAAATACAAAAATTAATAAACAATGTTGCTATAGCTGCAAAAGATTTTTATTTATTAAGAGATAAGATTAGAAATAATTGTCAAATGTCTTTAAGGGATATTTATAGGACCTTAGAAAAACCTGGTAAAAATGAATTGAAAAATCTACAGGAAAAATTAGATAAGGCTGTAATTGAAGCATACAGATTTGGAACCCCTAAGAATATATGGTCTAACGATATATTACAAATGCTATTGAATTTAAATTTAAAATGTGGTGAATTTGAAAAACAAGATATACAGTTAGTTTCACCAGGATTACCAGATTTTTATTCTAATAAACAATTATTATGTTCAGATTATTGTATAAATGTAAATAGGGAAAAATGAAAAATTCTTTAAAAACTTTTACTTTGACAAGTGTAAAAAATATACAACGAGCAATTGAAAACAATAATTTAATTATTTTTGTTGGTGCAGGAGTTTCTAAAAATTCAGGAATTCCAACTTGGGCAGATGTTATTGAAGAACTCGCTAATGAATTAGGTATTTGTGCTTGTACAAAAGATTACAATGGCAAGAATATTTTTAGTAATGATGAATACTTAAAAATTCCACAATATTATTATAATGAACGTGGACCAAAAGAATATTATGACAAAATACAGAAAATATTGAACAAAGATGTTAAGCCAAATGAAATTCATAGAATAATTTTTGAACTTAATCCTCGACATATAATAACAACAAATTATGATAATCTAATTGAACAGCAGGAGCGAATCCAAAAAAGAAAAAAATATTCTAAAGTTGCAACAAATAAAGAATTAGCAAACATTAAAACAAATAACCTAATAATAAAGATGCATGGGGAATTTGATAATATTGTTTTGAAAGAAAGTGATTATGATTCATATTCAAATAATTTTAAACTTATTGAAACATACATCAAAGGTTTATTTACAACTGGAGTTATCCTTTTTGTCGGTTTTTCAGCGGAAGATCCTAATATAAGAAAAATCCGCCAATGGATTAAAGATATATTAGGAGATAAATACCAACCTGCATATTTAATAGATGTAAATGCTTATGATAATGTAAATGAAGAAGAATTTAGAATTAAAACGGAATATTTTAAACATCAAGGTATATACAAGTTATATTATTCTCAATTAGAAGATGAAATTGAAGAAATTTTTAAAACTAATAAAGAAGAGATAAATCTAAAAAATCAAGGTTTGGAGTTATACAAATTTTTATATTTTTTAAAAAATTATAAAAATAATAACATAACAAAATATTATAACGATTTAAAACATTTAGAATGTGTGAATGTTATAACAAGAGATCTATTATCAAAGGTTTTTGGTGTTGATATCATTGTTAGACAAAATAATGGAGCATTCTTATTTGAAAATAGTCAACAAACTTTTAATATAGATCTATTGAGATGTAAAAAAGTTTTAACACAAGAAGATAAAATAAAAGAAAATTTACATTTGCTGTATTGTAATTCTATATTAAATAAAGAAGATACAGAATTTGTATCTTCTCAAATTCACAATTCTAATTCATTTTATCATACTGGTAAAATACTTCATAAAAAAGAATTACAGCCTTATCAAAATATTTTATCTTTTCTAAAAAATAAGTATCCTCTGTTGGATGATGAATATCCTAAGATTAAGTATATTTTTCAAGTTATAGAACAAGCAATTTCATATGAAAAGGGGTTGTGTGAAAATACGTTCATAAATAATTTAACTCATTATACATATGATATTTCAGATATTATGGTAAAAGAAAACTCTATAGATATTTTTAAAAAGCCATATGTTTTATATAAAACAAATAAATTAATTGAAGCATATAAATCATTAGAGCAAATATCTATAGAATATAGTGACAGTCCATTATTATTTTATTTGTCTGAATTTAACAGAAAAATTATTGCAAAATCAATAAAAGTACAGTCTTGTCATGAAGCAACAAAAGAAGAGCAAAGAATAAGCGAAGAATATAATAAAATAGACTTAGAATTAATAAAAAAAGATAAATTACCATTATCAATAAAGGAATGTTCTACCTGTTTTACTATTGATTATCTTTCTAAATCTGCTATAGAACTAATTAGACTATGCGAAAAAATTCACCAAACGAAAGATATAGTTGAAAAAGGTGGTAGCTCTATTGATTCTGATATTAATCAATTATATTCTAAATTTTATAAGTTTTGGAATTTTACTGCAAACAATTTTTTATTTATTGATAATTACTCTGATATAAAAGATGTATATTTTAATTTTATAAAGGCAATTTTAATAAGCTATAGTATAGATGAATCAATATGTAATGGTGGAAGTTCTTTTCAAACAAATAAAGTAGTCGATTTTGATTATTTTGATATCTTTATAATGATAGAGTATATTGAGCCAAAAACTTTATTACAATTAATTAAACGCTATAACATTAAAGAATTTAGGTTGAATAATCAAAATTTAAATACAAAACAAGAATTATTAAACGCTTTTACTTCAATTATTGATCGAGCTATTGAAGGTATGGATTTTTGTATTGTTAATAAAATAGAGGTTTTTTTAATTATCTTTTCATTAGTTGAACTCTCAACTGATGAAATAGTATATATTATTAAAAAATATATCGAGCTATCTGAAAAATATAATGCTAAAACTATTTCATTTGCTAATTTTAGAAATAATAAGCTTAGAATTTTGAGAGAATTTGTTGTAAATCTTTATAATAAATACAGAGATACTAGTACAAAAATTAATATAAATTTAATAGAAGAAATTATTATTAAATACAAAGACACAATTAATTTTTATAACGCAGATAAGGATTATTTCTCTTTAATAAGAAATTGTTTATTAATAATATCGGATTCTAAAACAAATAAATATAAATTAAATTCTCAAATTATAAATTTTTATATACATGAATCTCGTAATTATGATAGTATATACAAATTATTAATTTTAATATATTCTTTAACAGATGCAAATTATAAAAATAAAATAAAAAGAATTATAAAAGAAAAGGTTACAGAATTGCAACCTGATAATGTTGAAATATTTAGTGAAGCTATCAAATATGGAATAATAAAATTAACACAAAAAAAAGAAAATTTATTGTTGAAAATCCTAAATAATGAAATAGAAAATAAAAAAAATGTTGGAAACTCTCAAGAAAAATTTGTTGATAATATATCTATAATGCTTTACATAATATTAGATTTATTAATATGTGATAAATGGATACAAATAGAGAAATTAAATAATTTGATTAATAATCTGTATCAAATATTAGAATTGTATAGAATA
>URXT01000011.1 GCA_900551915.1 uncultured bacterium
ATGAATTGAAGTAACGCTTACTTAACAAAAATACTTTTTGCTCAATATAGGCGCCCGTTATCATATTTGAGGCGCCTTTTTCTTTTTATCATGTCATTCTGAATCTGGTCTTTTGAGGTAGTCAGCCTTCTTTGCGTTGTGGCGAAGAATCCCCTTCCAAATCGTCTTGTAACAAAGCTCCTTCGCTATCTTTTGTCTGTAGCTGTACGCCTTTCCAAATCATGCTCAGGATGACATTGCGAGATAACTAGGCGTAATCAAATTCATATTAGCCAATCGACTATTATGATTTTGATTACGTTTGCGTCATAACTTTACGGTCATTTGCGAAAAACGTTAATATATGGTATTTTTTATATATGAATTTGAAAAAGTATGTAATTTGTTTTAATAATAAAATCCCGCATTCAGTAAAAGTTAAAGATACTCTTGCTGAAATCCTTGCAAGTCATAATATTGAGGCACAAATTTTTGATATTGATAATTTAAAAACCGGTTCTGATTTCGCTTTTGTAATTGGCGGTGATGGAACGATTCTCAAAGCTGCAAGATTTTTTGCCAAACATTCGACTCCGATTTTTGGTATAAATTTGGGACGGCTTGGTTTTCTTTCCCAATCCCCGAAAGAAAATCTTGCAAAATCCGTTTTAAAAATCCTTGACGGCAAGTTTCATGTTGAAGAAAGAATTATGCTTCAGAGCGGTGAAAACATTGCTTTAAATGATTTTGTTATAAAGGGCAATACACTTGGCAGAACTGCACGTTTATCGTTGAAGATTAATGGAAAACCGGTTTGTGATTATTTAGCTGACGGGCTTATAATTTCTACTCCAACAGGGTCTACAGCGTATGGCCTTTCGGCTGGGGGACCTGTGCTTTCGCCAAATCTGGGGGCGTTTGTAGTCGTTCCTATTTGCCCGCATACGCTAACTGCAAGGCCTCTGGTAATTCCTGATAATGAATTAATTTCAATTTCTGTCAATGATTGTGAAAACGGGTTTGTTGTGTCGACTGACGGGCAGAGCTTTTATGAATGTAAATGCGATATAGAAATTGGAAAATCCGATTACAAAGCCAAGTTAGCACTTCTTGAAGACGCTGATTTCTATTCTGTATTGCGCGACAAGCTGCATTGGGGGATTTCTCCGGCAAAAATTTGAGTTTTAGCGCGGCGCTGTTGAAAAATTTTGCAATAAAAAAGACGATTTAAAAACCGTCTTTTAATATTTTCCTTCTTTTCCTTTTTCCTATTAATTATGCAACGACTTTTGATACAAAGTTTGTTATTTCGAATAATGTGTCCTTTACGAATTCTTTTGCAAGAGTGCTTATCGGCCTGTTCTCAATGCAGTCAAATACGTAATATATCGGGTCTTGTGATGTATTGAAACGCATTCTTCTGTCTTTTTTATCCAGATATGTGAAATCTTCGTAAGAAAAACCTCTGCTGCTTTTTCGGTTTGTTCTTTTTCTTATTAAACTTCCGAATTGTCCATTTCCGTTGGTATCATTTTTTGAACCTGATGCAGTTGGTAACATTGTTAGCTCTCTTTCTTAAACTCTTTTTTATATCTCTTATATATATAAAGTATATCACAAGTTAAAAATTGCTTTTTTGTTCAAGGTATTGTAAAAAAAACTTAACAATTCTCCTGAGATGTTGTAAACTTGCGCTTTTTCCTTAACTTTGCTTTTCAACAGAAGCCTTTGTATCATTATCAAGTTCAAGCTCAATGTCGTCTTCCTGATTTACAAGGTTTTTTCCGATTGCTTTTTCAAGCGCGGCTTTTGCCGAGTTGTACTGGTAAAGTGCGCTGTAATAATTTAATTGAGCAGTCTGATATGAGGTTTGTGCTTCTTTAAGTTCAATCGGATTGGCTTCGCCGACGCGGTAGCGGCCGTATGAGAGTTCATAGTTTTCTTTTGCCTGTTTTACCTGCAAAATTGCGACCGGAATTTGGTTTTTCTTTTCTACAAGCGTCAAATACGCGTTTTGGATTTCGAGATATATTTGGTTTTGCGTATTTTGTGCGTTTGCAAGTTCTTTATCATACAAGTAACGAGCCTCTTTAATTTCGTTACGGATTAACATGCCGTTAATTGTCGGAAAGTTTAAATATCCTCCGATGTTATAACCGTAGTTGTTAGTCCAGCTTTTACCGCCTACCTGATATTGGCCTTCTACTGAAAGTGTCGGGAAATAAGATTTCTTCACCAGCTTAAGAGTTTGTTTTGCTGTTTCGACTTTTGTTTCGGCAAGTTTCAAATCAGGTCTTGATTCTCGTGCTATATCAACCGCTGCTTGTAATGTTATATCTACAGGCTCATATCGTAAGCGTTCCTGGACGGTGTATTCGTCAATAAAAGGAACTCCCATTACGTTATTTAACTTTGCCATTGCAAGATTTACAGCGTTACTTGCCTGAATAAGCTGAAGTTTCGCATTGCTTAAATTTGATTCTGCAATTGTTACATCTACTTTTGGATTTAAACCTATTTCGTAGAAGGCTTTAGCCTGGTCATAAAACATTGTGTATTGCGCGACCGTATTTTTTGCAACACGTTCGTTTTCGTAGGAGTACAAAAGATTGTAATAGGCATCTTTTGTTTGATAGATTACAGTATTAATAGTTTCAGACAGTGTTGATTTTTGTCCTTCATATTCCAAACGTCTGATTGTTGCCTGATTTTGGGTTACGCCAAAGTCATAGAGCATCTGTTGCAATGTTATTTGCCCGAGTATGAAGTAATTAAAGGTCAAATTTCTTCCTAAAGCATCAGACAATTGAAGCTGTTTGATTTTTGTGTAGCCGGTCTGCCAGCTGAATTGCGGGAAATAGTTTGACCAAACCTGTTTAATTCTCGAATCGGACGCCAGAACATCATGAAATGCCGCATTAATCTGCGGATTGTTGCCAAGTGCGATTTCGAGGCACCTTTCAAGCGTAAGGTCAATATTTTTTTCAACTGAACCTTCTATGACAATTTTGTCATCAACTTTTTTCGGCAAAACTTCTTCAGCATGCGGGTATTCTTTTGTATTAATAGTGTTGCCAACGTTATTTATTATGTCCTGCGCGTAAGCCGTTGGACTTAAAGTTAATATTAATAATGTTGTTATGACTCTTTTAAGCATAGGTTATAAACTTTCCTTATGATTTTTCTTTTCCTTGTATTCTTTTGCCAATTTGTGGGTAAATTCTTTAAAACTTTCAATTAACACATAGTAAGCCGGAACAAGGAAGGTTCCGATAAACGCAACTGCCATCATCCCTCCGAAAACTGTCATACCGACTGAATTACGGCTTGCCGCTCCGGCGCCTTGTGCAAACACCAGCGGAAGAAGCCCTAAGATGAACGCTATGTTTGTCATCATTACGGCTCTAAATCTTAACTTTGCAGCCTGTAATGCGGCTTCTTTGTAAGGCATTCCTTCTTCATGCGCATCTTTTGCGAATTCTATGATAAGAATTGCCTGTTTTGTAGAAAGCCCGATTAACATTACAAGCCCGATTTGAGCGTAAATATCGAGAGACAATCCTGAAAATGGTCCGAAAATTCCTGATACATACTGGAAGAATAATGCGCCGGCCAATGCAACAGGTGATATCAAAAGTACAGCTATCGGCAGCATCCAGCTTTCATACAGCCCGACCAGAAACAGGTAAACAAATATCAGTGACATTGCAATAATAGGAAGAATTTGTCCTGAAGATTCGTGTTCCTGCAAAGAACTTCCTGACCAGGCGTATCCCATATCTTTTGGCAAAACTTCATCAGAAATTTGTTCCATTATCTTCATTGCATCACCTGAACTGACACCTGTTCTGGTCATTCCGTTAATAGTAATTGCAGGGTACATATTAAACCTTGTCAAACTGTAAGGTCCGACAATTTCTTTTATATCAACCACCGAGGTAAGCGGAACCATATTTCCGTAATTATTTTTGACAAATATTTTGTATATATCAGCGGGTTTCTCTCTGAATTCTGATTCTGCCTGCAAATATACACGATAAACACGGCCGTATTTGTTGAAGTCGTTTACGTAGGATTTCCCGAAATAACCCGCAAGCGCGCTGTAAATTTCGGAGATTTCGACGCCCTGTGCCATTGCTTTATCTGCGTTAACATTTATCAAAAGCTGCGGGAGGTTTGCTGTGAAAGAGGTGTAAACAAGCTGGAAGGCAGGATTTTTATTGGCTTCGGCAATAAGCTTGACGGCTTCGTCATAAAGTTCCTGAGGCGTCCTGTCACCTTTATCTAAAAGCTGGTATTCAAAACCTCCGAACATACCCAAACCGGAAATTGAAGGCGGTGCAAATACCGCAATTTTGGCTGATGGATAGTCTGAGAATTGTTTTTGCATTTGGCTCATAATACTTTGCATTGAAAGTTCTTTTGTTTTTCTTTCTGACCATTCCGTAAGTTCTGCAACAATAAGTGCTGTATTTTCACCGGAATAGCCGACAAGAGTAATCGTATTTTCAACGCCTTTGATTGCAAGAATTTTTTCTTCTATTTCGGTTGCAACAATATCTGTTCTTGAAGCCGAAGAACCGTCCGGAAGCTGAACTTGCGCAAAGATTGCGCCTTTGTCTTCTGTTGGTAAAAATCCTTGCGGAATAAGTCTTCCAATAAATATAATAAGCCCTACAATTGCAAAAAATGTTATAATTGTTAATTTGGGTGAATCTATAAAGAATTTAGCTCCTATTAAATATTTATCTCTGATTTTGTTGAACCATTCATCAAATTTTTGGATAAATTTAATATGGTTTTCTTCCTCACCGGATTTCAAAACCATAGAACAGAGCGCTGGTGCTAATGTCAATGCGACAAGAGTTGATAAACCGATTGATGATGCAATACATAACGCAAACTGCCGGAACATCTGGCCGGTAATCCCTGCCATAAAAGAAACAGGTACAAATACTGCCATCAAAACTAATGAGGTTGCAAGTACAGCACCAAAAACCTCTTTCATTGTTACTTCAGTAGCGTCTTTAGGGGTTTTGCCTTCTTGAATATGTCTTTGGGTGTTTTCAAGTACAACAATGGCATCATCTACAACCAAACCTACCGCAAGAACTAATCCGAATAATATCAACAGGTTTATTGAAAATCCAAGAATGTTCATGAAGATAAAAACGCCGATTAACGATACCGGAATAGCGCAGAAGGGAATAAATGCGGCTCTTGCGCTTCCTAAAAATAAATAAGTTACGATTCCGACAAGTACAATCGCAAGTCCGATGGCATTTATAACTTCTTTGATTGATTCACGCACAAACCGCGTTTCATCACGCTGAATTTTGTATTCTATGCCTTGAGGAAAACCTTTTGACAATTCTTCCATTTTCTTTTGGATTTTGTTTGAAAGGTCAATCGCATTAGCTTCCGGAAGCTGGCTTATTGAAATAATTGCTGAATCACGGCCGCCTATACGTGAAAAATATGAGTAACTTTCTGCACCTAATTCTACACGTGCAATATCTTTTAATTTAATCTGCGAACCATCAGGCTTTGAACGAACAATAATGTCTTCAAATTCGGTTGTATCCTGCAAGCGGCCTTTTGTACGCATTGTAAGCTTAATCATTTGTTTATTTTTCATTGGTTCAACACCCAAATCGCCTGCCGGACTTTGAGTGTTTTGAGATTGTATTGCTTTGCTCACCTCTGCAATAGAAACACCAAGGTTTGCCATTTTTGTAGCATCAAGCCATATTCTCATTGAATAATCGGCTGAACCGAATACTGAAACTTTACCAACACCTTTGATACGTGCAAGCTCATCTTTTATATAAATCGAGGCGTAGTTTGCAATGTATAAAGAGTCATAAGTGTGTGTTGGCGAGTTTACGGAAATCATCATAAGACCGGGGCCGCCTGTGGATTTTTTTACAGAAAGCCCATAGCGTTTAACATCTTCCGGAAGTCGTGGTGTTACGAGTTGAAGCTGGTTTTGAACGTTTACAACAGCCATATCCGGGTCTGACCCAACTTCAAAATATAGTGTTAACTGGTATTGCCCGTTTTGAGATGTTGAGGACATGTAAATCATATCTTCAACCCCGTTCAGCTGAGCTTCAATCGGGGCTGCAACTGTAGATTCGACAACGTCAGAACTCGCGCCGGCATAAGTTGCTGTTACAACAACCTGCGGCGGGGTAATCGAGGGGTATTCTTCCAGCGGAAGAAGGTTTATCATAAGCATACCGGCAAGTATTATTGCCAGTGAAATTACAATAGCAAGTTTTGGGCGTTGTATAAATAAATTTCCGTTTTTTTCTGCCATATTTTTATATTTACAGTTTCCGATTTTCTAAAATCGTAATCCTGTCCTTTCCTCTCTTAGTCTGTAAAAATGTTTTTTATAATTTATTTTTTATTGTTTTCAATTTTATTTTCAGCTTTTTCTTCTTGTGATTTAAGTTTTTGCATCTCTTCTGCTGAGACTATAGTAACTGGACGGCCCGGGGTTACCTTTTGAAGACCGTCTGTAACTATGCGGTCGCCTTTCTTAAGCCCGTCTTCCACTATCCAAAAATCTCCGTTTTGACCTTTTGTTTTTATGTAAGTAAGCTGTGGAAGGTCTTGGGCATCAAGTTTGTAAACATATTTTCCGGCCTGATTCTCCTGAACTGCCGTCTGCGGAACAACCGGAACGTTTGACGGTTTGTTTGCATAAAGTTTTACCGTCAAAAATTCTCCCTGAATAAGTGTGTTATTCGGGTTTTGGAAAGTTGCTCTCATTGTAATTGTGCCTGTTGACTGGTCAACTTTATTGTCTTGAAAATCCTGTACGCCGTCTAATTTATATTTTTCGCCATTCGACATATATAATTCGACTTTTCTGTTCGTATTTGCTTCGCCGTCTGAATTTGAAAGGATTGCGTAATCGTTTGAATCGAGCGGGAAGGTTACATAAATAGGGTTCATACTGTTAATTGTTGTAAGCGCACCGGATGAAGGAGTTACATAGTTTCCGACAGTTACATTGATAATCCCGACACGTCCGTCAACCGGAGATTTCACCATTGTGTAACCCATAATTCTTTTTGTATCATTGTAACTTGCTTCCGCTGATGCAAGCTGTGCTTTCAAAGAGTCTCTTTGTGATAACATTTGGTCGTATTGGGATTTTGCAATGTAATCTTTTGCAACAAGTTCTTTCGCTCTGGCAAGCTGTTTTTCTGCATAGGCTAATTGAGCTTTCAGATTTGCAACATTTGCTTGTGCAACTTTTTCAGAGTTTGAGAATTCTGTCGGTTCAATTTGGAAAAGGGTTTGACCTTGTTTTACATAATCGCCCTCTTTGAAGTAGCTTTTTGTTAAATATCCTGCAATACGCGCTAACACATCGACTCTGTATTTTGCAACAACGCGTCCGGGAGCTTCGTAAGTCCTTATGATACTGCGTTCGTTAATTGTTTCGACAACTACCTGTGGAGCCGGTTTGTTGCGCATTGCCTGGCCGGTTTTTATGTTTTTGTATACGGACATTCCGTAACGCAGTAAAATCGCACCAAATATTACTGCTAATATTATAATAATAGTTTTCTTCATTGCCTCTCCCTAATCTGCTAATATATTTTTTAGTGTATAAACTGTGTTGCATTTGCAACAATTTAATTATACCTGAGACATTTAAAAAATCAATAATTTAATATCGCCCTTCCGGACAGTTTTTAAGGTAATCAAAAACTTTTTGAAGAGCCAGACTGCGGTGTGAAATGGTGTTTTTTTCATCTTCTGTCATTTCGGCCATTGTTTTTTTGGTGCCGTCAACAATAAAAACGGGGTCATATCCAAATCCGTTGGCGCCGTAGCGTGTTAAAGCTATTTTTCCAAGACATTCGCCGCGTGAGATGAAAACGGTTTCACCGTCAGGGTTAATTAAGGTCATTGAACACACAAATTTTGCACTGCGGTCTTGTGAATTTTTTAAGGCTTCCAATAATTTTTCAATACGTTTTTCCGGAGTTTTTGCATATCGTGCCGAATGAATTCCCGGAGCGCCGTCAAGAGCATTTACGCAAAGCCCGGAATCGTCAGCAAGCGTGTATTCACCTGTCAGCCGGTTTGCTTCTTTTGCTTTAATATAAGAGTTCTCCTCAAAGGTCGCACCGTTTTCAACCGGATCAAAGTTCAAAGAGTTATCTATCGGTAAAAATTCTGCTCCGGTAAAATTGAAAAGTTTTGCAATCTCTTTTATTTCTTCAACTTTATGCGGGTTTTGTGTTGCAATTATTATTTTCATAAACTTTATCTTTCCGTTTATTTCCCGTAGCGTCTCTGGCGGCTTTGGAATTCCATAATTGCCTCGGCAAGCGCCTTTTTGTCAAATTCCGGCCAGTATCTTTTGGTAACCAGTATTTCCGAATATGCAATCTGCCATAACAGATAGTTTGAAACTCTCATTTCGCCGCCGGTTCTGATAAGCAAATCAGGGTCAGGAATGTTTTTTGTATAAATATTTTGAGAGATAGTTTCTTCCGTGATTTCATCAGGTGAAATTTCACCGGTTTGCACTTTTTTGCAAATGTTTTTAACAGCATTTGTGATTTCGTCGCGCGCTCCGTAATTAAATGCAATTTGAAGATTCACACCGGTGTTGTTTTTTGTTGTTTCAACTGCATTTTTTAATATTTTTTGAAGTTTTTCGCTTAATTTTGTTGTGTCGCCGATAAAAGAAATTACAACATTATTTTCGTGCATTTCTTTTAGTTCGTTTTGTAAAGTTACACCGAGCAAATCCATCAAAAATGCAACTTCCTCAGGATTTCTGTTCCAATTTTCTGTTGAAAATGCGTAAACTGTCAGATATTTTACACCGAAATCGTCGCAGGCTCTCATTGCGGCTTTTAGAGCGTCAACGCCTTTTTTGTGCCCGAAGGCGGAAGGAAGATTTCGTTCTTTTGCCCAGCGGCGGTTTCCGTCCATAATGATTGCAATATGCTGTAATCCGGTTTGTCTTACTATCTCTTGAATTTCTTTTTCGGCTTGTAATAGAGGCATTTTATTATTCCTTTGCCTGTTTATTATATACAAAAACGGTTGAGATGTAAAGCTGTAGTTTTGTTATATAAAAACAGCGTATTCCTTGAATACGCCGGTAACTTATATATTGATATTTAATTTATTTTTTAAAACCTTTTAAGAAGTCTGAAACATTCTGCCAGGCTTTTAGAGCTTTTGTTGTGACAGCGTAGGTTATGTTTTTAGCCTTATCGCCTATTTTTGCGCCGGTTTGTTCCGGGTTTTTAACAGCTTCTTTTATAACGGTTATCTGTTCTTCTATTGCTTTTTTTACTTTTTGTCCGCTAGGGCTTGAGGCTATATTTTCTGCGGTTTCTTTTATTTTTTCTTTGTTAAAGAGTTTCAGAAGGTCTTTGCGGTAAACGACAGCGGCAATGGCTGCGCCGATTCCTGCCAAAGTTAAAATAGTTTTTTTCATCGGCGACATTGATTTTTTGAAGGTAAACTCTTGTCCAGCTTGGATTTTATCATAATTGTTTTCGAGATTACGTTTGAACTGGTCTTGAGAAAGGACTTTTCTTTTTCCGTTTTTGTCAGTAACGTGATAGCGGTTTTTATTGTCCATTTGAACTAGATTCCCGCCAATAATTGACGAATTCAATGCATTTACCATTTCTGTTTTCATAAAATAAAACCTTTCTACTTACACTTCATTACTTATTATAAGTACAAAGTGAATATTTTATTGCTAATTTTTTTGAATGTGTTAAAGAAATTTTACATAAAATAACAGACATACCTATTGCATTATTCGATAGGTATGTCTGTTTATCTTTTGCTTTACCCTCACCCGAATTTCTAACTTTCAGCTTTCTTTACCGTCAGCTTCAAGTTGAAATTCAGTCCTCCCCCAGTGGTGGAGGGGAGAAAAGACATTGTCCGTTCCTAGCGCTATTGTCCTAATTCTCTAGCGTTCGGAGTCCTCACACAGAAAATCTTCCCCGCCCTAAAGGGGTGGGGAAGGATTACATAATTCTTTCCTAGCGCTTGTATTAATAACGTATTTGCCTTGTCCTAATTCTTACGCCAGCGCCATCGGTATGACAGTTCCAATGTGTAAGAGTGGACTTCGTCCACCCGTGTCGGATTATTCGGCTGTCCAGCTCCTGTCGTTCGCTAAAAATTCCTTCGGAATTTAGCCGCTCACTACGGAGCTTAGGACGTGACGAGTTTCACTCCTTACGCTCGCTTCACTCTACCGAAAATCCGCCTATGAGCAGCCGGAGTAACCGCATTTCAGACAGATGAAGCAGCCTTCTGCCATCTGAATTTCGTTTCCGCATTCTGGGCATTTTACAGTCTTAATTTCGCCTGTCGGATTGTATTCTTCTTCAACGGGTTCGGTTACTGTTTTCATTGATTTTTCAGCCTCAATCTGAGCTTCTGATTTTTTCGCATCAAGGTTCATCGGCTGGAACTGACGGCTGTTGTTTCTGTAAACAGTAATTCCTTTCAAATTGTTTTCGTAAGCTAAAATGTAAGCTTCTTCAATATCAGCGCGTGTTGCGTGTTCTTCAAAATTAACTGTTTTTGAAACAGCGTTGTCTGTGTGAAGCTGGAATGCAGCCTGCATTTTAACGTGCCAGTATGGTGAAACATCATGCGCTGTTACGAAAATCTTTTTCGCATCAGCAGGAACTTTGTCAACGTGAGCAACAGAGCCGGTTTTTGCGATTTCTTTCATCAACTCTTCTGAATAGAAACCGTGTTTTACTGCGTAATCCTTGAAAATCGGGTTAATTTCAAGCATTTCAGTTCCGTCCATAATCAGTCTTGAAAATACAAGTCCGAACAGAGGTTCAACACCGCCTGAAGCGCCTGCAATCATTGAAATTGTTCCGGTCGGAGCAATGCAGGTTGTTGTTGCGTTGCGAATTCCGTATTTTTCGATTTGCGCATCAAGTTCTTTCCATTGTTCGTCAGAAACTTTTCCTGCTGATTTTCCTTTGTATTTGTTGTAAAGGAAGTTTTTGCCATCGTAAATGCTGCCTTTGAAGTTGTTAAATCTTCCTCTTTCTTTTGAAAGTTCGATTGACTCACATTTTGATTCGTAATCAATGAATTCCATAACCTGAGAAGCTAGTTTTGTGCCTTCTTCAGAGCTGTATGAGAGTCCCATTTTCATAAGCATATCAGCCCAGCCCATCACACCGAGTCCGATTTTTCTGTTGTTTTGAACCATTTCGGAAATCTGCGGAAGCGGATAATTATTCACCGCAATTACATTATCTAAAAATCTGATTGCAGTTCTTGTTGTTTCAGCAAGCAGTTTCCAGTCAATAACCGGGCCGTTTGCACTTTCAACAACCATTCTGCCAAGATTGATTGAGCCGAGGTTGCAGGCTTCGTATGAAAGAAGCGGAACTTCGCCGCAAGGGTTTGTTGATTCAATTTGGCCGACTAAAGGTGTCGGGTTGTCAGCGTTCATCTTGTCAATAAAGATAATTCCGGGTTCGCCGTTTCTCCAGGCGCCGTCAACGATTAAATCGAAAACTTTTTTAGCATCCATTCTTGCGACAACCTGATTATTTTGCGGGTTAACCAAATCGTAATCAGTGCCGTTTTTAAGAGCTTCCATAAACTTGTCTGTGATAGCAACCGAAATGTTAAAGTTGTTTAATTTGTTGTTATCAGATTTGCAGTTGATGAAATCCAGAATATCCGGATGGTCAACTCTTAAAATACCCATATTTGCACCGCGTCTGGTTCCGCCTTGCTTAACGGCTTCTGTTGCAGCGTTAAACACTTCCATAAATGAAACAGGGCCTGATGAAACACCCATTGTTGAACGTACAACACTGTTTTTCGGTCTTAATTTAGAGAAAGAAAAACCGGTGCCGCCACCTGATTTGTGAATAAGTGCGGTGTTTTTAACGGTTTCAAAAATTCCTTCTAAGCTGTCTTCAACCGGCAGAACAAAGCAAGCTGCAAGTTGTCCGAGTTCTCTGCCTGCATTCATCAAGGTTGGAGAATTCGGCATAAAATAACAGTTTGTAATTGTTTCATAAAATTTTTGAGCAAGTTTTTCGACATCCGCCTGAGTTTTGCCGAATTTTAAATCGCCTTCTGCGATTGCAAATGATACGCGTTTGAACATATCTGATGGTTTTTCCGTACAATTTCCGTCTTTATCTCTTTTCAGGTATCTTCTTTCAAGCACCTTGATTGCATTTTCGGATAAGTTCAATTTTTCTTCCACTAAGTTCACACTAACCTCCATTTATAAAATAATTCAAGTCTTCTTATTAGAAAAATTAAAAGTTAATCATCCCCATAAAATAAAAAATATTTAAAGCATGGTTTATTCTCTAATTCTACATCAATTTAAAATAGCATGCAACATGGGCTTTTAAATTATTTGCGCTTTTGTAACAAAATATTTTCTAAAAATTTTATGATTTTCATGTTTATAATATAATACGCTTGAGGTGAAAATTTTTGAAACACTCTAAACTAACAGCCCTGATATTTATAGCATTATTTTTAGGTGTAATTGTCGGACATTTTGCACCTGATTTTGCGGTGAAAATGAAGCCATTCGCAGAAATATTTTTGAGAATGGTAAAGATGATTATAGCCCCTCTGCTTTTTGCAACGCTTGTAGTTGGAATTGCCGGCCACGGTGATGCTAAAAGCCTTGGTAAAATCGGACTTAAAACCATTATTTATTTTGAAATTGTAACAACTTTAGCGTTAATAATCGGGCTTACAATGGGAAATATTTTCCAGCCTGGTGTCGGTTTTGTCTCAGGAACGTCAGCTCATGCTGTTCAGATGCAAGAGGCAGGCTTGATGGCTGCAACCCATGCTCATACTTCAATAGGAGCAATGGTTACAGATATTTTTCCGACAAGTATCGTTGATGCCATGGCAAAAGGAAATTTACTGCAAATCGTTGTATTTTCTATTTTCTTTGCGTTAGCAATCTGCGCTGTCGGAAAAAAAGCACAACCGGTTTTGGATATTTTGAATTCCGTATCGCAAATAATGTTTAAATTTACGGAATATGTTATGTATTTTGCGCCGCTCGGGATTTTTGGCGCAATTGCTTCGACAATCGGTGCTAACGGTTTGGGAATTTTGAAAAATTACGCAAAAGTTATCGGCGCACTGTATTTTGCACTGGCGGTTTTTGTCCTGCTTGTTCTGATTATTGCCTGCAAAATCGTAAAAATCTCCTTTAGAAATCTTTTGAGAGCCTTGCAGGAACCGGCGCTTCTGGCATTTACAACCGCAAGCTCCGAGGCTGCTTTTCCAAAAGCAATGGACATTATGGAGCGTTTTGGCGTACCGAAAAATATAGTTGGTTTTGTAATGCCGACGGGATATACCTTTAACCTTGACGGAAGCACTTTATATCTTGCTATGGCGGTTCTGTTTTCCTCACAAATCGTAGGAATTCATCTTGACCTCAATCAGCAGGTTGTTATAATGTTAGCATTAATGCTTACAAGCAAAGGTGTTGCCGGTGTTCCGAGAGTTTCGCTGATTGTCCTTGCAGGTACGCTGGCAAGCTTTAATATACCGATTTTGGGTGTTGCTATTCTGTTGGGAATTGACCAAATTCTTGATATGGGCAGAACAACCGTAAACCTTGTCGGAAACTGTGTTGCAACTGTTGTGATTGCAAGATGGGAAAAAGTTTTTGATTATAATAAGATGAATGAATTTGTCCGTATTTCCAAAGAAGAAAGTATTGGAGCGGATATCGCAAAATTTAGAAAAGAACATGAACACAATATTGAAATAAAAGAAGGATAATGAAGATGAGTGAAAGTACAAAAGTTGAATTAAAAGATACTTTAAATCTCCCGCAAACTACCTTAGCGATGAGAGCTAATGCAACAGTCCGCGAGCTTGAAATCCAAAAATTCTGGGATGAAAACAAAATTTATGAAAAATCAATTGCAAATAAAGATAAAGCAAACAAATTCATTCTTCATGACGGTCCGCCGTACCTGAGCAGTGAAAAAATTCACGTTGGAACAGCACTCAACAAAATCCTTAAAGATATTTTGACAAAATACAAATCACAAAGAGGTTTTTATTCGCCTTACGTTCCGGGCTATGACGGCCACGGGCTTCCGATTGAAAACGCCGTTGTTAAAAATATTAAGGGAGGAAGGAGTGCTTTGACGCCTTTTGAACTCCGTCAAAAATGCCGTGAATTTGCACACAAAAATTTGGTAGGCCAGGAAAGCGAATTCAAACGTCTTGGTGTATGGGGCGACTGGGAACATCCGTATTTAACAATTAATCCGGATTATGAAGCTGAACAAGTACGTGTATTTGGTGATATGTATAAAAAGGGATACATTGAGAAGGGTATGAAGCCTGTTTACTGGTGTGCTTCCTGCGAAACCGCGCTTGCAGAAGCTGAAGTTGAATATGCTGATCACACATCAACTTCAATTTATGTAAGATTTAAATTCGAAGACGAAGATAAGAAAAAAGCCTTTAAAATTGCAGGAATTGACAGCGACAAAGACTTGTACGCCGTAATCTGGACAACAACACCATGGACAATTCCTTCAAACATGGCAATCAGCATGCATCCGAAATTTGAGTATACTTTTTTCGCAAAAGGCGGAGATGTTTATGTTGTGGCTCAGGAGTTGCTGGGCGCATTTCTGTCTGATGTTGAGTGGCAAGAAAGTGATATTAAAGTTTTGGGTTCTTGCGTTGGGCAGGATTTGGAACTTTTAAATACAATTCATCCGTTAGCGGGTAGAAAATCACCGATAATTTTGGGCGAACACGTAACGCTTGACGCTGGTACCGGTTCAGTTCATACGGCACCCGGCCACGGGCTTGAAGACTACGAAGTCGGCTGCAAATACGGTATCGAAGTCTTTTCACCTCTTGACGGGCGCGGTGTTTGGACAAGTGCAGTCAACGACAAAGACCTTGAGGGCGTTCCTTATTACAAAGGCAACAAAATCGTTATTGAAAAACTTCAAAATTGCGGTGCCCTTTTGAAAGCTCAGGAAATCAACCACAGTTATCCTCACTGCTGGAGATGTAAAAATCCGGTAATTTACCGCGCAACTCCGCAATGGTTTGTTAAAGTCGACAAATTCCGCGAAGAAACTCTTGATGCAATAAAAGGTGTCAAATGGATTCCCGCAAGCGGCGAAGCCAGAATTTCAAACATGGTTGCAGGCCGCACAGACTGGTGTATTTCCCGCCAGCGTGCGTGGGGCGTGCCGATTCCTGTGTTCTACTGCGAAGATTGCGGTGAAGTCATTGTAACAGATGAAACAATCAACCGTGTTGCAGAAATTTTTGAAAAAGAAAGCTCTGACGCATGGGTTAAATACTCTGCTGAAGAACTTCTTCCAAAAGGTTTTGTTTGCCCGAAATGCGGCAATCACTCACAAACATCTCAAAGTTCAACTAGCAATGGCGCAGATGTTAAAAAAGCGCATTTCCGAAAAGAAAACGACATCATGGATGTCTGGTTTGATTCAGGCATAAGCTGGCGCGCGGTTGTTGAAAAACGTTCAGATGAACTCGGCACAACTCCGGTTGAAATGTATCTTGAGGGTTCCGACCAGCACCGCGGATGGTTTCAGTCATCGCTTTTGACCTCTGTTGCAACCGAAGGCAAAGCGCCTTACAAAACAGTTTTGACTCACGGTTTTGTTTTCGGCGAAGACGGCAGAAAAATGTCTAAGTCCCTTGGAAATTACATCCGTCCGGATGATATTATTAAAAACTACGGCGCGGATATCTTAAGACTCTGGGCAGCATCTGTCGATTACAGAAACGATACCAAAATCGGCGACAATATCATTAAACAGCTTGTTGAAATCTTCAAAAAGACAAGAAACACTTCAAGATTTTTACTCGGCAACCTTTTTGATTTTGACCCGGCTGTTGATTATGTTGAATACAAAGATTTGAAAGCGCTCGACAAATTCGCGCTTCACAAACTCAACAAACTTATCGCAGAAGTTACGGAAGCGTTTGAAAACTATGAATTCTACAAATATTTCCAACATCTTCAAAACTTTGCGGCAGTTGATTTAAGCTCGTTCTATCTGGACATTGTAAAAGACAGACTTTACACAGCAGGTAAAAAATCGCTTTCCCGCCGCGCCTGCCAGACTGTAATGTATGAGATTTTGCAGGCTCTGGTCAGAATGCTTGTTCCTGTAATGCCACACCAGGCAGAAGATATCTGGATGAGCGTTCCTGAATGCCAGAAAAGCGGATTGCGAGCTGAGGCTGGAGGGCTTGCGGAAGCGCAAGACCGTAACGCCGTTAATCGCGAGCAACCAAGCAGCGGATTGATAAGTATTCTTCTTTCTGAATGGCCGACAACAAACGCAGAGTGGGAAAATTCAAAATTGGAAGAAGAATTTACACAAATTCTTAAAGCCCGCGAGGTTGTGAGCCGTGCAATTGAACCTTTGAGAGCTGACAAAAAAGTCGGAAGCTCACTGGAAGTTGCAGTTTATGTAAATGTAAAAGACAATGCCGTTTTAAAAGCAAACGAAGAGGAACTTTGCAACATCTTCATTACTTCACAAGCCTGCGTTACAGATGAAAAGCCGTCAGATGTTTTGAATGAATACAAGGAAGACGATTTTACGGTTTGGGTTACAAAAGCACAGGGCGAAAAATGCTCCCGCTGCTGGAAATACAGAAAACTCAACGCCGACGGCATTTGTGAAGAATGCTTGGAGGCGATAAAATAATTAAAAGGAGCCGAAAGGCTCCTTTATTATTTGCGTTTTAAGATATTCACTATATTTTTAAAAATAATATTCTTAGGTTTGGATTTTGGAGTTTTGACGTGTTTAAACACCGGCAAATCGGCGGTGTCTATTTTCGGTAAAACGGCCTTGCCTTTTGGTATACTGTTAAAATCCGGAATTTGAGCTTTGGCGATATTTACCGGAAATCCGGTATTGGCTATTTGAGGCAAAATCGCTTTGCCCTTGGAAATTTTATTAAAATCAGCGACTTGTAACTTTCTGGTTGTTAAATTGATTTTTGGCATTTAAAATTTCCCCTTTCATTGTTTTTAGAAATATTAAAACAAAAAAAATATTTTTTTGCTATTTGAAGTATAATTTATTTATGAAAAACCTGATTGATAAAGCCGTTGAACTTCACAAGCTTTCAAAATCCGAAATTACGGAGGTTTTGAAAGATGATTCAATAAACGAATACCTCTTTTGTGCTGCTGACGAGGTTCGGCGAAAATATATCGGTGATGAGGTTTATCTGAGGGCGCTGATTGAGTTTTCAAACATTTGCCGCTGCAATTGTTTTTACTGCGGGCTTCGCGCGGCAAACAAAGATGTCGAACGCTACCGCTTGACAGAAGACGAAATTCTGAATTGCGCAAAACATGCGGTGGCTCAGGGTTATAAAACAATTGTTCTTCAAAGCGGAGAGGATTTGTTTTTTACCGCTGAAATCTTGGCTGAAATAATAAAAAAGATTAAATCAATTACCCACCGCCCCGCTGGGGAGAGGGTAGAATTGTTTAATGAACAGCGTGGGTTTAGCAATTCGGGTGAGGGGGATAATGTCGCAATAACCCTGAGTATCGGAGAGCGTTCGTTTGAAGAATATAAAATCCTGAAAGACGCCGGCGCTGACAGGTTTTTGCTTCGAATCGAAACAACTAATAAAGAGCTTTATGAAAAATTCCACCCGGGGCAAAATGTGGAAAACCGGAAAAAATGTCTTTATGATTTGAAAATACTCGGCTTTGAAACTGGCACCGGCTCGCTTATCGGGCTTCCGGGGCAGACAGAAGAGGATTTGGCAGAAGATATTTTGTTTTACAAAGATTTGAATGCCGATATGATTGGTATCGGGCCGTTGATAACGCATGAACGGACACCGCTTGCAGGGTTGCCGAATGGAGATTTAACTTTGGCTTTAAAAGTTATGGCGCTCACAAGGCTTTTGCTTCCGGATATAAATATTCCTGCAACAACGGCGATGGAAACTCTTCAGCCGGATGGCAGAATTCTTGCGCTGCAAGCCGGCGCAAACGTTGTTATGCCAAATGTTACGGATAATGCTCACAAAAAGAATTACGAAATTTATCCCGGTAAAGTTTCGGTTGATTACACAGAGCTTGATGAAAAATTAAAACAAATCGGGCGGAAAATCTCTACCGGCAGAGGTTTTCGCTCAGATAACGGAGGATTTTATGAAGATTGCAGATAATATTTTGGAACTTATAGGTAATACGCCGCTTGTGAAAATAAACCGCATGAATGACGGCGGCGCCGTAATTGCAGCAAAGCTTGAAAAACAAAATCCTGCGGGTTCTGTGAAAGACCGTCCGGCCTTGAATATGATTGAAGAGGCAGAACAAGCGGGTTTGATAAACAAAGATACGGTTATAATTGAACCCACAAGCGGAAATACAGGTATTGGGCTTGCGTTAGTCTGTGCAATCCGCGGTTATAAAATGATTTTGACAATGCCTGAAACCATGAGTCTCGAGCGCCGCAAACTTCTTGCGGCTTACGGTGCCGAACTTGTTTTGACAGAAGGCGCAAAAGGCATGAAGGGTGCTGTTGACAAGGCTAATGAACTTCATAAAGAAATTAAAAACTCTTTTATCCCGCAGCAGTTTTCAAACCCCGCAAACCCTTCGGCGCATTCAAGTACGGCTAAAGAAATCTGGCGGGATACAGACGGCAGAGTTGATATTGTCATTGCAGGTGTCGGAACAGGCGGGACAATCAGCGGGATTGCAAAAAATTTAAAAAGTAAAAATCCAAACATAAAAGCCGTTGCAGTTGAACCTCTTTCCTCGCCGCTTTTGACGCAAGGCAGGGCAGGCGCTCACAAAATTCAAGGTATCGGTGCCAATTTTATTCCTGAAAACTTTGACAAATCAGTTGTGGATGAAGTAATTGCAGTGAGTGATGAGAATGCAATCGAAACGGCCCGCCAAATGCCCAAAAAAGAAGGAATGCTTGTTGGGATTTCCTCAGGTGCGGCGCTTTGGGCGGCAATCGAGCTTTCCAAACGCCCTGAAAACAAGGGCAAATTAATTGTTGTAATTCTGCCGGACAGCGGAGAAAGATATCTTTCAAGCGAAATATTTCAGTAATACCTCACCCCAACCCCTCAGTACAAGGCATACAGGCTTACTCATCCTCACTTCGTTACGATGGTTTGCTTTGTATCCTAAATTAGGAGAGGAGAGAATTTATTGCGAAATGTTACAAAAATTTCTTCTCGTGAAATTTTGTTAATAACTTTGTTTTTATATATGTACAAGAGAGACGAGGAGGAGTTTTATGACACTAGCAGCAGAAGTAATTAATGAAAATATCTGGGACGCAGTTAACGGACTTGTTTTAATTAATGAAGTTAACGGGATAAAACAACGAATTTCTGTTGATACAATTAACGGCAAAAAAGTCAGAAGTTTCGTTGAAACTAAACGTTCAGAAAAAGTAAAAGAAGTTTTCCCAAACGGACTTCCTTCTGGAATGAATGTCGTATTCGTTTCTGTAGTAAATGAAAATAAATAATCAATTTTATAAAATTAAAAATGGCGAAAACCATCTGGATTTTCGCCATTTTTTTTATGAGATACTGATGTTAATACTACATCATTCCGCCCATTCCCATTCCGCCAGGCATTGCCGGAGCAGTGGGTTTTTCTTCCGGAATATCTACAACGGCTGCTTCTGTTGTGAGTAACATTGAACCGACAGATGCTGCATTAACAAGCGCTGAACGTGTAACTTTTGCAGGGTCAACAATGCCGGCAGCAAACATGTCAACGTATTTGTCGTTAAGCGCGTCATAACCGTAAGCTCCATCATGTGCGAGAATGTTATCAACTACAACATCAGCTTTAGCGCCGGCGTTGCGTGCGATTAATCTCAACGGTACATCAAGAGCTGCTGTCAAGATTTTGAAGCCGACTTTTTCATCATCTGATGCAAATTCGATTTGTTCAAGTTTGTTTTCAAGTTCTTGCTGAACTCTTAATAATTCAACACCGCCGCCAGGAACAATTCCTTCTTCATTTGCCGCGCGTGTTGCGTTAAGAGCGTCTTCAATTCTCAATTTGCGTTCTTTAAGTTCAACTTCAGAAGCTGCACCAACTTCGATTAGAGCAACACCGCCTGAAAGTTTCGCAACACGTTCTTGAAGTTTTTCTTTGTCATATTCAGAGTCAGAAGCTTCAATTTGTTTTCTGATTAAACGAACTCTGTCTTGAACAGCTTCTTTTGTTTCGTTACCTACAACGATTGTTGTTTCGTCTTTTGTAACTGTTACGCGTTTTGCTTTACCAAGCATTTGAGTTGTAACGTTTTCTAACTTAATGCCGAGTTCTTCTGTGAACATTTCGCCGCCTGTCAAAATAGCGATATCTTCAAGCATTGCTTTTCTTCTGTCGCCAAATCCCGGAGCTTTAACAGCAACTGCTCTCAAAACTTTTCTCATTGTGTTAACAACAAGAGTTGCAAGTGCTTCGCCTTCAATGTCTTCTGCGATTAACAACAAAGCTTTGCCGTCTCTGGCGACTTGTTCAAGGAGCGGCACTAAATCAGAGATAAGGTTGATTTTCTTGTTGCAGCAGAATACATAAGCGTCTTCAAGAACAGCTTCCATTCTTTCAGGGTCAGTTACAAAGTAAGGTGAGATATAACCTTTGTCAAACTGCATACCTTCAACAACTTTTAAGTTTGTTCCGAAAGACTTGCTTTCTTCAACAGTAATAACACCGTCGTGGCCGACTTTTTCCATTGCTTCTGCAATAAGTTCACCGATTTCTTTGTTGTTGCCTGCTGAAATTGCTGCAACCTGAGCGATTTCTTCTTTAGTATTAACCGGTTTTGACATGTCTTTAATTTTTGCAACAGCAAGTTCAACAGCTTTGTCAATACCGCGTTTCATTGACATCGGGTTAGCACCTGCTGTCAGGTTTTTCAAGCCTTCGCGAACGATTGCTTGAGCCAAAACTGAAGCGGTTGTTGTTCCGTCACCTGCAACGTCGTTTGTTTTTGAAGAAACTTCTTTTAATAGTTGAGCGCCTGCGTTTTCAAGGCCGTCAGCAAGCTCAATTTCTTTAGCGATTGTAACGCCGTCGTTAACGATTTGCGGAGCGCCGTATTTCTTTTCCAAAATTACGTTTCGGCCTTTTGGTCCGAGCGTAACTTTAACAGCGTCTGCAACTGCATCTATACCTTTGAGAAGCGATTTTCTTGCTTCTTCGTCAAATACTATACGTTTTGCCATTTTTATTTCTCCTGTACTACGTACGTAGATATAACTTACGATTATCCACGTGCCGCCTTTTTGTGATACCTTTAAAGATTCACCGGGTCTGTGTTTCCGGATTTATTGATTAATGTAGTCTGAACTATTCAATAACTGCTAGTGCGTCTTTGATTGACAGAATTTTATATTCGGTTCCGTCCATTTTAACGTCGGTTCCTGCGTATTTTGCATAAAGGATTGTGTCTCCGACTTTAACATCCATCGGTTCTCTTTCGCCTTTTTCATTCATTTTGCCTAAGCCTACAGCAACAACTTCACCTTTTTGAGGTTTTTCTTTTGCGCTGTCAGGAATGAAAATTCCACCTGAAGTTTGTTCAGTGTCTTCAATAACTTTGATAACAATTCTGTCGCCTAAAGGTTTAATCATAATATCTCTCCTTTTCTAACTAATGACCTTTTACAAATTCATATTATATTTATATAACAGATTTGAGAAATTATTAAAATCCTTAAGGTTTTTTTAATTATTGAGAAATTTAATAGCCCTACTCTGCTATAAACAAACTTCATTTTTATGCTATTCTGAATTTATGAAGAAATGGGTTTATGTAATCTTAGTTTTGGTATTTTGTGCTTTGTTCTTGAAAGCTTGTGTTCGCAGAGATTTCCCGAATACGCAGCCACCAGAAATCCGCCCAAAAAGTGATGTAGAAAGCGTTATTTTCCCGCCGTCACAAAAAACGGTTACGATAAACGGGGTTGACTTTCTTCAATCGCAGGCCCCGGTTGGAAAATTTGGCGGCGAACTTCGCGCTTCGACCATCGGTGAAGGTCCGAAAACTTTTAACCCGTTTAACTCAAAAGATAATATCTCGTCTCTGATGTCCGATGTTATGTATGACGGACTTTTGTCAACTGACCCCGAAACAGGCGCACCAATTCCAAAACTTGCGAAATCTTTTACCGTAAATGGCAACGATTACATTGTAAACCTTCGCCGCGGGGTAAAATGGTCTGATGGTAAAGAAATTACTGCTGATGATGTCGTTTTTACATGGCAAAATATAATTTTCGATGGTTTTGGAAACACTTCAACCCGTGACTCTCTTGTAATTGACGGAAAACTTCCAACAGTTCAAAAAATAGACAAATATACGGTTAAATTTACAACTCCGCAGCCTTTTGCTCCATTTATCAGAATGCTTTCAACACCGATTGCGCCAAAACACGTTTTTGAACCGGCAGTTAAAAAAGGCAAAGATTATTTTTATACTTTTTTGTCAACAAATGATGACCCGAAAACTTTTGTAACTTCCGGCGCGTTCCGATTGAAGGAATATGTTCCGGCGCAGCGTGTTGTTTTTGAACGCAACCCTGATTATTATATTATCAATAAAAACAACGAAAAACTTCCTTATCTTGACCGTTTGATTTACTTTATTGTCGGGGATTTGAATAATGAAGTTCTTAAGTTTGAAGGCGGCGAACTTGATGTAATTGGTTTGCAGGGTGCAAATGTTGCCCGCTTTAAAGAACGAGAGCCGTATTCTGATTACAAGATTTACAACCTTGGGCCGAACACCGGAACAATGTTTTTGACTATGAATCTGAACGACAGACGCAACAAAGATGGCAAATTCTATGTTGACCCGATGAAGCAGAGATGGTTTCGAGATGTGAATTTCAGGCTTGCCTGCGACTATGCGATAGACAGAAAAAACATGGTGTTAAATATTGCAAACGGACTTGGCGAGCCTCTTTTTACTGCAGAAAGTCTGAATTCGATTTATTTAAACGAAAAATTGCAGCCATACCCCCGTAATCTTGAAAAGGCAAAAGAATATTTAAAAAAATCAGGATTTTTCTGGGATAAAAAAGGGCATTTGCGCGACAAATTGAATAATCATGTAGAATTTGACCTTTACACAAACGCAGGCAACACAGAGCGTGAAGCCATTGGGGTTATGGTTAAGCAGGATTTGGAGGATTTGGGAATGAAAGTCAATTTCAAACCGGTTGAATTTAATACGCTTGTAAACAGGCTTATGAATACGCTTGACTGGGATATGGTGATAATGGGGCTTACGGGAAGCCCGCTTGAGCCGAACGGCGGTAAAAATGTCTGGATGTCCGACGGAACTTTGCATATGTTTAACCAGCGGCTTGACGGCGATAAAACAAGCAGGCGGCTTGATTGGGAAAAACAGATTGATGAGGTTTACGTGAAAGGTGCTCTGGCAACGAGTTTTGCGGAGCGTAAAAAGTATTATGACGAATACCAGCGTATTGCGTATGAACAAAAACCTTTTATTTATATATATTCACCGATTGTAATCACCGCAATCAGAACTAAATTCAAAAACATATTTCCGTCTGGTTTGACAGGGATTACGTATAATTTGGAGGAAATCTATGTTGATGAGAGGGAAAAAAGTGAAAAGTGAAAAGTGAAAAGTGAAAAGTGAAAAGTGAAAAGTGAAAAGTGAAAAGACCTTTACCTTAATGTTATTATAGTAAAATTTTACTAATATTCTTTCTGAAAAGAACTTATTTAAGTTATCACTAATTCACCAAAATGTAATCGACTTCTCACCTTTCACTTCTCACTTTTCACCACCCAATAAAGGAACACAAATGCAAATTCTTATTTACATACTAAAACGAATACTTCAGTCAATTCCGCTTTTGATAATAGTTTCATTGATAAGCTTTTTTATCATAAGGCTTTCGCCTGTCGACCCGCTTGCTGAACTCAAACTTAACCCGTCGGTTTCAAAAGAAACCCTCCAGAAAGAAACCGAGCGTCTTGGTTTGGACAAACCGATTATTGTTCAGTATGGGAAGTGGGCAAAATCTTTTATTAAAGGCGATTTGGGCATAACTTCAAACGGCGAGCAGGTCAGCACAAAACTTAAAGAAAGAATTCCAAATACGCTTCTTCTGGCAGTTGTCGTAATTTTTTTGACATGGCTTGTCGGTGTGCCGCTCGGGGTTTTGGCTGCTCTGAAATGGAAATCTCCGCTTGACAGAGTTTTGACTGTTTTAACAAGTATCGGAATGGCAATTCCATCGTTCTTCTTTGCTGTTTTACTTCTGCTTTTTGCCGTGAAAACCGGCTGGTTCCCTGTTGGCGGGCTGACATCCTCAAATTTTGCAGAAATGTCTTTTGGCGAAAAGTTTTGGGATTTGGCACATCATCTTGTTTTGCCTGTAACTGTTTTGTTTACGATTTCGCTTGCCGGACTTCAAAGGCAGATGAGAGCAAACCTGCTTGACGTTTTGGACAGCGATTATGTCAAATTCGCAAAGGCAAAAGGGTTGTCAGAATTTAAAGTTGTTTACAAACACGCACTGAGAAATGCAATCAACCCTATGATTACACTTCTTGGTTTTGAATTTGCCGGACTTTTAAGCGGGGCTGCGCTTACAGAATACGTTTTCCAATATCCCGGTTTAGGACGTTTAATTTTGGAAGCGGTTTTGCGCTCGGATATAAATCTTGTTATGGCATCTTTAATGATGGGCGCGATTATGCTGATTGCAGGCAATTTAATAGCAGATATTCTATTAATCCTTACTGATCCGCGTATTCGGGTTAAAGGAGGCGCGGCATGATAAAAGATGTTTTCAAACAGCTCTGGAAAGATAAGTTTGCGCGTGCGGCTCTGATTGTTTTGGGCTTAATTTATCTTGCGTTGTTTTTGGCAGATTTTATTGCACCTTACACTAAAGATTTTTCTGACAGAACAATGGCTTATGTGCCGCCGTCAAAGATTTTCACAATTGATGAGAACGGAAAGCTTTCAAAGCCTTACACATACAATTACCGCCGCGACTTTGACGGTGAAAATTTGAAAATAATTTATTCACTCGACAGAAGCCAGAAGCATTATTTAAAATTTTTTGCGCAGGGCGAACCTTATAAATTCCTCGGGCTTATCCCGATGAAACGCCATCTTGTAACCACGGACGCTGACGGACGCTTGTTTTTACTAGGAACTGATATTAACGGGCGGGACGTTTTTTCGCGTCTGCTTTTCGGCGGAAGAATATCTATGACAATCGGTTTTTTGGCACTTTTTGTACTATTCCCGATAGGGCTTTTGTATGGAGGAATTTCGGGGTATTTTGGCGGTAAAGTCGACAGTATAATGATGAGGTTTGCCGAAGCTATTATGTCAATTCCAAGTTTTTATCTTTTGATAATTCTTGCCTCTGTCCTGCCGTCCGGCATGACAAGCATTCAGAGATTTATGCTGATTGTAATAATTCTTGCACTTGTCGGATGGGCCGGATTTGCAAGAGTTGTAAGAGGAATGGTTTTGTCCGTTAAAAATCAGGAATTTGTTCAGGCAGCGCGCTCAATCGGCCAGTCGCGGCTTGGAATTATCGTGAAACACATTCTTCCGCAGACAACGAGTTTCGTGATTGTTGCAATGACGCTTTCAGTGCCTTCGTATATTCTCTCGGAATCAGGTTTAAGCTTTTTAGGGCTTGGTATTCAACAGCCGGACGCAAGCTGGGGAAATATGCTTAAAGAAGCGCAGGAATTTACAAATATAATTTCGCGGCCATGGCTTTTGACACCTGGATTTTTAATTTTTGTTGCAGTATTGGCATTTAACCTTATAGGTGATACAATAAGAGATGTTCTTGATCCGAAAAATAAGGTGAGATAGTGGAAGTTATCAGTCAGATTTTTGATTTAAATATTACAATGCGCGTTTTGTCGGCAATCCTTTTAAGTTTTGCAATCGGACTTGAGCGCGAAATGACAAACAAATATGCGGGACTTCGTACAAATATTTTAGTTTGCGTCGGAGCCTGTATTTTTACAATAATTTCAATTTACGGGTTTCCTGAGGTTTCTGTGACGGGCGATGAACTCGGCACACGTGATACGGCACGTGTTGCCGCTCAAATTGTCACCGGTATAGGTTTTATCGGAGGCGGAACGGTATTAAGACACGGGGCGAATGTTTTCGGACTCACAACTGCCGCAACTTTGTGGGTTTCAGCGGCAATTGGAATGGCCTGCGGAACCGGCATGTATGGCTTAGCGCTTTTGTCGACAATTTTTACAATTATTGTTCTTGTTTCAGTCCGCGTTTTTGAAAGAAACGTTCTTACAGGAAGTTCTAAGAACAGAAAGCGCGTCAGGGTAAAATTAGCATGCGTAACTGAAAATGTGGATGAAATTTATTCTTATATTGTGGATAATTTCCCGCAAATTATTGAAATTAACAAAAAGCAGAGCGGCAAGTTTGAAAACTGTACAAATATATCTTTTACTGCTGATGTTTTGAAAAAGCGCCCTGTTCAGGCTATGTACAGAGAATTTGAAAAGCTTACAGGGCTGGAATCCATTACTATTTTAGAACCGGATGAAATGGTTTAATTTAGTTTAAGCTAAAATTTTACCCGCTAAATTTCAATATCAAAAAAGTTTTTAATTTCACGTTTAGCATTGTCGGCGTCATCAGATGAATGTATAAGATTAAAACGTTTTTCGCCTGGCGCGTATGAAGAGCGAATTGATTTTTTTAGATTATTTATCTCGCTTATAGCATCTTCTCCTCCCACAAGAAGTGCGCGAACTTTTCCTGATAAAAGAAAATCTATCCATTCTTTAAAGAATGATTTGTTTTTGTGCTGGATATAATTTCCTTCAAGTTTTTCACGCGGGGCAATCCCTTCCCATTGCTTTAAAACGTCAAGGTTTTTAGCTTTTAAGCTTTCCATAATTTTTCCGTCAAGGCTGCGCTTAAATGAATCAGGTTTAAGCATAACAAATGTTTTTTCATACGCCTGAAAAGAAGGTTTATAATAATTATTTTGTTCACAGCGGGGTAAAAAATTAATCATTTCAATTAGAATATAACATAAATAAAATATTTTTTGCCTTTTGGTTTGTAACAAAATGTTAAAAATGCAATTGTGTTTTTAAAGATTTCAGCGTTATGTGTCGTATCTAAAATTACAAGTTGCGTTTAAAGATTAACGAAAGGAATCTTAAGAACAATGGGAATGTCAGCTTCACAAGCAAGATTATTAAGCTTAACGGCTCGTCTGACTGATAACGAAAATTCCGGTCAGGACATTTCATATTCTAAAATTCGTTTGGCGGATAAAATGGATCAGCTTAACGAAGATTATCTTAATGCTTTAAAGGCGACTAAGCTTACTGTTCTCACAGGCTTTAATAATTCGGAAGAAGTTTATACTGATATTTCATATTCTCTGATGACCGGATATAATACTGTTGCTGCAGGAAAACAGTATGTTGTTACAGATAAAAAAGGCCGGGTTCTTGTGACCCAGCAGATTGCGGCAGCTTATGAAGCTGGAAACGGTGATTTGAATACCTTCCTTGCAAAAATGGGTTATTCACAGGCTGATATTGATATTACTAAAAACAGTTCCGGCGGTGATGACGATGAAGACAAACTTCTGGCTAAACAAAAAATCCATGAAGCTTGGGACCAATATCTTACATCTGTAGGTTTGGAATACGAAGACGAAGAACACGGACTTGAATTCGGTTATACTTCTTTTGGCACGGATTATTTTTCAGGCTATCCGACTTATACGCTCAATGGTGAAACAAAAGCATTGAACTATGAGGGAACAACTCAAGAGCAAAGAGAACTGTACGATTATGCACTTTCCTTGACAGAAGCATACTACGGGGATTCTGACTCTGCAAATTCCCTAAAAACCGCTGCAAATCCGGAAAATGCAGGCTATATCAAATATTTAACAAATATTTTCCAACGGATTCAGCAAACAGGCTACTATACAGAAGAAGATCAGTCAAAAACAATTAAAGACAATGCCTGGTTTGAAGAACAGCTTCGCAAAGGAGAACTCCAGCTCGAATACTACTCAACAACTGATAAGAAATTCATCTCAACTTCAATTGATCAGGACAGTTCAATTCAAGAAGTTGAAGATGAAAGAGAAATCGCACTTGTTGAAGAAAAATATAAAATGGATATGGCGCAAGTCGAACAAATGGACAACAAGTTTGATATGGAGTTGAAGAAACTGGATACAGAACACAATGCACTTCAAACAGAGTACGATTCTGTAAAAAGTGTAATTGACAAAAACGTTGAAAAAACATTTAATATTTTCTCTTAATAAGATTAAAATTTTAAAACCATAACATTTCCCTAAATTTCGTAACTATTTCCCTGCCGCTTTTTCCCAAAGCGGTTTTTTCTTATTGAATGAAATATTATATAATTGTTGTGTAGGGCTGGCACACTGCCGTTTCGTCACACACAATTTACGAAGAAATTGGACGAAAGGCGGATTGCGAGCAGAAGGCGGACGGTCAATGCGTTGAGCCTTGCCGGTAGACCTGTTTAATGCGAGCAACCAAGCAGAGGCTAAGCTATGGTTGACAAAATAATACTGCTTATTACTAGCGTTCGCAATTGCAGTAATAGCATTAAAAATTCAATCGTAGGGTGCGAAGCAGAGTCTTTAACCAGATTAAAACTTAAAGGCTCTCGCCCTACTCTATTATTATTTACGACATTTGTTATTTTGTTAACCCTGTCTTTTAACACAAACTTTCCTTTTGTAAATTTTTGTAAAGCAATTCTTTTCGCTAGTTAAAGTTTTAGTTCAAAAACGCCGTCATACTATATGTATCAATAGGAATTGTTACTAACTTGAAAGGATTGTACACAAGACAATGGGATTATCAGCATCACAAGCTAGATTATTAACCATCACAGCAAGAAAATCGGACTGTGAATATGAAAGCATGCGTCTTTCTCATCAGAAAATCGCATTGTCTCGTGATATGAATAAAATTTCAGCAGAATACGACAATGCAATGGCTCAAACAAAATTGATTTATGATTATTATGGAAAGGATTCAGAATCTACTGATTTGACTTACGGATTGTTGATGACACCTTCTGCTATAAATAATTACACACCTGCTCCGATAACAGATTCATCAGGCAGAGTTGTTTTAGACTCACGACTTGCAAAAGCCGCAAGAGATGCAGGTATTCCTCAGGAAGGTCTTGATGGATTGCCATCTTCTGATGTAAGAAATAAATTTATTGATTCTTTGGCATCAACAGGTTACATAAGCCAATTCCAGGCTGATAATATTAAGAAAACAACTTATAACCAGATGGCTGGTGTTGGTTCTGCTGACTTGGTTAACGTCAGCACAACAACTGGTACATTACAGGATTTGATTGATGCCGTTTCAAATGAATACTATGATTTTTCTGATGTTGTAGGCTTTAATAACCAATTTGTGGATGATGTAAAATTTGAATCACAGGCAAACGGTACTGCGACAACAGCAGAAAATAAAGTAAGTTTTGCAGATATATTGAATGGTAACTATATGTTGTTAGCAGAAACCCATGATGGCGACAATGGTGAAACTTCTTATAACAACTTAACAGTAGACGGTGGTGTTGCAGATGTATTGTGTAACATGACTGTCTGGGACTGTATGTTTGAGGTTTTTGAAAGCAAATTAGATACAGGTGATCCAAAAACTCAGGCTGCTCTTGCTTACGCTAGAAGAATGGTTACAGACATGATGACCAACCTTGGGGCTGGTGAAGATGATGGTACCAAAGGTGATTATGGTAGTCACAGCGGTGTTGGTACAGTAGGTACTGGTTCCGGAGATTACAGCTGGGATGGCAAAAACATACATGACAACTGGGGTGATTGGAGAGAATACCGTGATAAATATGATAGTAAAGTAAATGGCTGGGCAAGAGATGACGCTTCTGCTGATACCATTGGTTTAAACGGTATTTATAACCACGATAATGACGGTAAATCTGATGATGACAGCTGTATGTCTGTAGCAACTGTAAACGTATCTAATATGTTCAAGGCTTACCTTACATATTTTGCTCAATATATGGAAGGTCTCGATTCTTCCTCATATGAAGTAACAAATAAAGCTTCAACAAGTAACCTTATTGATGAGATGTTTACATTTACAATTGTTACTGATGTTGATACTTCAGGCGACAACCTTTTAATTGCAGCTTTCTGGGATACATTGTTTAACCAGATTTGTACAAAGGGATGGACCGAAAATGACAATGTAAACAACCAGGATTACCTGCAGGAATCTCTGAAAAACGGTAATATGTATATTTCGACACTATCAGATGACGGTTATTATTATCAGGGCAACTACGCAACAAATTCATTAATAAAAGAGGTCACTGACGAAGAAGGCATTGCACAGGCAGAAGCCAGATACAACAGAGAAAAACAAAAAATTAATTACAAAGAAAATATTCTTGATATGAAGATGAAAAACCTTGATACGGAAATATCTTCACTAACAACAGAATACGATACAGTGAAATCAGTAATTTCCAAGAACATAGAAAAAGTCTTCAAACGATATAACGCATAAAAAGCCGGGCAGCGCCCGGCTTTTTAGTTTTTACACCCCTGAAACCGGCGGTAAATCTATACTTTTTAATCTTTGTTCAATTCTTCTGTACCATTTTAAATGCTGTTTGAACAAAATTTTGTAATTCGAAACATGCCCATGCGTTATATCCTCGCTTAAATCATCACAAGCTTTCGTTAATGAGTGTTCAAGAATATGTGTTAATTCTTTGCGGTCAATTTTAGGATTAGAAAGTTCTATTCTTTCGCCAAACTTTACTATGACTTCAGGGCGGTTGTCTCTAAGAAAACAATAATCAACAGCTGTCGGAATTAAATTGACTCTGCCGAATTTCTTAACTGCATTTTGAGCAATATAAGCAAGTCCTGTCTGAAATTCTATAGGCCTGTAGTGCGGCGGTCTGATTATTCCTTGTGGAAATATGCAGAGCATGTTTCTCAAATCTCCGACAACATCGACTGAATATTGAAGCGCTTTCATTGCTGACTGCGGTGACTTTTTGTTAACAGAATATGCTCCGCCGCGTCTTAAAAGTGGAAATCTGTTCAATTCTTCAACCATCAAACGAATTTCTTTGTGAAAAATCCTGTGCGTAATGTTGTACAAAACAATTCCGTCCCACCAATTGCAGTGAGGTGCAAAAAGTATTGTCGGTACATTTCTGTCGCTGTCAAAATAATTTTCATCTCCAGTGTATCGGAAAGCAAAAAATCTGTTTTGGAGCATGTTAAAAAAGAACATGCTTGCAATCCAAAGCCAGAATTTACTTGTCTTTGCTGGCTTAAACGTCTCCTCTTTATTCCGAAGCTTTGTCGGAGGGATGTCAGAATATAATTGTTCGTCTACTGTCATACATCAATTCTACTCCATTAAACCAAAATAGGCAAATAGCCAAAAGAATTATTTTAAGAAAACTTAACCTCTCAGCTTAATCTCTTCAAAATTGTGTTGAATATTTCTGATAATTTCTGAGAATTCCATATCGGAGTAAGTTGTTTCTTTTTCAAATTCCGGGTTTAAAAGCTTTGTCGGAAGAAACTTTTGCAGATAATATTTTTTTGCGCCTTTAATCATTTCGGAGATTTTTATAAAATCCTCTATGCCAAGCTGTGATTTTACAACGGTTGTCCGAAATTCATAATCAACACCGGATTTCATAATTAATTCTATACTTTTTTGAATTTTAGCCGTGTCAATTTTCGAGCAGGTTATCGATTGATATTTTTCAAAGGGAGCCTTTATGTCCATTGCAACGTAATCAATGTGAAGCAAAACTTCCTCCAAAACCTCCGGAAAACTTCCGTTTGTGTCGAGTTTTACCAAAAATTCAAGATTTTTTACTGCAAGAATAAATTCTTTTAAATCTTTTTGCAGACACGGTTCGCCGCCTGTGATAACAACCGCATCAAGCTTGCCCTGTCTGGTTTTTAAAAATTCTAAAAAGTCAGACGCATTAAGCGCCTGACCGGTATTAGACAAAAAAAGTTCGGGATTGTGGCAATATCCGCAGTGAAAATTGCAGCCTTTTGTAAAAACAATAGCGCTGATTTTTTCAGGATAATCCAGTAAGGATGTTTTTTGAATTCCGCCGATTTGCATGGTTTTGTTAGGTGAAAAGTGAGAAGTGAAACGTGAAAAGTCCTTTATGGTAAATAATTATTCTTAAAACCCGGTGATTTTAGTTTCTTATAATTAATATAGAAATTATTTATGAATATTTACTTCCTGATACGGACTTTTCACTTTTCACCTTTCACTTCTCACTATATTTTTCCTTCAACTACAAACGTCTTTCTGTCGCAAAACTCTTTGCGTTTGCCTTTGTTCCACTGGGTTACGGGGCGGATATAACCGACAACGCGCGAATAAACTTCGCAGTCTGCTCCGCACTCGGGGCAGGTGAAATGTTCGCCTGCAACATATCCATGGTTCGGGCAGGTGCTGAATGTCGGTGAAAATGTGAAATACGGAAGTCTGTAATTGTTACAGATTTTTTTCACGAGATTTTTCATGGTTTCAATATTTTGAATTCTTTCGCCCGCATAAATATGAACAACTGTTCCGCCTGTGTATTTGGTTTGCAAATCGTCCTGATGGTCAAGAACTTCAAAAATATCATCCGTGTAATTCACCGGTAATTGTGTTGAATTGGTGTAGTAAGAATATTTGTTTTTGTCGCACTTTGCAAGCCGGTAAGATGTTCCCTCGCCCGGTGTTGCTTCGAGATTGTAATTGTTGCCGGTTTCTTTTTGAAATTCGACGATTTTTGCGCGCATAAAGTCCATGACTTCAATGGCAAAATGTTTTCCGCGAAAACTTCCGATATCATCTTTTAAAAGGTTCAGACAAGCCTCGTTCATGCCGATAAGCCCGATTGTTGAGAAGTGGTTTTTCCAGTAAACTCCGAAACGTGCCTTGATATCGCGCAAATAGAATTTTGTATACGGATACAAATCTTTGTCTGTGTAATCTTCCAGAAGCGCACGTTTGATTTCCAAACTTTCTTTTGCAATTTCCATTTTTCTTGCAAGCTGTTCAAAGAAATCGCTTTTTGAAGTTGAATTTTCTGCAATTTTTGGAAGGTTAATTGTCACAACGCCGACCGAACCGGTCAAAGGATTTGACCCGAAAAGCCCGCCGCCGCGGTATTCAAGTTCGCGGTTGTCAATTCTCAGGCGGCAGCACATTGAACGTGCATCTTCCGGAGACATATCTGAATTAATGAAGTTTGAAAAGTAAGGGATACCGTATTTTGCAGCCATTTCCCAAAGCCCTTCGATATTTTTGTTATTCCAGTCAAAATCTTTTGTAATGTTGTATGTCGGAATCGGGAAGGTGAAAACCCGCCCTGAATTGTCGCCTTCCATCATGATTTCAAAGAAAGCTTTGTTAATCATATCCATTTCATTCTGGAATTCTTTGTAAGTTGCTTCCTGCAATTCGCCGCCGATAATAACCGGCTGTTCAGCGTAATATGAGGGAACTGTCAAATCCATTGTGATGTTTGTGAAAGGAGTTTGAAAACCGACGCGTGTCGGAACATTCATGTTAAACACAAATTCCTGCATTGCCTGTTTTACCTGTTCATAAGTCAGGTTGTCATATTTAACAAAAGGTGCAAGAAGTGTGTCAAAGTTTGAAAAAGCCTGCGCTCCGGCTGCTTCTCCCTGCATTGTGTACATAAAGTTCACGATTTGTCCCAAAGCCGTTCTGAAGTGTTTTGCCGGCGCGCTTTCGATTTTTCCCTTAACACCTTTAAAACCTTCGGTTAATAAATCTTTCAAATCCCAGCCCACGCAGTAGACCGAAATTATATTCAAGTCATGAATATGAATATCGCCGTTGATGTGAGCATTTTTAATATCTGATGGGTAAATTTTATATAGCCAGTAATTTTTGCTGATTTCTGATGCTATGTAATTGTTCAGCCCCTGAATTGAATAAGTCATGTTTGAATTTTCGTTAACTTTCCAGTCAAGCTGTTTCAAATAATTGTCAACAAGTTCAATGTTTGCATCTTTTGCCGATGGCAGAACATTTGACATAAAAGCTCTTTTAGCCGAGTCCAAAGCGACAACATTGTTGTCTTTGATAATCGTATTCTTCATAAAAAAATCTCCCAGATTTCCGTGGTAACTTAAACTAAAATAAGCATTCCGACTTTGACGGCTGCGGTCCAGTGTGGGAATTTCACCCATGCTTTCCTTAATTTAGTAAATTTATTTTATAATTTTATTTAAAATTTGTCAATGAAGTTTAATAAATCAACAGATTGGTCTTGCTCAAATTATTAATTGCTATTTATTTTTTCTTGTTCTATAATTGAGTCATTAAAGGAGAGCAATATGGAGATATTAAACAAAAACGAAGGATTAATTACTAAAATCATCGGACCTGTTATTGACGTTGAGTTTCAGGCTGGTGACCTGCCGGAAATTTATACGGCTTTAAATATTTACAAAGAAGACGGCAGTTTTGTAGTTGCCGAAGTTCAGCAAATGCTTGGGAATAACCGTGTCAGAACAGTTGCAATGTCTTCAACAGACGGGCTTAAAAGAGGTATGAAGGTTGTTAATACAAACGAACCGATTAAAATTCCTGTTGGCAAACCGATTTTGGGAAGAATTCTTAATGTAACAGGTCAGCCTGTAGACCAGATGGGACCTGTTGAAACAGATACATATCTCCCAATTCACAGAGAATCTCCGAAACTTGTTGATCAAAATACAAATATTGAAATTCTTGAAACCGGTATTAAAGCAATCGACCTGTTACAGCCATACCAAAAAGGCGGAAAAATCGGTCTTTTCGGTGGTGCCGGTGTTGGTAAAACAGTTTTGATTATGGAATTAATTCATAACATCGCAATGGAACATTCAGGCGTTTCTGTTTTCGGCGGTGTTGGAGAAAGAACCCGTGAAGGAAACGACCTCTGGAACGAAATGAAAGAATCCGGCGTTATAGATAAAGTTGCCCTGATTTACGGACAGATGAACGAGCCGCCGGGAGCACGTATGAGAGTCGGACTTTCAGCCTTAACTGCCGCTGAATATTTCAGAGACTTCTCAAAACAGGATGTTTTGTTATTTATTGATAATATTTTCAGATTTACTCAAGCAGGTTCGGAGGTTTCAGCACTTCTTGGACGTATGCCGTCAGCCGTTGGTTATCAACCGACACTTGCAAATGAAATGGGTGAACTTCAAGAACGTATTACATCAACAAAAGATGGTTCAATTACTTCAGTTCAGGCAATTTACGTACCGGCAGACGACTTGACTGACCCGGCTCCGGCTACAACATTCTCGCACCTTGACGCATCAACTGTTTTGTCACGTCAAATTGCATCTCTCGGTATTTATCCGGCGGTTGACCCGCTTGAATCAAGTTCACGCGCGCTTGACCCGAATACTGTTGGTGAAGAACACTACAACGTTACTCGTAAAGTTCTTGAAATTCTTCAAAAATACAAAGAACTGCAAGATATTATCGCAATTCTTGGTATGGATGAGCTTTCTGACGAAGATAAAGAAACCGTTAACAGAGCAAGAAAAATTCAAAGATTCTTGTCTCAGCCTTTCTTTGTCGCTGAGCAGTTCTCAGGAATTCCCGGGAAATATGTTAAGCTTGAAGATACGATTAAAGGCTTTAAGGAAATTATTGAAGGCAAGCATGATGATTTGCCCGAACAAGCTTTCTACATGGTCGGAACCATTGAAGAAGCTGTTGAAAAAGCTAAATCACTTTAGAACACTTGTAAATGGTGAGGTGTTTTTATGGATGAATTCTCACCATTTTTTACAAAGGAAAAATTTATGCGTTTAAAAATAATTACACACGAAAAAGTTGTATTTGATGAAAATGTCGATGAAATTTACACGCGCGGTGTAGACGGCGAATTCGGAATTCTAAAAAATCACGTTCCGATTATGTCTGCGCTTGATATTGGCGTAACACATATTAAGCAGGGCGAGAATGCAAAATGTTTTACTACAATGGGCGGTGTTTTGCAATTTAAAGATGATGAGTGCATAATTCTTACAACTACAGCAGAATGCGGAGATGATATTGACGTTGCCCGTGCAAAAGAGGCATTAAGACGTGCGCAGGAACGCTTGGCGGATAAAGATGTCGCAATTGATGCAAAACGTGCAGAAGCTGCTGTTGCTCGAGCAATGGCAAGATTGAAAGCTACATTAAACGGATAAAAATTCAGCATTATCCAAATAAAGATTTCTTAATAATAATCTACCACGGGTAATCCTTTGTAATCTCCCAGTTGTTCAACTGTAAAAGTTTTGTGCAATAGCCAAAACTACCGGCTTTCCCTTTATTAAGTTTGTTACATCCCCAGCTATTTGTTGTAGAGGTTAAGCTTTCGTATTTCCCATCCCAATTAAAAGTGTACGGTTCAATTGTGTTTTATTATTTAAACGTTTTATTGGCTTTCCGTTTGTATCAAAACCTTCTTTTTTATTAAATTGGAATGCAAAATAATTTCTAGTTGTTACTTTAATTTTTCCATTGGGGTAATATCCTATGTCTCCACCATTCACATCCACAAGAAATACCATTAACCCTTCTGGCAGATAAACGCAGCAAGCTCGACTATAGCCTCCTGAACCGTTGCAGGGTTCGTAATGATTGTATTTTATATATGGCAAAATATAAATTTTTAAGAAATCCAAATTTTGATCGTAAGAAAAAACTTTTTGTTCTGGCATCCAATATTTAACATCATCATGATCGGCAATTGATCGTAGCAAGGCATTATTCATTGTGTTGTAGAATTTGTGGACACGTGATGCAGGTGCTTTCTTTTGGGCATTGTTTATAACGGTTGGCAGAGTCATCGCTGCTACAATCCCGATTATGCCTAATGTTATAAGCACCTCGGCAAGTGTAAAGCCTCCAATAACAATTTTAAAATTAGCCTTGTAAGTCATTTTAGAACCTCAAAATATGATTACCTGTCAATACAATATGCTTAATGGTCATATTTGTCAAGAATAATTTTAACTAATAGTCCATTATACAACAGCTCCAAATGCAATATTATTTAAATGAGGGGCTTATGAAAGATTTGAAAATAAAACTAGGTATGCGTATTAAATATTTGCGTAAAGCAAAAAATTTGACGCAAGAACAACTTGCAGAAAAAATAAATATGGATATTACAAGCCTTAGCAAAATCGAAACCGGTAGAAACTATCCTCAGCCCGAAACTATTGAGAAACTTGCTTGTGCATTTGAAATTGACATAGAAGAAATTTTTAATTTTCACGAAGATTTTTCCAAAACTGATTATTACAATAAAATATTAAAAAACTTAAATTTTATGAAAGAGGATAAAGAAAAATTAAAACTTTTATATGAAATATCATCAGCACTTGTTTAAGCTTTTTGCCAGTGTATAATCGTTGTATGGAAAAGACTTTCTGGAATATTTATAAAACGTTTTTCAAAGTAGGAACTTTGCTGCTCGGTGGAGGATATGTAATTCTGCCATTGTTGCAGTCCGAACTTATTGAAAAACGAAATTGGATAGACAATGAGGAATTATGTGAATTTTATGCGCTCAGCCAAAGTATTCCGGGGCTTATTGCGGCAAATGTTTCTATTTTTGTGGGATACAAATTAAAAAGAACTTACGGCGCTCTGGCTGCAATTTCCGGCATGGTTACTCCGGCGTTTTTGTGTATTGTTCTTCTGGCAAGAATTTTGGAAGAGATTATAAAGTATAAATTTGTTCAGGGAATATTCTGGGGTGTCGCAATCGGTGTTCTTTTGCTGATTTATCTTGCGGTTAAAGAAATTTGGAATAAAAGTGTAACTGACAAATATACTTTTTCAATATTTTTTATTGTTTTTATTTTATCAGCGTGCTTTAAAGTTTCACCGGCTATTTTGATTATTCTGTCGATAATCGCGGGAATAATTTTACAGATTTATAAAAATATCCAGGAAACCAAAAATCTAAAAACGGAGGAAAAAGAGTGATTTATCTTCAACTGTTTTTAGAATTTTTTCATATAGGTCTTTTCTCTTTTGGCGGTGGATATGCAACCTTACCGTTTTTATACCATATTGCTGAAAATCAGGGATGGTATACTACAAAACAGCTTACTGATATGATTGCTGTATCTTCAATTACCCCAGGTCCTGTTGGAGTTAACGTTGCAACCTTTGCAGGATACACAACTTCAGGAATTTTAGGGGCGCTTGTTGCAACAACTTCGGTTATTCTTCCATCTTTGATTATTGTTGTTATTATATCAAAACTTCTTGAGCAGTTTAAGCATAACAAATATGTAAAATCCGTGATTTATTCTATCAAACCGGCAGGCTGCGGACTTTTGGGAGCTGTTGCTGTAGATATGTTCTTGACTGATTTGAGCGTAAAGGGAGTTGTGCTGCTTTTAATATTGTTCGGGTTAAGTCTCGGTAAAAAGCGCGACCCGTTATTTTATCTCGGAATTTCTGCAGTGGCCGGATTGTTAATAAGCTTAGTAAAATTTTAATAATTATACAATTTATTAAAATTTATGTATAATGAAATTGAGGATTATTATATGAAGTATAAACAAAAATATTATCCCGCAATATCATTGTACCGCTTTATAATATGTATAGGTTTTTTTGTGCTGTTTGTTGCAATGATGACCCTATTGGTTCATAAAGGAATTATGCGCAAAAGATACGAAGTCGGGCTTAAAAAATCTGTCTATATCCTCAGTGAAGCTCTTCTTTTTGTTAACTTTATTTCAAATGATGATGAATTAAAAAACGATGCATATTATTTTTATCTTCTCGACGTATTTAATACCCGTTTTGAAAGCATAAACTGCATAAATTCGAAAAAGGCAATCTGCAGTGGAAAACCTTATAAAACTTCTAATGGTAAAGCGTTAATGTCAGATTTATTATTTGATAAAGGCGCTAGAATTGTTATTGGAAATATTCTTTTTATGGTAAACAAACCCGTAATTCCAACAGAACCTTTATTAGTCATAGTTGACACAAACGGTGCAAATGTTGAACCAAATAAACTCGGATATGATGTTTTTGTTTTTCAAATAAAACGCACAAAACTAAGAGCAATGGGAAATAAAGGAACGCTTTACCCTCTTGATAAATATGGCTTTTACTGTGACAGCAGAAGTACTTCTAAGGACAGGCTTTTAGGTGTAAACTGTACTTATGAGGCTTTGACAAACCATAAATACTTTTCAAAATTAAAATAAGTAAAAATAATGCGTTTGTTTGCATTTATGCGTTTTTGCGCTAACATTGTAAATGTAATTATAAGATTTTGGAGGGTATTATGGAATTTTTACACAGTATCGTGCAGGCGCACAGTGTTGCGATTTCTGCCGGTATTTTATTAATTGCGTATTTTTTTATTGCGCTGGAAAAAATCCCGAAAGTTACTATTGCACTTTTGGGTGCCGCAATCACAATTGTTTTGGGATTGGTTAGCCAGACTAAGTCATTAGACGGCGGACTAGACCCGCACTATTTTATTAATTTCGTTGATTTCAACGTAATTTTCCTTCTTGTTTCAATGATGATTATTGTAAGTATTGCAACAAGAAGCGGCATGTTTAACTGGATAGCGAATCAGCTTTTGAAACTAACCAAGGGGCATCCGGTCGGAATATTATTTGCGCTCGGGCTGTTTACTGCAATTGCATCGGCGTTTTTGGATAACGTAACAACTGTTATATTGATTATGCCGGTTACCTTCTTTATTGCAAGTAAGTTGGAAATTAATCCGATTCCTTTCCTTTTGACTGAAATTTTTGCATCAAATATTGGCGGAACCGCAACATTAATTGGCGACCCTCCGAATATTATTATTGGAAGTGCAGCGGGATTATCTTTTATGGATTTCGTAAATGAATTAACCCCGATTATTGCAGTAATTATGGTAGTTGTTCTTGTTGTATTGTGGCTTTTCTTCAAAAAAGACCTTCATACAACTCCAGAAAGAATGGCTGAAGTTGCAAATCTTGATAACTCAAAAACAATTACTGATTTTCCTCTTATGATTAGAAGTGCAATTGTTCTTGGCCTTGTTATTTTAGGCTTTGTTCTGCATGATATCACTCACATTGAAACTTGTGTTACTGCAATGCTTGGCGCGAGCTTTTTGCTTCTTTTTGAAAAGCCGAAAGATATTCTTTGCGATGTTGAATGGAATACAATTTTCTTCTTTATCGGATTGTTTATCATTATCGGCGGTGTTGAAGCTTCCGGTGGTATCGCATTGATGGCAAAATGGATTTTGGATGTAACCCAAGGTTCTCAACAGGCTACTGCAATGCTTATTTTGTGGGCATCAGGATTTATTTCAGGTATTATCGACAATATTCCTTACACAGCAACAATGACACCAATGCTTCTTGAAATCAGAAATGTAATGGGAGCAGAATATACACTTCCTTTGTGGTGGTGTTTGTCTCTGGGTGCCTGCCTTGGCGGAAACATGACAATTATCGGTGCTGCCGCTAACGTTATTGTTTCTGAAACTTCAGCTCACCACGGACATCCGATACAGTTTATGAGATTTTTGAAATACGGGGTCACAGTAATGGTAATTTCTCTTGCTTTAAGCTCTGTATATATTTGGTTAAGATTCTTACATTAATTTTTAATCATATAAAATTTTCCCGCTTGATTTTCAGGCGGGATTTTTTATGTTTACAAATGTAAAAAATATTAAAGTTTTGATTATAACATGCCGTCTTGGGGTATAGAAAGGTTAAGTATGTCAGAGAAGTTAGAAAACATAAATTTTTTTAATTTTATATGGGTTTTGATAAAGCTTAATAGAGAAATTTCGGCAGGAGAGGCTGATGCAAATACTTATCTTAAGTTATCTTTATTAACTTCAATGTTATTTTTAAAAGGAAAATCTTTTAAGTATGCTCTAAAAGCTTTGCGGATGGACAAAACAGACCCTATGATTTGGTATGCATGCGGAGCCGCCTGCAAAGATTATAAAGAATCTTCCATGCCTGCAAAAAAATACTTTCTAAAATCTTTTGATCTTGGCGGAGAAAATTTTTACTACGGATTGTATGAATTAATATCCACAGCTGCAGAGGAAGGTGATTCTCTTGCCAGGGATAGATATGAGAAAAGTTTCATGAAAATGAAGACAGAAAAATCTTCTGCGTATCTTCTAAGAAGAGCTTTCATATATGAGGGACATGCCCAATTAAAAGAAGCCTTTTCTGATTTTTATGAAGCTCTGAAATGCAGAATTTTTGAAAGAGGGTTGTTTGTTGCGGATTTGCCAAGTTTTGTGACATTTCTCTTTTATATATTTGTAAACTGGTTGTTTAAAACAATTCACCCGGATTGGAGACTTTCCAAAGAAGCTTTGTTTAATCTTGAAGCGGGAAGAGAAGAAGACGGTATTCAAATGCTGCTTGAGGCAGCTGAAATTTGTAAAAATAAAGCTGATAAAGAAAGTTATTATAAAAATCTTATTGATTATTTTTATGATAAAGAGGAATATAAGAAATGTATTGATGTTGCAAACAGAATTCTGATTAAATACAGATACGTTGACGCATACGGTTATAAAGCCTGTTCATATCGTGAACTTGGCGAGTTTGAAAAATCCCGCGAAGCTCTTCATCTTGCTCGTAAAGCAGGGACGCAGGAACTTACTGAAAGCACTTATTATAACAGTTTAGCGCTCACCTATTTCTGTGAAGGTAAATACGATAAAGCCATCAACTGGCTTAATAAACAAATTATTTCTTCGCCTTCGGCACATCCGTTTTTATATAAAGGTTTTTGTCTGGAGGAACTTAACGAATTTGATGATGCAATAAAAGCTTACAATAAATCGCTTGAATATAAAGCCGATGACCTTGCCTATTACCGTGTCGCGAATTTATATTATATCAAATCCGATTACGAGAATGCGCTGAAATCAATTAATCAGGGGCTGTTATTAAACAAGGATTCTTACAATTATAACCTTAAAGGTGACATTTTAACGGCAATGAGACGTATAAAAGAAGCCAGATTCTGTTATAAACTTGCAGAAGGTCTTGATTAAAAACGTGTTATTCGCAAATTTTTCTGCAATTTACAGGCTTAATTGTTTTTCCAAAAAGCAATCTCAGGCCGCCAAAGTTTTGTGACATAGTATTTTTTACACCAGTTGTAATTACTTCAAGATTTTGGGCTATTTTATCGGCATTTGTGATTGAGGTTGTAATTTGAGGAACCTGTCTGTTAACGCCTCCTGTTATTGCGTCAATATTTTGCGTAATTCCTTCAAGATTTTTCGTTGTTATAACTACGCTTGAAGATGTTTTGTTGAAATTGCTGAATGTGCTTTTCATTTCTTGTTCATTTATTGAATTGTTAAGTTTGAAGGCAAACATTTTTAATGCATCTGACATTTGGGCAAGGTTGCCTGTCATAATCTTAATTGCCGGGCGGTTTTCGTTGACTGTGTCCTGCAAAATTTCCATAAATAGGGTTAATGCATCACTTGTTGTTTTTAAACTTTCAAGAAGACTGTTAATATTGTTTGTAATTATATCCAATTCGCCGCTTATCGCCTTGCTTGAAAAATAATTCTCAATGTCAATTGTTGCAAAACCATTAATATGGTCCCCGCTTTTTAAAATTATTTGTGAGGGCTCCTCAGGGTATAAAAGATTTATAAAATCTATTTCCCTTCTTTCCCGTTTTTCTCTTGTCAAAAGCGCTGTTGTGTTTGAGGGCAGTTTCAAATGTGCCGGGTAAAGGACTATTGTTACAAGTGTTGTTTTAAAATCTTTGCTTGGTTTTATTTTTTCGACTTTTCCTATCCTGTAACCCTTATAATAAACAGGGATTTTATTTCTGACAGGTCTTGCATCATTGAATTCTACTGTGAGATATGTGTAAGTTTTAAGTCTGTAAAAGCATAAAAAAGTGCTCATTAAAATAAAGATTACAAGTGCAATCCTTGAAGTGGTTTTTGTTATCGGTGAAGTTAAAAATTCTTTCATACCGATAATGTTATTATTTTAATAATTCTTTAAAATTCCCCGATTTTCCATCCAAACGGATTATTATTCAATCATATTCGCAAGTCTGTAAAGGTAATCATCTTTTGTGTTTGAATGAAAACCTGATGGAATAAAATGTTCTTTGTATTTTTCGATTGCGTAGCGGTCTGTCATTCCTGAAATGTAGTCTGTTACAATTCTTTCAATCCGATTTTCTTCACAAACGCCTCTAAGTTTGTCGCAATATAGATAAAAAAGTTCTTTTATAACATTTCTTGCTTTACTTTCTTCCAATTTTGCCGGTGAATCCATGTAAACATTTTCAAACATCCATTCACGCAGTTTTGTTGTGTAAGCCCAGGCTTCTTCACTCATTGAGACCTGCGGCTTGTCCATTGAGTTGTTTATAATTTCGGAAATCATTTTGTTAAGTCTTTTGCTCTGAACTGATGAAAAATATTTGATACAGTCTTTTGGCAGGTCGCTTTCTGCAATAATTCCGGCGCGGATTGAGTCTTCAATGTCGTGGTTAATGTAAGCAATTTTATCTGCAAGCTGAACTATTTGAGCTTCCGGAGTTTTAGGAACAAATCCCCACGTATGCGTCAATATTCCGTCAATTGTTTCGGCACAAAGGTTTAATTTTTCTAAAATTTCTACAACGCGCACGCTTTGAATGTTGTGATGGAAACCTCCTTTGACAAGTTCATTTAAAACGCCTTCCCCGCAATGTCCGAACGGCGTGTGGCCTAAATCATGACCCAGCGCAATTGCTTCTGTCAAATCTTCATTGAAATTAAGCGCACGCGCAATAGTTCTTGCAATTTGCGAAACTTCAAGCGTATGCGTAAGCCGCGTTCTGAAATGGTCATCAAAGGGTGACAAAAACACTTGTGTTTTATGCTTTAAGCGGCGAAATGCTTTTGAATGAATAATTCTGTCGCGGTCTCGTTGAAAACAAGTTCTCAAAGGGCATTCTTCTTCTTTTATTTTGCGGCCTTTTGATTCGCAGCTTTTTGTTGCGTATTCGCTTAAAACTTTACATTCGCGTTTTTCTAAGTTTTCTCTGATTGAGTGGTTGTTTTCAGTCAGTGTCATTTGAATCTCTCTGTTATTGTATCTCTGCTTGAATTATAGCATAAATAAAAAAGTACCTCATTTTTTGAGTTCTTTACCGGCGTGAAATTTTACTGCCGGATTTCTATACTCTGTTCTTTAGGCGGAAAATGTTTTTTTCTGTACTCGTCAAGCATTGAACCGGCTTTGCTTATTGCCAAACCTGAAATTGCACCGTAAAGCATAGAACGCCCGCCTGATACCAGACTTGCAGAGAAGTACAGTGAGGTTGCAATTGCACCGATTGCCGGAATTCCGGCGCGAAGCAGGACTGATTGCTGCTGGTCTTTGTTTTCGGATTTGGACAGCCCTACTCCGACAGCTCCAATAGCGGCCAAAATTGACAAAATATCTGTTGGTGCAGAACCGAGTTTTAAATCTCTGTTCATATCAAAGAAGTTGTCGGTTTCTTTGGTTATGGCGCTGTCGATGTCTTTTACGGTTTTATTTACCTGCTGTTTTAGTTTTAAATAGTCTTCACGCGGAAGAAGTTTTTTGTAAATAGTCAGCATTTCCTGGAATGCGCCTTTTCCGTTTTCTCCCATTATTTTGTTGATATCTTGTATGTTTGAAACAAGCTGGTTAATTGTTTCGGTGTTATAGCCGTGAAGATTTTTGTTTTCTTTTATGCTTTGAGAAAGTTTATTCAGCATTTCATTAATTTCAGTATTAAGTTTAAGTCGGTTGGCTTTTTCGCTCGGCCCTGAAAGTTTTTTCCAGCTTTCCAGTTTAAGCCGTAAATCTTTGATGATTTGCCGTGAACCGGTATCTTTTGTTTTTATGAAGGTCGTGATATGACGAATGATATCAAGCGAGCTGTTGTAAATATCATCAATATCGCGTGTGATGATAAAGCGTGCCTGTTTTGTTTCGTTTATAAGACGCAGTTTTTTACCGGCAAGCATTTCTTCTGCAATAAATGTTTCATACATTTTTTTTTGTTTGAGGTTGTGAAGATTTCCGACGGTTGCTTCCCAAACCTCATCTGAAAGCGTTGCAACGTCATTTTTCATAGTCTTGAATCTTGCATCGCGTGCACGCTGGCCGCAGTTTGAATTCCAGGTTCGGCGGATTAGGGTTTTGTAATCCTCTACTTCGTCAAGCCAGCTTTCAACAGTTTTGCCTTCTACTAAACCGTTTTTGTTTTTTACATTTGAGAGAATCTTTTCATCGTAGTCTTCAAAAGTCTGGAACAAGCCGTTTATACGGGTTTTTGCTTTGTCATAGGATTTTTGTACTGTTCGTCGTCCTATTTTTTCATAAACTTCCGTAATTTTTGAATGAATTTTTTTTGTTACTTTGGTTTTTGACATAAGCTTTTCAAACGAAATGTCTTTTATTGAAACAAAATTGTTAATGCTTTTTGCTTTTTCAAGAAATTTGTTAAGCTTGTTCAAGGTGAAGGTATAAAACTCTTCAAACTTGCCGACCTGGCCGTTCTGGCGTTGTTTGTTGAGTTTGGTTTCAAGTTTTTCAGTCCATTTTTCAATAGTTTTGTAGGCATTTTTCGGCAGTCCTCTCATCAAAAATAAAATTGCCGCACCGGCGCCGAGTGCTGAAAAAGCTATTGTTTTACCGAGTTTTCTTGTTTGTTTTTCTTCGGTCTGTTTGGCTTCAAAGCTGTCGGGTGCTGCCGGCGGAAGGTTTTGCAGCAAGGCAGATTGTCCAGACGGATTTAGGTTGAAATCCGCGAAGGGGTTCTTTTTATTATAATTTTGTACGCCGACTAAATCTGCCATAAAAACATCTACCTGTTTTAATAAACGTTATTTTGGCATAAATTTTGCTTATTTGTTAAAAATAAAATTAATTTATTTAACATTTTGTAATGCTTTTTCGATTTCAATTGCGGCTTCCTTTGAGGAAATCTTGTCGGAAAGTTTTGATTTTACTTGCGAAAGCTCTTTTACAAAATTGTTTCTGTAATCCTTGTCATATAAAATCTTTTCAATTTCGTAGGAAATATTTTCGATGTTTACTTTGCCCTGAATAATTTCAGGAACGACAATTTTTCCGGCAATGATATTTGGAAGCGAAACCATTTTAATACATCTTACAATTAAATATATCAGGTAGAAAAGCCATGGCCCGCGGTAAGCAATTATCATCGGAGTTTCGTAGATTGCAGCCTCCAGTGCGACTGTACCCGAGGCAAGAATTAGCGCGTCGGAAACGCTTAAAAGTGCTTGATTATCGCCTTTTATAACTTTGTAATCCGTATGTTTTAAATATTTGTCGAAAACTGCGTCTGGCAAATTCGGAGCATGTGAAATTACAAATTGAACATCCGGATGAAGTTTTTGTAAATTTTTTGCCGTTTTGACAAAAACCTTCATCAGCTGTGCCAGTTCAAACTTTCTCGAACCCGGAAAAATCGCCACAAGTTTTTTGTTTTTATCTAAATCGTATTTTGCAAAAAATTCTTCGCGGTTTGCTTTTTGAGGGAGCTGCGATACTAGCGGATGCCCGCAATAATGGGTTTTGATACCGTGATTTTCATACATTTCTTTTTCAAACGGAAAAATGCACAAAACTTCATCAATATTTTTTTTGATTGCGTTAATCCGCCACTTGCGGCTTGCCCAAACCTGCGGTGGAATGTAATAAAAAGTTTTTATACCGGCTTTTTTAAGGAATTTTGCCATGTTGAGGTTGAATGCGCCGTAATCGGTCAGCAAAACCAAATCCGGTTTGAATTCTTTTGTTAAATAATCCAAAACCTTTTTGCCGAGTATAATATGGTTAAACAATATTGCCGGTGAAAGACCGACTGCGCCCATTTTCTTGTGGTCGGAAAAAAGTTTAATTCCGGCAGCTTTCAAATTCTCGCCGCCAATGCCTTCGATTTCAATATCATGATTTAATTCAAAAAGACGTTTCGCCACCATTGACGCGTGGATGTCGCCTGAATGTTCGCCTGTAATTATAAAAACTTTTTTCATGAATTCACTGCCATTAATACAATGTTATTTTCATCTGCAAATTTTATAACTTCTTCCTGATTTACGATGATTGTTTCATCGGCTTCAACCGCAAGAAGCGCTGCTTTGTATTTTTTCATGGTTTTTAAAGTTCTCAAACCTACTGCCGGAATGTCAAAACGTTTGTCCTGTTTTGGTTTTGCAACTTTTACAACGACTGCGTCTTTTTTGGCAAGCTTAGCGCCGCGTTTGATACACATGTCAGTTCCTTCAATAGCTTCAACGGCCATTGCCATTTTATCTTTAATTACAACTGACTGTCCGACATCGATTTTTCCCATTTCTTTGGCGAGCCAAAAGCCATAGTTTACATCCTGAAGCTGTTCTTCAGTCGGTTTGTTTTTGCCGAGAACGCCTGCCGGAATCATAAGGTTTTTGATGAAAATTGTCTGGTCAAGAACGGTAATTCCGAGTTTTTCGAATTCTCTGACGATTAAAAGCATAACTTCATCATCATTTAATCTTTTAATTGTTTTTAAAAGTTCAATTGCGCGCGAGTCGAATTTATGAAGCTGTAAAAGCACGCGTTTGTGAACTTTTCCCAAAAAAGTTGCTTGTTTTATTTCTTCTGTTTTTAAAATATTTTCGATTTTGTTTATTTCGCCGGGATGGCAGTCATAAACTTTTGAGCAGTATTTTTTTAGTTTTGCGCGGTTGTCTTTTGCGAGCGATATGCAGACAACGTCAAATCCGTTTTCTTTTGCATATTGTGCCATTTTTACAGGCAAAATCCCGTCGCCTGCAATTAATCCCTGTTTATTTTCCAACATTAAAGACATTTTTATAATTCCTCTTTTACTGCTATTTTATCACAATTATTTTTTTAATGAATATATTTCTTCAACTTCTTTTTCATTTAAAAATACCGCACCGCCGAGAAGTTTGCTTTGCAAAACCACCTGAGCGTAGCTTTCCGCTAGTTCCAAATTCAGATAAGCTTCTTTTGCGGTCTGTCCGGCTGAAATCATACCGTGATTTGCCATTAAGATTACATTGTAATCCTTAAAATATTTTGCTGTTTTTTCAACCAGAGCGTTTGACCCGGGAAGCGCATATTCAGCAAGCGGAATTTGCCCGAAATAAAACAAATTCTCCGGCATTATAGGTTCATCAAGAGCTTTTTTGCAGGCTGCAAATGTGCTTAAATAAGGCGAATGCATGTGAAGAATAAAATTCACATCAGGCCGCTGTTTGTAGTATTCAACATGGAGCATTTTTTCGCTGGAAGGTTTTTTGCTGCCGTCTGTCAGATTTCCGGCAAAATCTATCAGAACAAGTTCGTCATCTTCAAGATATTCATTTGCAGAGCCTGAGGTTGTAATTAAAATCTTATCTTCAAAGCGTGCAGACATATTTCCGGAAATTCCCGGTGTCATATTTTTTTTGCCTGCTAGTTTACCATAATATATTAGTGTTTGTTTTAATTCATTTAATTCCATTTTATAATTGTTCTCTATTTGGATCTTCAATATCTATTACCTGTGCGTAAGTGCGTTTTGCCGGCTTGGTTTTAGGCTTATCTTCCGGGAAAACTACAGGTTTAACATATTTTTTAGTATCGCGTCCGACTCTTTCCGGATGAACTATTTCCATTTTATCGTATTCAACCGAAGATCCTTTGGTATCTAAAGCCATTGCAATTGTAAAATATGTCTGCTGGCGCATAAAGTCATAACCAAAGCTTACTTTAAAATCATCTGGCCCAAGAGCAACAATAAATGCGTTTTCCTGAAATTCTTTATTATTGGGCGAGTCGTTTGAAAGGTTAATTGTTGCTGCATAAGCAACTGTAAGATATTTATTTACCCTGATAGCTTCGCGTAAAAATACGCTGGATTTACCGTATCTGTATGTATCAAAACGCGGTAAGGGTGTATGGTCGTCATATGCAGTAAGGAAATATCCGATATCCTGTATCCAGTATTTATACTGGGTGTGCAATACCGGACCAACTCTTCCTACAAATTGTGTATCTCCTGTTCCATATAAAGCTGCGCTTCCCTGAAGCACCATGCTGGCATCTAGATGAAGCCTTTTGGGTGTGTTGTGGTATGAATATAAGGATTGGGCAATGCTTCCCATATATTTAAAACGGGTTGTACCCATTTCCGGAGATTTGATATTTTCATCAAACCTGTTTACATCTGTATCGTGCATATAACCTGCGGTTAATCTCTGCTGGAATGTTAACGGTTTGTTTTTGCCAAGGAAATCCGGGATTTGTGTGCCGTCCATGTAAACAAGTTCAGCCAAATATTTGGCCATACGCTGTCCCATCCACCAGTCGTTCATATAAGAGTTAACACCGTATTGAAAAAGCAGTTTGTCATCAAGTTTTTGTTTGCCTCGCATTACAAAGATATTTTCAGCACTTCCATACATCATATCTGTTCTGTTGGTTGCGCTTGTGTATCTTAATGCTCCGCCAAATCCTATACCGTCTTTGTAGTTAATCAACGGCATAACTTTTATTGTTGAGCCGAAAGGCGCATCAAATACAAATCCGGGGCCGGCAAACATTCCTATTCTTGAGCGCGAACCGAATTCAGGAATATTTGTTTCAACGTAGCTGTGGTTTTTATCTGTGTGGACAGTCAGTCTTTTGAAATCATAAATCTTTGAATCTCCAAACTGAACGCTTCCGTCTTTGACGCTTATTACGTCATGTTGTTCTTTTCCGTTTATTTTTAAGTTTTTGGCTACAATTTTTACTTTTGTATTTCCGACAAGGTCATCCATGTGTGACTGAGCGGCTTCCGGAATTACCATCTGATCAATTCTGACTTTCATAAACTGGGTTTGAAGCCTTAATATGTAAGAATCTTCAGCAACCAGTTTACCTTTTTCGAGAACTACAAGTTCGTCAGAGGCATTAGCAGTTTCTGCATAAATCGTCATATTTGGCTGCTTTGATTTTAATTTATCAATAAATGCATTTTCTTCATTCAGATTAATTTGAAGATAATCACCATACATTTTGTTGCCATCTTTCACAACCTCAACGTTGTCGAAAGCTTTAATTACATTGCTTACAGAATTATAAGTAATTCTGTCGCCGATAATGGTAACATTTTGAGCGGGAAAGGTTAAAGATGGTCTGCCTAAAGCTTCAACTTCTTCGGTGCCTTCAAGATAGTTGACTACTTCGCAGTCAAGAATGGCATCTTTTTCTGCTTCAACCTGCTTAATTCCGCCTTGAATTTTTATGTTATTTTCATCTTCGGTTTCAGCCGTCTCTTTTTCTGAATTTTTTTGTTCCGTAGTTTCAGTGGCGTTATCTTCTTTTTTATTTTTTTTAAAGATATTAAGGCTCTTTTTTTCTTTCGAATTTGAATTTGTTATATCAATTAAATTTTGAAGATTTTCCTGCTGCAAGTCTTCGAGAGTTGTTTCATCATCATCTTCGAGAAGTTTTTTTAGCTCCTGTTCTTCAAGCTTTTTTTGTTGAAGCATTTCTTCATGTGCTTTAATTTTAAAGTGGTTATTTATTTTTATGCGCATTTGTTTTATGAAGGGCATTCCGTTAGAAAGCTCAGACTGTTCGGGGTCTTTAACTTCGCGGTTTATGATTACTTCACGGGTATTCAGAGGTGCTTCATAGAAAAAACTTTGAATATCTTCAAGCTCCTGCTGCTCTTTTGTTCTTTCGATTGACGGATGTTGATAGATGTCTGTGAAAGAATATGCGGCATTTGGCAGCATTAGAGTTATTAAAGTTGTTATTACTAATTTTTTCAAGATTAATTCCTTTTACTAAATAAACTGAAGCGGATTATTCGGTTTTCCGTTAATTCTTACTTCAAAGTGGCAGTGCGGGCCTGTGGAATAGCCTGTTGTGCCTTCAAGTCCGATTACCTGGCCTTTTGTAACTGTTTGGCCATTGCTGACTTTGATTGTCGACATGTGCGCATATAATGTTGTGGTTGGCTTTCCGCCGACAACGCCATGGTCTATTATAACAACTTTTCCATATCCGCCGTACCAGCCTGAATAAATTACTTTACCGCTGTTTGAGGCTCTTATGCTTCCGCCGTTCGGCCCGCCGATGTCAACTCCGGAGTGGAAGGTTCTGCTGTTAAAAATCGGATGTGTTCTCCAGCCGAATGGAGATGTTATTCTTCCTGCTATAGGTTTCATGAATCCTCCAGAGGCTGTTTTAACTGTTGAGTTGTTGTAGCCTTTGCTTATCATTTTTTGGAGGTTTTCTGACTGCCGTTCAAGCTCTCTTTCGGCTTTTTGGTAGTATGCTTTGTTGGTTTTCAGCTTATTAATCATGCTCTGATTTTGAGCAATAGCTTGTTTGATTGACCTTTGTTGTGAATTTATATCATCAATTGTTGAGGCCAGCGCAAGTTTTTGAGCTTCAACATCTTTTTTCATTTTTGCAAGTTTTTGTGATTTTTCTCTCAATTCAACCATTTTGTTGTAATCACGTTTGATGATAATTCTTTCGAAATAAACAACATCAAGAAGCGCGTTTACGTCTTTTGCAGAAAGAATAAGCTCAAACATTCCGAGCCTTTGATTTTTGAAAACCTGACGTATCCTGCTTTTGAGCTGGGCATCAGAATTGTTAAAATCCGTTTGAGCCTTGGATAATTCTATTTCCATACGGTTAAGTTTATTTTGCAAGGCATTATACTGAGCTTTTGAGCTTTCAAGAGTTGAATGAGTGTTTTCAAGCTTTTGCTGGTTTCGGTACAATTTGTTTTTTTCAAGCCCTTCAAGAAGTTGAATTCGTTTGATTTTTTCTCTTGTTTGTCTTTTTTTCTGGTCAAGCGAGGTTGCACAAGCCTGCTGCGGTGTTACAGTGGCTAAGCAGATTAACACCATCAAGATAGTTATAAATAAATTTTGAAAAGTTTTGGTTAAATTCATTTATTTTCCTATTTGAAAATGAGAGGCAGCATCATTAAGCCTACAGTCCAGGCAATAAAAGTTACGGCAATAATACCGATAATTAATTTTTGATGTTTTCTGAAAAATTCCATCTTCTTCCCCTAAGTTTACTATTTATATTGTACTATAAAAAATATTTTGTGCAATTATGTAAAATTTAATTTGCAAAAAATCCCGATATCATTTAATATTAACTTATATGGAACAGCTTTTCATAAACGAAATTTCAGATAAGAAAATTTTTTTAAACACCTCGGGCGCTTTCTTGAACCCTGTTCTTGCCGAGAATAATCTTAACCAGTTTTGTCAGATGAGCGAATTTTTTAAATCAGACAAATTTCTGCTGCTGGTTAACGGTTTTTTAGGAACCGGAAAATCTTCTGTAACTGATTATTTTTTGAAATTTTTAAAAACGGAGGTTATTACTCTTAAATACAATTGTTATGAAACAACTATTCTGGAAGACCTTTTGCTTTCGTTTTTTGAAAGATTTAAGGAGCTTGCAGCAGAAAATATTATTCAAGAACCCAAAATGCGTTCTGAAAACTTCGTTCAAAAAATCAATTCATATTTTATGTCGATTACTTCTCCGGTTGTAATTGTTCTTGATTCTTTTGAAGAGGTTTTAAAAAATAACAAGCCGGAGATTTTGGAATTTTTAAAACATCTTTCCCAGACCGGACGTGTGAAAGTTGTAATTATTTCAAGAAAATTCGATTATGAAGATTTTGAAAATGTTTTTGACTATACTAAAATTTCAATTGGCGCGCTGGAAAAACATCTTTTCGAAAAATATCTTAAATCTTCTGATATAAAACTTATCGGACCGGTTTCGGATGAACTTTACAAGCATACGCGCGGATATTTTTTGTACACGGCGCTTGCTGTGAAAATTATTAAAATCAGAGGATTGAGTTTGTATGAATTCATTGGAGGATTCAGCAAAAGCTTTTTATCCTTCAATGATTTTATATTGCGTGAGGCGCTTGCGCTTGTAGATCCGGTGAGCGGTCATCTTTTCAGGTTTTTGACAGTTATAAGGCATCCTGTCAGTATTAATCTTTTGAAAGCCTTTAATTTGTTTGACGAATTTAAGATAAAAGTTTTTATTGAGACAATGATACTTTCAAAAGATGAAAATATGATTTATCTCAAAGATTATTACAAAAGCATTGCAGAAAATTCAATTCCTGACAATGTTGCGCTCAAACTTCACAGAAGCTGCGTTGAACTTTATAACACACAGCTTCCGCTAAAGCCGATGGAAAGAGATTTGCTGATTTCCCGTGCGACAATGCGCTCGGAAATCGAATACCACAGCATGTTTCTTCCTAAAAAGCCTGTTATTAAACCAAAACACGTTTTAGAACAGGCTGAACCTTCAAATATCGAAGAACCGGTTGAAATTCCGAAGAAAAAAGATATTAGCAGCATAAGGTTCATTTTCGAAAGCGAAGAAGAAGAATTCAGTATAATGAACAAAATTGCAGATTCTATTAATGAATTTATTACTTTTACTGACGAGCAGCTTAAAGAAATTGAAAAAGAAAATAACATGTCAATTCTTGAACTTGTCAACCGCGCGCGTCAGGAGGAAAATAATTTTAATTTCAAACGTGTTGTAATGATTTACCAGCGCTGTTTAATGATGAAAAATGACAGTGATTTTCAAACATTTCAGCCGATTGTTTATACAAAGCTTGCCGGAGCGTATGCAAAGCTTTCCGACTGGTTTAACTCTCTGAAATATTACGAGGAAGCCGCAAAGATTTATTCTTCAGCCGGAGATATTCTAAAGCTTTCCGAAATAAAATTTGAAATCGCAAACATCTATTACATGATGTTTAAACGTGAAAACGCAAAAGAGGTTTTGACCGAAATTATTTCACTCAAAAATCTCCACCCTGACAGTTATGTAAAATCTTATATTTTACTGGCTGATTTGTCGGACGATGATGTTGATAAGGCTTATGAATTTTTGAAGTCAGCGCTTGAACATGCCGAAGATAGTGAAAATGAGAGCCTTCTGGCAGAACTTTATTACAAGTTCGCAATTGCAAGCGATGAAAAAGGCGAAACAAAGCAGGCTGTAATGTTTTACAAAAACTGTGTAGAAATTGACAAAGAAAAAAATCCTTTTGTGTCCGGCGCATATTCAAATCTTGCGGCGATTTACGAAGAAGCTGATGCTAAAGATTCGGCAATCAGGTTTTACGAGATGAGCCTTGCAATAGATGAAGAAAATAATAACTTAAACGGAATTTATCTTTCCTCTATGAAGCTTGCCTCACTAAACCGCCGCAAAGCTCCGGAAGCTGCTTTTAAATTCTACACCCGGGCTTATGAAACGGCCTGCAAGCTTAATGAAGTTTTCTATAAGGTTTCCTCAACCCTCGCGTTTGGAGATTTTTATTTGTATTCGAAAAATCCTGAGCAAGCGCTTAGAAAATATTTCCTTGCAAAATCTATTGCAGAAGGAAACTTAAGCGAAAATAACCTCAAAAAAATAGAACGCAGAATTGAAGATTTGAAGCTTCAACTTGGCGAAGAAAAGTTTAACGAGATTGTGGAGGCTAAGGGTAATGAAGTTTAATAAGTCTGACTTTGAAGATTATATGAAAGTTTTCCTTGAACAAAATTCAAAACTAAATTTGATTTCCAAAAATGATGAGAAATTTCTTTGGGAAAAACATATTTTTGACAGCCTTGCAATTTCAAAAGTATTTGAAAAATTTCCAAAAGGCAAAAGTCTTCTGGACATCGGAACCGGCGGCGGATTTCCGTCTGTGCCGGCTGCGATTGTTTATCCGGAAATTGAGGTTTTTGCGCTCGACAGCATAAGAAAAAAAATTAATGCAATCGAAAATATGAAAGCCGCACTTAATCTCCAAAATCTTCACACAATCTGCGAGCGTGCGGAAAATTTAGACAGAAAGTTTGATATAATAACTTCACGCGCGGTTGCTCCGCTGAAGATTATTTCTTCCTACGCCGCCCCTCTGCTTGAAAAGTCCGGTTATTTTATAGCTTTTAAATCCCGCCGCGCTGATGAAGAAATTCATGAAGCGCAGCCGGTTTTGAAGAAATTTAAACTTGAAATTGCAGACATTATTGAATATGAACTCCCTTTGACAGAAAATTATATAAGAAATCTTATTGTAATTAAAAATAAATAGCAAAATTTTATATGGAGAAGTGTTAGATTTTATATGTTCAATATTTTTAGAAAACCCCAACCTCAATTTCCGTCAAAGCTTGAATTTTATACTTATAATAACTGGAAATTCATAAAAAGAACTCCTGTAAAATCAGCAGGAAAAACTTTTTTTCTGCACTCAATGCATGATGAAAAAGATACAATGACAAATGGTATAACAATAATTACTGACAAGCACTATAATCCTATCGGCACGCACGATTATTTAATGAGTAATATGCCTAGTTTATTAGATGGCTATGAAATGGATGTAATTAAGAAAAAGCAAAATATGGGGCTTGGTGAGCTTCTTAGGCTTGCAAGCATAATCGAAATGAAAGAAAATGGTATTGAAAAAATTGTTATGGAATCAGTTCCAAGCGCAATGCCATTTCATATAAAATATAAACTTGCACCTAACATTACAGAACCAAAAGATTTGCTTAAAGCCTTAAAAAAGATATCGTCAAGCACGCATTCGGTTGGGACATTCCCAAAAGAGGCAAAAAATATACTTGATGATATTGCAAAAAATGGATTTAGTTTGAAATATTTTAAAGAGGTTAATTCTTTAATAGCAAAATATATCCGCGGAAATGCCGGACGTTGGGCTGAAACTAAAATAAATATGCAGATGCCAATGTGTCTTACCAAAAGCGATGTAAAAAAATATGCTTCCTTTTACAATAAACTTTTCAAAAAACATGAAATAGGTTACAGGATATAGCCAATTATTCTTAAAAAACGCAAATGCTCTAATTTAAAATAAAAAGCTCCCAAGCAGGAGCTTTTTATTTGCCTGCAAATACTTCTTCGTACATATGCTGTCCGTGCTTGCCTCCTTTTTCTGTTGCGTAATTCAGAGGTTTAAGCCCTGTTATCCCATTTACTTTATCTCCAATTAATTGGAATGAAAACATATCATATCCCCATTTGTTCGGACTTTTATGACCGTTAATATCAATTGTAAATATAGGAGTTGTAGTTGAATAGCCGAGTATAATAGTGCCATCTGCCAAAACCCACGCAGGCCAGTTTACTTTAATATTTATATCGCTGTAGGCTGCGTTAGGATCTGGTGTTGTTGACGGGTTTTGCTCTTTTTTAACTTTATCAGTACCTTTGTGTTTATCAGTAATGCATCCTCTTTCAAGAGCATTTTGCGGGCAATATGTTACAACATTCAGAGTTTCAAACAGTTGCTGTCTGAATATTTTGCATTCAGTCATTCCCCCGTTAAAATCAGATGGTAAGGGTGACCCATCTGCAAAAGACCATTTGTTGCAGCTCCCGTATTCATTATATCCAATACATACTGCGTCAGGGTAAGGTTTGTTAGCCCAATAATAACACTCTATTGGAGCTTCATTTTTTGCCTGAACAAGTTTTATTGCATTAAAAAATGTTGAGTACGCCTTTTTATACTGATTTTTTAAAATCATACTTTGGGCTTTGTTGATTAAAGATGGTAAGGTCATTGCAGCAACAATCCCGATAACACCAAGCGTAATTAAAACTTCTGCGAGTGTAAATGCTTGTTTAAAAAAGCTTTCGTTAAAAAACAGCTGTTTCTGTTTTATTAAACAAATTTTGTTAAAAAATTCCCCTCGAAAATCTGTGTAAAAATCCTGAAAACTCTTGCGGTCAGCGGATTTGACGGGGGGGGAGGGCA
>URXT01000012.1 GCA_900551915.1 uncultured bacterium
ATATCTCAAAATTTGAGAGGCTGGGGCTGTGGAGTGAATTAAGTGCTTTTTTGAATCATAAGGTAAAATAATTTGCTGATGTAAAAAATCCTCAGTTTAATTAATAAATGGATGATTTAATACAAGAGCTTAAAAAATGCTTGTAAGGCTGGTTTAGAGAATTTTGCTGAAGTAATTATTAAGAAATGTAAAAATGAATTTTAAATAGGCTGAAACCCAGTTATAATCTGCTGTATGGTATGGTATGGTATGGTATGGCGGTGCAGTGTAAATTTTTGGGAATAAATAACGTTAATAGAAGTATGAGTGGTTTCGAAACACGAGTGAAGTACAAAATTAACGAGAAAAGGAGCAACTTATGGTTGACGGAATTAACAGAGCAGGCGGAGTTATGCCTCAGTCAGGCAAAACAGTAAAAAAGCAGGAACAGGCTGCACCAAAAGACAGTACCTCAATCTTTAGTAATAAGGGCAAAACTGATGATCATATGCACTCAACTAATGTCGTATTTGAAGGCCCCGTAAAAGTTACAGATTGGGTAGCTATTGGAGAGAATGGAGACATTATAAGAGACCCAAATTCACGTTCTCAAGAAATTACAGGTACTGAACCTTTCCCTGTTTTGGAAGGTCGCATTGAGGGCACTAATCCATTGGAAGGAATAGATTTTGGGCGTATAGGTAAGGCGGCTTTAGATGGCGGTATAAGAGCAGCTTTAGATAAATTAGGTGAATAATTATATAATGCACGGAGATTTATATCTCCGTGCATTGATATTGTATAAAGTCATACTTCTGATAAGGGGATATCTTCAGTGTTTTGCAGCATTCTAATTCGTATAAATTTCTCAAGTGCAGATGATGTTTCTCTCACATTATCCCTTCCTGTACGCATTGCTATAATACAATTTTCTCCGCCGCGCTGTTTAAAGCCCAAAGACATGTACTTTGAGACTGCGTTAAAAGGTCCATTAGTTACAGCATCCAAATCAATGAATTTCGCATCAGTTTTTAAAAAATCTTCAAACATTATTTTAAAAAGAGTTTTACCGGCAAATGGTACTCTTTTTTCAGGTTCCGTGGGCCAGGTGCAGATTGCATCAAGTTTATATCTGAAATTCTCCGGTGTATAAACCATAAGTCCACAAGGCTTTTTGTTGGAAAACTCAATAAATCCAACTTTTTTCGTATTTAAGCTTTGAGTAATTGCAACATTGAAAATTCCCTGCCAAACTTCAATAAGACATTCCGGTAGTTTGGGCATCAAGTCTTTAAATTTTATTGTTTTTTTGAGATTATAAAGATAATTTCGGTCATTTTCACCAAGATGATAAATGCTTATTGGAGTTTCTACATTTTTTATATAGTTTTTGGTCTCAGCGATGTGAAGTGCTTGAAAATTTTGTTGATAAATTTGTTTATTTTGGATTTTCATATAGTTTATAAACTTGTAAAAAAAATTTTTTGATATTTTGCACAGAATTGTAATATTTTGTTAATTATATATTTTTTTCAAAATGTAGAGGTCATTTTCGCTCGGGCTTGAAATATTTTTCTGGTGCGGAACAAACATTATGTCATCGATATCTACTCCATGTCCGAGTCCCAGTGCGTGTCCGAATTCATGCATAATCGCGCAGTAGATGCTTAAATCAGAGGTTTCTTTACCGGAAAATTCATTTGGAAGCCCTATGTCAATCGATATCTTTTTTATTTCGCCGTTAATTACACTAAGATACTTGCACATGCCCTCATAAACCCTTCCGACTTTTGTCCGATGAACTACAATGTCAGCCTGATTTGGGGTGAAAATCTCCTGAAACTGAATCGGGATTGAGTTTTGGAGTAGAAAGGCGTTCCAAGAATTTGCAGCTTTTGTTGTTTGGAAATAAATAAAATCTTTTGTGTTTGAAGTTCCTGGAGGCGGTGTTATAAAATAATTTACAACAGGTTTTTTCCAGCCAGCAAGCTGGCCGCGAATTTTGGAATTTTCTATGTACTTTTGTATATTTGGTGAAATCATTATTGTTAAATTATAGCATGCGGTTTTTATAAAACAAACAAAAAAAAGAGTCTTAAAAAAGACTCGTTGGAATTAAGAATAGCTGGAAGTATGAAAAAGATTTATGTAATTATTTAAATAAATAAACATTTGTTTGACAATTAGCCAATCAGGTAATATTAAGGGAAATTTTTGACTTTTTTTTATCAATTATTAAAAGATAGAGTATGATGATATTGGAGTTTTTCAAAAAAAACAGAGAATGTATGCATTCAAAAGTTCGTCCGGATGCGGATGTTGCTTACTGCCCGGATTGCGGTGAACTTATTGAAAACAGGTGGTTTTTAACAAGGTGCGCATGCTGCGGGGTTAAATTGAGAGCGATAATAAAAAACGGCATGGTTGTTCCGGAAGAACATTTTTGCCATAATTGCGGTTCAAAAGAGTTTGTTGTTGAGAAACTTGAAAAAATAAGTTTTATTGATATTAATTATGCTGTTCTGGTTAAAACAATAGTTACCCGGCAGTCAGAAGATATAGTTCAAAGCTGGGTTGATACAAAATCTGCGAATTACAATCCGGAACTTTTACCTCAATTCATGTGATTAAAACATTAACCCGCAAACCGTGATTGCTGCAATAATTCCGATAAAATCTGCAAGAAGTCCGACTATTAATGCATATCTCAGTTTTGAAATCCCAACTGCGCCGAAGTAAACCGCAAGAACATAAAAAGTGGTTTCACTTGAGCCAACCATAATTGCCGCAAGCTTTGTAGCGTATGAGTCCGGGCCTGCACTGTTTGCAATGTCTGAAAAAATTCCCAGAGCTGCAGAGCCTGAAAGCGAACGCACAAGCATAATCGGAATTACGTCTGCCGGAACTTTAAAATGCTCTAATAGTGGTGCAAATATATGTGAAAAGTTTTCAAGAATTCCTGACGCTCTGAACATTGAAATGCCTACAATTATTGCAACAAGATACGGAATTATGTTGACTGATACCTTGAACCCTTCTTTTGCTCCGTCTGTGAAAACTTCATATAGCGGCACTTTTTTGATTAATCCCAAGGTTAAAATCAAAATTATTATTGCAGGAAGCGCCCAGAGCGAAATTATATTCATAAATTGATGAAACATTATATTTCACCTCCAAAACCCTCACCCGAATTTCTAACACTCGTTCCTCGTGTTGAAATTCTATCCTCTCCCATAGGTAGAGGGGATTGCTGCGGCGTCCAGAATTTTTGGAAAATTTTTGCCATAAATATTGCACTTAAAAATGCAATTGTCGTAACTAAAAGTGTGGGTGCAATTATTTCAGTCGGATTTTTGTATCCTATTCCTATTAAAACAGCAATTACGGTTGCAGGGATAAGCTGAAATCCTGCCGTGTTCATCGCAAGAAGCATGCACATGGCGTTTGAAGCTGATTTTTTATCCACATTTTGTTTTTGTAATTCTTCCATTGCTTTAATGCCGATTGGGGTAGCTGCATTTGTAAGCCCAAAGGCATTAGCCGAAAAGTTCATTGCAATGTCTCCTATTGCTGGCGAATCCTCCGGAATTTCATTAAAAATACGTTTTGTAACCGGTTTTATAATTTTTGCAATAACCTCGATAAGCCCGCATTTCTGGGCAATTTTCATCATCCCAAGCCAAAAGGCCATTATCCCGATTAAAGAAAAAGCAACTTTTACGGAAAGTTCAGCACCTGTAAGGATTGAGTTTACAACCTCGGAAAGCCTTCCGTTTACCGCACCGGCTATTATTGAAACTACAATTAACAAATAGAAAATGTAATTCATAAATGTATTAAAGCATTAATAAATCTGAAGGTCAATTTCTAAAACTTAAACGGATAATCATCCGGAATCCGCCAGCCGTTACGTTGAATTATAGCGGTACAATAGTATTTATTAGTAGTGCTAGTGCTGTTACAGCCATGAGCGGAGTGTGTATATAACGTTGTCGGGTTTCCATCCCACCAAACCATATAAGGTTCAACGCCTTTGTTTTTATGATAGGCAAAAGAGCTCGCTCTGTCTGTTTGGTTCGGCCAAAAGCCAAATGTGAACTTTTTTGTGCCAATATACGTGTTTCCTGTATCTTTGCAATATTTAGCTTCCGGACAAAATACAAAATGTCCGCCTGACGTTTGCCAGGTAACTTCTCCAGCTTCATTTTCCGAAAAATATATATCAATAATAACAGAACTCCCATCTTCAAAGTAAATACGTTTACATTTCCTGCTGGCATTGTAGGAGTCTTCTGTATTGGTATGATTGAGATATTTTTTCAAATAAAGATTCCAAAACTCTTCGGTATCTTTTATAACCCAGTCTTTTTTGTCGCCATTTTCGTTTTCGGATAACATAATTGCCTGGTTAATTGCAGAATAAAATTTTTTCAACCTGGTTTCGACTACTCTTTTTCTGTACGCACCCATAAGATTTGGGATAGTCAGTGCTGCGATAAGGCCAATTATCCCAAGAGTAATCAATACTTCTGAAAGCGTAAATGCTCGTTTTTTCATATGATTTCATAGTCCTCTTTTTTAGGATTATATGCTATTTGTTGCATGTTGTCAAGGCGTATATTGCATTAAAACTTTTATTTAATAATTGTATTTTTATATCAGGAGGATTTTTGATTTGTTAAATAACTTCGGGGAAAAAATCAGAAATTTACGAAAATATAAAAAAATTACGCAGGAAAAACTGGCCGAACTTATTGATATTGATGTCCGTCAGGTTGCAAGAATTGAGGCTGGAGAATCTTTGCCTTCAATTCCGACACTTTTAAAATTTTGTTCTGTTTTATCTGTTACTCCGAATGATTTGCTGGCATTTTCGTCAGAAGAATCCACTGCAAGTTCTTCTTTAAAATCGGACATAAATGACATTCTTTCTCTTGCAAAAGAGGAACAGCTGCAATTAATCAAAAAATTGATTCTCGCAGTTTTGTAATATTTAGCAAGTTTAAATGCATTCTAAGATTACCAATGCCTATGGTCATGTCTGTGAGGTGGCGGCGGAGGGTTGTGTCTTGGCGGCGGCGCCGGTCTGTAATGATGATGATGATGGATTGGCGGCGGCGGGGGCGGCGGAGTAAGCATGTTTTGCAGAATTAAAAGTTCCATTAAATCCAGCAAATTATCGGCTTCATTGCTCTCCAGATAATTGTCCATAATAGCCTTGTATTCGTTGTAGTTTATAGTATAAGGATCAGAATCATCTTCATTATAGGCTTTTGAAAGTGCAATGAAATTTTTTTCTGCTCTTTGCATTTGTGCACCTGTGTATGGCGTCAGATTATTCAAATTCCAGTTGCGGCGTTCTGTTTTAACAACTTCATTTGCTGAAATTACACCGTTACCGTTTCCGTTTTCATCAATTTCATCAAAAACCTGACGCATTGATTTGTCCTCTGTCTGATTTCTCATATCTCCTAAAACAAAGCATTTTGGAACAGTTGTAATTGTAGGTGTCGGAACGTAGTATGTGTAGGGATAAACAGGAGGTGTATAAAATTGTGCTTCGGCTTGCGTGGCAGGAACTGCTGTTGCAAGTGCGATTGCTGCTGCTCCAGCTGCAGTTTTAAGCTTGCTGCTTTTTTTGTCTTCGCCGGCAAAATGCGGGTTTGTTTGATAATTAATTGCAGAAATTCTCATACACATACTCCTAAATTTTTACCTTAATATATAATATTCTGCTAAATGAAAAATATGCTATTTTGTAAATATTTTGTTACAATCAAAAGCTGCCTTGTGAAAATAATATTGATTATAAGTATGCATATATTAATTAAAGTTTTTTCGGATAGTCATCAGGAATTTTCCACCCGTTGTGTTGGATTATTGCAACACAATAAAACCCATTCCCGTTGGAGCAGCCAAAAGACGCATTTTTGTAGAGACTTTCTTCTTTGCCGTCCCACCATGCCATATATGGTTCGACTCCTTTTCCTTTGTGATAATCAAACGAGCCACCTTCTTGATTTGGCCAAAAGGCAAATGTAAATATATTTACCCCTGTTTTTCTATTGGGGGTTTTGGTATCACAATATTTAGCTTCAGGACAAAATTTAAAATGACCGCCGGCTGATTGCCAGGTTACATCTCCATTAGTGTTTTGGGCGAAATAAATATCTATGATTACTGCGCTGCCGTCTTCAAAATAAATTGTTTTGTCTTGTTTATTATCTTTGACGTTAGTGTAATTAAGGTATGGTTCTAAATATATATTCCAGAATTCATCTGTTGACATCCCTTTTAATATCCAGGATTTTTTGTCTCCATTTACATTTTCGGAAAGCAGAATTGCTTGGTTTATGGCAGAATAAAATTTTTTCAACCTGGTTTCAACAACTTTTTTTCTATATAGTCCCATAAGATTTGGAATTGTAAGAGCAGCAATAATTCCTATGATGCCAATAGTGATTAATACTTCAGCTAAAGTGAATGCTCTTATACTTTTTTTGAGTTTAACCGAGGTCTTTTTATTTTTCATATATGTACTCCACTATTATAATATTGTATACACTATTATAATAGTATAGAATACACATTGTCAATAGTATAAAATCTTTCTTATGATAGATTATAAGGATGTCCTTAAAAAAATCGGGCTTAATTTTAGAGTCGAAAGAACTAAGAAATCTCTTTCTCAAGAGCGTTTTGCTGAACTTGCTAATGTCCATACAAATTATATTGGAAAAGTAGAGCGTGGAGAGCAGAATTTGACGGTTAAAAAAATTGTCGATTTAACAAATGCTCTTGATTTGTCTGTTGAAAATATATTGACTTTTTAAAATTTTATTGATATTAATCTCTCGACTTACTATAAATGACGCAGGTACATTATAAGTGATAAGCCTCATTTTATTTATGTTTTCAATAAAATACCCGGATTGAAATTTTCTTTCCGGGTATTTCTTATAAAAAGCTTTTAGCTCAATTAGTGACCGCAGGAGCAGGTTACAGAACCGCATCCGCAAGAACATCCGAGAGCTTCTTTTGCTTCTTCCATTCTTACTTTAATACGTCCGTCTACTGCAATGCCTTCACCGGTTGCTTCTGAGATTAACAGCGGGTTAATGTCAAGTTCGTCAATGAATTTGAAGTCATTAACAAGTTGTGATAATCTCAATAAAGTTTCTTTGATTTGGTCGAGTTGTGCAGGTTTTGTGCCTCTTGCGCCTTCCAGAAGTTTGTATGCTTTTACTGATTTAATCATTTCTTCAGCATCAACGTCTGTCAAAGGTGCAATTCTGAAGGTTACGTCCTTCATAACTTCAACGAACACACCGCCCAAGCCGAACATCATCATCGGACCGTATTGAGGATCGGTTGCAATACCGCAAACCATTTCACGGCTGCCTTTTACCATTTCCTGAATGATTACGCCCTCTAAACCTTCAAGCAAGCCTTTTGCTTCAAGTCTTTCAAGCAAGCCTTTGTATTCTTTTCTCAATTGTTCTTCTGATTTGATGTTTACAACAACACCGCCTACATCGGTTTTGTGTGAAGTTGTTTTTGAAGTCATTTTCATAACAACCGGGTAGCCGATTGAATTTCCGAGTTCAACAACTTCTTCTTCGTTAGTTGCAAGACCGTATTTGCAAGCGCGGATTCCGTAAGCTTGAAGAACGTCGATTGATTCTAATGTTGTAAGCTGTGCTCTGCCTTCTGCAAGTGAGCCTTTGATAATTTTTTCAACTTTAGCTCTGTCAACATCGTAGCAAGGAATTTTGCCTTCCGGTCTTTCAATCCAAAGTCTTTGCTGGTTCAATCTGTTCAAACCGTCAGCAGCCTGGTCTGCATACATAAAGAACGGCATATTAACTTTCATATCAGAAAGTTTTGTAAAGAACTCGTTCTTTGTCATAAATACGCCGATAACCGGTTTTTCAGGATGTTCTGCCTTGATTTCCATTAATGCTTTTGCAACATCAATGTCTTTCAAGCCAAGGAACGGCAGGTAAATTGTGATAATCATATCAACATTTTCATCAGCAATAACTGTTTCAAGAGTTTGTTTGTAGTGTTCGATAGGAGCTGATGCAATCATGTCAATCGGGTTTTTAACTGATGCTGCTGATGGTAAGAAGCTTCTTAATTTTTCTTTTGTAGCGTCAGAAATTTTTGCCATCTGCATACCGTATTCACAAACCGCATCAGTTGCCATAATTCCGGGACCGCCTGAGTTTGTAATGATTGCAACTCTGTCGCCTTTCGGAATCGGGCAGTTTGCAAAAACTTTTGCTGTTTCAAAAAGGTTTTGCAAAGAGAATTCTCTGATAACACCTGATTGGTGAAGCAATGCCGCTGCGGCTTTGTCAGCACCTGCAAGAGAACCTGTGTGAGAAGAAGCTGCACTTGCGCCTGCTGCTGAACGGCCGGCTTTCAATGCCAAAATCGGTTTTTTCTTTGTAATTCTTGAAGCTAATTTTCTAAAGTTAGCCGGATTTTGAATTGATTCCATGTAAAGCAAGATTTGTTCAACGTCCGGTTCATTTTCCCAGTATTCAAGGGCAGTTTCAGCGTTAACATCAGCCTGGTTGCCGATTGAAATGAATTGAGCAAAACCGAGGTTTAAGTCTTTCAAAATGTTTAAAATACCGCCGCCTAAAGCGCCTGATTGAGAAACAAAACCAATGTTTCCTCTTTCAGGAAGGCTTTCTGCAAAGCAGCCATCCATACGGATATCAGGGTGAGTGTTTACAACGCCCAAGCAGTTCGGACCAACACATCTCATTCCGTATTCGCGAACTTTTTCCAATAATTGTTTTTCAGCTTCAGCACCTTCTTTGCCGGTTTCTTTGAAGCCTGCTGTGATAATGCACAAGCCTTTGATGCCTTTTTGGTGGCACTGGTCGATTGTATCAAGTACAAATTTAGCGTTTACAACGATAATTGCCAGGTCAACTTCGCCCGGAATTTCGTTAACGTTTGTATATGCCTGCAAACCTTCAATAATTCCGCCTTTTGGATTTACAGGATAGATTTTTCCGTTGAATTTGTATTCCTGCAATCTCTTCATAATATCAGAACCAATTGTGTGTTCTTTTGTTGACGCACCGATAACCGCGATGGCTTTCGGTTTCATGATTTTGTCTAAATTACTGCTCATGTTTTGTCCTTTCTTTGTGTCTGCACATTTTAGTGCAGTCTTCTTATTTTAACTACATATTTGTTTTTTAATCTTCGTCTGTTATTATTTCAAATAATTTGTTTCCAAGTTTTTTGAAAAATTCATTGCATTTTTCTTTGAATTCAGGTTTTATAATTTTTTTTGACTCAACCTGATTTTCATAATTTACTCTGGCATAGTCTGAGGCTGTATCCAGTATGTCAGGATTTGTTTCAAGCGTTGAGATTGTTGCCTTACCTTTTATTTTGTTTGGTTTTTCAAAATCCTTTTCGCGTGTGACTATTAGATTAAGTCTGTTTTTATTGTAATCCTGTTTGATAAAAAGATCATAGTCAGAGTTTTTAAATCGGTTTTTTAAACTTTCTGCTGCTTCACGTACAAGTTTGGTCGGCTGAGCGCTTAAATCGCCTACAATGGCAACTCTGCCCTGGTAAGTCTGGTTATTTAGATTTGAAATCTGTTGTATTTGCATTTTTACCTCTAAATTATTTTAAATATTCAGCCAATTTATTGAGTATATCAATAATTGGATTTCCTGTTTTTACATATTGTTTGTCATAGTCATGAACAACCTGTTTAGCTGCTTCAAGATATAAACCTGCCGGATTTGAGCTTCTATTTGTTGCATAGGCAGTGGTTTTTTTATTAATTCCATTAAAATGATCCGGCATTGTTTGTGCAAAAAATTGTACAGAATTCCCAATTTGCTTGTCTTCTTTTATAAATAAATCGAAAGGCTTTTTTGATATTAGTTTTTTGAGCTTTGGTAAAGTTTTTTCGACATTATTAGAGGTTAGCGGGCTAAAGTTGCCGAGTCGGACAACTTTTCCCTGAAAATTTTGTTTAGAATTTGAGATAGCTTGCATTTATTTACTCCTTTTTTAGTTAGTAACCGTTTACAATCCACTCTCTCACTCTGAATTTTGCACCGAGTTCATGTGCAATTTTTTCGCAAGTCTCAAGGTCAAGGTGTCTGCCCTTGTAACCTTCTACTACGCTTGCAACAACGGATATATTTTCATCAGCGCAGGCTTTGATGAATTTTTTGACTTCTTCGTATGCTTCATCAAATTTTGGCTTAGAAAGTTCATTGTATTCTTCTTTTGTCGCTCCATTAAGGCTTACGGAAAATTCATCCACAAGTCCTTTGCATTCTGGCACAACATTTCTTTTATAAACAAAGTTTGCGTGTCCGTTCGTGTTTACTCTAATCTTTGTTTCTGGGTATTTTTCTTTTATGTATTGTGCTGTGTGTTTGAGTACATCAAGCTTCAGCATCGGCTCGCCGTAACCGCAGAAAATTACTTCTTTTGAAGGTGTTTTTGCATAAATTTCTTCAAACTGTTCAATCACGTCTTTTGAAGTTGATGTTTCATTGTCTAACCATAATTTTTGCCCGACAACATCATCTTTGTCATTTCTCAGACAAAAGATACAATCATTAGTACAATGGTTAGTCAGATTTATATAAATTTTTTCGTCTAAAGTGTAAACTAAAACGTTAGCCATGGCTTACCTTTCCTCTAGAATTATCGCATGCTCAATATTAATTTACAAGCAAAAATTAATATAGCAAAGGGCAGATTTTTTATGCGCTAATCCCTGATTTATGTTTTGTTTTTTTCTTTTCATTTGAGTAGTCTGCCGTACCCGGGAATTTATCCTGACCTGTTGTCATTTTGGTAATCCAATATTGCATTTTTGGAATTAAGGTCGATAGAAATATGGCTGAGGTTGCAAATCCCATTCCCCAGTTAAAGGTGTTTTTAATAAAGTTTTCATGGCAGGCTTTTTTGAGAATATCTGAGGTTATATCAACTCCTTTTTTGGAGGCTTTATCTACGATTTTTGAAACATATTCATAAATATCTTCTTTAAGACTTGTTAATTCTTTATAATTAACAAATTTGTATTTGTTAGTGAAGTCACCCTGAGTTGCGACTCCAAAAATATTTTGCAGGAAGTCTGGCCGGTTGATTATGCCTTCTCTGAAAATATCTTTTATCTGATTTTTCGTAAGCAGTGCAATGCCTTCTATTTCAGGTTGAAGTTTTGACATTTGTTCAGCTAACGTTGTATATTTTGTAATGGATTCAGGGCTGAGTCGTTTATGATTTTTCAGATAGTCTTTAAATGCTTCCAGGGTTATTGTTTTATGGTGGTCAAATTTTTGAAGCAGCTCTTTATCAATAAAGCCTATGTTTGAATTATCACCCAGAGCTTTTGAAGCAAAGTCTTTAACAGACATTTTGCCCTGGTTTTCTGCTAATATTGAATTAAGCGCGTCAGTTACCTGTTTAGCCGCAACCGGATCAAGCCTTGTTTTACGGCCGTCTTCTATCTGGTTAAGCCATCTGTTAATATTTGGCATGTTAAACATATAGAAGTAAATGGAAGACAAATCTCTAAAGAGAACTTCTGTTCTTTCATGCTCATTTCTTGAACTTACAGCTCGGCCGCCTGCGATTCCGACGTCTGTTGAAAGAAGCTGGTATGTTGGATCGTTTTCGAATTTGTTGGCAACTGATAGAAGTGTGTTGTAGTTTATAGCGCCGAAAGAAACCTGACGTTTTTCAGATTTTTGCATAAATCTGTCCATTGTAAGCGGGTTTCCAATCGGACTGATTTGCTCTTCCTGTTTGTTTTTGTCTTCAAAATGTTTTTTATGATAGACCGCAGTTATATGCTGATTGATTTTAGGAACAACAAGACCGACAAGAATGTTTGCAAGGAGAATACTTGAGCCGATTTTCAATGTTTTGAAAACTGCAATTTGTTTTTTTGTAAGGTTTTGAATAAGTTTTCCTGTTTTACCTTCAGCTTTAGCCTTAAGTTTGTTAAGTTTATCGTCGTGCAGGAAGTTTTTTAACGGATCGCGAACCCCGTCTTTGTCGGCGTCAAAATCTGCTGTCGGAAGGTTAAGGATTTTTTTGCCGATGCGGTCATTTATGTGGTTAAACATTTTGACGCCTGCAAACCAGAAAGCTGCACCGACGCTTTCTTCCGTACATCTCTCTCTTGCTTCTTCAAAACCGCCTCTTTTGTAAGCCTGAAGCGTTCGTCCGCCTGTTACAAAACATTCCAGCATGATTAAAGGAACAAGACTTCTTTGGCCAATGCCGCGGACAAATCTGCGGGCGTAACTAAAATTTGAAATTTTTTGAGGGGTTATTTTCATAGTTTATTCCGTTCGAACATTAATTTTAATATAACTGAATATGTTTTTTTGCTAAATTAGTCTCTTTTTTTAATACTTTGTTACATTGATTTTTGAGAATAAATTTGAAAATTTAAAAGAACTATTCTGAATATCTGTTCAAATTTCTAATTCTGAGCTTTTGAAGATTTGTTAATTTTTCTAGTATAACTGACAATAATTTTTTTGTTCATGTTTTTGCTAAAATGAGTGTGAAGGTAATTAATATGTCAATCAACAGAATTACAAATGCAGGAATAACTTTTGGACACAGCCATTATTCCTCAGATAAAAATAATGAAGTTCAGCCTTCGGTGAAAAGAGGCGTTCTTCTGACAACCATTACAGGAGTCGGTGCGGCATCTGCAATAATTGCAAAAAAACAAGGTTTTTCACTTAATCCTAAGGTTATATTTTCTCAAAGTCCAAAAAATTGGGCTATGTTTAAAATCTTCAACAAAAATGATAAAAATGCCAGGTTAATGGAAATTGAAGAAAAAGAAATCCTTTTGTTAGCCGGGGCATCTGCAGCAGGCGGACTTGCCGGAGGGGCAATTTTTGATGAGAAGAAGCATTTCAAAGGCAAATTGAGAGAAACCATAAATCAACTTCTAGGGAATGTTCTTGTTCCTGTTTTGAGTGTGAGCGCGGCAGCTCATCTTTATGATAAAAATAAACCTAGAATTTTAAGCTTTGTTCCGCAAGCCCCGGGATTCGGAAAGAAAATAGGATATTTTAATAAGTTCCTAAGAGCGCTTCCGTCAGCAGCTATGACACTTGCAGCCCTTGGTGTTGGAATTGTCGGAGGAAATAAGCTGTCTAATTTTATAAATGATAAGGTTTATCATAAGCATGTTGAACGTAAAATTAAAACAACTGATTTTGCACCGCATGTTGATGATTTGAGTATGGCCGTTACCTTGATGGCGGATAAATCACCTCTTGCTACTGGAATTACCCGAACGGTACCAGCTTTCTTATGTGTTCCGGGGTATCAAATAGGAACGCATAGAGATTAGCTTGGGCAAAGATTTCTTAAATCATAAACAAGGCGCCAGCAAAGCTGGCGCCTTGTTTATAAATATTTTGATTAATCTTCTTTTTCCTTCAAAACATTTGCATAATGTTCAAGTTTGTCTAAAAGCGGCTGGAACTCGTTATAAAGACTTTCTCGTTTCTGGTTAACCAAATTTTCTTTGTTCGGATCTTCTTTAGGAATAGCGTTAGCGTATCCAACAACGTTCATATCAATTCTTGCTTGAACCGCAATTTTTAAGACCTCCGGAATATTTAAAGCTGTCGGATTGTCGCTTGACAGGTTTTTGTAATATTTATCAACGAAGTCCGGCGAAATTCTTTCTCTCCAGTTGACATTGTTGTTTGAACCGCCTACATTGTAAACGATATTTTTATCGTTTATTCCGAGAATATCAGCAAAGGACACCTGGATTTTTTGTTTTGTAAAGAGTTCTGCAAATTTTGCATTTACAAGCTCTCTGTCTGCTTTTTCAAGTTCTTTCCCGGTTTTTTCAATACCGTCAACTTCACCTGCAATCGTACGGCAGAATTCAATGTTTTCTTCTAATCTTGCAGGGTCCTGATTTAAATATCCGGCCAAGTACATTGCATCCCACGCTGGATTTGTTCTTCTCCAGCCTCCGTCTGCTTTCAGCATATTCATTGCCGGCCTTGAGTCATGAGAGCCGACTAAATACCAGTGATGATTTCCTGCAAATTCATCCTTTGTATATTCAAGCTGTATAAGGCGCGGAAGCTGCTCTTCATTGTAGTAAATCTGTTTGAATAAATCAGGTTCACAGCAAATATTTTCCCATACTGGATCGTTTTTGTCCAAATCGTGTTTAGCTAAAACTGGAAGGACAAGTCTTCTTAAGATACGTGGATAATCATAGTAATGGTCAAGTTTATTACCATTTTCATCCCTTATATTAGACATAAAATCGCCATGAACTTCACTTTTAATTTGGTTTCCATCTTTGTCTTTTTTAACACTTGCTTCTTCATATACAAACGGATCAATCAGGCCTAAAGCATGGTCTATTCGCATATTTTCACAATTTTCAAGCGCATGCTCTAATTTTTCTTTCAAAAATTCTCCGCCTATATTGAGCCCGTTTTCCCCTTTAAATAATTTTCGTGGATTAAGTACGGGAATTTGCCAGGTTTGGTGCGGTGTGTTTGGATCTCTTTCAAATGCGCCGATTGCATAGCCTTCAAGAAATGCTTCTTTATATCTCCATACATCCATTTTTGAACAGCCGATTAGGAAGTCTGAGAAATATTTAAATCCAATATCTTCGCGGAATTTTTTGTTTTCATGAATTTGTTTTGTAACAAGAAATTGTTCAAATTGATATTGTTCAATAGGGGTTTTATATTTTTTAAGAAGTGTTTCGTAGCGTTTTTTTGCGTTTTTGTCACCCTTTCTTATGTCCTCCATAAGAGTTTGGTCAGAAACATTTTTCCATTTTGTAAAATCTTCGTTTCTGTTCAAGGTTGCAAGAAGCCTGTACATACCTTCTTCTTCTGTTTGGCGGCCTTTTGCTTCTTTAAAATCCTCAAATTCCGAGTTAAGTTTAATTGCCTGCGGCTGGCCTTTTGAGAGATTTATTTTAAAGTTTTTATAGCTTTCGGAAAGCCCGAGGTAATATGCAAGCTTTGCTTCTATTTGGTCAGAAAAGGTATAATTTTTATCTGTTGGTTTTATTGTTTCTGTGATTTTTTTGTAAGTTTCTTCAGACAAAATCTTTCCGTAGGCTGGTGAGGTTAGCGGTGCAAGATCTATGAAAAGCGGATTTTCATTAAGCGCCGAGGCGTTATACGGTGAAATTTCATTGTCATAAAGAGCTCCGTTAGGGCCAAGCTGGTTTCCGTTGAACCCGTTTAATTTTAGAAATTTTATATAAGCTTTTGCTCCTTCTCCGTAAGGTGAACCGATAAATGAATCTCGGCCGACGGCAGGAAATACCGAACCATGAGTTATTGCAATTCTTTGTTCGGAGCCGGCAGCTTTAAAGCCTGCTTCCATAGTTTTTTGATAATCGGATTCTTCATCTTTTCTAAGGCGTCTTTCAAAAGACAGCCTGTTGTTAAACATGTTATTTTGAATTCTTGTTACTTGCATACCCTTATAAACTCCCTGAATAAAAATTTTTGCTATTTAGTTAAGTAAATTTTACTAAATACTTGAAATAATTTCAATTGCATAGCAACATCCGATTTCTTCTCTTGTTAATACTACAATGTTGTTCATGTAGTTGGAAAGCAAGGTGAAAAACAGATGTCTCAATTCCATGGGAACAAGAATTTTCGGTACATCAAGACCTAATTGCTCGGATTTTTTTGAAATTTTTCGCGCAAGTTTTTCCGCAAATTCTCCGTCAATTTTTATAATAAAATCTTCATCTTCTTCAAAACTCGGCATAAAAGAATCCAACGTTTTGTCGGAAATTTCAATTAAGCTAATAACACCGTCTTCGTTGGCATATTGCGCACAAATCCTTCTGGCAAGCGCAAGGCGTACTTTTTTCAGCAAATCTGATTTCGCACTTTCTTCGGCGAAATCATTCATCTTTTCAAAGATATAAGTTATATCTTTGATTGAAACGCGTTCTCTCACAAGGCTTGTCAGAATAAATTTTAAATCCGAAAGCGAGATAAAATCAGGAATTAAATTTTCAACAAGAAATTCATTCCGTTTGCTTACAACATCAATGTATTTTTCTACATCATTGTAGTCAAAAAGTTCATCAACATATTTTATCGCTGTATATTCAAGCGCTCTTGCAATAAATTGAGCGCCGGTCATGCCCTTTTCCCAAAAATCTTTAGTTTTACTTTTTTCAATCCAGACAACTTTTCTGCCGGTAATAAAATCTGTATCATTGATGGAGTTTTTGATTTTTGTTTCAAGATTTAATTCATCTTCAAAGTACATTGTATGATTCGGATAAACACAGGCTCTGAAAACATCAAGCCCGCGAATTCTGATTGAAAATTCATAAGGGTTAAGGTTTTCGTCATCCTGAAAAACAATTTTCGGTATAATATAGCCGAGTTCTTCTGTAAGTTTTAATCTTGTTTTGACTGTTTCTGCAAGAAGTGTTTCGTTTGACTCTTCACAGTCACTTTCAACATATTCAACGAGTTCATCACTCAGGCGGATTGAGAGTTTTTCTTCATAAAGCTTTTCAAACATTACATCAGGCGAAGTTGCTTTTGCAAGTTTAATTTTCAACTCGTCAAGTTCTTTTAAGTTCGCAGAAATCTTGTCGTTAAGCTTTTTTCTGCTAACAGAGGCCGGAGCTTCTTTTTCAAGTTCTTTTTTGATTTTTGTAATTTTGTTTTGCTGGTTTCTGATTTTTGCCTGAATATCAAGACAGTTTTCGTAGGGCGAAAGCTTTGGGGAAAGCATTTTCTCCATCTGGCTTTTGAAGGTTGAAATATTTATTACATCAGACCCTGAAGTTTCTTCATCAGTTTTGGTTTCCGACATAAAAATGCAGTTGAATTTTATCCCTTCATCAGTTTCAACTTCGTTCATGCTGTAAAGCTCCCAGCCGTTCATTGACATTTCGTTTAAAAGGTTTTGAAGCTCCTGCATGTTGTCGCCTGAACAGGTTTTAATTATATACTGCATTTTTTTATTAAACATTTTCTACTCCTGATTTCTGTCGTTTCTGATTAGAATTCTCAAGGCTTCAACTGCGGCTTTGATTGCCATATCAGTATCATGAATTACCGGATTTTCAAGATTAAGTTTTTCTCTTTCCTGATTTGCTACCGTCAGAAAGATTGAACCTGCTTTTACCTTCAAAGCACTTGCGGCTATAAATATTGCAGCAGATTCCATTTCTGAAGCAAGACATCCGAGTTTTTTCCAGGCCTCCCATTTGTTTAAAAGTTCGTAGCTTACGGGGGATTTTTCGGGTGAATGCTGTCCGTAAAAAGAATCTTTGCACTGCACAACTCCGGTGTGATAAGTCTGATTTAAGTTTTTGCAGGCTTGTACAAGCGCATTTGTAATTTCAAGGTTTGCAACTGCCGGGAATTCAATGGGTGCGTATTCTTTTGAAGTTCCTTCCATACGGATTGCGCCGGTTGCGATTACAAGGTCGCCGCCCTTTACATTAACCTCCATCCCGCCGCAGGTGCCGACGCGGATGAAGGTTTCGGCCCCGGTATTCACAAGCTCTTCCAGGGCAATTGCAGCAGAAGCGCCGCCTATGCCGGTAGAAGTTACTGAAACTTTTTCTCCATCTAAATATCCGCTATAGGTTGTGAATTCGCGTCTGTCTGCAATTAATTCGGCATTATCAAAATATGCTGCAATTTTAGCGCATCTTTTCGGGTCGCCCGGTAAAATTACATATTTACCGCATTCGCCTTCTTTTAATCCTATGTGGTATTGCTCTCCGTTTTCAGAATACTTCATACAAAAATCTTACCTTGATTAAATACTGCCTGATTTAAGTTTTTGGATTACTAAATCTGTAATGTCGACTCCGCCTACAAAGATTACACGGTAATCTACAATTGCATCAAGTTTCTGTTCTACTAAAACCTGTTTTGCCGCAGCCTGAATTTTGTTGAATACCTGTTCTTCTTTTTGTGTTCTTAATTTCACTAATGCTTCCTGTTTTGCATTGAATTCTCTTGCTGTTGCATCTTCAAAATTCTGTTTTTTTAAAGGTGTATCCAAAGCTTTGTACTGTTTTTCTTTGTCAACCATATACTGCTGAAGTTCAAGTGCTTTTGCGTCAACTTCTTTTATTGCAGCCTGAGCAAATGCAAAGTTATCCTGAACTTTCGGATAGTTTATATAGCCTACGCTTGCTGCATCAGCTTGGTTGCAGAAACCTAAAATTCCCATTAATAGCGCAAATGCTGCTAAATTTTTTTTCATATTACCTCCTTGTTTTTTCTAATACAATAAATCGCCTACACCGAATGTAAAGTATCCGCCCTGATTTCCGTTTTCTCCGGCATTGGTGAACGGAATACCGTAATCAATTGACAGCGGTCCCATACCCGGTATATAAAGCTTCAAACCTATACCTGCTGTGATTGCGTGCAATGGTCTGTCATATAATGTGTTTGTAACTGTTGGATTGAAAACTTTACCGGCATCAGCCCAAACTGTAAATCTTATGTTATTCAGGAAATTAACTTTTCTAGCAAGCCTTGTTCTGTCAAGGAACGGAATTGGTGTTGCAAATTCTGCCGACCCCATAATGAATGCATCGCCGGTACCGACGCCGCTCATCTTGAAGCCGCGGATTGTGTACGGGCCGCCTAATCTGTACATCATAACTTCAGGCATGTTGTCACCGTGGATTTTTCCGCCGCCTTTTGCAGTGAATGACAGTGATGATTTTTTACCTATCGGAATGTAATGCTTGATTGACCCTGTTAATTTTCCGTGGGTTTTGTCAAAATCTATCAGCCCGAATTCTTCATCAAATCTTAAGTTTGCTAAAGTCCCTTTTCTGGTTACAGTTCCGCCTTCGCGTGTATCATAGATTAAGGACGGGCTTAAAGACATGAACAAGCCGCCGTCAAGCTGTTTTGCACGTTCTGAAATCGGAACGCTGTATTTTTGATAAAGGCTTGCGATTTTATTGAAATCACCTTCTCTTACATCAATGTTTTCAACGCCAAGAGAGAATGTTGAAGTTAAATGCTTATTGCGTTTCATTCTGTGCGCAACGGTAACTTCGCCCCCATATCTTCTTTCAATTGCAAGTGGAACCTGATAGCTTCCGAAGTCTCTGAAGAAGAGTTTGCTCATCAAAGAGGTATCAGCATTGAAGAAATACGGTTCAAAGAAGCTTAATTCAACCTGCATGTTCATTCTGCGCTTAATAGAAGCATCATTAAGAATTACACCGGAACCAACAAGACCGTTAAGTGAAACTCTCTGGTTGCGGCCGCGGAAGTTGTTGTCTGCAATTCCGACCGAGCCGAATACACCGGTTACGGTATCTAAACCGCCGCCGATAGAAATATTTGCTGTTCTTTGTTCCTGAACATTAATTGTAATATCGTAAGCATCGGGAATATCCTCGCAAGGAGTAATTTCTCTTGTTACGTCTTTGAAGGCTTGTGTGGCATAAAGTCTTACAATATCCTCTTTCAGAACGTTTTCATTGTAGACCATACCCGGTTCGGAAAGAACGTTTCTTTCTACAACAAAGTCTTTTGTTTTTTCGTTTCCGGCAATAAGAATTTTGTTGATTGTACCTTCTTTAAGGCTGATGTTAATTGTTCCGTCCGGGTCATCCGTAACAGAGTCAACACGCGCTAAAATATAACCTTTTGAAGCATAGCACTGCTGAATATTTGCAATTGCTTCATTTAATTTGGCTATATTTTGCGGTTTGCCTTTCATGTCAACCAGATACGCTAAAATTTCTTCTGTTGAAACAACGGTGTTGCCTTCTATTGTAAAATCTGTAACCGGAGCGTTTTCCTCCAGAATTATTTTGAGTGTAATTGTTCCGTCCGGATTGTTAACCGGAATTGCGCGCATTTTTTCGCTGAAATAGCCGAGCTGGTAAATATTGCGCAAATCCTGCTGGACGATTTCACGATTGTAAATTTCACCTTTTTTTTGTTTGATACTGGTTAAAATAACTTCAGGTTCGACAACATTTGTGCCATGAATTTCAATATCTTTTATGTATTTGTCGCCTTTTGCAGTAGTTCTTGAAACAGCAGGGGTTTCATTAGTATCGGGAAGATTTAACCGGCTGTAGTCATAGTTCTGCTCCTCTGGCGGAGTAAAAATGTCTGCCGGGGCTTCTGTTGCTGGAGCTGTTTGTTCAGCGTCGTTATTTTTCGGCAAGACAAGCTGTTGTTCAAGTTGTTCTGTGGTTTCTTGTTTTTTCTCTTTTTTCCTGATAAAACGAAATTTCTTTTCAGAATTTTTTTCTTTTTTATTCTTTTTAACTTTTACTTTTTTTTCTTTTTTAGTTTCAGATTTTTCTGGTTCTCTGAGTTCCGGCTGCTGGTATTCGAAATTTTCGGACATTTCGCTGCCCGAGGTATCCATTACATTATAATCCCAAAAACTATCTGCGCCCATGCCTGACAACGGATAAAAAGTCATCAAAGACAACGATAGTATTATATTATATATAAGTTTTTTTGATTCCAAGAAACCCAGATCCTCAAATCTTCTCTATTCCAAAAATATTATATCATAAATTTAAAAAAGTAAAAAACTTAATATTTTTTAATCGCAAACGTGTTAACTTTACGGGTTTTAAGTTATTTTTCTTTTTTATGTTTTTTGCGAGCTTTCTTTTTTAAAGATTCTTTCGCATGATTAATCGCGTCCATCTCATCGTAAAAAACTCTGTGTTCGCCGATTTGTTCCACAATCGAGTGGTCAGCAAGCTGGTTTAAAACTTTTTCATTTTTGATTACAAGCAGAATTTTAATGTGCTGTGATTTAAGTCTTATTATGATGTCCTCGAGTGCAAAAATCGCTGAAATATCAAGTAAATCATCAGATTCGTAGTTTAAAATCAGATATTTGGTGCCTAAAACTTCCTCAAACTTTGAAATCATCTGCGTTGCAGAGCCGAAAAAGAATTGACCTGAAATATGCACTACGCGGATTTTGTGTTTGTAATCAGTTTCGAGTGTTTTTTCAAGCTTCATAATATCTTTGTCATAAACCGATTTCTGAACAATATGTGCCTTGTCAGCAACGCGTTTTGCATACAAAAGAGCCGCAAGCGTAATTCCTGCTCCGACGGCAAAAATCAAATTGTAAAAAACCGTCAGCAAAAATACAAGCGCTAAAACATACAAATCATCTTTCGGTGCAAATTTGATAACTTTTAAAAGTTTCACATCAATAATGTCATAGCCGATTTTTATAAGAATTCCGGCAAGTACGGCAAGCGGAATTTCTGACACGAACCACGAAAATTTGAACAATAAAATACATAAAATAATCGGATTGATTACTGCCGCAAGTTTTGTTGTCGCGCCCGTGTTTAAAGCCGCAACCGTTCTCATTGTGGCGGCAGTTCCGCAAAGCGAACCGGTCAGAGAGCAGATTGCGTTTCCGAAACCCTGTGAAAATAAAAGTCTTTTTGCGTTACTTTTTGTTTTTGTCAAGCTGTCCGCAACAAGTCCGGTTAACATGCTTTCGGCTGACAATACAACCGCAAGCGTGGCCGCATATGGAAGATAAGTGGTTATTTTGTGAAACTCAAGAACCGGAAAAGTGAGTTTTGGAAATTCCACTGAAATCTCCGAAATTCTTGGGATTTCAAGACCCATTTTTACGGAAATTATTGTGCAGACAATCAGCGCAAGGATTTGCGAGGGAATATATTTATTAAACTTTTTCGGTATTGCAAAAACAATTGCCAGAGTCAAAAGCCCGAGCCACATTGCCGGCATGTTAATGTTTTGAAGATTTATTGCAAAGGTTTTTATGCTTTCAAATGTGTTTGAAATGGTTGCGTGGCCTATTAGCGGGTTAAGCTGGATTAATATGATGATAATCCCGACCCCGTTCATAAACCCCGAAATTACCGGATATGGAACGTATTTTACGATATCTGAAACACTCGTCAGCGAAAACAGGATTTGAATAAGCGCTGCAAGCAGCATAATCGTTACAACCGCCTGCATATCGTGGCTTAACGCTGCTACAACCGACGCAATAAGAATTGTCATAGGCCCTGTTGGCCCTGAAATCATCGGAACTTTCGGCCCTAGAATTCCTGCGATAAAACACAGAATTATTGCACCCCAAATTCCGGCTCCTGCACCAAAACCAGTTGCAACTCCGAAAGCAAGCGCCTGCGGTAGCGCTACGATTGCGGAATTTATTCCGCCAAAAACATCCCCTGACAAGCTTTGTAATCTTAATTTAATATCCATAGGGGGAGTTTAGCAGAAAAATAACAAGCTTGCAATTTTATTCCTTTACGCCGCCCTGCATAATATCGTTGATAAAATATTTTTTGCCGATAAGAAAAACGCCGATTACAGGAATCGTACAAATTACAGAACACGCCAGAAGTTCACCCCAGAGCGTTATTTCACGAAAACTTCCTTTGAAAATCGCTAATCCTACCGGCAAAGTTCGCATGTTTTCTGTGTTTGTAACAATTAAAGGCCACATGAAGCTGTTCCATGTTGTGACAAATGTGAAAAGCGCAAGTGTTGCAACCGTCGGCAAGGCAAGCGGAAGAGCGATTTTGAAAAATGTTTCAAAAAGATTGCAGCCGTCGATTTTAGCTGATTCTTCCAAATCTTTCGGGAGCCCCAGAAAATACTGGCGCATCAAAAATATCCCGAAACCTCCAAAAAGCCCCGGTAAAATCAGCGCTGAATATGAGTTTATCAAATGCATTTCACGCATTAAGAAGAACAGTGGAATTATGTTAACCTGTGGCGGAACAAGCATTGTGATAAGGATTATTAAAAACAAAGCGTTTTTGAATTTGAATTTCAGCCTTGCAAAAGCGTATCCCGCGAGTGCCGCAAAGATTACCTGACCGAAGGTTGTGATTGACGCTACAATCAGGCTGTTCAGAAAATACCGGCTTAGAGGAATTTGTGTGAAGACGTTTTTATAATTTTCAAGCGTGAGATTGCCATAAAACAGCTTGGAAGTTTGGTTAAAAATCGCATTTTCGTCTGCAAAAGACAAGTTCACCATTTCGATAAACGGGTAAAGCATGCTTATTGCAATACCGATTAACATTACATATCCCAAAAAAGTTCTGAACTTCCTCATGGAATAAATTTTATCACATAAATCCTTTTTGTTTAGTTTATTAAAACTGTTTAATTTTTATATAGCAAAAAATAAGAACGCGAACATAAAACAAAGTGATAACGAGCTTAAAACAAACCAGGTGTGCATAACAGGGTGCTGGTAAGCCCAAATTTGTTTAATAGTAGTTGCTGCATTTTCAATTCTCTGCATATATCTTTCTCCAAAAACATACTTAACATTATCTATTTTCTACATTTATCAAAATTAGTCATCACCTGATTGGTTGATTATTTTCCTCCTTTAGGGTAATATCCGGTTATGGAGAAAATTGAACTTTTGATGCCTGCGGGCAATCTGGAAAAGCTTGAATATGCCGTAAAATACGGTGCTGATGCGGTTTATCTGGGTGTTGTAGATTTCAGTTTGAGAGCAATGCGAAAGGGTAGTCTGATAACTCTTGAAAACTTGAAAGACGCCGTTGATTTGGCGCACAAACTCGGTGCAAAAGCTTATGTTACATTAAATATTTTCGCCTTTAACAGGGATATAAAACTTCTTGAAGAATGCATTGACAGATTTAAAGACGCACAGCCGGACGCATTTATTGTGAGTGATTTCGGGATTATGAACCTGTTGAGAAAATATGCTCCGGAGGTTCCTATTCACGTAAGCACGCAAACAAATACTTTGAACTACGAAAGCGTAAAATTCTGGCAGGATTACGGCGCAAGCCGCGTAATTCTTGCACGTGAGCTTCCGATAAAAGATGTTGCCGAAATCAGAGCAAAAGTTCCTGATATTGAACTTGAATGCTTTGTTCACGGCTCACAATGCGTTTCGTTTTCCGGAAGATGTCTTTTGAGTGATTACTTCACAAACGGAGAACGCAAAGCCAACCACGGTAACTGTTCACAGCCTTGCCGATGGAGTTACAAGCTTGTTGAAAGCACCCGTCCCGACCAGTACTATGAAATTAATCAAGACGAGCGCGGGTCGCATATTTTGAGTCCAAAAGATTTATGCCTTGTTGAATACCTTTCACAAATGATTGACGCAGGCGTTAATTCGTTTAAAATTGAAGGCCGCACAAAAAGTTTATACTATGTTTCGGCTGTCGCAAAAACTTACAGAGCCGCAATTGATGAGGTTTTGAAAAATCCGTCGGCTGATTTGCACAAATACTTTATTGAACTTCAAAAAGTAGGAAACCGCGGTTATACAACCGGCTTTGCGCTTGGCGATAACAACAGCGAAAGTTACAGTTACGATATTTCAAAAGGCTTGGCAGGCGCGGATTTCTTGTGCGAGTTCAAAAGCTCAAAAGAACCTCTTAAAACAGAGGAAGGCGTTTTTTATGCAGTAAAAATTAAAAATAAAATGCTTATCGGCGACGAGGTTGAAATTATCACGCCTCACGAACAGTTCAAAACAAAACTTATGTCAGTAAAAGACAAAAACGGAATTGATTTACCGCTTGCAAACACGAATGACGATGTTTATCTTCTGTTTGACCAGCAGCCGGAGGATTACAAATATGCGCTTGCACGTACAATAGGAGTGAAAAATAATGTTTCTTAAACCTGACTATAATATTGAAAGCATATATGCAATTGATTTGGAAGAGTTGAAAGCTCAAGGAATAAAAGCTTTGCTTTTTGACCTTGACAGCACGATTATGGCTTCAAAGTCTGCTTCATATTTCTCAGAAACTCGTGAATGGCTTGATAAAGTTAAGAAGGATTTTTTTGTCGGCGTAATTTCAAATAATAATAATCCGGCTTATGAAGAGAAAGTTCGTGCGGTTAGTGAATTTCCGATGCTTTTCAATGCTAAAAAACCTAATGTTAAGCTTGGAGTTGAGTTTTTAAAAAAACATGGCATAAATCCTAAAGACGCTGTAATGGTCGGTGACAGACCTTTAACAGATGTTTGGTTCGGTAAAAAACTCGGCTGCAAAACGATTTTGGTTGATTCAATCACTGCCAAAACAGAGAAAAAAGTTGTTAGATTTGTAAGAAAATTAGAGCGCCTTTGTGTTCGGCATTAATTTGCTTTTTCAGGCAAATGCCACAGTATTTTCCCTCGCAAAATATTTCTTTTAAGGGTTGAATTATTATTTATAAAATGTTATAATAGTTAATAAACAATCAAATGAGGAATTATATAATGCAGTATAAGGTTTTCAGAAAATACCTTACTTCCGGGAGTGCTGCCGAAAAAGATAAAAAGAATAATTACGAAGCGTTTTCTTTAGCTGAAATGCTTTGTGTTTTGCTGATAATGTCTTTTATTGTAATCGGGCTTCCGGCTATTCATTTTAAAAAAACGGAATTAAAGACCAAAAGAAGTCTTCATGGCCGCTATGAGTGTTATTATGAAGGTAATCAGCTTACACAATATACTGTTAATGAAGAAGGGACTGCAGTTGGCCCAACTGCGGTTTCGGAATGTAAGTTTACACCGCCATCAAATGCTATATTTTTCCTTGTTCATGCTGTTGGCGGGGGTGGTGGAGCATCATCCGGTGTTAGCGGCGGTGGAACAACAGCTTGTCAGTCAAAAACAGTTACAGCTGAATATAGCAGAAACCAGGCAAATGATTTTCCGCAATGGCTAAAAGACGTTCAAGGTGCTGGTAAATTGCCGGTTATTGAAGAAGGGGAAAAATATAATACAACAGTTACCGGTTGTGTTGCTGAAGTTCAGTACGGCAATGGCGGTAAAGCTGGTGAAACTCTTTCAATGTTTTTTCCACGCTTAAATAATGTTCAAATTACAATGCAACCCGGTAAAGGCGGTGCACTTGGCAGTGCCGGTGCTGAAACCGTTGTCAAAATTGGTGATGTTGAAATGAAAGCTGCAGGCGGGACTGGCGGTTCAGGCAGTGCAACTGAAACATTATGGTTTGACAGTACGGATTCTATTTGCAAAGTTACGGATAATGCTTCCAGAGAGCCTGATACCTCAGATTTCGGCACAAGTATTGAAATGGATTTTGGAACAAAAATGGTATCTCAAATGGCATCAGCTTGCGCCGGCGGCGGTGGTGCCGGAGGGTTCAACACAACTAATGGTTCTTTGACAAGATATACTGTTAACGGGGTAGATGTAACTGCTTATGTTAAGAAAACAGCTTGTCAGGCGAAAATTGCCTGTGCCACTGGCGAAAATGATACTGGAGCAGCTCAGACAGGCAGAAACGGAGCGGTAGTCATATTATGGTAAAAGATAAACAATTTTCTGGATTTTCGTTATTAGAGGCCAGCGTGACAATGCTGATTGTTGCAGTTTTTGTTGCCTTATGTTCGAACGCATTCACAAAACGCCATATTACATATCAGGAATCAGACGGACATGGCAGATATGAATGTTACAGAAACAGCAGTGGAATTGTACAGCGCTATGTTGAAAATAACAGTCCGCGTAATGTTGCTGGTACAACTTGTGTTTTCAGACCGCCAAGGTATGCAAAATATCTTCTTATAAATGCTTCAGGCGGGGGATCAGCTTCTGGTGCAGGTACTTTTATAAGTACATTTTATACTTCAATTGATGCACCATTGACAATTACTCCGGGAGCCGCCGGCGGAGCCACGACTATTTCTAAAGGCGGAACAACAATTGTTTCTGCAGCCGGCGGCGGTGGCGAAATGGTCGCGATAAGTACTGCTGCAAGCAATGTTAAAAGCTGCACATTTCAATCGACTTTATTTAACGGTTGCGGCACAACTGCAAACTGCACACAAGCAGGCTCCAATCTGTCAGTAACATTTTGCAGGTCAAACGATGCAGGTGATTCCAAAAATTTGCAAATCCCAATTGCTGATGTAAAAAAATATAAGCAGTCTTATTCTGGTTCTTCACTTGTTTATGCAGATATTTCAGATTATGTCGGGCATAATATTGCAGCTGAAGATGCTGTTAAAATGGCTACAAGCGGCACCTTTAATTCTTATTTTACCGTAAATGTTGAATTTGAGACTACAAATTCAACTGAGTCACAAATGGAAAATTATCTATCAGCTCTTGGCATAGAAGATGGTATCGCCGCTGCCAGACCTGGAGCCCCAGGTCAACCAGGAGGGGTTGTAATACTTTGGTAGATAAAAATTTTTTAATACTACAATAGATGGCAGTTGTATTTAACTGCCATTTTATTTTTTGTTTTTAATTATATTAAATTTTAGTTTGTAATATAAGAATTTAGCTTTCTGATTTGGTTTGAGTAATGCTAGAGTTAAAGTTTTTTCTTTTAGATGTTTATCTATATTAAATCAATAATTTATTGTGAATCTAGTATTGTTTTTAGAACTTACATTCAAAAAAATTATATAAATATTAGTGAAAGAAAAAGCCCTCATTTTAAGAGGGCTTTTGATATTTTAATGTTTAGCGTTAAGTTATTACCATCTTATAACAACAACCCCTGAGATACCGTTTTGCGCGACCGGAGTTGATGACCAGTATGTTCCTTTTCGACAGGCATGGGTTTCCATATCCGTAGCGTCAAGATAAAGCCCAATGCCACCTTTAACTCTTTCGCCTTCAAACCAGCGCTGCCATTCACTTGCCCAGCAGTAATTGCGGGAGCCTCCGCCATCACCACCGGCGCCTGAAGCTAACAGCCATTGGTTGAGTATATTATCATCACCTGTTGGTAATACAAGGTTCATGATATTTGATTTTATGTTCGACATGCTTGCCTCTTCACCCGGGGTTCCATTTTGACCTTTAATGAAATCGCCATTTTGGTACCAGGTCGGTAGCTGTTCTGTAGGAGTTACTAGCCCGCCAGGGCCGCCTGCTCCACCAAGAACTGTTAATACAGCCTCTGCCGCTTCTCCATCTTCAGGGGCGAATTGAATAGTTGTATCTCCTCCGTCTTCTCCGGCATTACCTGTACCTTCGGCACCACCTGCGCCTCCTTTGCCGGGAATGATTATATATTCACCGTCTTTAACTGAACGGATCAGTTTAACATTATAACCACCGGCTTTTCCGCCTTCACCGTACTGAAGATAATTCGTATTCCAGGTGTATTTGTATGTATATTTGCCGTTTTCTTCTGTTCCTCCATTTTTTCTTGTCAAACAGTAGCCAACGTGATTATCCCCGCAAGTTCCGGTTTTTGTATTGCCTGTCTGCGTACCTTTTGCACGGCCGACGCCATCAACTGGAGCACTTTTGCCGGCTTCAGGAATTGTACCGCCGGTTGTTTTTTTGCGTGCGCCTTGGCCTTTTGTTGGAGGCAGAACATTAACTTCACAAGAATCTCCGCCAAGTTCTACTCTTGCTGAACCTTGAGAATCTGTTCCATTTTGTGCGTAACAACTAGGTTGAGATTTCCATTCAGCTTCGGTATACATTGCTTTATAGCCTGCTCCGGTACAGTTTTTGTCACTACCTCTTATTCCTGGGACTACATCGGAGTTGCCGATATATTTTATGCCAAGACCAGCGTCAATGTCATTTGTACGGCATTGAACACCTTTACCGCCTTTACCGCCATCTACTTTTTCAGGGTAGTATGATGCGTACTTCGATGATGGGCTATATGTACGTAGACATTCTGTTCCTGATGAGTGTTCTTTCCACGTCGTACAGCAGCTTCTGTCATATACTGGTTCGGAATATGTTGGAGAACTTGTCAGTGATTTGCTTATGTGATCGTAATTCGTAGGACATGTATTAGTATATGAGGAGCTTTGTGATACAGAATAATCATATACTAAAGATTTCTGCGGCGGGTCATTGAAATATGAATTAGGGTCGTTTGCTCCTTGCGCGATTGTTGTCTGTGTATTTTTTCCACAGTCTGAAATTGCAGTTGGCATACTTGTGGAAGGTTGTTTGCCAGGTTGTGCATCACTGAAACATCTTGTTCCATATGCACTGTTATTTGTTTCAGAGCCGTCATATAGAATTTTTTGGCTATAAACTTCAGATGACATTTTAGTTACAATTTTGGCAATAGCTGCTGAACCTCCGCCCATAGGAATAATATCATCTCCAAATGCTTCTCTTATGCCTCCTGTATCACAACTAACACTAACTGGGTCAAAGCCTTGGAAGAATGAACCAAAAATTCCATCACTGACGCCGGAAAATTTGCTAGGGTTTCCGTAGTTGCAGATACTATATGTGTCGTTTTGGTCTCTAAGCACCTGACGTTCTTTTTCTTTTGTTGAATCTCCATTTGCAGCGTTTACTTCATAAACTCTTTTTGGAGGGTTAGGTTCTTTATTTTGGTAGTCAAAGGTATAAGTATCAACTGCAGATACTTTCATCGTTTTATATTTTGGAGAATGAGAGCTTGTTGGTTTGCTTTCTGTATAACAGCTTCCGGATGTCTGGTTACAGGTATAAGTTGATTTACAGGAGTCCCACTTTTGGCAGCTATAGTCTCTGTAGCAATAATAACCACTTTTGTAATATCCAGACTTGCAGGTTCCATAGTATCCTGTGTAATACGAATCCGAACAAGTAGTCCAGTAATATCCACCTTGACAGCAATCATCCCAAGCTGAGTATCGGTAATTGTATCTTGTGTATGATTTTGATTTACATTTTGTACAGCTATAATCGATTTCTTCGTTACCTTTGTACTCCCACTCCCTATATTTCAAGCAAATAGGAGTGGTATCCTGCTTAATGTAGTACAAATCCCCGCCGTCACCTGCGTCACCGCCGGGCTTGGTAAGTTGCTTGCCGCCTCCGTCACCGGTCGCATTTGCATAGGCGTACAATTTTCCGCCCAAGGAGCTTAATTCTCCCGAGTTTATACCTTTTAAATCTAATATCCCTTGTGTAATTCCAAAAGGTGACATAACTTCTGTTGCAGATTCAAATACTTGAAGATTTCCGCCATGATAGCCGGCATCTCCGCCGCCGCCACCGCCTGCTGTTGCTTGAATATACAAATAAGATGCCCTTGCTGGCGGTTTAAACCGGCATTCTGTTCCTGCATCTTCATCCATAATTTTTTTTGTCAGGGTTGATCCTACATACTGTTCCTGATGAAGTTTACCATCTTTGTAGTAACACATATAAGCCCCATGCATAGCAATTTTGGGCACTTTTACGTGTTTTTTAGAAATAACTGTAACGCCGGAAGCCAGCATCAATGATGTGATTACCAGAAGCAACATCATTTCGACAAGCGAAAATCCGCTCCAAATCCTCGTTTTGTTCATACGCTATTCACCTTTATATAATAAACTAATAAATATATTTTATTATAACATTTATCAAGGCAAAAATCAAGAGTAGATGATTATTTGACATTCTTTTTACTTTTTTATTAGAATGCCTTTATTAATTGTCCAGAGCATTTTTATAACCGTTTTACTATTGATATAATTGTAAATGAGTGTTATAATGTTAATGTGAGTTCTGATAAAAAAGGAAATATTATTAATAATCTTCCGCTTTTCTTCAATGTTGAACATGAACCTAATCCAAACAGAATTTTTCTGTTCAATAAAGGTGTTAGCGGAGAAGGACCTGTGCTTTACCTTATAGACAGGGAACTTAGATGTGCAGATAATTACGCTTTACTTTTTGCCGCTGCTAAGGCTGCTTCTTCCAAAAGACCTTTGAAAATTTGTCATCTGTTTCATAATTTCGACTCTGAAGAGAAGCAGATATTCTATGAAGACGAACTTGATATTCTCAGGCTTGATATGAAAAAAAATAATCTCGATTTCAAAATTGTTTATGATAAGGACGCCTATACATTTGTAAATGAGATTTCGCCGGCTTGTGTTGTAATTGATTTTGACCCGATTAGGGAGGAGGGTGATTTAGAGCGTTTAAAATATACAATTTATGAGGTTGACGGGCATAATATTGTTCCTGCAAGGGTTGTCTCTGATAAACAGGAATATAATGCTTTTCAGTTTAGAAAACATATTTATCACAAGATTTATGAATATTTTACAGAGTTTCCGGAAACTTATTCATCGAATTCCGAGGGGTATAAGGTTTTAAATGACTTTATTGAAAACAAGCTTGACAGATATGCTGATGAAAAAAATAATCCTGACGCCGATGTCGTTTCCGGTTTAAGCCCTTACATTAAATTCGGATTTTTATCAGCACAAAGGGTTGCGTTAGAAATTTATAAAAGCGATACATTAAACAAAAATAAAGAGGCTTTTCTTGAAGAACTTATTGTACGCAAAGAACTTGCTGACAATTTTTGTTTGTATAATAAGAATTATAAAAACTTGCGTTCTGTGCAATTATGGGCTGTTCGTTCCCTTTTAAAACACAAAAACGATTTCAGGCCGGTATTATTTTCACGCAAAGAACTTGAAAATGCCAATACCTCCGATATTATCTGGAATGCCGCACAAAAAGAACTTGTTCAAACCGGAAAAATTCATGGTTATTTAAGGATGTATTGGGCAAAGATGCTTCTTCAGTGGACTGAAACTCCGATGGATGCTATTGATACTGCCATATATTTAAATGATAAATATGCCTTTGACGCGCCTTCTCCAAACGGGTATGTTGGAATTTTATGGTCGATAGCAGGGCTTCATGACAGGGCTTTTCGTGAAGAAAGTATTTCCGGCAAGGTTAGGCGCATGAGTTATAGTGTTTTATATCAAAAACTTAAAAACGGGAATTACTTAAAAAAATTCGGACCTGTATAGTCCGAATTTTATGTTTCAAAATTTATTTTAAATATTTTAATTGTTATTTTGATTTTGTCCGGATTCCTTTTTACCACTTTCCCTAACAACAGAGGTTGTTCTCAGGAATGATTTTTCAAGTTCGCCTTTAACGCTTACTTTACCGTCAGCCGCTACATAAATCGAATATCTGTCAGGGGTTTTGCAGTTTTGAGTGCCGGATTTGCAGTTTGGGGCTTGGTCGCCATTGATGTCAACCATGATTTCTGCTTCTGTTGCAAATGAAGTATTTGGCATATAATATGCGACGCTGTCATTTGTTGTAAAGCTTACTGTTCCGTTTCCGTTACAGGTGATTGTATCATCTTCAATTGTGTTCATCTTCATTGCAAATAGCTGGCAGAATTTAGTGTTGCCGCTGTATGAAGTGTCATTAAGTGTTACGGCTGTTGTGTTATCTAAGCCTTGATATTTTGTTCCGTCTTCTTTTGATGCTTCCGGATAAAGATAGTCGTCGTTAACAAGTTCTGTTACAACGCGCTCTACGTTTGTATAAGCTTTTTTAAACATCATTTTTTGTCTGTCAGGCTGGATTTGATTGATTGCCGGAAGGATTAATGATGCAATTACACCGACAATTGCCAATGCTACCAGAATTTCACCTAAGCTGAATGCTGCTGTTTTATTTTTCATGTTAAATCCTCATAGTTATTATAATTTTACTATACCACTATTTAAGCTATAATTATCATTATAATTTTTTATTTTATAAAAAAATCATCTGTTTGATTTGTTTTTGCGGCGTGTATCAGTTTTGAATCCTTGACTATGCTGTTTTGATATGTTATAATAATAAGTGTTATACTCTAAAACTGGGAGCAGGATATGTTTAGGAAAATGAAGGGTATTACAATAGCTGAAATGATGATAACCCTGGGGATTATCGGCATCATTGCTATGCTGGCTCTTATTACCATAAAACCTTATGACAAAACCTATAAGTGGCTATATGTAAGAATTTATCATACACTTGAAACAGCAGTGTATAATTCTATGATGACAAGGAACGAATTCCCGCAAACTACTACTGCTTTTTGTACAATGCTTACAGAATATATGAATGTATCTGAAAATTATTGTACTACTGGGAATGATTTAAGCATAAATGCAACCGAATTTCCGGAAAACGACATAAAACTTGTTGCAAGTAACGGTATGAGGTTATGGATTGCCTCAAATGGCGGTACATATTATACACATACAAATACACAGGTTGACGGTGCTCCGGCAAATATGAAATATTATGTTGTATTTGCAGACCTTAACGGCTCAAAAGGCCCTAACAAAGCTCAGTGGACTGATGCCGGAAACCTCGGATGGACTTCTGACAGCAAAATGGTTGATATTGTAGCTTTTGTAGTGACAGAGGCCTCTGTTGTAATTCCTGTCGGACCTCCGGAAATAGATACCCGATATATGTTGGCGTCTGCAATCTATCCGCCGGATGATGAGAATAGGCCTGAAGGTACACGCTCTAAACCAATGTCTTATTATGAGGCAAAATATGATGCCTTTGGCAGCAGCAAATCTCTGGCCGAACCAATGTCTCTCGATTTTTATAAAGACTTTGCGACAAACAGCCCGTTTGCAATAACTTATCCGACGCCGGGCAGTGCCAATGTCGCTGAAGGATGTACTGACGGCGGCAATATGGTTTCGCCTTGTTATGTCAAGATAGAAGAATATAACTAAAAATAAAAAAAGCGGTTTCAAAACCGCTTTTTTTATGCCTTTACAAATTCTCACTATTTTTCGTGTAATCAACTCCGCCTGCTGCTTTGTAAAGATTAATAGTGGAGATTAAATAATTTGTTTTATAAAAAATGACGTTCCGTTCAGATAAAATAACTGCTTCCTCATCTTTTAGGAAATCAAGCTGTGACTTTGCACCAATCAACAATTTTTTTTTGTTTAAAAGATATTTATGTTTTTCCAAATCAAGTCTTTCAGAACTTTTTAAATAGTTATTTTTCGAAAGCTTTGCTGCGGAAAGTGAGTCATTAAGCTCCTGAATTGAGGTTAAAATAGTTTTTTCATAAATCTCGCCGGCTTTTTCGTATTCAAGCTTGTTAAATCTGAAATGAGCCATTTTAGCACCGCCTGTAAAAATGTCAATGGAGGGAAGTATTCCAAAATTCGACAAAAAAGTATGTCCCTGAAAAATATGTGATAAATTATTATATGCATTAAATCCGGCCTGTCCGTATATTGTGAATTTCGGCAGAAAATCTCTTTTTGCTGCCCTTACATCAAAACCTATTTTTTTGATGTAATCTTCAGCTTTAATTAAATCCGGTCTTTGCGCAATTGCCTCTGTCGGGAGAGTTTCCGGAATTTCAGGGAGCGAAATGCTGTTATATGAGTTTCTTGAAATTCCTTTTAGGTTTCTGTCGCCAAGAAGAACTAATATTTGATTAAAGACAACTTCGCGTTTGTCTTTATAGTCGTTAAGCTCCTCTTCAAATACTGTCAAAGCCTGTTTTTCGATAAGAACTTCAACCGTTGAGCAAAGACCGCTGTTGAATTTTTTCACCTGCATTTCTGAAATTTTCTTTTGCAGTGCAACAAGCTGTTCCTGATTTTCAATTAATTTATCGAGTTTGATAAGGTTAAAGTAATTCGACGCAAGCTGACTTGTCAAATTAATATATGCGGAACGCTCATTTTGCTTGATTATATCACGCTGTTTCTCGATGCTTTTTGTTTTGAGCCTGTTTTCTCCCCAGATATCTACTTCATAAGTCATTGTTACCGGAAGTAAAAATCTTGTCTGCGAATAATCTGGTATTAACATTGTGCCAAATCTTGTGTCTGCCGAGGTTAATTCTCTTCCGATGCTGCCGCTGAAACCAAGATAAGGAAGTTCCTGGGCAAAAGCTTCTTTAACTGCCTGATCTGCCTGTTTTGACTTGATTGATGCAACTTTCAAATCCTGATTGTTGTTGTAAGCTGTCATCATATGATTTGTTAAATTTTCATCATTATATTTGTTCCACCAGTCAAGATTGACATATTTCAATCTGTAATCTGTATCTTCCTGGGGTTTTGCATAAGCTGCCTGTGAAATACACAATATAAGTACAGCTAAAATAATTTTATAAACTTTCATACGGTATTCCTTCTAATACTATGTTAGCACAAAGGGGTTTTTCTTTGTCAAGTGTGGTTGGAAAGCTTCACTTCTAGCAGGTTTGGGAATTATAATTGTGTAATGCTTTACAAAATTTATTTTGTGTTAGTATGGAAATAGAGAAGAAATTATAAAAGTGAGGTTTTCGATGGACGAAAAGAATAATGACCAATCTTTTGATAATAATGATGATAATGAAATCAAACATATTGATAAAGAAGAATTAGAAAAAAAAGCAAAAGCAAAGTTAAAGAAAAAACGCCCCGAATATAAGAAAAAACGTGTTGTAATTCCTGCAATCAGTGCTTTGGTGTTGATTCTTACAGGAATACTTCTGGCAGTGCACTCAACATTTTATCAATCAACAGATGATGCGTTTGTTGAGGGGCACATCATTTCAATTGCTCCGCGTGTTGCAGGGCAGGTAATTAATCTTTATGTTGATGACAACCAGGAGGTTAAGCAAAACCAAATCCTTGTTGAAATTGACCCGACGGATTATCAGGTAGCACTGGCGCAGGCGCAGGCAAAACTTGCAGAAGCAAAAGCAAAATTGGGCGTTATAGAAAAACAGGTTGATGAAAATTCTTCAAAAGTAGATTTTACAGTTCAGGAATTGAATTCAACTGCCTCAAAACTCGACTTTGCAGAAAAAGATTACACAAGATATGCAGAGATGTACAAAGAAGGGATTGTCTCAAAGCAAGAATATGACAAAAGTTTGAATTCTCTGACAGTTGCCCAGGCAAATAAAAAGGCCGCTGATGAAAATAATAAAGCGGCAAGAGCTTCGCTTGAAGCTAACAAGGCAAAAATTGCTTCTCAAGAAGCAGAAATTAAAAGGCTTGAAGCCGAAGTTAAACAGGCTGAAATAAACCTTTCTTATACGAAAATTTACGCGCCCGAAGACGGCAAAATTTCAGCAAGAACGGTTGAAAAAGGAAACTATGTTCAAATTGCACAGCCAATGCTTTCTCTTGTGCCTCAAAGAGTCTGGGTTGTTGCAAACTTCAAAGAAATCCAGCTTACTAACATGAAGCCAGGTCAAAAAGTTTGGATAAAGGTTGACACATACCCTCACAAGAGATTTAAAGGCCATGTTGACAGCATTCAAAGAGCAACCGGCGCAAAATCTTCATTATTTCCTCCGGAGAATGCCGTTGGAAGTTATGTAAAAATCGTTCAGCGGGTTCCTGTAAAAATCCTTTTTGACGATGATTTGGAAGGATATAATATTGTTCCGGGAATGTCTGTTGTTCCGAAAGTTAAAATTAAATAGATTTGGAATTCAGCTTAATTTCTGATTTTTCAATGTTTGTAATGTGATAGTGCAGCTGTGTAATTATCCCAAGTTTATTGTGTATCAAAAGCTGCAAAATAGAATAAAACCAGTTCCGGAAGTAATTTATGGAAAGTGAAAAACAAGTTAATCCGTATATAGTAGCAATATCAGTGCTTCTGCCGTCATTTATGGCACTTGCGGCTTCTTCTGCCACAAACGTCTGCCAGCCGAATATTGCAGGTTACTACGGTGCAACGCAGTATGAAGCAAATACTGTTATCACCTCCTATATAATCTCCGGCGGTATAATGCTTCCGATTACGGGATTTTTGGTTAGAACAATCGGTAAAAAACTTTTGTTTTTCTATAGTATCTGGCTATTTTGTATCGGAGCGGTAATGTGTATACTTGCTCCAAATCTTCAGATGCTTATTGTTGCAAGAATTGTTCAGGGGATTGGAAGCGGATGTATTTTGCCTTTATGTCAGGCTGTGCTTTTGGAGGTTTTTCCGGTAGAGCAGCGCGGGGTTGCAATGGGGCTTTTTGGCGTTGCTGCAATGTTTTCTCCTTTGGCAGGACCTTTCCTAGGCGGTTATTTGACGGATTATTACAGCTGGCAGTGGGTATTTATAATAAATATTCCTCTTTGCATGCTTTCGTTTCTTTTGATAAAGCTTTTTGTAAAAAGCGACAAACCGCCGAAACAAAAATACAGAAAGAAATTTGATATAGTGGGCTTTATGTCTGTTGTTGTTGCAATGGGCTGCATGCAGGTTGTGCTTGATAAAGGACAGCAGTATAACTGGTTTGACACGCCTTGGATATGCTGGCTTACAGGGATTTGTATTTTCTCTTTTATACTTTTTTATGTCTGGGAACTTGAGTATAAGTATCCGATTATAGATATCAGGGTTTTTAAAGACAAAAACTTTCTTTTCGGAACTTGTGTCAGCTCCTTTCTAAATATAATGCTTTATTCGACCTTGCTTTTGGTGCCGATGTTTGTACAAAGCTTGTTGGGTTACAGCCCTTCAATGTCAGGACTTACAATGTTTCCGCGCGCAATTGTTTGTTTTGTCGGGTTAATCGTTATGGGCGAGGTTTCAAGATTTGTTGAGGGAAGAACTCTTGCAATAACAGGGCTTGTTATGATGTCGGCAGCGATTTTTTTGATGACGAATTTTAATACAACTGCCTCTATTGAAAGTATAATTTTGCCCAATATGCTTTTGTGTATTGGGGTTCCGACAGCATTTATTCCGATAACTGCACTTTCTTTTGCCACGCTTGACCCGAAGCGTAATGCTGATGCTGCGGCTCTTCATGCAATGTTTAAAAATATTGTAACGGCGGTTGCAACTTCAGTTTCTGCAACATTTATCGCCAGAGCTTCACAGGTTCACCAAACGTATCTTGTACACAATCTTTCCGGTGAAAACCACATGTTTTATTATAAACTTACGGCAGCTCAGGCTAAATTTTCAACGTATTTTTCACCCTACATTGCGGCAAAAAAGGCCGGCGGAAGTCTTTATAACCAGATGCTTGTTCAGGCAAAGCTTTCTTCGTTTTTTGACGCGTTTCAAATTTTGGCGTTTATGTGTTTGATAATTATTCCGCTTGTAATTGTATTGAAAAACAAGTCTTCGCGAAAGAAAAAGGCTCAAGTCTGATTTGTAACACAATATTAAGCCAAAAGGCAATTTTTAAAATTTTTCGTTTATAATTTAAATGAAAGAAGACTTGGATTATTATGTCATATCAACTTAACATCAATAATACCCCTGCAAAACCTTTCAATTCGTTTAAAAGCGCACCTAAGGTGAAAAAAGGTTATATGAATTACCGTTATCACAATTCAGAGGCTGTTGAAACTCATACAAAAGTAAAAGCTTTAGCAGGTTCTGTACTAGGGGCAGGAATTTCGGCAGCTATTGTTGCGAAAACACAGAAAGTAAAGCTTTCTAATCCGCTGAATCTCTTTAAACTGAAATATGGTGTTAAAGAATTAATTGCAGTTAGCAGTTTATCAATTATTGGCGGTGTGATAGGCGGTATGATTGGCTCAAACAAGAAAAAAGAAAAAATGGATGAAGGAGTTTTTCAGTTTATGAATGCGACAGTTCCTCTTTTGTTTGTTCATCCGGTTACAAAATTCCTTGAAAATTCAAAGTCCTTAAAAGATAACAAAATTGCTCGTATTGTCGGAATTGCCGCGTCACTATTAGTTGGTATGAAGGGAGCAGCTGTTCTTTCAAACTTTATAAATGACCCGAATGATAAAGTTCCCGATAGAAAGTTAACAATGAAAGATGCTGTCGCAAATATTGACGATGCTTTAGGCGCCCTTGCAATTGCAAAAGTTCCTTTTGCAGACAAAGTTGAAAAAATAATCCCTCTTATATTTGTATGGTGCGGCTATAGGGCTGGTCAAAGCAATTAAATTAAAAAGAGGGTGACTAAAAAGTCTAGTTTTAAACAATATGCGTTCTGGATTGCCACATCCTCACTGACGTTCGTCCTCGCAATGACACAACACTTTAGACTTTTTACTCACCCTCTTTTATAAACTTATTCTATACTGCGAATTTTTAACTGGCCGTTTTGTTCAACAAATTGAACGTTTTGCTTTGGCTGTTGATTATAAATTCTTTTCATTGCAGGTTCAGTTAATTCAAATTCTTTATTTTTAGCTTCTTTTTGTTCTTTTAAGTCTTTGTAATCATTGTATTCTTGATATCTAAAATTCATATCTTTAATCATCTGCATATCATGAATCTGTGTTGCTCCTCCGGCTCCCATTATCTGATTCATCGCTCCTCCTGGAATATCTGCGCCTGAGAAGGCAAAAGCCGAGGTTCCAATGGTAATTAAGCTTAATAAAATTCCGTATTTAACCTTTTTCATACTTTACTCCCCTTTATTTAATTCTAAATACTACGTTTGCAACGGAAGTTACTTTTTTATCTATTGTAGAAGTGTCATTGATTCCGTAATCCGAAACATTTGTTGAATCAGGCGGTGTAATTTGGAATACACCCATCCTTACAGATTGAATTTTTCCCGGACGGTTGTGTGTTGATTTTAACATTGCTTCTGCTCTTTGTTTTGCATCAGTTGTTGCATCTTCCAATAGTTTAACCTTTAAACCGGAAAGCTGCGAATAAAAATATGAAGGTTCAAAAACATTAATATCAATGCCTTTTGAGATAAGACTTGTTATATCAGTAGAAATTTCTTTTATTTTGTAAACATCTTTGGAATTAATGCTTATTTGCTGCGATATGTTGTAATATGCAATTTCATTTGTTGCATTGCCATTTGGTGTGTATTTATATTGGTTGTAGCCGTTAACGGATTTCAATTCAATATCTTCTTTTGCAACCCCTTTGTCTTCAAGATATTGCATAACAACCGGCATCTGTTTTTGAATTTGTGCGTAAGCTGCCGCTTTATTCGGCTGCCTTGCCGTAATTTCAAATTGTAAACGGCCGCTGTCTGATTTTACAATTTCAGAAGCCGAACCGGTTACTGTTATTTGGTCATTTGAAAAAGTTCCGGATAAAACTTTTGCAGAACAAATCAAGCCTGCTGCCAAAACTATTGACAACGTAACAATTTGTAATTTCTCCAATTTTTCAAACATAATCAAACTCCTTAACTTTACTTGAACTTTTACATATTATAACAAAATTTTTTATAACCGAACTGTTTATATAGATTTGTGAAGTTCTGGTAATTTTATTTGTTATTATTATATAATTACAACAAATAGGAGAAAACAATGAGTGATTATATCAATGACGTTTTAAATGATGTTAAAGAAAAGAACCTGCATGAACCTGAATATCTTCAGGCTGTAGACGAAGTATTAACAACAATCCGGCCGATAGTCGATGTCCATCCGGAATATAAAAAACTTGCAGTTCTGGAGCGTATGACCGAACCGGAAAGGATAATCACCTTCCGTGTTCCATGGGTTAATGACAACGGTGACGTTATTGTAAATCGCGGTTACAGAGTTCAATACAGCGGGTTAATCGGGCCTTACAAAGGCGGCTTGAGATTTGACCCGAGTGTAAACCAATCGATTATGAAGTTTTTGGCATTTGAACAAATATTTAAAAATGCTTTGACAGGGCTTCCTATCGGCGGAGGCAAAGGCGGAAGCGACTTTGACCCGAAAGGTAAATCTGATATGGAAATTATGCGGTTTTGCCAGAGCTTTATGACAGAACTTCAAAGACATATCGGCCCTGATGTAGATGTTCCGGCCGGCGACATCGGTGTTGGCGCGCGCGAAATCGGGTATCTATACGGGCAGTATCGCAGAATTAAAGACCGTTATGACGGCGGGGTTTTAACCGGAAAAGGCCTTGAATACGGCGGTTCTCTTGCAAGAACTGAAGCCACCGGATACGGCTTGATTTATTTTATGAGAGAAATGCTTAAAGCTAACGGCGGACAGACTCTTGAAGGTAAAACAGTTACAATTTCAGGTTCCGGAAATGTTGCAATTTATGCGTGTGAAAAAGCGCAGATGCTTGGTGCTAAAGTTGTGGCAATGAGCGACAGCAGCGGTTGCATTTATGACGAAAACGGAATTGATTTAGCTGTTATTAAGCAAATTAAAGAAGTTGAAAGAAAACGAATTAAGGAATATTTAAATTATCATCCTCAGGCAAAATTTATAGAGCGCAAAGATAATAATTCTCCTATTTGGGAAATTAAAACAGATATCGCACTTCCTTGTGCAACGCAAAATGAAGTTACTCTAGAATCAGCGAAAAAACTTGTTGAAAATGGTGTTATTGCAATTGGTGAAGGCGCTAATATGCCATGTGAACTTGCAGCAACAGAATATTTCCTCAAACATGGCGTTCTTGTTGCTCCGGCAAAGGCTGCAAATGCCGGCGGAGTTGCAACTTCTGCTATCGAAATGAGCCAGAATTCAATGAGATATTATCTTTCTTTTGAACAGGTTGATAATATGCTGGATGCGATAATGGTAAATATTTTCAAATCAACGCAGGACGCCTGTGAAAAATATTCACTCGGCACAAACTATGTTGCAGGGGCGAATATTGCGGCTTTCACAAAACTTGCAAAGGCAATGATTGCACAGGGAATTGTTTAAACTTTAGAATGGTAATAAAATAAGGAGGATAAAATGACTAAAAAGCAAGCTATGATTGAATTTTCGGGGGGGGGGGGCGTCCTGTAAACCGGCTCCTGTAAGATTTTCAGAATATTCTGGTATAACAAAAACAAATCTATTAGTTTTATTTTTCTATAAGAAATTTACCCGGCAAAATTTCGCGTTCACATTGTCAGAAGTATTAATTACACTTGGGATTATAGGCATAATCGCTGCAATGACTTTGCCGGCAATAATCGGGAATTATAATAAAAAAGTTACTGTTCAAAAACTAAAACAAACCTATTCTATCTTGCAGCAAGCTGTTCTTCTTTCTCAAATGGAAAACGGCGAGCCGCGCGAATGGAATTTGACAAGATTTGAACATGCGGATTCCAAAGATGCAATTATGGAAGTTTGTGAAACATACTTTATCCCTTATATTAAAACAGTAGGTGAGCCAAAATATATGTCTTTAAAAGAAGCCGGATGGAAAAGTTACCATCTCTTATCCGGTCAGATTTCTAACAGGCCTGATATCGGTACAAAAAGATGCATAATGAAGCTTAATAACGGCGTCAGTGTAATGGCTAGTTTAAACTCTTCCGGAGGAGAAAATAGCAAATATGTAGGAATGTTATTTTATATAGATATCAACGGCCCGGGAAAACCTAATATTTCCGGTATTGACGGATTTTGCATCGCGCTTTATTTTGAAAACGGCAGCTTTACTTTTTGGAATATGAATGCTAAACGAGACATTCTCCTAAAAAATTATTGTACAAGAACACCAGGCGGAGAGAATACATCCTTAGGTTGCGGAGCTTTAATTCTCCAGGATAATTGGGAAATCAAAGACGATTACCCATGGTAGGTTGCCGCAGAGCGCTTTACAATGTGAAAGTCATTTTTAATACATATTAATAAGTCTTCTGACTTCTTTTAGAACTTTTTGCGCTTCTGAACGCGCTCTTTCGGAGCCTTCACGGATAATTTTGTGAACAACTTCGGGATGAGCTTCATAATACGCCCGTTTTTCTCTCATAGGAGCCATCTTTTCATTTATGACTGCACCAAGCTGGCGTTTGCAATCTGCACAGCCGCGCAAACCCTTTTCACATTCGCATTTTACAGTTTCAATCTGTTCCGGCGTTCCGAAAATTTCCCAATACTTGAAGGCAACTTCGCAATCCTGCGGATGACCCGGGTCATCCCGCCTCATGCGGCTTCGGTCTGTAATCGCGCTCATAACTTTTTTTGCCGTAACTTCGGCTGTATCTGAAATCTTAATGTCATTTTCAAAAGATTTTCCCATTTTGTTTCCGTCCAGCCCGCAAATCAACGAGCAATGGTTCAAAATAGGTTCAGGTTCATTGAAAAAGTCGCATTTGTAAATGTTATTAAATCTTCTTGCAATGTCGCGCGTAATTTCAATATGCGCAACCTGGTCAATCCCAACCGGCACGTAAGACGAATTAAACATCATAATATCAGCGCTCATCAGCACCGGATAACCCATCAAACCGTAACTGATTTGAGAATTTGCGCCCTCTTTTGTTCGAAGAATTTTTGCCATATCCTTCAAGGTCGGGTCGCGCTCAACCCAGTTTTGCGGGGTTACCATGCTTAGATATATGTTAAGTTCTGCAATCTCCGGAACAAGTGATTGAACGTAAATAGTTGAAATTTCCGGATCAATTCCGCAGCTTAACCAGTCAATTACAACATCAACAACATCGTTTTTAAGATTTTCGGTTTTGTCGTATTTGGTTGTCAGAGCATGCCAGTCTGCAACAAAGAAAAAACTTTCATATTTCTTCTGAAGCTCAACCCAGTTCTGGATAACTCCGAGATAGTGTCCCAAATGCAGTTTCCCTGTTGATCTCATACCTGATACTATTCTTTTGTTCATTTCCACGTCCTTCCTAACGGGAATATTATAGCACAAAAAGAACAGCTGCTAACCGGAACAAGAAGATTAATCCAAAAGCCAAGATTGATAATAGCATGGTGGATGTTTACACATACTGGTCTGGGTTAGTTTATCCGCATTGCTGTAAGCTCCTATTCTTTTGTATGTTGCGGCATTATTGGAGCGGTTTCCATTACCGTCTTTAAATGTAAAGACAAATCGGTCTTTTCCGAAGCGGTTTGCATTTGAAAATCCGTTCGTGTCGACTACAAAGATATTTTCATTATAGGTATACGTACACCAGCTTCTTCCTGATGCGTCTATAAAACAGGAGGAACCATAACTCTTGCTTGGAGCTCCATTTTCTAAATCAATCCCGTCATCAGCATTGCCGCTTGAACAGGAGCCGCCGCAAAGCGTATCGCCCTTTTTCCAACAGTTAGAGATTTTTGATGCCGGACATTCAGTGATTGCTTTGAACTTTGACTTCATGATGTCAAATTCCAGATTTGTTGCTTCTGTGTTGTATTGAGTGCTTCTTGTCAAGGTTTGCTCAAATAAAGCTTCTTCAAAGGCTTGCGAAATATCTGAGTAAGCCTTTTTGTAGGCAGTTTTGAATTGTTTGTCTTTCCACGTGCCGATTAATGAAGGGAGAGTCATTGAGGCGACAATACCTATTATTCCCAGAGTTACCAGCACTTCGCCCATTGTGAAAGCCAAATCCTCTTTATCAAAAGTATTTTTACAGCGCATAACTTTCCTCCATGGTTCTATATATAGAAATCCTGACAAATATTTTAACACTAATATTCTATATATGCAACATCAGAATTCCAAAAAAGCTGAAATAGTATTTAAGACACTTGCAAAAGTTATTCGGCGCGAAAGAGAAAAACAAAATAAATCCTTAAGAATTCTTGCTGATGAGTACGATATTCAAAAATCCCTGCTTTCACGTCTTGAAAACGGTGTTAACGAGCCAAAACTTATTTCAATTTGGACAATCAGCGAGGCTTTAAATATGCCTGTCTCAAGTTTACTCAGGCTTGTTGAAGAAGAACTTCCACGCGGATTTTCGTTTGTTGAAAAATGACTGCTACTTCCAAAACGCTCTCCTTTTTATCCCCACCCGCTGAAATCTCGTCTAATCCATGCTTTAGAAAAATTTTATATTAACTTTTGTTCATAATTAAGCCAAAATTCTTGTACTTTTTTTCTATTTAAAATAGTATGTTATTATATAGTTGGGGAGTCCGTAATTAATTAATCGGGCAGGATGAACCGAAATTATGTAAAATTATTTAATAAAGAGGTAACAAAGTGGAAAATTTCGTATCAGATATCTTTGCAAAGAAAGAAGAAACAGCAAGCCCACAGGCTCCGACAAATCGTTCTGCTGTCAATCCTACTAATATTAAAGTTATTGGTGTTGGCGGCGGCGGTGGAAATGCTGTTAACCGAATGATTAAAGCCGGACTCTCTGGTGTTGAGTTCTGGTTAATGAATACAGATTTACAGGTGTTGGAATTCGGTCAGACGCAGAATAAAATTCAATTAGGAACTAAATCTACAGCTGGTCTTGGTGCCGGCGGCGACCCGTCAGTAGGCGAAAGAGCTGCTGAAGAAGCTCAACAGGAAATTACTCATGCTCTTGAAGGTGCAGATATGGTGTTTATTACTGCTGGTATGGGCGGCGGAACAGGCACCGGTGCAGCTCCTGTCGTTGCTAAAATTGCTAAAGAATTAGGAATTCTAACAATTGCAGTCGTTACAAAACCTTTCTCCTGGGAAGGCAGAAAACGCCAAAATCAGGCCGTACAAGGTCTTGAAAAACTTAGAGAAGCAGTTGATGCTGTTATTGTTGTTCCAAATGATAAACTTTTACAAGTTGTTGACCGCCAGGTTTCTTTGACAGAATCATTCATTATTGTTGACGAAGTTCTTCTTCGCGGTGTTCAGGGTATTTCTGATATCATCACCGTTCCGGGAACAATTAACGTTGACTTTGCTGATGTTAAGAATGTTATGCAGGCTTCAGGCTCAGCCCTTATGGGTATCGGCCGCGGCCAGGGTGAAGGAAGAGCTATCAAGGCTGCTGAAATCGCTATCAATTCACAGCTTCTTGAAACTTCTATCAATGGCGCTTCCGGCGTAATCGTTAATATTACAGGCGGCCCTGACATGACATTGCATGAAATTACAGACGCTGCAAATATCATTCATGATGCAGTTCTTGACGATGCAACTGTTATTATTGGTACAGCAGTTAACGAAAATATTCAGGGTGAAATTCAGGTTACTGTTATTGCAACAGGTTTTGAACTTAAAAATCAACCTGCTGATGCTCCGAAAACTGATGTTAAACAGCTTAGCGCATCAGATTTCTTCTCAGGTGCTTTTAATAATGGAAGCAACAATGTTTCAGCTGCACAACCCAGAAGAAGTTCAATGCCTCAAATGGGTTCAGGCTTCACAAACATTGAAATACCTGACTTCTTGAAAAAGTAGTAAGCTAAAAATCAATTTAATCACAATACAGTTGGAAGTATATATAGTGACCGTTTTTACGGTCACTTTTATTTTATCTTAAATTTTCAGTGTTACATTTTATTAATTTAATATTTTTATAGCCAGATTTAGTTGATTATTGTGTTGGAAATTTGCTTGAGAGAACTGCCAGGTCTATAAGTCCTGCTAAGGCTAACGAGTTTGATATCTTAAAATGGTCATTTGAACATTCTAAAAAAGTATAAGATTTCGTATTGAATAAAAAAACCGCTTTGTCCAAAGCGGTTTTTTTTTATTTGTTTAAAATAAAATTAGTCTTGAGCGTGACCGGCTGTTCCAAGAACGTCAACCATTTTATGTTTAACCATTTCTTTAACGGCAGTTCTGCCCGGTCCCATGTATTCTCTCGGGTCGAATTTTTCAGGATGTTCAACAAAGAACTCTCTGATTGTTGAAGTCATTGCAAGTCTCAAGTCTGTATCAATATTGATTTTTGCAACACCGTGTTTAGAAGCGTAGTTAAGCATATCTTCCGGAACACCTTGAGCGTTAGGCAATTGACCGCCAAACTTGTTGCATTTAGCTACGAATTCAGCCGGAACAGATGATGAACCGTGAAGAACAAGCGGGAAATCATATCCAACAGCTGCATTAACTGCTTTTTTAATTTCAGCAAGTCTTTCAAAGTCAAGTTTAGCTTCACCGGTGAATTTGTAAGCGCCGTGAGAAGTTCCGATTGCAACTGCTAATGAGTCGCAGCCTGTTTCTTTAACAAATCTTGCAGCTTCTTCAGGATCTGTGTAAGTCGAATCTTTAGCGTGAACTTTAACATCATCTTCAACACCTGCTAATTTACCGAGTTCCGCTTCAACTGAAACTCCGCGCGGATGAGCATAATCAACTACCTGTTTAGTCAATTTGATGTTTTCTTCCAACGGGAATCTTGAACCGTCAATCATTACTGATGAGAAACCGCCGTCAATACAAGCTTTGCAGATTTCAAAATCAGCACCGTGGTCTAAGTGCAATGCAATCGGCACTGTTGTTGTAGCTAAAGCTGCTTCAACAAGCTTGATTAAGTAAGTTTGGTTAGCATATTTTCTTGCGCCTGCTGAAACCTGTAAAATAATAGGTGATTGAGTTTCTTCAGCAGCTTCTGCAATACCCTGTAAAATTTCCATGTTGTTAACGTTGTAAGCACCGATAGCATAACCGCCTGCGAGTGCTTTTTTGAACATTTCATTTGTTCCAACTAATTTTCTTTCGCTCATAAGAGTCTCCTTCTTTATGTAAACTTTTTACACACATGAAGTTACAACAAAAATAAAGCCGGCGCAAGTGTTAAGAAATATTAAATTTGTATATATTATTTTACAAACCGCCAAAACCGTTATATAATGCGGAAGTAAATGGGATTAATGAAGCGATGTGAAAATCGAACTGGCAAAAATATTTTTTTGCAGTTTTGAGATAACTAATATATTGGTGAATTGTAGTTAAAATGGAGTAAGAATATGTCAATACAGCAAGTAACTTCTGCAAACTTTAATAAGAGTTCTAATGTAAACTTTACAGCGAAAAATAACAAACACAAGAAAACTCCGGAGAATTTCCACAATAATTCTATTTCTCCGAGTAAAATGTCAATACCTTTAGCAACAATTTTGGCTGCAATGCCTTTAAACTCAGAAGCTGCAACCAAATTATACACAAGAGATTTAGATTCTCCAAAACACAAAATCGAATACGTTGACACCCCTGAAACCGCGCAAACCGCACGCAAAACAGACGGTGTGGTAATTGAGCAGAGAAAATTCAAATCCAAAACCTTTGGCGATGTAACAATCAGCCTTAAGAGTACAGATGGAAACAGTAAAAACTTTGAAAAAGTTGAAATGTCTTTTCTCGTAAATGATGAAATTTTTGGTCTCCAGAAATATACTACTAAGGTAAAAGGTGCATACACCTATAATTACCAAATAACCTCAGATGACGGTTCCAGAAGCCCCGGTTTTTCAATCAAAGCTGTTTGGGCAGATGATAATGTAACTGCTACTAATGATGAACGGATTATGAATTATATTAAAACTTTGGTAAAAGATCCGCGTAATAACGGCGCTATAGAAGATAAAACCATAGTCAGAAAAATTAGACCAACCACAGACGGTTCTTATCAGAATGTTCCAAACGGAGATATCTTAAAGAACGCTAAACCAGTTAAAATTGCAGGTAAAATGGTTTATGAAGAAGATATAAATGATAACGATATGGGCAAATTTAAACTGCGTTTCTACTCAACTGATGGTAATGATAACAACGCTGAAAGAGTAACTTACCAAAAAGAGAATCATCCGGAGGTAGAAATTGTAACCTGTTATACTCCATTGCATACTTTTGCGAAAGATACAGAAAATCCGACAGAATTTCGTACCGGTGTTATTGTTTTAATGGATGATAATTTTAAATCTTACTATATAGAAAATAATTCCCTGCTAAAATTTTTGCATAGTATAGGTTTTGAAAATATGTATAGTACAGAAGTCGAGTATGTATTTGTAGACACCGGCATTGCAGCACCTCTAGTAAAAGAAGATTAAAAATGTAAATAATTGTAAACATGTTAAAACATGATGAAATCTGTAGTTTTGTCATGTTTTTACATGTTTAAGATATTAAAACCAAGAGAGTATTATATGGATATTAATGTAAACAGCAAATCGTTATACGAGCAGTATGTTGCAACGCAGAGCAGTACGGAAACTACATCCTCCAAAAATAAGGAGTTAGTGCCTCTTGTACAGCCAAAAGTTTCAGAGCAAAATAAAAAAATATATGAAAAATTAGGTTTGACCCAAGAGCAGTTCATAAAATTGTGTGAAGAATTTCCAAACATTGCAACCCTCACGGAAGACAAACAACTTGATATTATAAATAAAAAGCTTACTGAAATCAAATCATCTGAAACAAAAACAACCCAAGAAACGGAAAAAATACAAACCTCACCACACTCGTCAGCCGGCGAAGAAAAATTAGTTGATAACGGGATATTTAATCATAAAGTATATTCAAAGCTTTCTAATGATGAAAAGTTCGCTATTTATGCTGCAGAACTTGCAAAAAACAAGTTTTTATATCCTTCCGAGGGTGATAAAAAGACTATTGAAGCTTGGAATACTCTAACTCCGGAACAGCAGAAAGCTTTTATTGACGCTGAAATCAGTAATTTGAAAAAATCGGAAAAAGAGTTATTTGATGAAAAATCAATAGATTCATTTTTTAGTATAAAAATGACCCAGCTTCAGTCTGCAAATTCCTTAGGCGTGAATGCTGAGCAATTCAGCAAAGATATAGCTGATAAAAAAGAATACGCAATAGATGCTCTCCATGACTATATTTTTGGTCAGGATGAAAATAACAGATCAAAAGAGCAAAATCTTTATTTAAGAGAAAACGCTTTTCTTTCAAAGGCAATAGTTGACGCTTGTAAAAAGGCTGATATAGGCGGATACGTTGATGATGAAGCTGTAGAATATAATCTGGCCGGCAGTGAGATTTCGCAAAGGTTAAAGGAACTTGGCAAGACTAAAGAACAAGTTGAGCTTGAATATCTTAAAAGCAAACAGAATTTAACCAAAGAAGAAACAGAAAGACTTAATTTTTTAGAAGATTTTCATAAGAGGACATATACATTGCAGAATAGAGCTGCTGAAAGGGCAAAAGATCCTTCAGCACTTGTTAACTACGGCAGATTGGAGACTTTAAACAAAACCGAATATGGTGAACTGTTTAATTCAGCACAGAGTACAACTGAAAAATCTATGGTCTTGAATTCTTATATTGAAAATACAACAAAAAGCATGTCTCCGGAGGAGAAGTCAAAGTTTATTGCTGAATTGTCAGACGAATTACTTAACGATCCTGCAAATCTTGAATTAACCAAGTTGATACATGTTAAAGCCTTAATGGAGGCTAATAAAGTTGAAAGAGCTGCAATGGCCGCAGAACAGTCAGGTTTGTCACCGGAATTAAACGCGGCTAATATTGAAATTTATAAAGAGCCGGAAGAACTCAAGCTTATAGTTGAGGCGCAGAACAAAATTGCTGAAACTGACTCAAAACGTGCCGAAAGATTAAAAATCAACACAATCAACAATGCTTCAGAAGGACAGATGGGGGTAACACTTAATGAAGCCTATTCAGGCGATAAATCCCTTAATGTTCAGCGTGCAAACAAAAACCGTGTTTTTACTTATGAAAACCCCGAAACACAAAAACTTGCTATAGAAAATATCAAAAAGAATTCTGATGAAAAAATCATCGCAGAAGCAGCTGCTGAAGCAGATAAATTACATAAAGATTATCAGGTCGAAGGTTTGAAAACTTTGACAAAGGGTTCCAAATTGGCAACCGAGGCCGCTAATAAGTCTGAAGTTGTTACTCGTATGTCAAAACAAAATCAAACCGAAGCCTTCAAAGTAATGAAAAGCAACATCGAAGAACTATATGACAATGACGAAGAAGCAATTGAACAATTAAACACTTTGTCCGATCAGATTTCAAAATCACACAAAGACAATCAACTTGATATGCATAATGAAATTATGCAGTCAAAATACAGCGCAGTTCAAGAACATGCTGCTGCCAATATAAAAGATTATGACCCCTCAGTTCAGTCAAAAGCAATCGACACTGTTTATGAAACCCAAAACGAAAAAGCAATTAAGACTGTTGTTGACAACCTTGAGAAAATGCCACCGGATGTTCAGAAAACCGAAGTAACACGATTAATCGGCGAGCTGGCTCTTAATAATGCAATCTCAAACTCTGAATTGACCGTCAATATACTTGGCGGGAACCTTACAGCACGTGATTTGAGCAAATTGTCCGCTTCTCAGCGGCGCGAATACTTTGTCAAAATGTTTGATGAAGCCTCTCCGTCCAAAAAGCTTGATATGCTTAGAAATATTGCCGCAAGTTCCATTGGTATTCACAAAAAAACAATATATACAATTATTGCACGATTTTCAGCACCTCTCTTAAAAGCTATGGTCGAAGACGGAATGGGAAAAACCATGATTGAAGCCGGAATTCCGCTTGACGCAGTAAATAAAATTATTAATATTATGAAAACCTCAACTAGTAACAAAGTTATCCAACAAAGAAAAGAACTCGAAAAAGATTCTAGTTTTACAAAATACTTTGACAATCAGGATGACAAAATAAGAGTAACAGTTCCGCAGGATCTCAAAGGTGCATTTGCTGCTAATATTGATAGAAAAACTCTGGAAGAGTTAAAAAAGAACAATGCTACAATGTTTATAAAATCGTAGTTTTAATGTCCGAAATTTTATTACAAACAAGAAGAGAGTCTGTAAAAAGGCTCTCTTTATATATAAAGCTTGATTTTAGAGTTTTTTTGTATTTATATATTGTTACAGCGAATTTTCGCGAGTCCAAAAGAAAGAAGACAATTTTACATTGCCGAAAAAAATTGAATTAGCTAAATACGCAGGATTTTGCTACGGAGTCAAACGTGCCGTTGAAACTGCTAAAAAGTTAAAAGCCGAAAATCCGGATAAAGAAGTTTTTGTTCTTGGTGAACTTATTCATAATGCTCACGTTATTAATGAACTTGAGAGTTTGCGTATTAAAACCCTCTATGAAATTCCTCAAACCGGTGAAGGTATTTGTGTTATCAGAAGCCACGGCGAAAGTCCTGAAGTTATCGAAAAAATTAAACAAGCAGGATTTACAATCGTGGATTTGACCTGTCCTGATGTTAAAAAAGTTCAGCAAAAAGCTGTTGAACTTGCAAAAGAGGGTTATTTTGTCGTAATTGTCGGCAAATCAGAGCATCCGGAAGTCGTTGCAATTAAAGCAAACGCACTTTTGTGGAGTGAAAATGTTGCTGTTGCAGCCTCTGTCGAACAGTTAAAAGAATTTGAAACCAAAATTAAAGCGCATCGTCGCGCGGGTGTTGTTGTTCAAACAACTCAGAGACTCGAAACACTTAATTCCATTGTGAATTATCTGACTTCAATTACAAAAGAAATTCATATTGCAAACACCATCTGCCAAAGTACTTCAATGCGTCAGAATGAAGCAAAAGCGCTTGCAAAAGAAGCTGATTTGATGGTTGTTGTCGGCTCTAAAAAAAGCGCAAATACAACTCATCTTGCAGAAATTTTAAATGGAATTACAAAAACAATTCATATCGAAAGCCCTGATGAATTGGATTTATATAAAGACTTAACCGAAAATGCAGAAAAGATTTCGGTAACGGCAGGTGCCTCAACGCCGCAAAAACTAATTGAGGCTGTGGTAAACAGACTTGATGCTCCGCGTGCATAAATTTCTGCAAACCGCAGTCACAAAAATTTTGACAGAAAAATATTACAATTAAAATGAAAGGACATATATTAAAATGACAACAATGGAAAAAACAAACATGGATGAATTCGAAAGATTATTAGAAGAATCTTTCTCAAAAAGCAACGCAGTTGCAGACATCGTAGAAGGTACAATTATTAAAAAAGAAACTGACGGCTATTTAGTAAGCGTTCGCGGCGCAAAAACAGAAGCTTTCCTTCCTTTAAAAGAAATTTCTTCTGCTGATGGCGCAGAAACTGTTGACATTGGCGACGTAAAAGAATTTTACGTTCTAAAAGAAGAAAACGATGCAGAAGGAATGCTTTTATCACTTAAACGCTTGGCATTTGCACAGGCTTGGGCGCAATTGAATGATGCAAAAATTCAAGGCGATACAATCCTTGCAAAAGTTGTTTCAATCGTTAAAGGCGGCGTACTTGTTGACGTTGCAGACTTGAAAGGTTTCATTCCTTCATCTCAATTGAGAACAGGAACTCCGTTTGACGGCTTAATCGATACAAAAATCGAAGTTAAAGTTCTTGAAGCTGATCCTAAGAAAAATAAACTTATCCTTTCTCAGCGTCAGGCAGTTGCAGAACAGCGCGACCAGGTTGTTGACAACATTCTTTCAACTCTTGAAGAAGATATGGTTGTTAAAGGCGAAGTAGTTAGAATTGCAGACTTTGGCGCATTTGTTGATATCAACGGAATTGACGGCTTGCTGCCGATTTCAGAAATTTCTTGGTCAAGAATTAAGCACCCGTCAGATGTTATTTCTCTTGGTGAAACAATCGAAGTTAAAATCATTAAAATTGACAACGAATTGAAGAGAATATCACTTTCTTTAAAGAGAATGGGCGAAGATCCGTGGCAGCAAATTGAAGGCCAATTTGAAGAAGGTCAGGTAATCACAGGAACCGTAAACAAAGTTACAGGTTTTGGCGCCTTCATTAACATCTTCCCCGGAGTAGAAGCATTATTGCCGGTATCTGAAATGGCTGAAGAAAACGTAAATCCATTTAACAGATACAAAGTCGGCGACAGCGTAGAAGTTTTGATTAAAAAATTCACTCCGCAAGAACACAGAATTGCGTTGAGCGTAAAAGACATCAACAAAGACGCTGAATAGTTTTTAACTTAATATAAAAAGCCATCCGTAAGGATGGCTTTTTTGTTGTTAAAATTGAAGTTTTCTTAATTTCTCAGTTCAAGATTGCAATGTATGATTTCTGCGATTAGTTTCATTTCCCGGTAAGTAATAGTTTCGTTTCGTAGTTTGTTTGAAAGATTTGCCAGCGAGTAAGGTTTTTCAAGCTGTTTGGAAAGTTCTTCTGCAACAAATTTTAAGCTCAATCCTTTTTGATAAAGTATTTCCTTAACTTCTGTAATAATCCTCATAAATTCATGATGGCATAATGTAAATTATTTTCAATAAATGCGTTTATAAGTGTTGACAATATTAAATTAATATATTTATAATAAACGTATTAATTTAATTATATGAAAGTGAGAATGCATGAATAAGTTAAATTCTTTTACTATGGCCGAAGTGTTAATAACGCTTGGAATAATTGGAATTGTTGCTGCAATGACTTTGCCGTCTGTCATTAATAAATCCCAGAAATTTATCTTGAAACAACAGTTTAAAAAAGCATATTCAATTTTGGCACAAGCCTTGCTGAAATCTGAGGCAGACTTGGGTTACAGCCCGCTATGTTATTATAATGCAGAGCAAGATGTATCATCCTCAGCAGGGTATAAGGGAGGTGGACATAGTGAAGAATGCTCTGTGCTGCAAGATGCAATGCTAAAAAATCTCAATGTTATACAAAAATGTGAAAGCAATGCCTATGCAAATCATTGCATTCCTGAGTATATTGGGTTTGAAAAAGTTTTCATGCAAAACGATCCGGATATGAGTGAGGAAGAGGCTAAGGATAAAATAAAAGGTTTCCTGGGCTGGAGTACAACAAATATTTTAAATAGAAATCAGGCATATATTTTACAAGATGGTATTATAATCATCGCATATTACGCTATCCCTTTTCCATATAATTTTGCGGTAGATGTGAATGGTAAAAAAGGGCCAAATAAATGGGGATATGACTTATTCCCGTTTATTACCGTAGCGAATTCGAAAACAAATTTGATAATTTTAGGATATGGCGGTTATCCTGTTGAACGCGGCGGCGTTAGTACTCCGGAAATGATAAGGCAAATGCATAATAAATAATATTGTAACTGTCAGCTTTCACTAAAATCGTCAGCAAACATACACCTTTCCCAGCGCCGCTGTCCAAATCCTGCACCTGTTCGTCTAATTCTTTTACAAGCGCTTTTCACCTAATCCAGTTCCAATACGTAAGAGTGGACT
>URXT01000013.1 GCA_900551915.1 uncultured bacterium
TTTTGCAATTTAGCCGCTCACTACGGAGTTTCGGAAGTGACGGGTTCCATTCGCTGCCGCTCATTTCACCCTGCCGAAAACTGTTTCTTGGATTATTCGGCCATCCGACTCCTTGCGTTCGCTTCAAATTGCTTTTGCAATTTAGCCGCTCACTACGGAGTTTCGGAAGTGACGGGTTCCATTCGCTCTCGCTCATTTCACCCTGCCGAAAATCCAAAAAAAAACGATCTCGCGATCGTTGAAAATTAATAGGAAAAAGGGAAAGGAATTTTTTTGAAATTTTGTTCTGCTGCGAGTTTTATAACTTCGCAGGTTTGTCTGCCGGCTTTTGACCAGCATTTATTTATATTTATCAGAAAAGCCATTTTGTATGCCATTTCCAATGTTGTTAGCTGATTTTGGTATTATCCGAAAGTTTTGAAAGTTGATTCAGTGTTCTTTTCGATAACTTTTGATACGGCATCCATTTCTGTCTGGATTGCATCTTGTTCTGTATCAAGCTGTTTCAATCTCAATTCCAAATTTTTATCTTCAGCCTGAACAATTTCGATTTTTGCGTTGATGTCTTGAATTGCTTGATCATAAAGATATTTTTCATGTTCATATTCATTCATAGCATCATCGTATGCACCCTGGTCTGTAACGGTTGCTGTAGTTAATGCATATTCAGTATATGTATTTGTACCGTCATTGTTCGGAATATGAATTGAAATGAATCTTCCGGATGTATCTCGTTCGACACGGCAGCCTTCAATAGCTTTAACTTCTTCGACTTTTTGTGCGCTGCCGATTGTATAACAGTTGATGTTGCTTAATATATTTCCGTTTTGATCAACCATATTGGAATTTTTGTCAATGTCGGATTTTTTGTAGAAATACGGTTTTTGTTCTCCTGTTGTTGTATCTTCAACATATCTGATGTACCATTCATCAGTACCGTACTTGTCTTGTAATTGTTGAGCCCAAGCTTTTTCTTCAGCCGCTTTTCTTGCTCTTTCTTCATCATTTTCAACGGAAGGATCTTCAGTTCCGAGAACTCTTAAGGCTTCTGAACCTACGTAATATTTCCCGCCTTGAACATTAATAATGCTTGAAGATGCTGCAACCGGTACATAATCGTCCTGCCATTTTGAAAGATAGCTTAAAGTGTATGTTCCGTCAGATTGAGCGATAAGAGCTGTAATTTCGTTTGTCAAAGCCCCGTCTTCAAAAGTGTAAACTGTTTTTGTGTAACTATCAACCGAAGGAGGTGTCGGAACTGACATTCCAAGGAGATCGTTATAGTAGTTTGCAGACTGGTTAGACAATGCGGTTCTTTGCTGGTTAACTTGTTGACCTTCGAACTCAACATTGGTTTTGCGAGCTGTCAAACCTAAAAATCTGGCTTGTGATGCTGCCATTCCCATAGCTGTCGACCTTTCCTTTCGTGTTGTGTACTTACATTTTTTGTTACGACAACATGAGAATTAATCTTTAATTTTTTGGTTAATCATGTTACGAAATTGTAACAATTGGTTTTTTTTTAATTGCGAAAACGGTCTGAAATGTATGCCAGTATTGCGCCTCCGATTTCTTCATTCGGATCGAAATTTGTTTGCGGAGGGTTAACAGAATTCCTGAAAAGCATGGCCACAAGCGGGCCGAATGCATCAGGAACCTGAATTTTTCTGTAAATTCCGGCTAAAAATGTCTGAATGTTAGCAGAATTAGTGTTGTTGAAGCGCGAAAGCACAGGATACATTTTTTCAATCCCTTTTGTACCATTTTCAATCAGGCGGTCTGTGATGTAAAGAGTTTCGGTGATTTCAGCCTCATTGTCAGAGTTTGCAAGAATATTTGTGATGTAAGGCAGTGCATTTTCTTTTTGTTTGACAAAATAATCGACCTTGACCGGGTCAACAAGAATGTGATTGCGCGCACCCTGTGGCATTTGGATTGAGTTCTGTGAATTTACCGGCGGCATTATATAAGGCATTTGCGCTATATTATTATATGGCTGAACTGATTGAAGCATTTTGGTTTTCCTCCTATGAATACACAAACGGCGGACCGTTTTTAATTTCGAACAAAATATTCTCTGCCATTGTTTTTAATTCTTCTTTTGGCTTGCCTTCGCGCGCCTGCTTGTAGAATTCATCCATCAAAGGCTGAATTGCCGCGTCTTTTTTTGATTTAAAGTTCTTTAATTCGGTTGAAACAAGTCTTTGTTGAAGTTCGGCTTCTGTGTCGGCGTTAAGCTTTTTGACCTGAACATCTTTAACTGCTTCCCCGACAAGTTTTCCGCTGTAGCCGATTGCCGTAAGCCCCGTTGTACCTAAGAAAAGCGCTTTAAATTGTTTATTTCCGGTGTCAAGAAGATAGTTGTAGAAAAATGCCCTGAAGTCGTTTACGTGAGAGTAAAAAGTGGTTTTTGGAATTGAACCGCCGCCGCAATGTGGGTTTGCGTCAACTGTTGATTTTTCAAATTCGTTTACCATTGACTTAATAAATGCTTCTTTATCTTTCCAGTCAAGCGGTTTTAACCATTCTTCCATTTTTTCTTTTGACGGCTCAATTGATTTGAAAAGATTCTTTAAATCGGCTTTTGTCTGCTCGATATTGTCGGGGGTTGCTTTTTTTACGACTTCTTTAATCTCCGCGGAGGTTTCTTTGATGAATTTTTCAATATGCCCTTTGCTTTTTGTTAGATTTTTTAGTGCTAAAAATCCAAGCCCCACAATTCCGGCAAAAGTTCCGAGCCCTATTAATATATAATTAATATTGTCCTCTTTTTTGTTCTGACTGGCATGTTTTGCGTTTCCGCCCTTGAACATAAGAGCTTTGAAGGTTTCTTCGGAGAGTTGTTTTTTTTGCGGTTCGTATTTGAGATATTTGCTTAATTCAATTGCCTTTTGCGAGAGCATACTGCGCGTAATCTGGATTTTGCCCGCAAATGACTGGGTTTCAATGTCAATGAGTTTTTCCTGAAGATTTTTTTGAATATCCGCTTCTTTTTTCTTCACCCAGACATCGCGAAATCCGTCAAAAAAGGTTTTTCCCATAAATGCCATTGCAGTTAGGGCAAAAACGCCGGTTCCTGCGGTGATTGTTTTCCAGTTCGGACATTCGACAATTCTATAGAGCGCCTGAATTGGTTCATCGTTGATTGCGACGTTTCTGATTGTGGGCTGAAGACGTTTGAGCGAATCAATTTTAAGATTAATCTTTGCGCTGTGGCTTATTAGTGCCGTAAGCCCTGCAATTGCGCCCATAACGCCAAGAGCGATTGCGCTTATCGGAACAAGGCTTTTTTCACCGGTATTCTCTTTTTCGTAAAGCTTTTCAGGCATCCGCGAGTTTTTTGAGATTACAAGCGTGTCCATTGTGTCGTTAAGCGTAAGTGTCGGGTTTTGTGCCGTATTATCTTTAATTAAAGAATTTACAAGAACGCCTTCTTTTGTGTCGTTGTTGGTTTTTCGCTGCGCTTTTGTCAAATTCCTCTGCTGGCGCAAAGTTTCGTTATCATGAAAGGCATTATTATAAATGTCCATTGTCTTCTAAATCCTTTTCGTTTTCGGTAAGTTTTTTATACAATTCGTGTATAAAGGTTCTTAATTCGAAGGTTTTCTTAGTTTCATCAATTTGTTTGTCTTCGTTTTCGGCGTCAAGCGGGCTGAAAATCGTAAATAAAGATTTTACTTTTTTCTTGAGTTCGCTGAAGGTTTCTGAAATTTTCTTTTCGACTGCCGCTTTAAGTTCGCCCATCATTGCTGTCAGCTTGTCTGAAATGTCTGCAAATTTCTGCTGAATTGTCTGAAATGCGGTTTGAATTGCAGCCGGAAGATTTTTTATAATGTTTAAAGTCCCGCCGAGAACTGTGTTTAGAACAAAATTTACGGGTTTGGCGATTATAGCCGGCGTGTTTTGAGTGAAAAACTGCGCCAGTTCAGCGACCCTTGCCCTTGCGTTTACCATTGAGGTTTGGAAATTCTGCATTTGAAGCGCATAATTTTGTAAATCCTGTTGGCGCCGGGCTTTTGCATTAGCCTGAGCTTTTAAAAAGGCTCCGATTGCCGCGCATTCGTTCCAGCTCATTTCTCCGGGTTTTGCAGAAAAGTCGGCTTTCCGCATTCCGCCTCCGCCGCCCATTCCGTTGCATATTGGGCATGCACCCAGCGGAAGCCCGTGCGGGCAGGTTCCGGCTTTAACTGTATTTGCGTTTAGTGTTGCTAACTGCATTAAAAAATCCTCTTGTTTTAAACCGGAATTACCGGTTTACAGAGGACACCGAAAAAATTATAAACTTCTTCAATCAGCGCGTGAAGACAGTTTTTTCTTCGAGTGTTCCGGCTTTTACGGCTGCGGCTGCAGCTGGAGATGTCCACTCCATTTCCTCTTTTGATATTAAGATTAAAATAACCGCTGCGGCATGTCAAATTAATATCTGATTTTTGTTAATTTAGATTAAATAATATATTATGAATATATTTTATATAGTCAGTTAGAATTTATGTAAAAATTTTTTCATTAGACTAGCAAAAAAAAATATTCTCGGTTATTATATAATGCATATTAATATAATTGGATTTTTATATAATAATATGCAATTACTCATCGATAAAGAATTGAATTCTCAAGACAAAATTCTGAAACCTGATTTTAATTCAAGGACAGGAAGAGAATTACTCGCGTTCTATCTGCAAACTAAATTTAAACAGGTTTTTTCTTATGACAGACACTGTGAATCCCCTATCTTTAAAGAAATCAATCCTACTTTTATCCAGAGATTTACAAAACGCCTGATTACAAATCCGCGTAAACGTATTTTGATAGGAATTACCGGAGAATCGGCCTGCGGCAAATCAACTATCTGCCGTGAACTCAAAAATCTGATTGAACAGCTTTCTATGCCGGTTTCGGTTTTGAGTACTGATAATTATTTTAACGACATTTCAGAGCTTATAAAAAAATACGGAAGTTTTGATAATGTCCGTGACAACGGTTATGATATCGATGCTCCCGAAAGCTTCCAGCTTGAACTTCTCAAAAAAGATTTGACAAATCTCGCCGAAGGTAAAAATATTAAAGCGCCGCGATATATTCCAAACGGAACAGGTGTTTCAATTCCCGAATCTTTTGATGTAACTTCTGATAAGCTCATTGTTGTTGAAGGTATTGCAACGATGTATGAAGATGTAAAAGATGTTTTTGATTTAAAGATTTATATTGAAACCAGCAATGAAATCAGACGCGAACGCTTTATGAAGCGTGCCATCGAAGAGAGAAATCAAACTGAAGAAAATGCTTTAAAGCAGTGGGATTACATTGTTAATGCAGGTATTAAATACGTTCAACCCGGAAGAAACTACGCAGATTTTGTGCTTGACGGAAATGTAAACCTTCAATATTTTGACAAAATCCTTGAATATATTCATGCGATTACAAATAATTTTCAATAATTTTTCAAATTTGCTTAACATTCTTTACTAATTTTGTGCAAAATATAAAAATATGATAATATTAAAAAAAGTCTCAGTTTATTTAGTTACAAACAGAAGAGAGATTGGAATGAAATACATTAAATAACTGATACGCTTTTGATTAATTTTACTATAATATAATTGTACGAGTTAAAAGATAGAAGTAAACTGGTGACAAGTGATTGAAAGTTTTATGAATAAATCGGAAAAGAATTTGGAAGAAAAAGAAGGCTCTCGAATAAGAAAGGCGGGAATAATTATTTCTGCAATATTTCTGTCAGTGCTGGTATTTATGGCTGCCGGATGTACCGGCGGAGGTTCAAATGTAGCTGATGTTGCTCCAGCCCCAAGCGCCCCGGCTCCCAGCAGCGATGTTTCAAAAGATGTTCCGGGCGATGATATTATGGTTGAACCGGGTTCTGCAGATATCATAAATACGCCGGAGGCTAAGTCTGAAAAGAAGAAAAAAGATAACAAGTCTGAAAATTTAGAAGATTCCGGTGATGTGGATGTAATTGCAGGTCAAAATGATAAAATGGTAGCTATGGTTGTTGAGGATTCTGGTCGTGCTAATCCATTTCAGCCATACCATGAAGTAAAAAAAGACGAAAAAAAATCTACGTTTGATCTTCAAAAAGCAAAATTACAGTATGATTTGGTTGATCCTCCAAATGCGGCTCAAGCTGACAGCGACGCTGAAAAAGTTTTGACAACAAAAGTCTCAGGCGTTATGTACGATACTCAAAGTCCGTCCGCTATTCTTAATATTGAAGGATCGGATTATCTTGTAAGATCAGGTGATGTAATTAATGGGTACAAAATTTTAGCAATTAGTCCTTCTGTTGTAACTGTACAGCTTGGCGCAAATGTTTATAAAGCTGGAGTCGGAGAGCTTTTAGCAACAGATGGAATTCAATACAACACCATATCAAATTTAGACAAAAAATTTGGCGGTGCAAAAAAATAAGTTAGATAAGCAGGAGCAGATATGAAAAATACAGTTCAAAAGAAAGTTTTAGCAAGTGCAATGTTACTGGCGTTTGCGCTGTCAAATTCCTCCGCTGCGGTATTGGCATCAGGTATAACAGGTAATTTCGGCAGCAGTATTAGTGAATCCTTACTGGCACAAGATGCGGAAGGTATTAGGGGATTTAACTCTTCATCAGTTCTTCCTGATGTTTTTTCGGGCGTTTCGGCACAAGGAACAAGTTCTGATACCTTCTACAAACCTACTGAGACAATAAAGCTAAGAGGGGATGTTTCCTTAACAGATAAAGATATCCCGGTAACGCTGAGTTTAAGAGATTCTGATGTTATGCAAGTCTTGAGGATGTTTGCCGACAAGGCAGGTTTGAATATTATTTTTGATAGTGATGTTTCCGGCTCTGTTACAATGGACTTGGTAAATGTGCCCCTGAATGATGCTTTTGAACTAATTATGGAAATGAACCAGCTTTATTATTTAATTGATAATAATACGCTGATTGTATATTCTGACCCTGGTGCTTCAACTATTAACATGAGAGAGTTAATGGCTATTCCAGTTAAATATATTGATGCTATGCCAATGGCGAGTTTCTTGAACCAGAATATTTTTGGATTGAGAAAACCGGGCTTATCTAGTACAATGGTAGCAACAACAAACCCGCGTAAGAATGAAGTTCTTATTTTCGGAACAAAAAATGATGCGGCAATGGCAAAGAAGATTATTGAACAGTTTGATACAAAGCCAGAGTTCAAAACTTATAAAGTTAACCATGTAACTCCGGATGTTATGGCAGAAATGCTTTGCACACAGCTGTTACCAACAATCATAGATATTGATGCGGCAAAGAAAGGGTCACTTGGACAAGTTACGGGTGCAGCAGCAAGTTCTGGCGGCAAAGGTCTCTCTATCGGCGGAAGTACTGTTGCATGCGGCTATACTTCAAGCATGAACGCAAAAACTTCTTCCAGCGGAGGAGTTGTAGAATTTGATTCTTTACCGCTTTTGGCTTTAGAAGTTTCGTATTCTCCCGGATTGGGTACAATAAATATTATGGGGGCTACACCTCACCAGTTTTCTTTGATTGAAGATTTTATCAAAAAAAATGACAGAAAAGAACCGCAGGCTTACCTTGAAGTTTCAATCATAGAACTTAACGAATCAGGAAGTAAAACTTTTGATAATGCTTGGCGCTTTGAAACCGACAATTTCTCCGCATCATTTACGGGTTCTGGCGGTACTAGAATAGGTGGTGCTAAAGATCAACCTATATATATAATTGATAAAGGCCATGTGAGGGGTAAAGCTTATATGTCATTATCATGGACATTGAATTATATTATCGAAAATAACAAAGGCCGTGTAGTTGCTAATCCGCGTATTTTGATTACTAACAGCCAGGAAGCTGTAATCGACTTGACAGAAGACTACGTTAAAACTGTAACTTCACAGGTCGTACAAGGTGTTCAGCAGGCAACTTCGCAAAAAGATTACGAAATTGGCGATGATAATGGTATTAAAGTTACAATTACACCATTTATCAGCCCGGATGGATACGTAACTCTTGATATTACTCCTGAATACGCAACAATTAAAGAACAAATCTATACCGCAGGTGAAGATCCGAACAACCCGGATTTAACTGCAACCTTGCTGCAAAGACGCGACCTTGAATTAAAACAGGTTCGTATCAAAGACGGTGAAACACTTATCATCGGCGGTATGCTGAGAGATGAAGAAACAAAGGATATCAAAAAGATTCCATTCTTAGGTGATATTCCTTATGTCGGAGCATTATTCAGAAGTACAAACGTAAATAAAACTAAATCGGAAATGATTATTATGATTACTCCGAAAATCATTACTGACAATGAAGATGCTATCAGCGAACAGGAAACATTATAAAGAACAATAACAAATATGAACGAAGTTTTAAACAGATTAAAAAATAGTGTCAATAAACAGATACTAAATAAAGTCAACGCTACACTATTGGAACAATTTAATTTTGTTCCGATTAGTGTAAAGGACAAATTTCTGTTTGTTGCAATTAATTCCAAATCTGATAAAGACGTAATTATTCTGAAATTAAAAGAATTATTTCCGTTCCAGGTTAAATTCATTCAGATTGCTGATGGTGATTTGACACAACTGATAAATAGCCTGAAGCCTGAAATTGGTGTTGAAACTACTGCTGCAGAAGCAGCAGACAGCCAGGCTAAACTTGGTGAACTTTTAATTAAAAAAGGCTACATTACCGATTTACAATTGCTGCAAGCTCTTGCTGAAAGTAAGCGTCTAAAAATGCCGATAGGTTCAACCCTTTTTAAATTAGGCTTTATTACGCTTCAACAGTTGAAAGAAATGCTGCATGCGCAAACCGGATTTGACCTGGTAAGCAACGAACAGCTTGCAAAACAGGAAAAATTCATAAACATGCTTCCGGAAGACTTTATTAAGACAAATAAAGTCGTTCCTGTTTCTTCTGACGGAAAAACTTTGCTTTTGGGGGTTGTAACTCCGTTAAGGCCAGATGTTTTAAAAGAAATAATATATTTAACCGGACAAAATCCAAAACAGTTGCTGATGACTCATTACGAGTATCAGAACACATTGGATACTTTCTTCTCCGAACAGAAAAAAGAAACTGAAAGGATTATTCAAAAGATTGAAGAAGAATCCGCGGAGATGGAAAAAGAAGAAACCTTGTGGGAGCAAGTTGATAACGAACTTCAGGATTCTACAGGTTCTATTGCAAAATTTGTTAACCAGATTATCACAACTGCAATTGACAGTAAAGTTTCCGATATTCACATTGAACCGAGATTGAGCGGATATATTGTCCGTTACAGAAAATACGGTATGCTGCAAAAAGTTCTTGAAATTCCGCCAAAAGCTGAATCTTCCGTAATTGCACGTTTTAAGGTACTTTCAAGAATGAACATTGCCGAACACAGACGCCCGCAGGATGGTACTTTTTCAATAAAATACAGAGAAGGCTCTTACGACTTCCGTATCAACACGTTACCGGTTTCAGGCAAAGAGAAGGTCTGTATCCGTGTACTTGCACCAGCCGTATCTTTAAACGCCGAAGATAAAAATATAAAACTTCTAGGCGGCACAGATGAGGATATTGCTAAGATTAAGAATATGGTAAGCTGCCCGAATGGAATTATCCTGACATCAGGCCCTACCGGTTCCGGTAAAACAACAACTCTTTATTCTGTATTGAAAAGTTTGAACGACGAAGACGTAAATATTACAACAATTGAAGACCCGATAGAAATTAAGCTTGAAGGTATTAACCAATCTCAAATTAACGCCAAAGCCGGTATTACATTTGCCTCTTGTATGCGTGCAATCTTACGTCAGGACCCTGATATTATTCTGGTTGGTGAAATTCGTGACTATGAAACTTTAGAAATTGCTATTTCCGCAGCATTGACAGGTCACCTTGTATTAAGTACGGTTCACACAAACTCTGCAGCTGCAACTGTTACACGTTTGATTGAAATGGGTGCAAAAGATTACCTGGTATCATCAACCTTGTCAGGCGTAATTGCACAGCGTCTTGTAAGGCGGCTTTGTGACGATTGTAAAGAAGAATACTATCCGACTTACGAAGAAGCAAGCCAGATACTTGTTGACGAGGCTGATATTCAAAAGTTAACTAAAACTCCGATATACAGAGCCCGTGGCTGTAACAAGTGTGAATTCACAGGCTATAAAGGCCGTCTTGGTGTTTATGAAATCATGCAGATAAACAAAGAAATTAAACGTCTTATTGCTATGGGCGCACACGATTTGGAAATTGAAGATGCCGCGGTTAAAAACGGGATGAAAACACTTAACCAATCCTGTATGAAACACATTCTCGACGGTTTCACAACAATTGAGGAATTCGTCAGAGTTCTTGGTGTTGTAAATGAATAGAGGTTGCAATGGCAATTTATAACTATGTAGCACTTAAAAATAATAAAGATATAGTAACCGGAAAGGTTGAAGCCGAAAGTTTACGTGATGCGCGTGACAGTGTACGTAAGCTTGGGTTTTTGCCGACAAAAGTTACAGAAGAGAATTTAAAAAAAGATGACCAAAAGGTTGATAACAGCCCTGGAACGATGAAAAGTCTGGGTTTGCAGGATAGAATTGAATTCACTTCAACTTTACAAATTCTTGCCCAGTCAGGTATTCCCATTATTGAATCTCTGATGTTTATTGAAAATGACGCGGCAAAACTTAAGCTAAGACTTGTATCAAAAGAGTTAAGAAAACAAATCATGGGCGGGTCAACATTTGCCGACACCGTTGCGAAATATCCGGAAATTTTTGGACAGGTTTATATTGGGCTGGTAAAAGCCGGTGAAGATTCCGGTGAATTGGAAAAAACTCTCGAACGTTTGATGGAATTGATGAACAAGGAAGCAAATATTCGCGGTAAAGTTATCGGAACTCTGATGTATCCGATGTTCGTAATTGTTTTGGCGGTATTTATTGTACTTGTCATGTTGATGTTCGTATTCCCTGTATTTAAGGATATGTTCGACAACATGGGGCAAGAACTTCCATGGATTACTGCAACATTAATGAAATGCGGTATTTTCTTAAAAACATACTGGTATTTTGTTCCGTTAATTTTCATATCAATTTTCGGCGGTATTTCATTTATTTTCAAGTGGGAGCCGAGCAGAAGAAAAATTGATGAAAATGTTTTGAAAATTCCTCTTTTGACAGATTTGGTGCAGTATTCAAACTTTGCAAACTTTATTGCGGTATTGCAGGTTGCTTATGACGCGGGTGTTCCGATTATTGAATGTTTGTACCTTTCAATCCTGACTCTTACAAACTATACTCTAAAAGAGCAGGTTGCAATTGCTACCGGAAAAGTTCAACAGGGTCAGCACCTTTCAACAGCCTTAAGAGCAACAGGTGTTATGCCGAAAATGATTTTGTTTATGATATCAACAGGTGAACAGTCAGGACGTTTGGGTGATATGATGGGTCAGGCTACAAAATTTATTGATAAAAAACTTGATACAATCATCGACACTATGACAAAAATGATTGAACCTATCATGTTGATTGTAATCGGGTCTATCGTACTTGTACTGGCATTGGCGCTTTACCTGCCGTTGTTCGGATCTTACATGAACATGTAGGGCGTGAAGTTTATGAAAACATATGTAATTACAGGTGCAACTTCAGGTATTGGAAAGGCTTTGGCAGAAGAATTCAGCAAATCAGGCATTGTATTTGCAGGCGGAAGAAGTTCTGAAAAACTTGAAGAAATAAGTAAAATCTCAGAAAACATAATCACGTTCTATATTGACATGACAAAGCCTGAAACAATTGTTTCGGCAGCCGAATTTATCAAAAGCAAAACTGCCAAAATTGACACTTTGATAAACGGCGCAGGCTGTGTTGTTGCTGGACCTGTTGAAAATCTTGACTTGAACGAACTCAGACGCCAGTTTCAGGTTAATACGTTTTCTCACATTGAGTTTACGCAAAACCTTCTGCCGCTGCTTGACGGCGCGAAAATTATTAATATCAGTTCAATGGCAAGTTTTGGAATTTTTCCGTTTATATCGCCTTATTGCGCGTCAAAACGTGCGCTTGACATAATCTTTAATGCGCTTGCAGTAGAAACACGCAAAAATATACAGATTATTTCTGTTAAACCGGGTGTTATCGCAACACCGCTTTGGGAAAAATCGGTTAAAGAAAACGCAAATTGCATAAATTCTTCCACAGCTTATGAAAAAGAAATGAATTTTCTTGCTGAAAACGCTATCAAAAATCAAACCCGCGGGCTTAATGTTAAAAAAGTAGTTGATTTAATTGTTAAAATTGATGCTGCAAAATGCCCGAAACCTTCATATACAATAGGTTATGACGCTAAACTCGGTGAAATTTTTTCAAAACTTCCGCAGGGGATTGTGAACAAACTTATTCGTGCCGGCTTAAGATACAGGGTAAAGCAATCGCAGGCTTCTTAACAGTTATGTAGACAACAATTCCAATCTATAGTACAATAAGGCCGTAATGGAGTTTTTACAGAGGAATTTTTACCATGCTGCTAAAAGATTTGCCCAAATGTCCGGTTGAAACAACTTTGAAAATGATTGGCAAAAAGTGGAAAATAATAATTTTGCGAGACCTTCTTTCAGGAACAAAACGTTTTGGTGAATTAAAAAAATCTGTCAGCGGTATTTCTCAAAAGGTTCTAACCTCAAACCTCAGGCAAATGGAAGAGGACGGGCTTGTTTCACGGAAGGTTTATAACGAGGTTCCCCCAAGAGTGGATTATACCCTGACAGATGTCGGCTACAGCCTGGCTTCCGTACTCGATTCAATGGCTGACTGGGGTGAGGGTTACAAGCAATTCTTAAAGCTTATTGAAAAACAAAATAAAAAGTCAAAAAACACAAATGATTGATAATTTTTAAAAAATCATATATAATTTAATTCACATTCAGCCAAACAAAAAGAAAGGGGCATTATGCCGGAACAGCTTTCACACAGTCAGGAAGATTATCTGGAAGAAATCTATAATCAGGTTTTGAAGAACGGATATGCAAAGGTTACTGATATTTCTAATGCCCTGAATGTAAAAAAAGCTTCTGTAACCGGAGCTTTGAATGCGCTTGCGTCAAAAAAGCTTATAAACTATGAGCCTTACTCAAAAATTACCCTTACTAAAGAAGGGGAAGAATTTGCAGTAAAAATTCTGAATAAACATGAAAGCCTGAGAGATTTTTTTGAGAATGTTCTCGGACTTTCACAGTCTGAGGCTTCTGAAAACGCCTGCCGGATGGAGCATGTTGTAAGCGAAACTTTTTTCAACAATTTCATTAAATTTTCGGATTTTTTACGTGAAAATCCGGAGTTCATAGCAAAATACAGAAAATCTGTTGAAATTTCAAAAAACGATTGCAAATAATATCCCGACTGATTAGTTTTGCAAAAATCCTCCGGGCAAACCCTTGACAAAAATTTTTCTTTATATTATTGTTAGTCATGCCTAACAAATAAAGAAAGTGAATTATATTAATGAAGATTTTAACAGCAGCCAAATACATTGACCAGCCTGCAGTTTTGAGCAAACTGCATTCAAAAATGCCAGCGGTTTTAACAGGAACCGGCGCGGCAGTTTGGGGATATGAAACGTTTCATAAACAAAAAGACCATCCGCACAAAGCCCGCAAAGCTTTTAAAAATGCAGTTACAATCGCAAGTGCTGCCGGAGCGTCTTTCGTCGGAGTAAGAGGACTCAAGATTGGAGGAAAAACTATTTTTAAAGGTTTAATGGAATATACTCCGATTGAAAAAGTCTTGAAAAATCAAGCGCAGGCAATTGATAAGTTCCTCTCAACAAGAAATCTTGATGATGAAACCCTGGAAAAAACTTTGAAAAATGCAAAAAACAGGAAATTTTCTCTGTCAGATATTGAAATAATATCTGACAGACTCCCTAAAGATAAAAAATCAAAAGAATTCCTGCATGAGATTTTGCCGGAACCGGAAAATCTCAGCTCTAAAGAAATTTTTGGTGAAATAAAACGGCTTTCTTTAATTGGTTTAATTCCTGTAGCGGGCGGCGTTGCAGGCGGGATAACTTCTGATATCATAACCGGAACAGGCAGCCAAAAGAAAACCGCAAATAAAGTTAAGGAAGGAGTTTACCAGTATCTTGCGAATATATTTCTTTGCAATGTAGGGGCTGGCGCTGCACTTTTCGCAAGTGAAAAAATGGCTGCACGCAAATTAATAAAACCTCTCACACCGGTTAAAAAACTTGGTGTAATTTTGGCAGGCATAACTGCTACGGGTATCATTGGCGGAAGTATTATCGCAAATTATATTTCAAAAAAATGCATTGACCCGCTTTTTGGCAAAAAACATTCTAAAAACGAGAATATTTACAGCGAAAGAAAGCCCGAACCTCTTGATATTGCACTTCATGCAGATGACATTGCAACTGCAGGCGTTTTGTCAGGATTCAAGTGGATTGAGCCGGCGCTTCCTATAATGTACTTTATTTCCGGATACAGAGCCGGTATCGGTTATCGTAATAATAATCAACAAAGCTAGCAAAAAATATATTTATGTGCTTTAATATCTGCATACCCCGGCGGGTTTTTAGCCCGTCAAAATATAAGATAAAAGGAGAAATATAAATATGCAGATTCAAGCAGTTAATAATGCGCCGAATTTTCAGGCAAATTATCTAAGGACAGCTCAACAAGCTGTAAAATACGGTTCACACCCGGCTTCTTCTAAAATTGATATTTATTCAATAGACAGCAGAGACAAAGATTTGATAGAAAAGCTTTTAGTCAAAACAGACTTGAAACCGAACCGGAAGGATGCAGCTGCCGTAAAAGAAAAAAACAGTATAAATGATACAATCCGTTATGTTTTGAATAAGGCTCTTCACCTGAATGAAAAATCTAATGACGGAGTTTATATTGCAGTAAAAAATAATAAATATTTAACAGGCCTGCTTGATTTTACTAACGGAAACTCGCCGGTATTAAAGAATTTGATTTCCTGGCGCGGGAATAAAGATGAGGCAACACGCTCAAATCTTTTTGCGGAATTTTTGCACTATGTTGAAAAAGCCAACAACAATCGTAATTGGTATAGTAAAGTTGACATAACGGCTTATTCTGAACCTAAAACAAAAGGTACACGCTGGCTTAAAGAAAACGGATTTGTCCTTCCGGAAGGAAGCAAAGCTTCAGTCAGAGAAAGGCTTGTAATGGAAGATGATGTTATTGCTTCATCAAGACAGAAAGTAGAAGAAAGGCTTGAGGCTGCCGGCTTAAAAGTGAATAAAAATCTGAAACACAGCCAGGTCGAACTTAAAAATCTGGATTTATAAATTATATCATCTGACAGGTTTTAAATGGACAACGAAAAAGGTGCAGATTTTTGCACCTTTTGTTTAATTTTATTATTCGTTTTTTAAAATATCGGTTTTGTCTTTCTGAAAATATTCCCTTATGTAGGCTTTGGAATTGTTTAAAACGAACTGAACATCATCAGGATTTTGAATATATCTGTAAACAATTTCTTTATCTGAATTTTCTTTTTCAATGATAAGATGTCCGTAGTTTGCCAAACGTCCGAGAAAACTTCTTCTTAATCTGACAAGATGAATTTTTTTCAAAGGCACGCAAATATCATCAACAATAAAAACACCTTGTCTTATATGAAGGTTTGAAGTTGTAATAACGCTTCTGTCCGAAAAATAGCGCAAAATCGGGTAAATAATCGGCGCAAGAAATATCAGCGCAATTATAAAGCCTAAAAAGCTTGGAATATTTACATAAAAAATCCAAAAATACGCGATAAATATCGGAGAAAACACACACGGCCAAAACATAGACATATAATGTTTTTTTATTTCAAAAACCACAATTTCGTTTTCTTCATCATACTCATTGTCATTTTCATCAATTTTTTCATCTTTTTTAATAATTTCTTCCGGTTCAATTTGCTTTACAGGTACGACAGACCTTCTTTCTTCGGCTTCCGGCATGCAAAAAGTTTCCTGGCGAATTTGTTCAGACTCAATATAGCTTTCGGTTCTGGATTCTCGTAAATCATGACCGCAAAATTTGCAGAAATTATCAAAATCATTAACTTTTTTACCGCAGTTTGGACAAAACATAATAAATCCTTTTTTTTGATTTATTTTATCATATAATATAGTTGCGGTCAATCGTTCTGATTGAAGACAGGAGAAAAAATGCTTACAATGGAAAATTTAACAAAAGAAAAATTGCTGGAATTATATAATATGGATTTGGATGAACTTTTGAATCTGTCTTCCAAATTTATGAAAAATGATATTGAATTTTGCTCGCTTGTGAATGCAAGAAACGGTAAATGCTCGCAGAATTGCAAATACTGTGCGCAAAGTTCTCATTACAGAACTGATATAGAAAGTTATCCGCTTGTGGAAGCTGATGCTGTGAAAAAAGCGGCTTTGGAAGCAAAAGAAAATCAGGTTTCCAGATTTGCTGTGGTAACTTCTGGGAAATCTCCTGACGAAAGTGATGTTGACGGTATTATAAATCTTATTAAAGAGATTAATAAAATTGAAGGTTTAAGAAGCTGTGCCTCAATCGGGATTTTAACCGAGGAGCAGGCTAAAAAACTTGCAGAATGCGGTTTGAAACGATTTCACCACAATATTAACACCGCACGCTCATATTACGGCGAAGTCTGTACAACCCATACATGGGAGGAGCGTTTAAATACCTGCAAACTTGTGAAAAAATACGGAATGGAACTTTGCTGCGGTGTTATTCTTGGCATGGGAGAGTCTGTCGAACAACGGGTTGAGATGGCGCTGGAACTTGCTGAAATTCAACCGGATTCAATACCTATTAATATTTTAATGCCAATTCCCCAAACTCCTTTTGAAAATTATCTTGATAAAATTGACGAAGAAAATGTTTTGAGAACTCTGGCAATTTTTAAAATAACAAACCCGAAATCAATTTTAAGATTTTGCGGCGGCAGAATGCGTTTGTCAGAAGAAAATCAGATAAAAGCACTTCAATCCTGTGTCGAAGGACTTATGACAGGTAATTATCTCACTACAACCGGCAAATCTCCGCAGGAAGACCTCGAATTAGTCAAAAACTTAGGTAAAAATGTATATAAAAATTAAATAATTTATATAGACAGTAGCCATATGGCTAGTATCTTTTTGTCTATATTTACAATATTATTAATTATACTTGTATTAACATTAAAATATAAAAATAATAGGAGCAGTTTACTTGTTTAAAAACATGAAAACCTCCCGATGCTATTATACTGCACAGGAGTCAAAGGTTTGCGAACTTTTGAGAAAGGACTATGACATTAAAGAGATAGCTGAAATTATGAAAATAAATCCTCATACTGTAAAATCTCATATATCAAAGATTAAAAGAATGAATTTTAATTAATATCATGTTATAATCCGTAAAAAACGGAGAAAACTATGTTTAGAATAGGCTTAGGTTATGACATTCATACACTTGTGTCAGGCCGCGATTTGATAATCGGCGGTGTCAAAATTTCGCATGAAAAAGGCTTGATGGGGCATTCTGATGCCGACGTATTAATTCATGCAATAATTGATGCACTGCTTGGAGCTCTGGCGCTGAGCGATATCGGAACTTTATTTCCGGATACAGATAAAAAATTTAAAGATGCCGACAGTACTTTGCTTTTGGCAAAAGTTTACGAGAAAGTTAAAGAGCGCGGATATAATATCGTCAATATTGACAGCAATATAATTGCTCAAGAACCTAAAATGATGCCTTATATCCCGAAAATGCGTGAAACTTTGGACAGAATTCTGAATATAGGGCAGCAAAATATAAGCATAAAAGCAAAAACAAACGAAAAAATGGATGCAGTCGGGCAAAAGCTTGCGATAGAAGCTCAAGCAGTTGTTCTTTTGAAGAATAACTGTCAATAACTTACAAATTTGATTTATTCACCTTCACTCGACCACTTTTTCGGGTCAAAGCGAAGGTCTGTAACTTTTAACTTTAAGGATTCAAGATAAGGTTTGAATTTTACAAGCAGCTGCGTTTTTTTTAGCATTAATTCTTGTGCGACAATTCCGTTTTCGCACGCAATCACCATAACTCCGCCTCCTAACATTGAGTAAGGTCGTGATTTCTGTGCAAATTTTGCACCGGCGATTTTTCCCCAAAACCTGTATAAATTATTTCTTGTTATTGCTTTTCTGATTTCTTTTTGGCCGAGCATTTTTTCAATAATGCTTTCTGTATCAACGAAATCAGTGTAAAGAATTTTCTTCATTAAATTTCCCTTAGGATTTCTCCGACCCGCGTGGATTTCTAAAACATTTTGTTCCTTAGCTTGTTTATGGTAACATATAGGAATGGAAGGTTCACAACTAAATAATATCATAAAGTCTTCAAAAAATATACTTCTAATCTCCCATATCAACCCTGACGGTGATACATTGGGTTCAATCTGCGCAATGTACGGAGTTATCAAAGATAATTTTCATAAAGAATGCGAAATGCTCTGCGTTTCAAAAATTCCTAAGATTTATGAATATCTTCCAAATGTTTCAAAAATTAAAAAACTTGAAGACTTTGATACCTCGCGTGAATTTGACCTTGTCATAAATGTTGATATTGCAGCAATCGACAGAGCCGGCGAGGCTAAAATCCTTTTTGACAAAGCAAAGTTCCGCGTAAATTTAGATCATCACAAAACAAACAGAGGATATGCTGATTTAAATATCATAAATCCTGACGCGAGTTCAACAGGCGAACTTTTGTGCGAACTTTTTCAAGAACTCGGATGGAAAATTTCTCTTGGTACCGCAACCTGCCTTTATACAGCAATTTTGACTGATACCGGCTCTTTCAAATATGACAACACAACAGCAGCCGCATTAAAAGCTGCTGCTCAAATGGTTTCAATGGGCGTTCATCCGGCTGATATCTATAAAAAAGTTTACGAATCATCATCAAAAAATCATGTTTTGTTTCAGGCATACTGTATAAGCAAAGCTGAATTTTCATCAGATGACAAAATTGTTTATACAACAGTTTACAAAAAAGATATCGAAAAATTTAATGCCCCGGAAGACTGCACAGAAGGCCTTTGTGAAAAACTTCGTGCAATTGTAACAACCGAGGCCGCTTTTATAGTAAAAGAAATTAATCCTTCATTGCATAAGATTTCCATGCGCAGCAAAAATATTGACGTTGCTGCAATTTGTGAAGTTTTCGGCGGCGGCGGTCATACGCTTGCGGCGGGGTGCGTAATTAAAGGAAGCATGAAGGATGCAGTCAAGAAAATTCTGGATGAAATCAGCAAAAGAAAGATTTAAGATATGTTTTTAAAACCTTTTATCAGAGGCGTAAAACGATTAATAATTTCTGTAATTAAAAACGATTTTTTCGGAATGGCGGCCGAAATGGGATTTATGATGGTAATCGGAATTTTCCCTTTTATGCTTTTTTTAATGGCTGTTTTCGGCTGGATGGGAAACAAATCTTATATGGATCCTGTATTAATTTTTCTTTCTAATGTAATGCCGGAACAGTCAATGGATTTGATACTTACAGTGTTGTCAGAAGTTATGATATTTGAGCAGGGGCGGCTTATGGCAACAATCGGAATTGTGGTAACTCTTTTCCTTTCTACAAATGCGATTGCGGTTGTCTTAAAGGGATTAAACCGGGCTTATAAAGTTGAAGAAACAAGAAGTTTTATTTACACAAGAGTTCTATCTTTGATAATGGTTTTTGTAAATACAATGGTTATGTTTTTAACAATAAACCTTATTATCTTCGGAAAAGTTATAATCAATTTTTTAGTAAACCATCTTCATCTGTCAAATGGTGTGAGTATAACTTTGCTTACAATGCGTTGGCCGCTGGCGTTTCTGGCATTGTATGTAATGGCTTTTTTAAGTTATTATATTTTGCCTGATTTGAGAGGAAATGAAAAATTCAAACGGGCAAGCGCGCTTCCCGGAACTTTCTTTTTCTGTTCCTTCTGGCTTCTGGGTTCGTGGGGGTTTTCTTTATATGTTAACAACCTGAAAACATACAATATGGTGTACGGAACAATTGGTGCATTTGCAGTTTTAATGGTTTGGCTTTATTACACATCAATTTTGATACTTATCGGAGGCGAAATTAATTCGCAGGTTTACAACCGTTTGTCTGCAAAGGCCGATGAGATTAAGGCTGATTTTGCAAGATTAAAGTCCCCGAAAAAAGCTTAAAATATCAGCTTTAATACTGAAAATATTTATCAAAATCCACATCATCAAAAGAGCAGAGTAATTTGAAAATTTCATCCTGCTCATCCATACGCTGAAATGAATAGTTATCAAACTTCCAGAGTTTCGGATTAATCCCTTTTACCTGGACAACACCGGCGTCTTTTAAAATGGTAAGCTTTTTTTTGACAACTTCAAGCGGCAGTTCAACCATTTTTGCAAGTTCAACTGCGGTGATGCCTTCTTCTTTCGAGCCTTTTTCTGGTGTCATAAACATCAGTTCAAGCCCGACTGAACGAAGGTCCTTATCTTCATTTTCAGGTAGATAATCGTACATAATTCTATTCTACCCGAAATAAAAGTTTTTTATATCATATTTTTGAAGTAACTACTTTACAAACATTTTTTCGCGTTCTTGTTTTATTTGTTTAATTTTCTCCATATATCCATCGGACGTCAAATCTCCGACTGATTTATAGAGCTTTAAAATGGCATGCTCGATATTTTTGCTGTTCATCAAAACCATATCCTGTGCCATTTCAGTATTTGACATTGCAAGCCTTGTCATATCGCGGAAGCCGCTTGCCGCAAGCTCCATTGCCAATTTGTTTTCGCTTGCCGCAGAAAATAAAGCCTGTGCAATTACCATTGGCATGTGAGAAATCATTGCAACAGCCGCGTCATGCTCTTGCGGAGTTGTTATAACCGGCATGGCTCCGAGTTTTTGAATAATTTTTGTGAAACTTTCAGGCACCCCGCCTTCCAAATAAGGGGTTAACGCCCACTTTGCACCCTCAAAAAGTTCTGGAAAAGAGGCTTCAAATCCCTGATGTTCTGTTCCTGCCATCGGATGTGACGGGATGAATTTGTAAGGCCGTTTTTTGTTACATACGAATTCTTTCAGGCTGCAAACATCTGTTACGATTGTTTGGGGGCTTAAATACTTTTCAAGTTCATCAAGAATTTCAAGTGTTTTATTCATTGCCGAACATACAAAAACAATTTCTCTGTCTTTCAAAACCTCATAATTTTGAAAGATTTTGTCGCCTCTCTGTGACCTTGAGACCCCGATAACATCAAAGTTTTCAGCCATAAGCTTTTTAAAAATTGACCCGCCGATAAGTCCGAGTCCCACAACTCCGATTTTCATATTTTTTAAACCTCGTAATTATGATTTTTTATAAAAATTATAACATAGATTAAAAACACCTTAACATTTCACACTGAATAATTAATTTTTTGTTTATTTTTTAATACTTTCTTAAAAACGATGTTATAACAATAATATAAAAAGTTATTAATAAATTTTGTAAAAGGAGATAAACGATTATGGCAAAAACAATTGGTATTGACTTAGGTACAACAAACTCGGTTGTAGCAGTCATGGAAGGCGGTAAGCCAACAGTTATAGCTAACGCTGAAGGTTCTCGTACAACCCCTTCAATCGTTGGCTTTTCAAAAACAGGTGAAAAACTTGTTGGTCAACTAGCAAAACGTCAGGCAATTCTTAACCCTGATAAAACTATCGCTTCAATTAAAAGACACATGGGCGAAGATTATAAAGTTAATATTGATGGAAAAGATTATACTCCGCAAGAAATTTCAGCTATGATTTTGAGAAAATTAGCTGATGATGCAAGCGCATATTTGGGTGAAAAAGTTACTTCCGCTGTAATTACAGTTCCGGCATATTTTAACGATGCTCAAAGACAAGCTACAAAAGACGCCGGTAAAATCGCAGGTCTTGACGTTCTTCGTATCGTAAACGAACCGACAGCAGCCGCTCTTGCTTACGGATTAGAAAAAGAAAAATCAGAAAAAGTTCTTGTATTCGACTTAGGCGGCGGTACTTTCGATGTATCAATCCTTGAAATAGGCGACGGTGTTCACGAAGTTCTTTCAACTTCCGGTGATACTCACTTAGGCGGTGACGACTTCGACCAGAAAGTTATGGATTGGATTTGCGATGAATTCAAAAAACAGGAAGGTATTGACCTTCGCGGTGACAAACAAGCTATGCAGCGTGTTAAAGAAGCCGCTGAAAAAGCTAAATGCGAATTGTCATCAGTTATGGAAACAAATATCAACCTTCCGTTCATTACGGCTGATGCAAACGGCCCGAAACACTTAGATTTGAGCTTAACAAGAGCTAAATTTGAAGATTTGTGCCGTGACCTTTTGAACAGATGTAAAACTCCGGTTGAAAATGCTTTAAAAGATGCAGGTGTTACAAAATCAGATATTAACGAAGTTGTATTAGTCGGCGGTTCAACCCGTATTCCGGCTGTTCAACAGCTTGTAAAAGAATACACAGGTAAAGAACCTAACCAGTCAGTTAACCCTGATGAAGTTGTTGCTGTAGGTGCTGCAATTCAGGCCGGCGTTCTTGCAGGTGAAGTTAAAGACATCGTTCTTCTTGACGTAACACCGTTGACCTTGGGTATTGAAACTTTAGGCGGTGTTATGACACCTCTTGTTCCGAGAAACACAACAATTCCGGTTTCTAAATCACAAGTATTCTCAACTGCTGAAAATAACCAGACTGCCGTTGATATTCATGTTCTTCAAGGTGAAAGACCAATGGCTAAAGATAACAAATCTTTAGGTATGTTCAGACTTGACGGTATTCCGCCGGCAATGAGAGGTTTGCCGCAAATCGAAGTTACCTTTGATATCGATGCAAACGGTATTGTAAATGTTTCAGCAAAAGACAAAGCAACAAACAAAGAACAAAAAATTACTATTACAAATTCTTCTAACCTTTCAGAAGCTGATATTGACAAAATGGTTAAAGAAGCCGAAGCTAACGCAGCTGAAGACAAGAAGAAAAAAGAAGAAGCTGAAATTAAAAACAATGCAACAAGCTTAATCGGTTCTGCCGAAAGAATTGTAAAGGATTTTGAAGGCAAAATCGATGCGGCTGACAAATCAAAACTTGATGAACAAAAGGCCGCTCTTCAAAAAGCAATTGATGAAAACAAATCAACTGATGAGTTGAAAAAATTGTCAGATGAATTGCAGCAAACAATGTTCTCAATTTCACAAAAAGCTTACGAAGCTGTTCAGAAAGAAGAACAGTCAACAGCGTCAAGCGAAAGCGCCTCATCTTCACAAAGCACTGAAAACAAAGATGATGACGTAATTGATGCAGAGTATACTAAAGAATAACAAAAATAGCAGATCATTCTGAGCCGTTTATAAATTTCTTCAGATATAATTCAAAGAATTTCAAAACGGCAAAGAATCTCTCTAAATTTCAAAAATATTCAGTTAATAATTCTCACAGCAAAAAAGAACAAGCCATTAGGCTTGTTCTTTTTCTTTCTGATAGTTTGATTGCGGCATTGTCGCCGAAAAATTTTGTGCAGACTTATTACAATTTTACTTCCAGACATCTTCCAGCATTTGCTTGCTGCTTTTACCGCCTTTTTCTGCCACTGTGCATACTCCGTTTGCATCAAGCCGTACAAGTTTTTCATCCCCACGCCATATCATAGGAAAAATGTCATATCCCCATTTGTTTGGTCTTTTATTTCCGTTAATGTCGACATATATCAAAGGTCCGTATTTTGAGTTGTTATACTTATACCAACCTATTATTGTTCCATCTTTTAAAACCCATGTTTCATCTTGATTTAGAATACTTTCTTCTGTGAAACCGGGACAATTTCGAAGTGTGCTTTCTATATCAGCGTCCGGATTATTTTCCAGTTGAACTGTGTCTATACCTTTGTATTTTGGGATACAGCCTTTTGAATACGCATTGTCTTCACATATAGAAATTGGATTTAGTAATTTTTTCAGATGTTCGCCCATAGCACGACAATCTCTTATTGTAACCTTAACAGTATCTTTTATGTAGTAACAATTGTAATAGCTTTCAGTATCAGCGTATATCCGCATTTGACCATTCTGTAATATGTTATAAACCTTTTTAAACTGTTGTTTTAAAATAAATTCATTGACTTTGTTTATAACTGTCGGCAAAGTCATTGCTGCAATAATTCCAATAATACCAAGTGTTATTAATACTTCAGCCAATGTGAAAGCGTTTTGTATAAAGTATAATTTATTTCGTTTGCACGAACAGGAATGCAGTAAAGATGAAATTTTTAAATTGGGGAATTTAGTCGAACAGCCCCCCCCCCCCTGGCTGAAAGTCAATGATATCAAGCATTTTTAGGCTCTCCTTTTATTTAAATAATACTTAACGAAATTTATTTTATCATAAACTAAACTTTTATGCCAGTTTGATAATTATATTACGTAATGTAACAAAAAATGGACATGCCGAAATTCCTTCTTCTGCAAATTTTTATATTAATTATAAATGGTTGCACTTTATCAGTCAGAAGAGAGGAGTCAGTTATGACAAACATTAGCGCTATGAGATCTTTAGCAGAACTCAACAAACTTCAAGAAGCAAGAACTTCTGTAAATCAGCCGCAGCATGCTGAAAATAAATTTAAATTTTCACTTTTCGGCTTCGGATTTGGGTCGCAAAACACCACTTTGGAAGAAATTCAGCCTGAAGAAAAAGGTTTTAACCATAAAGTGTGATGATAATGTTATATTCTTCTCTGACTGTGGCATATATAAATTAATTTCGTCTCAAATAGTTAAGGAGTATTTATGGCAGATTTGAACAAAGAATCAAACGATGGCAAAATTATTTTGTCCGAGCGCTATGAAACTTATGAACCCAAAAGCGGAGAATATTGGTACAGTATTGTTTCGGCAAAATATGGCGCAGACAGTGACGAAGCAAAAGAAATCGTTAAGGATTTAAAAGAATTCAACGGAATAAACACATTCTCGCTAATTGTGCAGCCGGATATTATGAAACTTCCTCAAACAATTACGCTTGGTGCAAAAGAATTTAAACTCGATTTTGAGAAAAAAGTAGATATTCGAAGTTTCAGATTAAGTGCAACATAAGTTCTAAGCTGGATAAGCGTTAAACATGAAAGTTTAACGCTTATTGACTTTTGAAAAACAAAAGGCTATTCTTAATTACATGGCAAAATACACTTTTTATCCGCAAATAAAAACTTCATATTTATATACCAAAACGATTATGTATATTGCGATGGTCATATCTTTTGTTTATGGCTGGGTTGCTGTTGCTTTTTACCAGCAAAGCAATTTTCTTTTTCTGCCATTTTTTATGTTAATCCTATACGACATATTCCTCTATAAACCAATGCTTAAGTATTGGGATATGGGCGGCTTTAAAAAAATGGTTATTGATACAAATGCTAAAGTTGTAATTTTTGATGACAGGGTTCGTTTAAATCTTGATAAAGTTGAGCGTGTAAGGATAGAGATGGAAGAACGTCCTACAATGTTTTGGTTTCCGTGTTTGTTTTCTCAGTATGTCAGGCTTGTCAACGCAGAACTTATGTTTAAGCTGGAAACAAAAACTAATACTGTAATTTATCTGCAATTTAAAAAAGACGTTAAAAAAATCTGCTCAATAATGCGTGATATGGGAAAGCCTTGCAGAATAATTCATGAAGAACTTCTTGAAGAAGGAATTCCGAATTATATTTGGTATTTGCTCGGGCTTTTGGGAATAGTCGGCGGATTCGGCTATTGCGTATTTGTCTTTTTCCAGAAACTTATCCACGGGTCGGGCTTTTAGCTTTTAAAACAAAAAAGCAGCCGTTAAGCCGCTTTTTCGCTGGTTGTTATGGTATAAACTTTTAAATTTTTGCCAATTGCAAATAATATTCATTTGCTCTTTCAAACTTGTGAGCCGCGTTGAATAATTTGCTTTCCTGCAATTGAGGCGCAAGAATTTGTAAACCAATCGGCATTCCGTCTTTGTCAAATCCAGCGGGAACACTCATTCCGGGAATTCCGGCGAGGTTTGCAGAAATTGTTGCAATATCTGTTAAATACATTGCAAGCGGGTCACTTGATTTTGCACCGAGTTCAAATGCCGTGTTCGGGCAGGTTGGTGAAATAAGTATATCAACTTTTTTGAACGCTTCAACAAAGTCCTGAGTTACCAGAGCCCTCATTTGTTGTGCTTTTTTGTAATAAGCATCATAATAGCCCGATGACAATGCGTAAGTTCCAAGCATTATTCGGCGTTTAACTTCCGGCCCGAAACCTTCGGCTCTTGTTTTTGTGTACATTTCCATTAAGTTTTTGGCATCAGGAGTTCTGTAACCGTATTTTACGCCGTCAAAGCGCGCAAGGTTTGAGGAGCATTCGGCCGTTGCCAAAATGTAGTAAATTCCGATTGAATATTTTAAATTCGGCAATGAAATTTCAACAATTTCAGCACCTAATTTTTTGTAATCCTCAATTGCTTTTTGCATAGCCGCCGCAACATCATCAGACAAACCTTCTGTCATAAGTTCTTTAATGACGCCGACTTTCAATCCTTTGATGTCATCGTTAAGGTGCGCTGCATAATTTTCTACCGGCAAATCTAAAGAAGTGCTGTCTTTCGGGTCGTGGCCGGAGATAACTTCAAGCAGATTAGCCGCATCTTCAACCGTTCTTGCGAAAGGTCCGATTTGGTCGAGTGAAGATGCAAATGCAATCAAACCGTATCTGGAAACGCGTCCGTAAGTCGGTTTCATACCAACAATTCCGCAGAAAGATGCAGGAAGACGGATTGAGCCGCCTGTGTCAGAACCAAGTGCAAGAGTTGCTTCACAAGAGGAAACACTTGCTGCTGAACCGCCAGATGAGCCGCCCGGAACTTTCTTCAAATCCCACGGATTATGAACTTTTTTGAAAGCTGAGTTTTCGTTTGAAGAACCCATTGCAAATTCATCAAGGTTTGCTTTTCCGACAATCGGAACAAGGTTGTTTAAAAGTTTTTCACTAACCGTCGCATTGAAAGGTGAAACAAAGTTTTCCAAAATTTTTGAAGACGCTGTTGTTTTTGACCCGATTAGGTTCATGTTGTCTTTAAGCGCAAGAGGAATTCCGGCTAAAAGCGGAAGTTCTTCGCCTTTTGCAATTTTTTCGTCAACTTTTTTTGCTGTTTCAAGCGCTCTTTCCTTTGTTAAAGAATTGAAGGCGCCAAGTTTTTCTTCGACTTCATTTATTCTTTCAAAAGCGGCATTTGTAAGTTCAACCGCTGAAATTTCTTTGTTTTTTAAAGCTTTGCTCTGTTCGGCTGCTGATTTTTTTAAAACCTCGTTCATAATATCTCCTTAAATTCCTATGACCTAATGTTATGACAAAAACGCAACTTTTACAAGGGTTTTGTTAAGAAAATCGGGATTGCAGGTATATTTAAAAGCTCCGGCGTATTTCGTGAACCGGAGCTTTTTTAGGTTTATCAAGAAAGGTTGGTTTTTAATTTTTATACATTATGCATGTTATCGAAAATTTCTTTACGCTGAACCCATATTTCCATTCCGAGTTCTTTGCCTGCTTGTGTTAAAGCGTCTTTGATTTCTTTAAATGCATATTTTGAATTTTCAATGTTTCCGAGCAAAAACATTACGAAATGTCCCTGCATAAGTGTTTGTTTTATATCTTCAATATTAACTTCGTATTGTGCGAGCACGGCTGTAACTTTTGCTACAATTCCGACCTTGTCAACACCGGAAACCGTTACAATTATTTGGTTATCGGACATGTTTCACCTTTTTCTGCCGCAATAGCTGCCGGCGTTACTGATTTAATCCAATCCGGAACTATGAATTTGCCGATATTGTGGTTTTTGCAATAAAGTTTTAAGTCGTTTTTAATTTCCGGAGCCAGAATGTACAGTGCAATAATGTTTGGAACAGACATTGCAATCATCATTGCGTCCGTAATGTTAATTACTGAAGCTACGTTCATTGCTGAACCTACAACAACGAAAATACAATACACAACGTCGAATGCAAGGTTGCGTTTGTGTCCTTCACCAACGAGGAAGGTCCAGGCTTTCTGTCCGTAATATGCCCAGCTTATTAATGTGGATAGTGCAAACATTATAACAACTGCTGATAAAATATACGGGAAGAAAGAAATAACTGATTCAAACGCAGAGCTTGCAAGTTCAATACCTGAAATTTGTCCGACCTGTGTTTGGTCTAATATTCCTGAAAATACAATTGCAAATGAAGTAAGCAAACATAAAATACCTGTCAGTAAGGTTTCCAGAAGAGCTACAAAGCCTTGTGAAACGGGTTCGTTAGTTTTAACTGTAGCGTAAGCGATTGCTGCCGCACCGGTTCCGGCTTCGTTTGATTGTACCGAGCGTCTGAGTCCGATAATTATTGTTCCGAAAATACCTCCGGCAACTGCATGCGGTGAAAATGCTTCTCTTACAATAAGTGCAATCGCATGCGGTATGTGTACAAAGTTTGCAAGAATAACAACCAGGCCTGCTCCTATATACAGGAAGCACATTGCAGGAACAAGAATGGTCGTAACTTTAGAAATACTTTTAATCCCATCAACAACAGCAAGCCACACAAGCACTGCTATCAAAAGCCCGAATACCCATGTATATCCGTGCATAAAACTGTGTTCGCCACCTGTAATCAGAATTAACTGATGTGCAGATTGGTTAATCTGAATCATGTTTCCGCCTGAAATAGCGCCGCCTATACAAAGCACTGCAAAAACAGCTGACAGAGGCTGTCCAAGCCAGCGCATTTTCTTTCTGGTTAAACCGTGCGCAATATAATGCATCGGTCCGCCTGAAACTGTCCCGTCAAGGTTAAATCTTCTGTATTTAACAGCAAGCGAAGCTTCTACAAATTTAATGGACATACCGAGGATTGCACCTGCAAAAATCCAGAAGGCTGCACCGGGTCCGCCTATTGAAATTGAAATAGCAACCCCTGCAATACTTCCGATTCCTATTGTTCCTGAGAGCGCAGTTGCTAGCGCCTGAAATGATGAAACTTCACCGTTGCCGTCAGAAGACTTGTCGGCCGGTTTGCAGACAACATCAATAGCATGTTTTAAACCCCATATTGAAATTCCTCTGAAAAACAATGTGAAAAATATTCCGGCAGCTAAAATCCAGAATATAATTATTGGTACGCTTGACGAACCTATTTTAACCGGATAAAAAATCCATGAGGCAACCGTATCCGAAACCGGAGCAATGTATTTGTCCATAAATAAATCTACATTCATTGCATTTGCCTGTTGTACGTTAAATAGAAGTGTCAAAAGTACAATAAAAAGTTTGTTCATTAAAAAATTTCCTTTCGGTAGCTTACTGGGTTAGCAGGGTAAACATACCATTTCAAATTACCAACTATTTAATACTAGCAAAAACGAGTAAAAACATGTTTTATTTTTGTCAAATCGTTACAAAAACTTAAAAAACAAGCTTTGCAGAAAGGCTATTTTATGTCTGAAACCCTTGTTTTAAGCAAGTTTCAAGTGTCATAAGATTAGTTTACAAAAAAGAGTTTATTGTACGTTTTTTTAAAGCTTCGATTTTTTCAAAAGAGTTTAAGATATTTTTTTTGAGTTCGTTGTCCGATTGGGCAATTTCTGCCAGATTTTCAATCATAGCAATAGTTTCAGGGTTTGAATTTCTATAAATAAACATGTTCAGCCCGGCTTTAATACCTTTGATACAGGCTTCAGTCATGCCGTAGCCTGCAACGCCTTTCATAATCATATCATCAGAGATTATAATCCTGTCATAGTGAAGATTTTCGCGAAGATATGATAAGGCATTTAAACTTAATGAAGCCGGAGTAGTTTCTTTATCAAAACAGGTACAATGAAGATGCGCTGCCATAATCATTTCAATACCGTTTTCAACTGCGGATTTAAATGGCGCGATATGAGTTTTCTCCATTTCGTCAAGCGGCAAATCTATAACTGGAAGGCTTAAATGGCTGTCGGTGTCAGCATCGCCATGTCCGGGATAATGCTTGACACATGGAATAATACAATTTTCAAAATAGGTTTCAGAAACTATTTTTTCTGCTTTAATTACATCTTCGCATTTGTTTGAGAAAGACCGTTCGCCGATAATAGGATTGTCGGGATTTGTATTGACATCAATGCAGGGGGCAAAATTTAGATTAATCCCGAATTCCGCCAATTCCCGTGCAATTTCTTTTGTCTGGTTTTTTAGAAACTCCCCGCCTTTTTCAAAGGCAAATCTTGCTGATAAATATTTTTTGCCGTTATGTATATTTTCAGTTCTTTCTACACGGCCGCCTTCCTGGTCAATTGATAAAAGAAGCGGATGTGAAGCTTTCTTTTTTATATCTGATATTAACTTTTTAAATTGTTCTTTTGACTCAATATCATAGGTAAAAAATATCAGGCCGCCGAGCGGACGCTTGAGAGCTTTCTCATATCCGCCGCCGGCTGTACCTAAAATGAACATTGAATATACTTTGTCTTTTAAATCCATTTTTTCTGCAATTTGGTCTTTCTAAACCGCTGCTTTTTGAGCAAAAAGGTTTTCGTTCAACGGATAAAATTCTTTGAAATTTCCGCTTTCTACAACCTCAGCAATTTTTTCAAGAATTAAATCTTTTTCTGCGCCTTTTAAGGTTTTAACTCCCTTGTTCAGAACAAGGTCATTTGCGTTTTTGAGTGTTGTGAAACCTTTGTTTAGTTTTAGAAATTCTTCATATTCATCAAGGATTTTTATCTGCAAGTCATTAATTTTATAATCCTGCCCGAGATAATATTTAACATCTTTTACAAATTGCGCAAGATATTCTCTTACGAATTGAACTTCACCAATTGTTTCTTTTTCCTCGTAATCTGCGCCAAAGCAAAGATTATTCAATATTGGTTTGTCCAAATCATTTATGCAGGCAGCCCAAAGAATGCAGCCAAGATAAAATCCGATATAATTATCAATTAAATTTAAGATTTTGTGATAATACATTTTGAATTTCAATTTTTTTTGATTAAAATTTCTGAGCCTGTTTAAATCAGAATAAATATAATCTATACTTGGTACAAAAGCATTAAGGTTGCAAATAAATCCCGGGTCAAATTGAACGCCTTCTGTAAAATCAAATTTTTCTGTCATTTTATTTCCTCATTGTATTTATTATAGTAATTCATATTTTTTGCTTTTTTTCTGCATTTTTGCTCTGTAAGTTTTATCATACTGGTATCTGTAGCCTTCAACAATGCTGTTTACAACTGCTTTTGAAAACTGTTTTTTAGCAGACCAGTATGAAGTATGAGCAAGGAAGAACGGACGCCAGCTCCAGGCAGAGGAATTATCAAATACAAAGCCGGAGGGGTTTGCAAATTGAAATTTAAGCAGTTCTTCCATTTCTTCATAAGTCAAATTTTTTGAGGTTGGAAATCCGAGCGGGTCTTCACGGAAATTTACAGTTAACATGAAAAGTCCGTTCTCCATTATATATTTCAACATCAGTTTGTTATAATAGGTTAATTCGTAATCTGAATCAGCAAGGTCAGAGTAAAACAGCACAAGCGGACTTGCAAAATTTACAACACCTCTAACCGCGCCCTTGGGCGAACAAACTTTTTCTGTTGCACTGTCTATTTCAAGATAATGTTTTTTTAATGACTCGTCATTATTGTCAAAAATAAGTTTTCCGCCAGAAGATACAACTCCGATTTTGCCTTCGGCGAGTGCTGCAATACAAGTATCTTTTCGAGGATTGTTTTTAACAAATTCTCTTACCTCATCAGAAACTTTAATTGCGTTGAAAAGTTCAGAAAGATTAATATATGTCAGCGTGTTGAACAAATATTCATACGTAATAAACGTTCCTGCTGAATATCCGTAAAGTATAACGGAACGCCCGGCTTCTTGCTCTTTTTTTATTTTTTCATTCAAATTTTGTACAATCGGCTGCATGTGATGAGATTTTTGCACCCAAATTGCGTCATGCATATACTGTGTTATTAAACTTCTTACCTGATATGCAACTGTCGGGCTGAAGTTTTTTGAAATATCAAGCTGCTGGTGAACAAATTCCAAATCAGTTTTGCTTAAATCTCCCCAAAAGAAGATTTCCGGATTTTCTGCAATATTTAAGCCCTCGCTGCTTAGCATAAGCTGTTTAATCTGTTCATTTTCTTCAAATCTTTTTTTCAAAACCGGATGGAGTTTGTTCACTCCTTTTTCAAACCAGTTTTTCATTTTTTCGTTGTTGTTATTTGACCCGTTTATGTATATAAAACTTACTTCTGACGCAGAACAGGAATTCTGCAAAACAGACAAAAATAAGAATATAAATATCCCTGAAACAATCTTTTTCATAGTATTAATATATCATAAATTAATAACTTCTCAAATTATGTAGAATTTGTAAAATTTATGTATTATTCCGCAAAAAATATTCTTTTGCGGTTTATAATAAATGAACAATATACATAAGATAAATTTATGAAAATAACCCCGATTATAAATTATAGACAACAAAGTCTGCAAAACCAGCAGAAGCGTCAACCCTTGAATTTCGCAGAATCCAAAACGGGACAACGTTCATTTGGGCATATTCCTCATTCCGGATTTTATTCAAATGCGCTGATTAATTTTGGTGAAAACGTGGAAGCTTTCCAAAAGCAGCTTTTGTCTTTGGATGATATTCACTGTCCGGCATGCGGAGAAAAAATGCTGAGCAGCCAATCTTTGAATGAGCTTGTCCGAAAAGCAGAAAATATTCACAATTTGTCTGAATATGCAAAATTTTTAACCAAAAATCAGGATTATTTTCATTCAAAGTTTAAAATGTATATCTACTATGTTAATCGTATTGCTCAAAATGAACCAGACAAACCAATTTCGGAAGTTCATAAAATCCAAAGAAGCGGAACCTCCAAACTTATGGCACGCGTACTTAATTCTCAAGCGGACTATTTAGCCGAACTGCTTAAAAAAGAAGTTTTTTCGGACGCTGACAAAGAAAAAATTCTTAATTGCAGCCAGTATCTTAAATCTGTTTCTGGAATTCCAAAAGCCGCGGTGTTAAAAGAAGAATTACTTAAAACTCTGGGCTCTCTTGAAAGTGACAAGAGATGGGAGATCTATACTAACGTTAAGCATAATATTCAAAATATCTATACATACCATATTGCTCTCCAATACAATCCAGACAAGAGCGAAGGATTGTCAGAACAGGGGTATATTGTAAAAAACATGCTTTCTTACTCCCAAAACAAGCTCACTAAAGTATATACGAATATCGAAACCGACAAAAGATTTAACAATATGCTTATCTGCCGGGATTGTTCACCTAAATATTCTGCCTTCAGATATATTGCAAATTCGCCTGAGGGTGCCGGACGGGTAAAACAGTACGCAGATGATATCAGTTATGCTATTGCCGAAAATAAGCTTAGCGGTAATAATTCATATCTTTATGAGTTTATGGGGGCGGTAAATTCCGTTACAAAAGGAAAAATAAAATTATCCCGCAATAACATAATAAGTGAAGCTCAGGATAAAGTTTTTAAAGAGATGAAGAGTGATTATATCTTTGAAGATTATGAAGGCATTCCATGCGCCTGCTGCGGTGTTGAAACTCTTACGCACAAACAAAAACTGAATCTTTTTAAAGAAATTAACAGGTGCGAAAATTTGCATGAGTTAAATAATTTGTCAAATTTATATTCAAAACATCTTACTGCCAAAGGCGCAATAATACAAAAACGCTTCAACAGGCTTTTGCAGACTAATCCGGAGATAAAAGAAGAAGATGTTATGCTATCTTTGCAATATTTGAGCAAACAGGACATAAAACATGAAATGCAAAACATTAAGAAAGAAATATTTGAGTTTTCTAAAAAACGTAAGTATAACAATTTTGACAAAGAACTTTTGAATGATTTTATATATAAAATTGACAATAAATACTCAAGAATGAAGCCTTCCGAACTGTTTCGATACGATGAATATGATGAACTGGTTTCTGACACGCTGAATAGGATGACATCACCATATAAAAAAACTTTAATAAAAATTTCGAAACGTAATATAAAGGAGCTTTATTTGAAAGATGCTCTTGTAAGCCCACCTCCGCTTGTTGTTGAAAAAACAGGCAGTCAGGCTAAGGCGATGATACAAAATATATTTAAACTTTCCGTTTTAACAGTTGACCATATAAACCCGAAGTCTAACGGCGGAAAGGATGATTATGCCAATAAAGTAGGATATTGCAAAGACTGTAATAATGCAAAAAGCGGAATGGTTTTTCCGGCATGGGTTGCTTTACGCCCTGAGATTAATATAAATCTTCCAAGACATCTTAAAAAAATTGCTGAAATAATTAAAAAAGAACGTATCAAAGACATGCAAAGTTATCCCGAAACCGCGGCAAGAACGTCAATGCGTCTTGCCCGCGGAAAACTGGATATCCCGGAAAAATATGATACTATAGGTTAATTTCAATTTTATCCGGTGCTGTATATTTGTAAACCAGTGCGGCTGCAATCCCTGCAACCAAATTCGCAGCAATAGTCACAAAAACGCTGTACCAGCATGCAATATTCATCATGCCTAAAGACATTGCAACAGCAGGATTAAATGCGCCGTAGCACAATACTCCTCCAGCTGCAAAAATCCCAACTGTAACAGCGGAACCTATTGCAAGACCGTAGTATGAATTACCGCGAGTTTCTCTGTTTGTTGCGGTTGTCAAAACAACATAGCAAAGTGCAAAAGTAAACAGAAATTCTCCGACCGCCATCGGCCAGAAGTTGAACGCACAGCCTTCAAAGTTGCCGACATGGCCCGAAAAATGATTAACAATTAAAACCGCCAACGCTGCTCCGAGCAATTGTGAAATTACATACGGAAGAAATTCAATCCACGGAAGTGCACCTCTTATTGCTGCCGCAAGTGAAACTGCCGGATTATAATGTCCTCCGCTTATAAAGCCGCCGGCATAAACCATAATCATCAACGCAAAACCTATTGCAATTGCATTTATAACCCCGTCGCCCCCGAGCAGTGATACGCAGCCGATTGTAAATACTAGAAAGAATGTTCCTATAAATTCTACAACATAACTTCTGAAATTCATGTTTATTCTCCTTTTTATTATGACCCTGTCAAATTAACATCCATTTTGAAAAGTTTCTATTGTATAGCCGGCGTAAAACTTTTGGTGTATTATAAAATAAAGGAGAGATTTTAATATTGTTTTATTTTGATAAAATTAACGGCAAAACTATAATGAAATCTGATATTTTAGACGGGGTTGAACATTTTTTTACAACAAGAGAAAGTGTGATTAAAAGTAAAGAGGATGATTTTCAAAACCTTGTTGCGGGAAATAAAAAAATGTTCTGTGAAGTTCTCGAGATTGCTCCTGAGAACTTCATTAATCCGTCTCAAACGCATTCTGTAAATATTGAAGCTGCACGTATTGGAAAATCAGATTATCCTGACTGCGACGGGTTGATTTTGACAAACAAAGAGCAGGCTGTGTTTTTGAACTTTGCAGATTGTACTCCTGTGATAATTTATGATAAAAAACTCAATATTGGTGCAGTTTCACACGCCGGCTGGCGCGGAACCGCCGGAAAAATTTCAGTTTTAACCGTTCGAAAAATGGTTGAAGAATTCGGCTCAAAGCTGACGGATTTAAAAGCTGCAATCGGGCCGGCGATTTCATTTTGCTGTTACAATGTCGGAGAAGATGTTTTGGAGAAACTTCTTTCAACTATTTCTGATACAGATGGCGTTTGGGAGAACAGAAACGGCGAATATTTTGTGGATTTAAAAGAAATTAACCGGCGTCAGCTTAATGAAGCCGGAGTTGAACAGGTTGATGTCTGTCCGTATTGTACGGTTTGTGATAATGATATGTTCTTTTCATACAGAAAAGAACAGGCCACTACAAACCGTCACAGCGCTGTATTAAAGCTGAAATAACTTTTTAAACTCCGGCGGTTTTGTATACAAAATTCTCCAATAATTCATGTCCGAATTCGGTCAAAATCGCTTCCGGATGATATTGAACCCCGAAAATAGGAAGTGTTTTATGCGCAATTCCCATTATTAAACCGTTTTCGGTTTTCGCTGTGATTTCGAGTTCTTCCGGAAAACAGGAACGCTCAACAATCAGCGAATGATAGCGGGTTGCCTTGAAATTCTGTGCAAGTCCGTTGAAAATCCCTTTTTGATTATGAATTATTTTTGAAACTTTGCCGTGAGTCGGCTTTTCATCTTTTATAATTTTGCCGCCGAAAAATTGTGCAATGCACTGATGCCCGAGACAAATTCCGAGGATTTTTTTGCTTTTGTAAAAATGCGCAAGTGCTGGTATGCAAATCCCTGCGGTGTCAGGGTTGCCGGCGCCGGGCGAAAGGATTAAATGTTCAAAATCCATTGCAGTAAGTTCTTTTATCGTAATTTTATCGTTCTCAAAAACCTCAACTTCAGCACCGATTTCCAGTAAATATTGAACTATGTTAAAGGTGAATGAATCATAATTGTCAATCATAATTATCGGTTTCAAAATCGCACCTCCACGCAGCCTCGAACGGAATTTACACAAAAGATTCTATCTGCGTTTTCTAAATCGGATTTGAAAAGAATTTTTTCTTCAATATTTTTCATATTTTTTAAATAAATTCCGTCGAGCCGTCCGCATTTTATCGGCGGAGTGAAAAGTTTTCCGTTCTTTTCAATTATAATATTGCTTCGTGCGCCCTCGGTGATTTCATTATTTTCGTTGTAGAAAATCACATCAAAAACTTCATTGTTTCGGATTTTTTCATAAGCTTTTTCAAACCAGGGTTTAAAATTTGTTTTGTGATAAAGAAAAATATTTTTGCTGTTGACCGGCGTTTCGCTGAAAATTATTTTGTTATTGGAATTCGGCTTAAGTTCTTTTAATTCAAATTCAAATTCGCCTTTTTTAGAATAAAGCACCCGAAGAATTCCGTTGTTGATTTTTTGAGAAAGTTGAACCTTTTCAGTGTTGTCAAAGAAAATTTTCGGTACAGGAAAGCCTAAAGTTTTTGCTGATTTTGACAGTCTTTCAAAATGTTCTTTTTCAAATAAAATTTTGCCGTTTTTCACCAGCATTGTTTCAATGAGATTGAAATCAGGCTGTAAAAACTTCATTTTCGTAAAAACCTCCTCCCATTCGTCTTTTGCAAGGCTGTCCCAGACGATTGCCCCGCCTGCACGATATTTAAAAACTTTTTCATCCTTTTGACGCTGCAAAATCCGGATTGGAACGCTGAAAACACATTTTTCCGGTGATAAAATTCCGATTGCGCCGCAATAAACATTTCTTTTGCCTTTTTCTATTTTGTCGATAATTTTCATTGTGCTGATTTTTGGGGCGCCCGTGATTGAGCCGCATGGAAAAATGCTTTTGAAAACTTCGTATAAACTAGTGTCTTCATTGAGTTCAGCGGTGATTTCAGAAGTCATTTGATGAAGAGTTTTGTGTGTTTCAATCGAAAAAAGTTTTTTAACTTTGACAGAACCGGTTTTTGCAATACGCCCAAGGTCGTTTCGCAGCAAATCCACTATCATAACATTTTCAGCGCGGTTTTTGATATCGTTTTTTAAGAATTCTATGTTGGTTAAATCTTCCTCTTTTGTTTTGCCGCGCGCAATTGTTCCTTTCATCGGGCGTGTAAGAATTTTGCCGTTCTCGATTTCAAAAAACAATTCGGGCGAAAAAGATAAAATTGTGTCAAACTCATTTTTAAAAAACGCATTGAATGGCGTTTTTTGCCTTTCTAAAAGTGAATTATAAAGTGCCAGCTCACTGCCATTGTATTCAACATTGAAATCCATCGTGTAATTGACTTCGTAGGTGTTTCCGTTCGCAATTTCCTCTTTGATTTTATTTATTGCACTGTCATATTCTTCAAAATCGATTGTAGGAACAGGATTTATTTTAATTTCTTCTGCAGGTTCCGGTGAAAATTCCTCAAACTCCTCAAAAACTTCAAAATACAAAAGCGGAAGCGGATATGAAAAATTTTCGTCTGAAAAAATATTTTTCATTTCATATCTGCAATATCCGACAAGAAAATATTTTTTCCTGAGCCTTTCAATCTCGTCAAAGGCAGTTTTGACTTCGCTTGATGTGAATGCGCAAAGAATTTTTACAGGGTTTTTAAAAATTTTGTCACCGTAAATTGTCATGATTAAAGTATAATAAAAAATCAGCAAGGAGGTTAGAAATTTTAAAAAAATATGTTATAATTTTTTCAATGGATTAGATGGCTGAAAGGATTTTTATGAAGCAAACTGTTTTTATAACATTATCTGTTTTGATTTTTATAATATTTTTATATTCATTTACAAGAAAACCTGCGGCTTCTGCTTCTGAAGGTAAAAATGGTCTTGATAATGCAATTCAGCTTGCGATTTATTATATACAAAACAGCACGCGTGAAAACGGAAGGTTCGTATACCATTCTAACGTAAATCCCGAAATTAAATACAGAGATGTTAAATATAACGCATTAAGACATGCCGGAACTCTATATTCTATGTATCTTTGCGAAAGAGTTTTAAACGACAATACTTTGCGCGAAAAAAGATATTTAGCTTCAAAGTATTTTGTAGAAAATTATGTAAAACAAATTTCTCCTGATATGTATGCGGTTGTGTCAAAACCGTCAGAAGAGAAGCTGGAATACCCGCAGGCAAAAGTCGGCGGCACAGGCCTTGCTTTAATAGGGCTTTCAAATCTTTATCCGGAAGGCAAAATTGATTTAAAAATTTTAAGAGGTTTGGGCAATTTTACTGTTTATATGCAAAAACCTGACGGGAGTTTTTATTCAAAATATAACGTACCGCAGCGGGAAAAAGATGACAAATTCGTTTCGCTTTATTATCCCGGTGAAGTTGCTTACGGCTTGCTTTTCCTGTATGAAGTTGACCCTGACAAAAAATGGCTTGAAACTTCTAAAAAAGCACTTTTATATCTTGCAAATTCAAGAAAAGATGCAGGATTAAATGTTCCGTTTGACCATTGGGCTATGCTTGCCACAAAAAAACTTTTTGAAACTCCTGATAATGGCTTGACAGAAGAGCAAAAAGTGCTTTTGCAAAAGCATGCAGAACAAATGGCAAATTATATTCTTCCTAAACAGATCACTGATAAAGGAAATACTTATCGCGGCGGGTTTGTTGAAAATGTGCGTTTATGCAGTATTGGAACAATTATGGAAGGGCTTGTTGCAATATATTACTGCACGGACGATAAAAAGTTAAAAGAAAAAATTCTTAAGGCCTTAAATCTTGGAACGGATTTTCTGAGCCGTTTTCAGGTTAAAGACGGTGAGCGCAGGGGCGGAATCCCGACAGATGCTTATTGGAAACTTTCAAATTCAAATGACAAATCCAAGGTAATTCGAATTGATAATGTTCAGCATGTTTTATCGGCTTGGATTACCTACGGCCAAATTTCAGCAGAAAAAGAATAGTATAGAATGATTTAAATTGCCTGCAAGCTTAATTACAAAAAAAGTTATTCATGTTAGACTTGTTTTGAAAGTGAAGCGCGGAGGTTTTGCGCGGCACCGGCTGTATTAATCTGTAAGTAAAAGAGGTAAATAATGAAAGTTGCATTGCTAAATCACGGATGTGCGAAAAATCTTGTTGACAGTGAATTAATGCTCGGGCTTTTGGCTCAAAAAGGGCATGAAATTACGCTCGATGAAAACGAGGCGCAAATTGTTATTGTAAATACCTGTTCTTTCATTCACGATGCCGAAAAAGAGTCTGTTCAATCAATTCTTCAGATGATTAATGAAGGGAAAAAAGTTATCGTCACCGGCTGCCTTCCCCAAAAGCACAAGGCTGAATTGAAAAAAGCTATTCCTGAAGTTGCTGCAATGCTCGGCACTTCTGATATAAGTGAAATTGTTAATGTAATCAATCGTATTGCCGACGAGAAAACCGACGAATATATTGAAAAGATTTCTGAAAAGCCGGAATATATTTATCCGGAAGAAATTGAACGCCAGCAGATTACAATGGGGGCAAGCTCATATCTGAAAATAGCTGACGGCTGTAATTATCACTGCGGCTATTGCATAATTCCCCAGCTGAGAGGGGCTTATCATTCCAGAACTATTGAAAATATTGTCCAGGAAGCAAAAAAACTCGTGAAAAAAGCTGTAACAGAGATTGATTTGATTGCTCAGGATACAACAAGTTACGGGATTGATATTTACGGCAAAACTTCGCTTGCAAAACTTCTTGAAGAGCTTAACAAAATTGAAGGGCTTTCCTGGATTAGAATTATGTACGCATACCCGTCGCAGTTGAACGACGAACTTATCCACGCTATTGCAAAACTCGATAAAGTAGTTAAATATATAGACTTGCCGCTGCAGCATTCAGATGCGCAGATTTTAGAGGCTATGAGAAGGCCGGTTTTTGATTATGAAGTTTTGATTAACAAACTCCGTGACAAAATCCCTGGTGTTGCAATTAGAACAGCATTTATCGTCGGATATCCGGGTGAAACTGACGAACAGTTTGAACATCTTTACAATTTTGTTGAAAAAATGCGCTTTGACAGAATGGGCGTTTTTGAATATTCCCGTGAAAAAAATACAGTTTCTTATGACATGTCAAATCAGGTTCCTAAAAAGGTTAAACACGAACGTTACAAAAAGTTAATGGCGCTTCAGCAGAAGATTTCTTTAGAATTAAATCAGGCAAAAGTCGGAAAAGAAATTCCGTGTATTGTTGAAGGCTTTACAGACGACGGTGTGATTATAATGCGTTCATACGCAGATGCGCCGGAAATCGATGGGCTTGTTTATGCAAAATCCGACAGACCGGTTGTTCCGGGTGATGTGGAAAACGTTTTGATAGAACGCGCAGACGAATACGATTTGTTCGGAAAAATCGTTTAAGCACATCTTACTTATGCTTATAAATCTGTTTTGCCCGTTTGACAATACTTTGATAAGTGGGTTCCAAAGCCTTTACTGCCATGTGGCAATCGCGCGCAATTTTTGCACAAAGGCAGGTGCATCCATATGATATCAACATATGAGGCAGCTGATGAGACATTGCATTGTCAATTCCAACTTTAAGATTTATCCCGGAAGCCAGTATTGATAAATTTCTCAGTTTTTTATCGTGTTTATATTTCCTTGTTACCATAAATTTTGAGGTATCTAAATTATTTATATTTATTTTCATAATATATATATAAAATTCAGACATAAATTTTTTTGCTACCTCACCTCTGGCGTAAACCGAAATTTTATAGTAATATAAATTTAGTTTAAGTTTATATGGAATTATAATTATGAAGTTTGCGGAAGATAAGGCGGTTGATAAAGAGCAGTTAAATGCAATATTTAAAGATATTGTGAAATATTCACCGTCCAAGCTTTGCGGCATGCTCGGAAACGCCTTAATTGTTCCGGTTTACACACACCTGTTGCTTCCTGAACAATACGGGCTTTATTCGCTTTCAATCGCATTTTTGTCATTTTTATGCATAATTTTTTCAGATTGGGTCGGGCTTTCAGGTTTAAGATTTTTCCGTTCTTTTCAGCTTGCGGATGAGCTGCCAAAATATCTTTCCATGCTTGTGACAATATTAGTGTTTAATATTTGTACAATGTTTGTCTTTGCGTTTCTGTTCCGGCATAACTTTTACGACTTTTTTAATATTCAGCCGAAATATTTCTTCTGTATTTTGCTTTTGATTATTCCGGTTGCAATAAGGGCTCTTTTGTTCCAGCTTTTGAGAGCGCAATTGAAGTCCATTTCCTTCACTTTTTCAACCATTATCAATCAGATTTTGACAATGGGACTTTCGATATTAATAATTAAATTCTTTAACCTTGGCGCACTTTCATTGCTTCTCGGTATGGGAATTTCAATAACTTTAATTGATATTTTGCTAATTTACCAGAGCGGAATTTTGAAGTATTTCAGAAAGCCGAACTTGCAGTGGAAAGTTCTTTTGCCGATGTTTCAGTATGGAATTCCGATTGCTGCAACTTCTTTAAGCGCATGGGTCATAAATCAAAGCAACAAATTTATTATGAACAGCATAAGCGGCTTTAAAGAAGTCGGGCTTGTGGGCGTTGCGTATGGTTTGACGCTTCCGCTTTTTATGACGATTTTTTCAATTATTACAGTTGCTGCCGTTCCGAGAATTTTTAACATGTTTGAAGAAAAAGCCGATGTCCGCCCGATAATTACGCGTTTTACAGGATATTTTCTGGTGGTTTCGCTCCCGATGATTGTGCTTGTCTCAATTTATTCACCGCAGTTTGTAGATATGCTTGCAAACACAAAATTCCATGAAGCTTACAGATTAATCCCGTATTTTGCCTTCGGATGTTTCTTTATGGCGTTGTCGGATTATACAACTCTTCAATACCACCTTGCTAATAAAACTTATATTGATTTTATTTTGAAATTGATTTCAGGTATTGTTGGAATTGTAGCTAATATAGTATTGATTCCGAAAATGGGACTAGAGGGCGCGGGTATTGCAACCTTAAGCGCCAATTTCATTTACTTTTTCTTAAGCTCGGTTATAAGAATTCCAACTCTTGAACTTTATTGTCCGGTAAGAACAATTCTTCGGATGGGAGTTTCATTTATACCATTTGTTGTGTTGTATTACTGCTTTAAACAAACTCCGTATATCCCCGCATTAGCGCAAATGCTTATTTTGATGGGTGTATTTTACGCAAGCTATTGGCTTGTAAGCAGAACAATTCTCAAGCGGCCTGTTGCGTAGCTTTTATGCAAACATCCTTGAAAAAGCTGCCTGTCTTTTGTACATTCTTTCCTGCATGCTGTTGAGTCTTGCAAGAGAAGATGCTGAAACCGGAGCATAAGGAGTTACATTTTGGCCCTTACCTTTACCTTGTGATGCTGTTCCTCCGCCTAAAGCTCCAAGTTTAGCACCGGCAGATTGCAAAGTATTACCCCATTTCATCATGTTGTCAAAGGTAAGTAATTTTTTGCTTTCTTTTTTAACTTCTTCGGCTGCTTGAAGAACAACAGTTGAGGCATTGGCACCTACCTTAATAGTTCCGTTTTTAATGCCCTGTTTAATTGCATCTTTTGACATTCCGGCAGTAACGTCTTTCGCTGTGGATATTGCGTTTCCAGCATTTGATTTAGCAGCATCTACGAGTGAACCGGAACCTGCTTTGAAGGATTCGTTTATTGCCTTTGTAGATTGGCCTTCAAGAGATTGCATTGCGCCGTCTTTTGCAAGTTTTGTGGCTTGTTTTTTGCTGAGGTTGCCCAAACCTTCTCCAGCCATTTGTTCTTTAACTGCTTCTCTTGCCGCAACACCGGCTGCAAGTTTTTGAGTAGCTTCATTTGCTTTTTCATTTATTTGTTTGAAGGTATTACCCATTTCTTGAGTACCTTTAACTGCGGTTGCGCCTGCCATAATTGCTGAACCTGCGCTTGTTAAAGCTCCTGCAAGGTTTCCCTGGGCAGCATAACAAGCTGTTTTAGTTACTCCGGCGGCCAATTGTCCGTATTGACCGACAACTTCAGCAACACTACCGGCTTTTTGCATTACAGTTCCGGCTGCAATCAATGCGGCACCTGCTCCAAAACACCAGCTTGTTGCTTGACCGAGTGCCACTAGACCCATACCGGTGTATTTCAGGGCTGTACCAGCTTGTGCCACTGTTGTACTGATTTGTTCAACTTTGTTTGCTACATTAAGTATTTTATCTGAAGCTTTTTGATTAGATTCAAGGTTGCCCTGAGTCTTTTGGATAGTATTCATATACTTAATGCTTACTTTGTGCATTGTTTTAATTTGTTTGTTTGTTTTTGTTTGAAGTTTGCCGATTTTAGCACCGGTAGTTTTCATAGAGGCTGTTTTTGTCGAGATTTGTCCTTGAAGTTCAGCTATTCTTTGTGCATTCGGGTCATCTTGCTGTTCCTGTTGATATTCGTCAGTTCCGGCAAGTGAAAGTGAAAATGCACTGTTAACGCCGACTCCTGTGTTATCGCCGGCTGTAAGACTTTGTAATTCAGCTTGTAAGGCATTAATCTGTTGATCTTCATCGTTCATTGTTTCAGTTAATGCAGTAATTTCTTTTTGATTTTGCTGAATTTCCTTTGTTGAAGCTTTATTTTGTTTTTCTAAAGATTTTTGTTGTTTAATAATATTTTTTTGATCTTTTTGTGCAGCTTTAGAATATTTATTTGCAGTTTGTGTATTTTTTTCTGTTTCTTTTGTTTGAGCGCTGACATTTTCTTTTTGTGTATTCATGTCAGCAGCCATTTTACGGCCTTCTGAAGCGCTGATTTTTTTCGCATTCTCCATTGCTTCCTGCTGTTGTGAAGTTTCCTGAGCATTACCTGGGGTTGTTGAAGCTCCGCTAGTTTTTGAGGAAGATGTGCCGTTTGCAATGTTTTGAAGATTCTGCTGGGATTCATTTTTAGAAAGTTCGTTTTTCTTTTTAATAATCTCTTGTTTTTTCTCGTTCAGCAAATGCTTAAGGAACGGATTTTGATTTTCAAAATTTTCAATGTCCTGAAGAGCTTTTTGGCATTGAGATTTTGTTTTAAGGTTATCTATGTTAAGCGATTTAAGGTCGTTAATACTTTTAGGTTCTTCTTTTGTTTCAGTTTTCGGAGCATTGTAAATAGAGCCCTCAGGGGTCATCCAGGACGGCTTTTGAGCCGAAGCGGTGCCGACGCCTTTTTTTGCAAGCGCCAGTTGTGCTAATTCGGCTTTTGACAGGTTGTTAACGCCGTTTACCATTTGTGTACAGCTCTCCTTATTTTTAAGCTCTCTTAAATATATAAAAAATATATAAAATGCTTGATTTCAGCATGTTTTGGTTTTGTTACATTTGTTAATAATTCTTTTTTCTTTGACGTTTGATTTGCTTAAAAAAAATATTTCTGTTAAAATCAAATTTGTAAAAAGTTATTGATGAGGGAGAAAATCTTATGAAATTAATGGAAGGCAAAAAAGGTGTTATTTTTGGAGTTTCAAACACTCACGGTATTGCTTATGCAATAGCAAAACAGCTTTATGAAGCAGGTGCTGATATTGCGTTCACATACGCCGGAGAAGCTATGGAAAAACGCGTAAGACCGCTTGCTGAAGAAATGGGCGCAAAAATCATCATGAATTGCGACGTTACAAAAGAAGATGAAGTTGCTGCTGTTTTCAAAGAAATCGAAAAAGTTTACGGTAAAATCGACTTTGTTGTTCACGCAGTAGCGTTTGCAGCAAAAGAAGATTTGCAGGGAAGATTTATTGATACATCACGTGCAGGATGGGACTTGGCTTTGGGCGTAAGCGCATATTCGCTGATTTCGCTTTGCAAACATGCTGAACCTCTTATGAATGAAGGCGGTTCAATCTTCGCACTCACATACCTCGGTTCTGAATATGTTGTTGCAAACTACAACGTAATGGGTGTTGCAAAAGCTGCATTAGAATCTTCAATGAGATACTTGGCCGCAGACTTAGGCAAAAAAGGCGTCAGAGTTAATTGCATTTCAGCCGGCGCTGTTAAAACACTTGCTGCTAAAGGTATTTCAGGATTTGATAAAATGCTTAAAGCTGCAGTTGCAAAAGCTCCTCTCGGCCGTAACGTTTCTCTTGAAGACGTTGGTAAAGCAGGTTTATACCTCGCTTCTGACCTTTCAACAGGCACAACCGGTCAAATCTTATACGTAGATTGCGGATGCCATGCAGTATATGCTTCTTTGGAAGAAATGGAAATCATTGCAAATTCAATTCCAAAAGCATAAAAACAATTTCAATAATTGAGAAAAGGCAATCGAATTTTTCAGATTGCCTTTTTTTATAAATTTTTTGTGATATCCTATAATTACGAGACATTAAATAAGAAGGATTAAAAATGACAGATACTGCAATAAAAATCGAAGATTTACCAACGGTTTACGACCCCAAAGCAACGGAAGAAAGTATTTACAAATTCTGGGAAGAAGGCGGATTTTTCAAGGCTGACGCAAAAAGCAAAAAGCCGCCGTATTCTATTGTAATTCCGCCGCCGAACGTAACCGGAGTGCTTCACATGGGGCACGCGCTCGATGAAACTTTGCAGGATATTCTGACCCGCTATCACAGAATGGCAGGGTTTGAAACCCTCTGGCTGCCAGGAACTGACCACGCCGGAATCGCTACCCAAAACGTTGTTGAAAAAAAACTTCGTGAACAAGGGCTTTCACGCTACGACCTTGGCCGTGAAAAGTTCCTCGACGAAACATGGAAATGGGCAAATCAGCATAAATCCGCTATCTTAGACCAGTGCAAACGTCTCGGTGCGTCTTTTGACCGTTCAAGAGAAAGATTTACCTTTGATGAAGGCTGTTCGGACGCTGTAAAAGAAGTGTTTGTCAGATTATATGAAAAAGGCTTGATTTACAAAGGAAAATATATTGTAAACTGGTGCCCGCGCTGTAACAGTGCGATTTCCGACGTTGAAACGGAATATGTTACTGAACAGGGGCATATGTGGGAAATTTCATACCCGCTTAAAGGTGAGTCAGGTGCTATTATTGTTGCAACTACCCGTCCTGAAACAATTTTCGGCGACGTTGCAATTGCAGTTCATCCTTCTGACCACAAGTATTCTGAACTTATCGGAAAAACAGTTGTAATTCCGCTTTCAGGCCGTGAAATTCCGATTATTGCTGACGAATACGTTGACAAATCTTTTGGAACCGGCGCAGTTAAGATTACGCCTGCACACGACCCGAATGATTACGAAGTCGGCAAACGCCACAACTTAAAACCAATCTGGGTAATTAACGAAGACGGTACAATGAAGGCTTGCGGCGAAGTTCCGCCGGAACTCCACGGGCTTGACCGCTACGAAGCAAGAGAAAAAATCGTCGGAATGCTTTCTTACAAAAACTTTTTGCTGAGAACACGCGACCATGAACACAATGTTGGTAAATGCCAGCGCTGCGGCACTACAATTGAGCCGCTTCTCTCTGAACAATGGTTTGTAAAAATGGAACCTTTGGCAAAAGAAGCGATTGCAGCAGTTAAAGACGGCAGAATTAAGTTTGTCCCTGACAGATGGGAGAAAAATTATCTCGGCTGGATGGAAAACATCCGCGACTGGTGTATTTCACGCCAACTCTGGTGGGGACACCAAATTCCGGCTTACTATCACAAAACAACTGGTGAAATGGTTGTTGCGCGTGAAAATCCCGACCCTGCTAATTATGTTCAAGACCCTGATGTGCTTGATACCTGGTTTTCATCAGGTTTGTGGCCGTTCTCAACAATGGGCTGGCCAAATACGGACGCTGAAGATTTCAAGAAATTCTATCCAACCACAACTTTAGTTACTGGATTTGATATTATTTTCTTCTGGGTTGCCAGAATGATAACTATGGGTCTGGAGTTCACTGGAAAAGCTCCATTCTCGACAGTTTACATCCACGGGCTTATCCGCGATGAAAAAGGCCAGAAAATGTCAAAATCAAAAGGCAATACAATCGACCCGGTTAAAATTATTGATAAATACGGCAGCGACGCATTGAGATTTACCATGACTTCGCTTTGCACTTACGGCGGCCAGGATATCAAAATCAGTGACGAAAGATTTGAATACGGAAGGAACTTTGCTAACAAAATCTGGAACGCATCAAGATTTGTTTTGATGAACCTTGCCGGCGTTGACAACAAAGAAATTGATTTTAAAAACCTTACAATTGCTGACAAGTGGATTTTGGACAAACTGAACAAAACCGCTAAGGAAGTGAATGAAAATATTAAAGAATTCCGTATTGGCGAAGTTGCTCACACTCTTTACGACTTCTTCTGGAATTCTTACTGTGACTGGTACGTTGAAATCGCTAAAATTCAATTGCAGGACGAAAATCTGAAACTTAATACCCAGCGCGTTTTGAGATACGTTCTCGACATGTCTTTGAGAATGCTTCATCCGATAATGCCGCATATTACGGAACGCGTTTGGCAGCTAATTCCGAAGAAAACTGACTGCAAGGCTTTGATTGTTGCCGAATTCCCGCAGTATGACGAAAAGCTTGCGTTCCCGAAAGAGGCAAAAGAAATGGAACTTGTTTTTGAAACAATCACCTCTTTGAGAAATCTAAGACAAGGTTTTAATATTGCGATGTCAGTAAAATTTGATATCATTATTAATGCTGATAAGGATGAGGAACCGATTTTCAAAGAAATCGAAGCTTATATCAAGCGTCTTGCGCGGGTTGAAAATATCAGCTATCTTGAAAGCGGAACTGATGTTCCTAAAAAATCAGCAGCAGCTGTTGTTTGGGCTTCCAGGATAATTGTTCCTCTGGAAAATCTTATTGATTTCAACGAGGAAATCGCGCGCCAGCAGAAAAAACTGGACAAGCTTACCGCTGAAAAGAAATCCATGGAAGGCCGAATTAACAATCCGAAATTCGTTGCCAATGCCCCGAAAGAGCTTATCGAACAAACAAAAGACAGAATTAATGAAATTACCCTTCAGGAGAAAACAATAGAAGAACTGATAAATTCGCTTAAAAACTAACTAAAATCAATATAAAATATATTTAAACAAAGGTTAATTTGAGATATTTTTAAATTTTTGTTAAAGAATGTTAAAAAAGATTTACAAATTGACAATATTTTGCTACAATAAATTTCGTAATTAGTTAGTGTCGATGACAATGGAGTAAAGATGGCATCAGGTGAATTAGATTTCGAAGAATTACTAAAGCAATATGACTATAATTTTCAGAAAGGCGATTTAGTAAAAGGATTAGTATGCGGCTATGACAGTCAGGGTGTAATGGTTGATATAGGAGCAAAAACCATTGCAGTTGTTCCCACCAGAGAAGCCGTTGATAAAGACGAAAACGTCGAAACAAAACTTGAAAAAGGTAAAGAATATGAATTTTTGATTATCAAGGAAGAAGATGAAGACGGAAAATTCCTTCTTTCACGTAAAAAAGTTGATTTTGCTTATGCCTGGAAAGAGCTCGAAAAAGCAAAAGCTGCTGATGAAACAATTCTCGGAACAATTGCCGGAATTGTTAAGGGCGGCGTGCTTGTTGAAATTTCAGGCGTAAGAGGATTTGTTCCTTCCTCTCAATTGAGAAGCAAAGAAACTGATTTGGAAGTCGGCGGTAAGCTGGAATTAAAAATTCTTACCCTTGACAGCCAGCAGAATAATTTTATTCTTTCAAATAAAAAAGTTTACGAAGACAGCGCTGTTGAAGCACGTAAAAATGTCTTCTCACAAATCGAACCCGGCCAGATTGTTAAAGGTGATGTGGTCAGAATTACTGATTTTGGCGCTTTCATTGATTTAGGCGGAATTGATGGACTTCTTCCTTTATCACAGCTTTCTTGGAGATGGATTGACCACCCGACTGATATTCTTAAAGTCGGTGACAAAATTGATGTTGAAGTTATTGCAGTTGACCATGACAAACAGCGTGTTTCCTTAAGCTTGAAAAAGCTTGAGCCGGATCCGTGGCTTGAAGCCGAAAAACAGGTTAAAGAAGGCGACAAAGTTGAAGGTACAGTTACCAGAATTAAACACTTTGGTGCTTTCGTCGAGGTTTTCCCGGGCGTTGAAGCACTTTTACCGCACAACGAAGTCGTTGAACTTCAAAACAAAAAAGACTGTATTCTTCAGGTAGGCGATAAAGTTGAAACTTATATTCTTAAGTTTAATCCGGCAGATAAGCGTATAGCATTAACTGTTAATGAACCAAAAGCTTCTGAAGAATAAATCAATAAATACTTTTAAAAAGAACTGCCGTAAAAAGGCAGTTCTTTTTTTGCTTTTTTTATATGAAATTTAAAAAGATGTATACTCTAAACGTATTATTTTTAGGATTTTTAATTGTATATTCTGTTGGATATACCGTATAATTATTTTAGATTATGTTGACTTTTAAAGAAACATAATTATACATCATAATGAAGTAGGTATTAAATATTTTTTTATACAGAAGGAGAGAACTTTATGGGCATGGCAGCATCACAAGCAAGATATCTAGGCTTGACCGCAAGAAAAACTAACGTTGAATACGAAGGACAACAGATTAACCAAGCTCGCACCGCTCTGGCAAACCAGAGTGCAAATACATTTAATGATTTGCTTGCGCTGGAAGTTCCAACTGCTCCGAGTACACAGGATTATACAACAACCCAATACTCATACGAAGACGGTACTGTTGGTGAAACGATTACAAGTATGGAGCCGATTTCTAATGACCCGGACGGCTACAACTACCTTGTAACCCATTACCATTATGCAGATGTTTACACAGGCGTTGAAAATATTAAACGTAATCCGCAGGTTTACGTTAACGATAGAATTGAAAATAAAGAAATTGAGGAAAATAAAGTCGAAGCTTCTGTTGACCCTGTTACAGGTGAAACAACTTACACTGTAAAGGGTAAGGATTGTTCAGCTTATGATGAAACAGATGAAGAGCAAAAAGCACTTTACGATGAACTTTCTAATAGTTTTTCAGATATCAAAAATGCAGATCCTGCTAACCTTTTGACTTATCAGGATGCCGGCGGCAAATACCATTTTGTTCTCCGTGACCAGGTTGAAGCTGCTGCAAATGGTACAGGTGAAATGTCCGATTATTATTTGAAGAATTCAAAGCCAACTTCAGAAACAATTGAAGCAAATGCTATTGCCAAAACAACAGATCCTGTTACCGGTGCATCTTCTTATTTAGTTAACGGTAATCAATGTGTCAAATATGACGAAAATAACGAAGTTTATAAAGCAGCTTACGATAAAGCAGTTGCAGAAAACCCATCTTTGGGCAAACTTAATCCGGAGCAGCTTTATACGTATAATGATAAATACGGTGGAATACATTTTATTTCACAGGATGATATTGAAGGCGTTATGACAGGCGCAGCGGCAGCTACTGACTATTCTGTAACTTCTGGTGTTCCGGTTTCTATTGGTAATATTGACTTGGAAATTTATGACCCGACTGATAAAGAACAATTGTCAGCTTATGAACAAATTCTTAAAGATTGGCCTGAATCTGATTTTGCAGCCTCAGAACCACCAATTTATACTTGGATTAGTAATGGTCAAAGATATTTTGCAAGTTATGAAGACTTGATGGCCTCCTGGGAAAGCGCACCAGATCCGGCATTACCAACTGAAAACCAAAATAGTTTGAAATATTATTGTGCTAAGGATGTTTCAACAAAAATTGAAGTTACTGAACGTGCTTTAATTGACTTTAATAGTGAAGGACGTGCAGAAACAATTAAATTTGAGGATTCTTCGGTTGTAAGAACTTTAAATGCTGAAACTATTACTGATGAAGCTGCTTATAATGATGCTATGAACCAATATAATTATGATCAAACTGTTTATGAAAAAGCAATTCAGGATATCAACGCAAAAACGGAAAAAATCCAAGAACAGGATAGAACGCTAGAGCTAAGATTAAGACAGCTTGATACAGAACAGGAAGCGCTTCAAACTGAAATGGAAGCAGTTAAGAAAGTAATCGATAAAAATATTGAATCAACATTTAAAACATTTGAATAATTTTATATGGCAGTTATGTTCTGCCATATAGGTCAAAAGAGGTAAAAATGGCTTATAAAAATGACAGTTATCTGGTAATAGCAAATAAATTCGGCTCCGCAAGCGGAGATGCAAAAGCGCAGTTGTTTGAAACATATGACAAACTTCGTGATTTGACTGTATCCGGAAGTGGTACGGGAACAGGTTTTGAAATGACCGGCAGCTTTTTATACAGAATGGCAAGTCTTCTAGCTCCATCTTCATATGCGACCGTATTTGGAGCCTCTGAATCGATGAATATACCGGGAACATCTTATGCTTCGCAATTAACAGGCCAATCTGCTTTTGGCATAGATGCATTGTACAATTATTCGGGTTTTCCTGGAGGCGGTGCCGCTCCTGTTTCTTGGGGATTAGATGGATACGCAACTGGCGGTGCCGCTTCGATACTTTCTGGCTGGGGAACTGATTACGGTGTAGCAACCGGTTATGCTTCAGGAGTCGGAGGGATTGCTGATGTTGCAAGTGCTGCTGCATACGGTGTTGGTGCGGCAAATGGCTGGGGTATGGTTGGCCGAAATATTGTTCTTCCGGTTGCGGGTATAATTTCCGGATGGGGCGGTATAATGCAGGCTGCAGCACCTTATTTGGGTGAATACGGGCTTCCGGCTCTTGTTATGGGTAACTTAATGCAAGGTACGACATCGGCTGCTCTTGCGGCTTACCAGAATGTAACCGGAAACATTACGGCAAATGCTGATACAATTCTTTCCAACAAAGTCAGAAACATTGAAACTGTGTGCAAAATGCTTGACACTCAGGGCGATGTTGTGAAGAAAATGCTTAAAGAATCCATCGACGGCGACTCAAAAGCTATTCAGAATCTTTAGTTTTTAAGGTAGGAATTGTGTTTGAAAGACGTTAAGACGATAAGTTGTTAAGACGTTGAGTTCATAACGTAAAATTTTTTAATAAGCAGGTCAGTTTTACTAATCTGATAATTTTGGTGTCGTAATCGTATTAATTAGTATAGTGGGATGGTGTCTATTAGGGTGTAATATTTCGTAAACTTTTGTAAGATAGTTTAAAGTTTTAACAAGTTTATACCGAAATATACTTTGTAATGACTCAAATGACTTGCAATATTAAGACATGTTAAGAAATCCCGGAAACCATGTCAATTCTAAGGTTTCAAATGTTTTTATATACTTGTAGGTCTAAAGTGTAAAGGATTATCATGATTCAGCAAACTTTAGAGATGAATATAAAGCGGTTCTTAGATTTTGCAATATATTCAAAAAATTTCCTTATAAGAAAGAATCCCATAAAAGCAATGGCTAATTCATTTATGGACGGACTTCGCGACTTTCTTACAATGAACAAAAAAAGAAAGATGGCACAGTACAGATTGAATTATCACATGCATCAGTTTAAAAAGATGGAACAGTTGATTGCTGAAAACAACCAGCACACCTTCTTAAAGGGAAACAATCTTAACGAAACCAGATAAAGGAACGGAAAAATGGGTGTCATTACAGATACAATAAGAATGCAGTACTTGAATAACGTCAAGCTTGATTTGGAGTACAAAATTCAGCTTGTCACACAGGCAAGAATGGGGCTTTCCCAGTCTGCAAGTGATTTAATGCAAGTCGGCACCGATTATTCACCAGATTCGCCGGTCGTTAAGCAGCTTAATCAAAGACAGGCGAAATTAAAAGTTTTAGAGCAAAAATTAGAACAGCAAATGATTCAATACCAGACAAGACTTCAAATGGTTTCAACAGAACTTGAAGCATGCCGTTCAAGATTAAATAGCAGTATC
>URXT01000014.1 GCA_900551915.1 uncultured bacterium
TTTGGGATAATGCAATGGGTGACGAATCTAATGAATTTCACAGAGAGGTAGTGCGCCCCAAAGTAACGGAACTTCTATCTCCTAATCCTGCGGATTACATTTTGGATATTTTGTAATCCATATAAAATGTAATGCAATTCCTTTATTAGAGAGTGTTTTGAACTATAAAACAAAGTTGTTATATGTGTAATCAATTTGCTCTTGGTCTATTCCTATATAACGTAAGGTTATTAACTGACTTGAATGGTTAAATATTTTTTGCAGGAGTGCAATGTCTCTAAATTGTTGATAGTGATGGTATCCGAAAGTTTTTCTCATAGAGTGTGTGCCTATTTTTTCTTCTAGTCCGACTTTTTTACAAGCATCTCTTATCATATAATATGCAGTTATTCTGTTGTATCTTCTGCCCCATAGGGATTTAAACAATGGCTCTTTGTCTCTTTTGCCTTTGACATAACCAGCAATTAAGTTTTTTAATTTATCATTAAGTGGAAATTTTTTGTATTTCCCTGTTTTCTTTTCCACGATTTGAATATAGTTTTTTCCCCTGACATCCCCGACATTCAGGGCAACAATGTCTGAAATTCTAAGACCGCTATTTGTACCAAACACAAAAAGCAGGTGGTCTCTAGTGCTTTGTTTTTCAAGATATCTTTCGACTTTTTCGACATCTTTTTTACTTTTAATAGGTTCAACTGTTGTCATTTTCTCTCCTTTCCTTTGACCTGATTACATACTTGTTGAGGGATTATTCCCCTAAGAAATTTTCGGTCATACTTAGGATTTCTTCAAAGTCATCAGGGGTAAGTTGTAAATAAGGTCTTGCAGGGATTTCGACAGATTTGTTTTTGCCGGCTTGACCGCCGAGTTGATGAATTGCTGCATATTCAAGGTTTGAACCCATAACAGCAGAATCATCGTCATAATATGTATTAACAGAAGATGCAAGTTGACCTGAAATCTGTAAAATCATGCCGGGCCACTGTTTATTTTTTGTCCGTTGCTTAATTGTTGATTCCGATAATTCTGTCCACTTATCAGGTCTGCCCTCTTCTTTAAAGTTTTCTTCGGTAGAATATGCGAAAATACCTGCGATGTTTTTCATTAATGGTCGCAGGTTTTCGCTTCGTTTTGCCAAATCAAGTAATCTTGATTCAACCTCTTTATTATCAAGTTTTATTTCAATTGGTTCACTCATCTAGTGTTCAACAATCTTAATATACTTTGAAAATTTACTATTTACATATTCATTGAATTTATCAATGGTAGTTTTATCCCATTGATTACATACATACCATATTTGACCGTTACAATTAATTTCTGTGTATCGTTGCACTTTGTCAATATCTTGATTATACTCTTTTATCAAGTCTCCAGAACTTGAAGCAAAGGTTCTTTCGAAATTATTCTCTTCAAAAAAAGCAAAATCAGAACTACTTAAAATATTGTTACTAATCAAGTATTGAAGTGTAATTTCTGGAACTCTGGCTTTTGGAATATTAGTTTCTTTTTTATTTGAAGAATTTATAAATATAATGTCATAACGTGTATAATCTTTACCAGTTTTTTCTAGTGTAGAGTTTGAACTTATATCGACAATAAGTTTTAAAAGTGGTTCTTGTATTTTTTCGTAATCTTCTTTTATGCTTATTTTATGGCATTTTTTTAATTCTTCTAAAATGTTTTCTAAGTTCATAAATGACCTCCTATAAAATACTTTGTACTTACATTATAATACATAATATGTAAATTGCAAGTATTTTACAGTTTATAACTTTACGTTTATTTGCATAAATCTTCTTTAATAGGATAATTAGCAATCAAAAGTTCTTTATAAACTTTATTAGCTCTATTAGTCCCCTCTCTGTTATTGATTCCGTTTTGTCTTTCAACTTCAATCATTTCGTATCCTTTATATAATTCTCGGACTTTTGGAGAATCATCATAGGAAAGAAGAAAACGACCTTTGATGTCTTTTAAAACATCTCTTAAACGTTCATGGTCGAAATCAGTAGTTGATGTTACTTCATAGCCACAACCTGAAGTATAAGGTGGATCACAATAGAAAAATGCATCTTCAAAGTCATATTGTTTGATTAATTTCTCAAAATCACGATTCTCAATCATAACTTTATCAAGGCGTTCGTGAATTGCATCAATTTTAGTTAAAATATTGCGTTGAGATTTTGAAGCTCCACCACAAGATTTTTTTACAGTTCCAAAAGTATCACCACGACCACCAAAAGAACGTGTTATTAAAAACAAGAACTGTGCTGCTTTTTGAATATCGGTAATAAAAGTGCCATTCAAAAATTGAAAGAACATTTCACGAGAGCCAAGAAGATATTTTAATTCTTCTTTTAAAGCATTAGGATGATATTTCACGATTCGAAAAAGATTAACTAATCTTCCATCTAAGTCGTTGTAGATTTCTAAATCTGCCCATCTGTCCTTATAAAATAAAACCCAACCACCACCACCGAATGGTTCAATATACGATTTTATGTCTTTAGGAATAAGTGGAGCGATAGTTTTTCTTAGTAATCTTTTTCCACCAACCCAATTAATTAAGCACTTTCTATCTACAGTCATTTAATACTCCTTTTTGTTATTTTTGCTCCTGTGGTACTCGGCTGCGCCTGCGTTCCTACGTCGCCATCGAACGGTTTCGTCCTGCTACGTCTTGCCTACGCAAGCCGTATCGGACTTCACACACGGCTCATGCACTGTTTTAATAGTGTTCAAATATCATTCAAACCGCTGTCTTGGATTATTCGGGGTGTCGGAAAGTTCTCAGCTTCCCGACACCTTACGGGTTACGCTTCGCTTCACCCTTCCGAAAATCCGCTTGCAGGATTATGAGACCAACCAACATCCGGGGCAATTTTTTTACCGGTCAATGGATCTGTGTAAACTGTAACCGGTTTGTATTCTCCTGATTTTTTCGAGACGAGTCGCATCTCTTGAGAGAGTGTTCCTGTTGAATCACTTGGTTTTATATTCTTTTTTTGCAGGTTGTAATTAGACAGAGCATTTACTCTACATCTGCATCTCCAACCGTTTGGTGGGTAAAAACTAGCCCAAAACGGGTCATCATACCTGTAAACCAATCCATGAAGCTGTGCGTGTTCAGGTCTTGTTTTGCTATCTAATACTGCGACATATTCCCAATAAGGACGATTGTCTGTATTATCCATTTGCGTTTTATATCGCCCTGTCATATATGAAGTCTGCATATTAACGGCATAGATGGTTTTTAATCGGTACATTGAACCAAGCTGAACTTTTTCTGCGTTGCCTTGAGTATCAACAACAATCTGTTCTCCCCACCAACCTTTCTTTTGCAGGGTTGGTTTGAGTTCTTTTTGAAACTCTCTGAAAGTTTTTCCCTCAGACAAGGCTTTATCCAAAGCAGAGCGAATATCTTTTAAAATATCCTCACGCATAACTTTGGCAACGGTGAAAGTCTTTTTATGTGCATCTTGCCATAATTCATACCAATCCCAAGTGAAAGTTTGACCTTTTCGCTTGAAATATTTTATTGCTGCTGCCGGAGCAAGTTTAAATAAGCCTTTAAGTTCGACTGCCATTAATACTTCACTCCTATAAAATCAAGAACTTTGCCGCATCCAAATTGGTTTATGCAATAGTCATATTGTTTTGGATGAGATTCTTTCATTAATTCAAAGCGGTTCGGAGACTTTTCACTTTGAACTCCAAACATACAGAACATACAACCTGTGCGTTTGGCTTTGGTTGTATAATATTTGCCGGATTTATCCTGTTTAATTTCTCCGTAAACTGAACAATACGGGACATCAAACTCAACCAAATATTTTAAAATATCCTGTTCTGTCCAAAATCCTAGTGGGGTAGATGTGGGACGTTTAACATCAAAAGAATTACAGCCTTTTCTAAGGTATTCGCTTTTTCTTAGATTACTCTCTGCCGCCATTGTTGCAATAATCGGATGCAAGCCTGTTTCTTTCTCGAACTTTTTTGCAGGCTTTTTCTTCATAACATCACAGCATTGAGCAGAAATTTTAATATCACTGTTACGCAGAAAATTCCATTTTGCAAGACAATAGCGAGAACCATATTTTTTGACATAATCACTGTTTGGGTCAAATTTCTTAGCTGTATAACCGTTTGGATTTTTGCGGTTTTCTTCAATAAATTTCGCAACTTCTTTACTTATCACAGGATATCCATATTCCTCAATGACCTTGTGGAATGGAAGATCAGGTCTTAATATTATTGTATTATCAAGGGATTTTACAAAATTACGGACTTCAGGATATTCCAATCCTGTGTCTATAAAAACTGCAGGGATATCAGGATAAAGACTTCGAACCAGATGTAAAAGAACGGTTGAATCTTTTCCGCCGGAGAATGAGACATATACGTTACCATCAAAGTGTTCATAGAATTGTTTAATCCTATTTTTTGATAGTTCAATCTTTAAATGTAATGGTAAGCTCTGCCGCTGTTTAAGAAAATTCCTTTTCAAAGCGGCTTCTTCAGGGGTAATTTTAGACATAATCTTCCTATTTGTTTTGTAAAATTCTCGTTTCGGCGAGTTTTGTATATTCCGGATTGAGTTCAATACCAATCCATTTACGGTTTAATCTGTTTGCAACAACAGCAGTCGTTCCGCTGCCTATAAACGGATCTAATACAATTCCATCTTCAGGGCAGCCGGCTTTGATTGGTATTTCTAAAAGTGCCGGAGGAAAAACCGCAAAGTGTGCTCCATGATATGCGTGAGTGGCAATACTCCAAACTGTTCGTGTATTTCTGCCTGATATTTCACCACTGAGCATTCGTTTTTGCAGACGTTCAAAATTTGTTTTATTTAAACCCTGATAATTAGCACCTTTATTAATTCCGCATCCGCTTTTGCAGCGGTCATAAGTTGACTGTTTGATAGGCTCTAATTGTCTTTCAAAGTAATATTTTTTATTTTTGGAAAAGAAAAACAGGTATTCAAAATCTACTGTAAATCTGTCCTTTGCACTTGATGGAGTTGCATTAGGCTTTTGCCAGATGATTACATTGCGTACAGTCCAACCTCTGTTTGACATTTCAATAGCAAAACGGAACGGGATAAGAAGTAAACTTTTTGAATATTTCCCACGAGTATGGGCAACTTTTTGCAAATGTTCAACACTCTTTAAAAAAGAGGTCTCTCCTTTTGCTTTAACACCATAAGAGGAATTTAAAGAACAACCGCCATAAGTATCACCAATATTTACCCAACAGGTGCCGTCATCTTTTAAAACACGTTTTACTTCATCAAAAATGTCACAGAGATGATTAATGTAGGCATTAAAATCAGGTTCTGTGCCGAGTTCTCCAAGCCAACCATCCTGCCATTTAACAGGATCAGTTTTATAATCACGCAGTCCCCAGTATGGCGGAGAAGTAATACACATATTTATGGAGGCATCGGGAAATGTTTTTAAGATTTCTAATGCGTTACCTATATGGATTTTATTCAAGTCCATCTGACCTCCCTTGCAGTTCACACAGGAAAAGTGCTTTTTGAAGAGATTGCTCAAACTTCTTTGAATGCAGGTTTTTATCCGTTAAAAGTTCATAAGCCTCATCAAAATCATCACAATCCTCAAGTAATGAAATTAAAGGTGAAATTATCTGTTGAGACTGTTCATTTAATTTCTTTGTTGAAATAAACTCAAGCAGATTTTCTATCTGGTCTTGTCCGGGAACGGATGGCTCGTTTTCCTTGAATTCCTTAAACTGAGAATTTGTTGCAGGGATAACATCTTCCCTGATATCAAAATCCTCATCTTCAAGACCGTAGGCTTTAATAAAATATTCTTTAGTGAATTTAACACCGGTATCGGAGAGAATTTTGTCTCTCTGTGCAAGAGTCAAATCAACATCTTCCGGTGCATATAACTGAAATATCGGGACTTCTTCATTAGAGAAATTAATTTCATAAATCCAACGAATAAGCTGGTTTATAACACTTTCAACGAGTTTTTTGTCTGAATCAATAATGTCCTGACGGACTGCCATGTGCGTATTTGCCGCAGCATAACTTCCTGTTGAGCCTATTTCTGTTGTAAGGGTTTGTCCTAATATGGCTTTTGAAATTTCGGAATTCATTTTGTCGATGAGTTTTTCATAAATCTCGGCAGATGAAGATTTGTTTGCCTCTTGGATTTCAACAGAAGAATCATCAGGAATAACAGCGATTGCATCCTGAACCATATCCTCTAACATATCGGCAAGAGTGGTTGTTTCTTCTCTTGATGCACCTCGTGGGTGTTTGCCTATCAAATGAGGCATTCCGTATTTTTCAGTAAATACTACCCAAAACTTCAGCCCGCCTTTTTTAAATGTTACAGACCAAAAGACACGAGATAATGTTCGCTCGCCATAAGGGTTGTTGTAGCTCGGATTATTTTGAGCAAGCAGGAACTTTTTATCCGGGACAATTTCGCCGTAGTAATTCTCTTTAGTTCTGAATTTTAAATTATTATCATCATCAAAACAAAACCATTCCGGCGGCTTTGCAATAATTTTTTCAGGCAGAACGTGTCCTGATTTTGTTTTCTTCCAAATAATCTCTAATGGCTGATAACCAAACTGCGTTGCATCAAGAATATCACTTATTAATTTATGAATATCCAGTTTTTTAAGTAATTCTTCAATCGCTACAGCATTTTTGTCTTTATCCAAACCTCGATTTATTTCCCAATCAAGAGATAAAACACCTGCTTTACGAGATTGAGTGCAGGCAAAAACATGCGGATCACAAAGCAATTCCTTATAAATCCTAATATCTTTTCCTTGTTTTCTGAGAACAATATCAGGGTCAGGGAGAATATTTGCCAGTGAATAAAAGTTTAATGCTCGTTTTCGGGTTGCAATTTCTTCAGTCAATCCTTTTTTAGAATTGGCTTTTTTAAGTATAGTTTCTTCAGTCATTAAGCCCCCGTATTCTTTTTGAATGTTGAGAGCATATCAACCATTCCAACTTTATAGATATTTTCAAGAACATCTATTTCAAAAATTTCTACACCGTCAACTACTAATTTTGCATAAGTAACTGACATTGTTGTTTCATATTCTGCATTTTCTTGAGGTTTTATATTTCCAAGCGGAAATTCTTTAAAAGTACCTATTAAAAATGCAGTAGCAGGAACTTCCTTAATTCTTCCCGTTCCGTTGTAGGTTTCAAGATTGGCTCTAACCTGTATCATTGTTGCTAAAAACGGATTAGAACATATAGCCATAACACTCGGATAAAGTGCATTCCACTTAATTTTGCATTCAAGTTTATCAATCCCGGCAAAAAATTCAGCAGAGCCGACCATACCAAGAGCCTTATGCTCTGCCATTTTGTGCTTAATCTGCGGAAGCTGAACTTCTTCAGCACGTCCGAGCAGGTTGATGCCGTTCATATAAACATTGGCGTTGGTTAATTTGTTTATTTCAATTTTAGACATATAAACTCCCTAAGATTTTTTGAAAAGACCGCAATCCCTAATCTCCACGTCCGAATAGTGCATAATGACATACTCCTTGCTGATGGCTTGGATTAAGGGACATTTGTAGATGTTTTTGCAGTTAAAACAAATGTCCGCACAATCGGTGTGAACCTCTAAAACTCCTCTGTCATTGACAATTGCATACATTATGAACCGCCCAGAGATTTCAACAGTTCAATATTGATGAACGATTCAAACGTAATTCTTTCAGCCGGAGTCGGAGGCATAAATTCGATGTCGAACGTTAAATGTCCGTTTGCGATTTCCGTTGCAGGGTTTTTATCCTGATTGAATGTACATTTACCGTCAATCAATGCACCTCGACCGATTAACGTTCTAATAAACTGGTTTACAGTTTCACAGATTGAATCAATTAAGCCGTTATCAATCGGGTAATCCATAAACTGGAGCATTGAATATTCAACCGATTCGTGAATAATATCAGCGGTTCTTCTGACGTTTATAAAATTGGTCGGATTTGTTGAACTCGGATAAGCAGCAGACCTGTTGCCCCATGTTCTGAAACCTGAGCCGTAAGAATTGAATACAGTTACAACACCGCATTCATTTAAAGCGTTAACTTCAGATGTCGGGTCATTAATCATTGAAGTTAACTGCCGTTCAACTCCGACAATTCCTTGAATTTCAGTATTTGAAGGCGACCAGTGATAACCTTTCTCAACATCTTTTGCCGCAATTACACCGGCTAACCTTTGTGAATACGGCTGTAATTTTATAGAATCAGAAGTCGCATCATATACCTTTAAATGCGGATAACAAAGGATTATGCGTTCGGATGAAGTATTGAAATTGATTGTACCTTCAGGCCCACGACCTGAAATAACTTCTTGAACTGAAGCACCGACAGGAGCGTCCACTATACCCATCGCACGAATTTTATTGCAGATAGTATTCATCTCGGTTACAACAGCCATTTCCTCACAAAATACAGGTGCAATAATTGTTTTAGGATAATAGCCAAATAAAGAATAACAATCTTCAAAGGCTTTCATTCCGGTGCGTTTTCCTGTAAGTGCATCAACACTTCCATTTATTTCACCGACAGTAACATCTGAAATATCTTCGTGTTTTTCAGGGTCATAGACATTTATAACAATCGCAATTCCTGCACCCTGATCGAAAATTGCTTGCAGGGCTTGAGGTATAGTAAATCCGGCTTTATGATTGCCGAAGTACCTTACAGCCTCAATCTCATTCATAATCAAGGTCGGGGTATTGATTGTTTTATATTCATCTTGTACATCTTCAATCGGTGCAGTTCCGACAATTCCAACGACAGCGGTTTTTACTGTTGAAATTGTTCTTGCACCTGTTGTTACTTCAATGGTTTCAACACCATGTAAAAAACTTGCAGGCATATAAACTCCTTGGGGTAAATTAAATATCTAAGTCTTGTATGTTAGGGGTGGTGAGCACAAAATTAATACCGTACTGCCAAATTCCACCATTTTCAGAAATGAAAAAATCTTTTGAGGCTGATAATTTAGAACATCCGTCAGGTTCAAAACCAGTTAAAACGGCTTTCACTTTATCAATATATTCATAAGCTCCTGCGTTGAAACGTAGGTTTCTTGTTACGACAGTGATTGAGAATTCTTTTTTGTTATCTTGAGAGATAAATCCAAGAGCATTGGTTGATGTGTAATTGCTTCCCTGATAATGAACCAACAAAGCTCCAATTGGATGGAGTAAGATAAATTCGGCAGGTTTATCCGGGAAACCTTGAACTAAAACTTCAGGGAATGATGTTTTTAATTTTTCAATAATTGAGTTTTCAATATCACGTATATTCAAATAAAGCTCCTGTGGTGCTCGGACTTACGTCCTGCGTTCCTACGTCGCCATCGAACGGTTACGCCCTGCATCGTCTTTGCCTACACAAAGCCGTTTCGGGCTTCACACACGGCTAACGCATTTAATATTCAAGCATTCTTTCCTTGCTAAAAAGCCTGTCAATTATATCTTTGTTGGTTTTATATTCCTCAGCATTAAAAGATGCGGTTTCAAGAGAATCATTTTCGCTTTGCAGGGTAATAACACCTTTTTGAATATCTCTTAAGGTAGCAATAGCATTTTTGTAATTATTTTCAATTACTTCAGGCATTTCATTTCGCATACGTCTTGTATAAAGTCTGTATATGCTTAAATCAATGGCAAGAATTCTCAGTAAAGGAAAATGGGTATCTAAGGGTAGAGTATATCTGCCACGCAGATACCCATCGATGAGCGTAGAAGAGTAAAGGATAGCTTCTTGAGCAACAACACGATCGACCTCTTCTTGCCCATCATCAGAAGTGAGCTGTATCAGAGTAGGGGTAGAAGTGTGTGTTTCAATATCTTCGATCGTGCAATAATCCATAACTATATTCCTCGTACAATTCTGATTTCTTGACCTTCAGTTCCTGCATCTTTTGCATATCCGTTTGCTATTGCTGAATCAGCAACTTTAACGGCTCTACCTTCTCCATCGGATGCAATCGCATCCCCGACAGCAATAGTGCCACCGGCTTCAACGAGAAGAGTACCAAGAACAGCAACAGGAGCGTATTGTCCTTTTTCAGTTGTTACATCAACAACACCAAGTGCTTTAGCACCTGCTGTACAACAATTACCATCAAAGCCTACAAATCTTTTTCGTTGCAGGTCTGCTGCTGCTAATACTGAATCAATCAAAATAGGTGTATAAGTTTTATTTGTTGTCATCAGTACCTCCAGCTTCTCCGTCTTTAACTTCATCTGTTTTTACGGTTTCTGTTTTAGTTTGGGTTTTAGCTGTACCTGTACCTGCTTTTGTTTGATTATTTGCAGGGGGATTGTTTTCAGTCTTCTTGGTGTTATTTTGAGACTGAGTTTTTGTTTTTGAAGGAGTTGATTGATTTGGAAGAAGTTGTACAAAATCTTCAAGACGTTTTGCATAATTATCTTCAAGTTCAATGGTTGCTCCTTCTTTGTAAAGTTTCCCATTGTGCATAATGGAGGTATGTTTAACTTTGTATAATTTAGCCATTAACCTTCACCTCCCTTGTCTTGCTCTGGGTCATAAGCAGGGTCATTTACACTTGAAATTAAGTATCCGGCTTCAGCACCGACTAAAAACGGTGTATAAATATCGGTAGCCCTGATATACTTAACTTTGTTGCCCTCTTTTTGATATTCATCAACTTGCAGGGCATCTTTCTTGCGGACAGTGTAACCGTAAGACGGATCGTATTCCGTTCTTGAACTGCCAAGATTAGGGACATATGCAAGGACAATGTTGTCCTGCCAAATTCTGACAAAATTTCCGTCTTTATCCGCAAAGATTGATTTTCCGATGAAAATATTTTCAATCTCGAAAATTTCTTTTAATAAATTAATTGTTACTAATTTATTGAGATTGTCGGAAATTAAACCTTTAAGCTGAGGGTGTTTTTTGAGGGTTTTCCACGCTGCTTGCCCTATAATCATAGTGTTCGGGTCTTGAGCAATTTTAGAGGAAACCGCATCTTTGGCATCATCGATTACACCCTGCGGATCAGAATTCTCATCGGTAAAACAAGATGTGCCGGACAATAAAATTTTGTTGCCGGTAGGATATTTGTTAGCATCTTGAGCCAAATCAGCACACTGTTTTTCAAGTTTCAGCTTCAAACCTTCCGTTACAACATTAGTTGCGTGAAGTTGTAATTTGACTTTTTCTGCCTCCTGTTCTTCACGATAATCAATCGGGTATGACAAATCGTGTTCAGCGAGGGTAGTTGTATGTTTTTTGAAACCTTGCGGCGAGATAACATTTGAATTCGCCCTTATTGCACGTTCTGTATCGTAAAGATTGAACGCTTCCTTGTTGAATTCAAAAATGTCAATTTTTTCTTTCTCAGAAGTGATTTCAGGGAACAGATGCTGTGCAACAAAGGCATTATTACTGTAACCACGAGCGACCTCTGAGAGATACGCATTTATGCGTAATTCTTCAAGTCTTCCCATTTAAACTCCTTTTATATCAATGTTTCGGGGTATTACTTATTTAATTTGAGCAGTGCATCTTTAAATGAGATGTTTTCTTTTACAGAAAGGGCTTTAGCCTCTTTGAATACCTCAAGACTTTCCTCATCTGCGTTTGCAAATTTTTCAACATCCTCATTTGTTGGGTCTGCTTGCTTTTCTTTAGTGGCAAACTCACCGTATTTTATTTGATTCGGCAGGGATTCAATAAAAGATTTGAAGTCGAGAACGACTGTTGAATCCTCGCCGAATTTTTTGACATTATCTAACTCCTGAAGAACGGATAAGACAACATTCTTGTTTGCAGGGACTAACGTTCCCTTTTCAATTTGTTTGTCGATAAATTCTTCAAATTCTTTTTTCTTCAAAGATGTTTTAATGTCATTCAATTCTTTTTCGATTTCTTCCTTACCCTGAGCTTTTTCTTTAAAAGTTGCAACTTCATCGGATAAGGCAGAAATTTTTTCTTTTAAGGATTTGATTGTTTCAAGTTTTTTGTTTGATTCCTTGAATGTTGCAAGCTGACTTTCAAGGTCTGCAACCTGATTTTTTAAATCTTCAATTTCTTGTTGTGAAAACTGTTCCGGCTCATCTTCAGCATTGAATTCAAAAGTATCAGCTTCTGATTCCATAAATTTGATAGGTTCTAAACCTTTAACCTGCGGAATTGCAGCTCCGAGGAATGAAACGGCTTTAAGGTATGCACCTTTGCCTTCAAGATTTCTGTATAATTCAACAGAAACTTTTTTGTATTTGCCGTCATTAACGTCTTTTTCAAACTCTTCCGGCACTTCTTTAAAACTCACTTTGAGTTTATCGCCATCGGCTTTTACGGTATCAACCCAGCCGTAAGCGGGTCCTGATTGCTGATGGTCGATTGTAATCGGGGCTTCACAAAATTGCGGATCATAGTTTTTTGCAATCTGTGCGATTTCTTTTTTAGTAAACTTCCCTTGGGGGTAAGTTCCGGCTTTAAAAACTTCGTAAAATTTCATTTTTTCTAACCTTCTTTGTATATCTTTGTAGGATTTCCCCATTTTTTAGTTGGGGCTTATATCTCCAAATTAAACTTTTTGCACCTCAAAAGGTGTCCTTTTAAAAATCTGTATATTCGGAGTATAAACGTTGTCGTTATGCGGTTTCAAAGGTGTTTTGACAGCGATTTTTACATGCAGAAGTTCAATAAAAAGTTCAATGCAAATATTGCCTTGAAATCGTTGGGGGATAAAGTTTAGACTGCAATATATATGAATTAAAAAAGGACACCAGTCCTTTTCTTTCGTTTCATCCTGTTAAAAATAAGGAGTATTATGGATTTTATTACTCAAATTTCCCCGTTAATAGAAAACATTGGTTTTCCTGCACTGGTGTTTGCCATCTGGTATATTTACCACCAATCGCAGGTTAAAGCATTTGAAACAATTATTCAGGACAACTTCGAAATCTTAAAAGACCTGTTGGAAACGAATCAATACCACGCAGCACTTCTTTCAAGAATTGAAAGTAAAATCGACAACAACCTCTGGTGTCCGATTTTAAAAAAGGAGGTTCATTAGATGAATCCTGAAAGATTGCAATTAAAAGGAATGCTTGCCGAAAGCAAAAAAAACTTCCGTACTTTAGATACGGAAGCTTCAGGACTTGTTATTTTAATTCGGGCACTTTTGAATCCATACGAAGATATTAAAAATCTTGATATGGATAAAGTATTTGTTTCTGTAAAAAGACTCAAAGAAATAACGGAAGAAATGCAAACTCTCAACGAAAAAATAAAAAAATTGGAGTCTGAATTTGAACAGTAAAAAACAAAGTTTATTATCCGAAGCAGAACGGCTTTTTATATATGAGTATTTCCCTGCCGCTGTTATAGCACGTCAACTTAATCTAAACCGGAAAACGGTGAATACCTGGAGAGCCCAGTATGAATGGGATAAAAAGCGTGCGGCATTTTTAAAATCCAAAATGTCATTTCATGAAGAATTATACGAATTTGCCAGAAAAATTATGCATGAAATTTCAGAAGAAATGGATGCCGGAGAAAAAGTAGATCCTGCAAGAATGAATGCTTTGTGTAGATTTATCCCGTTATTCACAACCTCTAAAAAGTATGAGGACACTATAAAGAAAAAAGAGAAAGAAAGCCCCAAAGGCTTAACCCCAGAGCTTATTTCTCAAATTGAAGAAGAAATTCTCGGAATAAAACAACCAGATGCCGAACAAGAATAAACCCCCGTTTTTTCTGCCATATCAATTAAGATGGCTGAACGATAATTCAAAAGTAAAAATATGGGAGAAATCCCGAAGAATTGGTGCAACCTACGTTCAAAGCTATGAAGATGTACGGGATTGCGTCAAGAAAACAGCTCCTGCGGTATGGTTTTCATCAGCGGATGAATCCGCCGCTCGTGAGTACATTGATTATTGCAAAATATGGGCGAATTTATTTAATGTTGCCGCAAAAGATTTAGGCGAACAGGTCTTGGACAAAGAAAAAGATGTCAAAGCCTACGTTATAGCTTTTTCAAACGGCACAAAAATTCACGCATTATCTTCAAATCCTAAAGGTTTCAGGAGTAAAGGCGGAAAAGTTGTACTTGATGAATTCGCATTCCACAACAACCCTGCTGAACTCTGGAAAGCAGCACGACCTTGTATCACTTGGGGATATCCTTTAAGGATTCTTTCAACCCACAACGGTCAAAGCTGTCTTTATTACAGATTCTTGGATCAGGTTGAAAAAGGCAAACTAAACTGGTCTCATCACAAAACCCCGATTCAACTTGCAGTAGATGAAGGCTTAATTGATAAAATCTACGGTAGACAAACATCTCAAGAGGAACGTGAAGAATGGCTGAATGAAGAACGAAAAAACTGCTTTGATGAATACACCTGGTTACAGGAATACTGCTGCGTTGCGATTGACGAAGCCTGTGCATTTCTTCCTTACGAATTAATTTCAGCCTGTGAGATGCCGGATGTTTTGAAATCGCTTGATGAGATAAAACAAGACCTGTATGTCGGAATTGATATAGGCAGACGAAAAGATTTAACCGTTATCTGGTGTTTGGAACGATTTGAAAATTCAAAATTCACAAGAAAAGTTAAAGTCTTGGAAAAAACACCGTTTCATATTCAATATGAAATAATCTCAGAAATTCTGAGACACCCGAAACTCCGCAGATGTTGTATTGACTCAACCGGCATCGGAATGCAGTTAGCAGAAACGGCTCAGAGAGATTTCGGAAAATACAGAGTCGAGGCTGTAATGTTCACGAATAAATCTAAAGAGGAGATGGCGTTTAACCTGAGAACCAATTTTGAAGATAAATCGGTGTTTATTCCCACAGACCACGATATTCGTGAGGATTTACACTCAATCAGACGAGTTGCCACAAAAGCAGGAAATATCCGCTTTGATGCAGATACCGCCGAAGTCAACGGACACGCAGATAGGTTCTGGGCATTAGCTCTCGCTCTAATCGCCTGCTATGTACCGTATTCCCCTGTCGAAATAGAAACAAGAAGAAGATATGAAACATTAAAAATGACAGAAAATTTCTAGGAACGATTTTAAGCCGTTTAAATTTACTCAGACGATAATTTATACCACCCACGACAGAAAAATTTAATACAGACGTTTTTGAACACTTTTTGAACACTATCAAACTGCATCTAAAATATAAAAAATTTTAAGGAGAGAAATTTATGTTAAAAGAACTCACACTTCCATCCGGAAAAATTGCAATCATTGAAAAGGGCAAAGGCAAAGACCTTTTGCAGGCTCAAATCAAGGCAAAGACTTCAGATGAAATTCCCTACGCCCTTATAGCTGAACTTGTTGAAATTGACGGACAAAAGCTCGTTTATGAAGACATCCTTGAAATGGACTTGGAAGACGTTTTATCTCTTCAAGGTGAAATTTCGGGGAAGTTATCAGTGGGGAAAGCGAAAGAGATTCCGGAGAAAGCGGAAGAAAAAACGGAGATAGTAACAGCTCTGACATCTGCTCTTACCTCCCCGACAGCCAAAGCATAATTCATTTATGCAAAACCACCGGATGGCAGTATTCGGAAATATCCGAAATGCCAATCCCGACTTTAGCCTACTGGTGCAATCAAGCCATTAAATACACAAATAACCATAATAATGACTTGGAAGGACAATTTAACGTTTTTTGAAAAGCAAACCAATCACTAAAATTGTTGCAATAAAAGTCGCTCCGCCAACGTTAATTGTAAGATTTTGAATAAAAATTTCCATCTGTTATCTCCTTTTTAATTTAATTTAAAATTTGATCTCAGATAAAAATTTAAAAATTCTTTAAGAAGTTCTTTAAGAAAAAACTAATAGAAAATAACAAAGGAATTTTTATATTAAATGCTTGACACAATGATGAAAGTTTCATTAACTTTAGTCGCTTTCGACAAAATGTCGAGGGTTATTCGTGATGCTGTAAACAAATCTAATGACGAGTTTGACAAACTACAGCAGAAAATCAAAAACACCTCAGATATGTTAGACAAACTCGGGCAGAATATGACAAAAGTCGGAGGTGCATTGACTCTTGCAGGGGGAGGACTTGCATATAAACTGGGAATTACGGAGGCTATTCCTGAAGCATTCCAGATGGAACACCGTTTAAGAGAACTTGGAAATGTAGGACAGTTATCCGCAAAACAGCTTGAGGATATGGATAAACGTCTTGCATCAATATCCCGTTATACAAACCAGATGCGGCCTGAAATTGCAGAAGGTTTGAATGTCCTTGTAGCTTCAGGTATTGATCCCACAAAAGCCCTTGATTATATGAATGTAATCGGCAGAACCGCAACTGGTGAACAGGCAGCTATTGCAGATATTTCAAGAACGGCATTTGCCGTAAGTGATAACTTAAAAGTTCCTATTGATGATTTGGCAAAGTCAATGGATATTCTTGCGATGTCCGGTAAAGAGGGTCGTTTTGAATTAAAGGATATGGCTGCTGCATTTCCGAGTTTAACAGCCGGTGCTGCTATGCTAGGTATGAAAGGAACTCCTGCCGTTGCATCTTTAGGTGCCGCCCTGCAAGTCGCAATGAAAGGTGCCGGCGAGGCATCTGAGGCAGCAAACAACTTAGAAAATTTTATTCAAAAAGTTACTTCGCCCCTTGCTGTAAAGAACTTTGAGGAAGTTTTCGGAGTCAATCTCAAACAGGTTCTTTTAGATGCGGCCGCTCAAGGTCGTGATCCAATCTTAGAAGTAATCGAAATGATGAAAGAACTCTCCGGCGGAGATGTGTTTAAAGTTTCGGAAGTCTTTCAGGATAAACAGGTCTTAAACTTTATAAAACCTATGATGCAGAATCTTGATGAATATAAACGAATTAAAGCATCTGCATTAAGTGCCGAGGGTGTTGTTGATTCCGATTTTGAACACATGATGGAAACAACAAACGAACAGTTCAAACTCTTAAAAATTAATATGAAAGAGCTTGTATTCCCTCATCTTCACAAGCCTATAGAGTTAATAAATAATCTCCTGACAAAAATAAATAATAATCCTCTGTTACAAAAAGGTTTATTTGGGGCGATTATAGGAACAATAGGACTAGGGATTCTTTTAACCGTTCTTGGTACGGCAACAATAATCATTGGAAAGTTTGTCGGAATGTACGGAACATTCCTCAAGTATGCCAGAGATTTAACTCCTGTTTTAGTACAAAACTCGCAAAAACTCATGCAATTTTTAGGATTGAATTCTGCAACAAGCGGTGGTTTTATCGGAAATATTGCACAACTTGATAAAAATTTGCGTAATGGATTAATTAACGGAATAAAAACTCTGCCTGCAAATATTTCTAAGTCAGCCCTATCACTAAAAGACTGGACAGTCACATCAATAAAAGCAATGCCGGCTAATTTTATCAACGGTTTAAAGGCGTTCAAAACAGGTTTTTTAAGTATTCCAAACCTGATTAAAAATGCGATTATCGCATTCAGAGCATTTTCTGTTACTTTGCTTACATCTCCTCTCGGTTGGATTGCTCTTGCAATAGGAGTTGTGGCTCTTGTTATTTACAAATACTGGAAACCGATTTCAGGATTCTTTAAAGGTATGTGGCAGGGATTAAAAGAAGGTTTACAGCCATTAATGCCGTTATTCCAGAGAATGGGGAAAGCACTCTCGCCTATTCTTGCACCTATAAAAGCCATTGTTGATTGGTTCAAAAAACTAATCAAACCTGTAGAAGATACAGGCGGTGCTGCTGAAAAAATGGGCGTTCGATTTGGTAAAGCCATTGCTAATATAATCGTGAAGTTGGTTGAACTTGTCACAAAAGCATTTGAATTCGGAAGTAAAATCACGAGTATGCTTGCCGCAGGGATTATGTCCGGCATTGCTAAAGTAAAAGGCTGCATTTCTCAAGTTGCTCAAGTTATAAGAGACCATCTGCCTCATTCCCCTGCAAAGACTGGGCCGCTTAAAGATTTGCACAAGGTAAAAATTGTTGAAACTATTGCATCAACATTAAAACCATTGCCTCTCCAAAATGCGATGACTAAGACCTTGGGTGTATTTTCAGGGGGTTTCAAAGCCAACGTGAGAGGTCGCACATCTACTCCGGCATCCATTGTTGTAACCTATAACCCAACAATCACAATTTCAGGCTCTGAATCAAAAGAAGAGTTTTTGAAGATGCTCAAAAAACATAAGGACGAAGTTGTGAACATTATTAAAAGAGAGTTTGAACGTAAGGAACGTGTTGCCTATTAAATGCGTAAGCAGTGTGTGAAGCACGAAGTGCGTAACCGTTCTATGCCGCCGTAGGAACGCAACGAACGTAGTGAGTGAGTACCACAGGCGGAAAAGGAGTTTTAAAATTGTTCGCTCAACTTGGAGACATAAAATTTGAATTAATAACTTATTTCAACGGATTAAATGAAACCGTATCCTACAATTATGCCCAACACGACCGTATTGAAAATAAACCCATTCTGCAATTTTTAGGAAAAAATTTGCAAGAAGAAAATATAAAATTAAACTTCCATCGCAATTTCTGCGTGCCGGAAGATGAGATAAAAAATTTAAAAGATGTCGCAGATGCGGCAACCCCTTTGAAATTCATCAAAGGAAACGGTGAATATGTCGGTGTTTTCGTTATTGATGAAATCGGACAAACCACAGAACAAGCCTCACCGGAGGGAGATTTGATGTCGGTTCAGGTCGATGTCCGACTAAGAGAATACACCGGAAAAATTCCTGAAGATAAAAAAGAAAATAAAGGGTTCAAAAAGAAATGACGGAATATTACACCTATATCACTCGTGATGGCGACCGTTGGGATATGATTTCTCAGAAATATTACAGTAATCCGAATTTGTATGAGGAGATTATAAAAGCGAACCCGGAAATCCCGATTCAACCTGTCTTGGATGCAGGAATAAAACTCAAAATACCAGTCCTTGAAGAATCAGAAACAATACAATTTGAACTACCCCCTTGGAAGAGATAAACTTACCCCCATTTTGTACTTTGAAAATTAAATAATTACTGAATAGCTTATTTGTAGTATAATCTAGGCATGATTAAAGAAGATGAATTGAAAAGATATGAGTCTACTTATAGTGCAGAAAGACTATCTTCTTTTGCTTATTCTGAATTTGATACTATTCAGGATGTTGTGACCAATTACAAGAACAACATACAAATCTCACAGGCAATTTATCCTGAATTATGTACATTAGAAGTTATTTTAAGAAATTCTATTAACAATATTTTAAAAAAGTATATTTCTGAGACTTGGATAGAAGATGAAATAAACAATAATGTGCTGCTTGATGCAAGTGAGTATAAAACATTGCTTAAAGCGTATAATGATACAAAAGATGAATGTATAACTGCCACAAAAGTTTTTACAATAGGGAAAGTTGTTGCCAATCTTAATTTTGGATTTTGGACTAACTTATGTGTAAAAAAATATAATTCAAAAATCTGGAATAAACCAAAATGTTTTTATGGTGTATTTGTAAATTATCCCAATAAACACTCAATTAATTATATTGCTAAGAAACTATATACAATAAGAAGGTTCAGAAATCGGGTATTTCATTATGAAAAAATATTTAAATATCCTAATAGAACTCTTAGTGTGTATAATGATATTCTTGAAATGCTTTCTTTTCTCACTGAGGATAAGTTAGAAATATTAAAACAGACATCTACGTTTTTAAATACATATAATTCATTAATGCAAAAAGCTGCTAACGAAAAAACCTAGGCTTCTATGCATAAATGCAGGGAGAACTTCCTAGGTTGTACATTATTATTATTTACTATAATTCAGTTTTTGTCAAGTGTTCAGCCGATTTTTATTGCGAATTAATAAGTTTATTCAGTAATTATTTAATCCAATAATTGAAAGATTAAATAATGCTTGTACCTATTTTTGAATTATTTTATGAAAAAAAGAATATAACAAAAGACGTTTCCCCGTATGTTACCTCTATCGAATACACAGATGTTGAACATGGAGAGTCTGACGAGCTTCAGATAACATTTGAAGATTCAGAAAAACTATGGCAGGGTGCGTGGATACCTACTAAAGGTGATGCTTTGCGTGCATATATAGGTTACGAGACGGAAAAACTATTGAATTGCGGAGTTTTTGAAATTGATGAACTGGAATACGATACTCCGCCGGATGTTATTACAGTAAAAGGTCTTGCCACCGGCATTAAAAAGCCTTTAAGACAAAAGAACTCTCAAGGTTATGAAAATAAAACCCTCAAACAAATAGCAAAAGAGATTGCCGATAAGCATGGATACACTTTAGTCGGAGAAGTTGCAGATATTCGTGTTGATAGAATTACTCAAAATAAAGAACGTGATTTGACATTCCTCACTAAACTTGCGGAAGAATACGGCTACATCTTCAAAATTGCTGAAAATAACCTTGTTTTCTATGATGTCAAAAAACTCAAAGGAGCAAATTCTACTCAGATATTTTATAAATCAGATTTACTGCATATAAATCTCAGGGAAAAAACTTCTCAAAAATATAAAGCAGTTCAGGTTTCATACTTCAATCCTAAAAAGAAAAAAGTTGTTAAAGCTACTGCCCGAAATGAAAATGTCAAAAAAGGCGATACTTTAAAGATTACCGTTCGGTGTTCTGACAGAAAGCAGGCTATTGCAAAAGCTCAGGCAGCACTCTCAACTGCTGACACTAAAATCGAGGGTTCTCTTGAATTTACAGGAAATCCGTATTTGATTGCAGGGTCAAATATTGAACTAAAGGGAGTCGGACATTTTTCAGGCAAATACCACATTAAGCAAGCCCGGCATGTAATCGATAGGTCTGGCGGTTACAGAACATTTTGTGAGGTTGAATCGTGTTAAGGTTTGGAATTGTATCGCAAATTGATCCAATAAATGTTCAGGCTCGTGTAAGTTTTGAAGATGATGAGTCAACATCTTTTTGGCTTCCAATTCTTCAAACAAAAACATTGAAAGATAAATTTTATGCAATGCCGGATATCGGGGAACAAGTTGCCTGCCTTATGGATGAAAATTCTGAGGACGGAGTAATCCTCGGAGCGATTTATTCAACTGAAGATGTTTCAGCCACGCAAAGTGAAAAGCAATTATCTGTGAATCTTGAAGACGGCTCATATATAAATGCTGATAAAGAAAATCAGACACTCACCGTTGCTTTTTCAAAAATGAAATTAATCGGAAATATAGAACACGAGGGAACTTTCACAAACACCGCAGGAATAAAATCCAATGCGGATATTACTGACAAAACCTCATCAATGCAAGCAATGAGAGATACATATAATCCTCATACGCACACAGGCAATCAAGGAAAAGCAACTTCTGCACCTAATAAAACAATGTAATCAATCATCAAGATGACGACAGAAGAGCCAATAAATAAGCCCAATAAAAGGGCAAACATACATTCCAACAGTAATTTGAGACTGAACCTTCCTAACCATCATTGGATTTGGACTTGTACTCAGTTGATAAAAAATTATTGAAGCAATAATCCCCAAAACAGTAAAAACGATTAACTTTATAGTCGATTTTTTCATAACAAAATACTACCACAAATATGACAAACTTAAATGAAATCACCTACGTTGACTGGCAATTAAAACTCAACGCAATCGGCGGTGTTGCCGAGGGTGCTGATGATATTAACCAGTGCATCGCAATTATACTTCTAACTAAAAAAGGCTCTGTACCTCATCGTCCGACCTTCGGTTCGGACATATATAAATACATTGATTACCCCATAAACGAAGCAACTCCAAATATTGTACGTGAGGCGACAGATGCAATCACTATGTGGGAAACCCGCATAAAAATTAATTCTATCGAGGTCGAGATAGAAGAATCCATTTTAACCGTAAAAGTCGAATGGACATTAAAAGATTCAAACGCAAACGGAGTTGCGGAGGTTAGTTATGACACAACTGCCTGAACCTAATTTTATCGAACGTGATCCCGATGTTGTTACAAAAGAATGGATTGCCGCTTATGAAGAAAAATCCGGCAAAGTTCTTCAGCCTGCACAAATTGAACGCTTGATGATTGATGTCGGTGCATATCGTGAAACCGTTTTGAGGATGAAAATTCAGGAAACTGCGAAACAAAATCTTTTGAGTTATGCACCGTTAGAAGTTTTGGAACATATAGGCGAACCTTTTGGAGTAACCAAACTTCTTGCAAATTATTCCCATACGATCTTAAAATTTTCAGTTGATGAGGCATTGGATTTTGATTTCAAGATTGATGCAGGGTGTGAAGTTGAAACTAAAGACGGCTTATTCATATTCCAAACAACTGAAGCGGTTACGTTAAAAGCCGGAGAAACTTCAATTACAGCAGAGGCTATATGTGAAACCCCGGGAAGTGCATCTAATAACTACACGATTGGCTCAATAAATAACCTTATAACTCCACTAAGTTACATCTCAACCGTTGAAAACATAACTATTTCAAGCGGAGGAGTGGATGATGAAACTGCTGATAGTTTAAGAGAACGCATACGGCAATCTCCTGAACAATTTTCAAATGCGGGCAGTAAAGGGGCATATCGTTTTCATACTTTATCTGCTCACCAATCAATAATAGACGTTGCAATAACTTCTCCAAGTCCGGGAATTGTGAATGTTTATCCTTTGACTAAGGACGGAAATCCTACAGAAGAAATTTTACAAATTGTCAGAAATTACTTGAGTGATAGTAAAATCCGCCCTCTTACTGACTGTGTAAAAGTAATTTCTGCTGAGAATGTTGATTTTTCAATAAAGGCAAACATTATTCTATATATTGATGCGGATTCGGCTACAGTTAAAAATACTATTGATGCCAAAATGCGTGAGTATAAGGTCTCTTTATCTGAAAAATTAGGGAAAAATGTTGTTCAGACGCAGATCATATCTATATTAAACACCATTTACGGGGTATTCAAAGTTGAACTTGAAACTCCGAAAGATATAGATATCAAGGAATATCAATGGGCAAATTTGATAAATTATGACATAACAATCGGAGGATATGCTGATGAGTAGCGAATTTTGGCAAGAGTGGAGCGAAGCGGAACTCGCCCCTGTGAACAACCTGACGAAGCGGAGCAATTCAACAGAATTGCAAAGCGAAGTACAAAGGTTGAGAACCGCCAATAATTCAAGAAATTTGGCACCGATTGATGATATTAATTTAAAGATTTTTGATGAAATTTGTGAAGAACGCTACGCAAAACTAAAACTGGATGTTTTAAATTTGACAAACATTGATACAATTCCGTCAGATGTTCTGCCTCATTTAGCAGAACAGTATCATATAACCGGCGATGAAGGATGGATTTTTTGTAAAACGGAAGCGGAAAAGCGTGCATTATTGAAGAATGCAATTCAATTACATAAATATCGTGGTACTAAATACGCAATTATAAGTGCACTTGAAGTTTTAGATTTGAGGGCAGATATTGCGGAATGGTTTGAATATAACGGAGAACCATTTTTCTTTAAAGTTTTTGTAGATTTAGAAACAAGTTATGAGTCGGACTTGGAAACACGCATTGTAAATATAATCAATGCACATAAAAATGTTCGTTCATGGCTAGAAAAACTTACAATTTATCTCACACAAACAGCAGTTTTACCAATAGCAAGTTATATTTTGACAAGCGAGGAGGTTACAATATGACTTCTTCTGTTGAGGAAATGAAGTTTAATTCAATAATTACATATATAGGTTTTGAGAAGATAAATGCGGCTTTGATAGCCGGAACGAAATTAGACTTAAAATACATTGCTGTGGGTGATGCTTGCGGCGAATATTACGAAATGCGTCAGGATCAGACAGCATTGGTTAATGAGATTTATCGTGCTGAAACTCAGGAAGTTGACGGAGTTTCTGCAACGGCTCTAATACCGCATAACATTGGCGGATTTTATATCAGAGAAGTCGGTGTTTTTGATAGTTTAAATAATTTAATTTTAATTGCAAGACAGCCATTAACTTATAAACCGCAGGAGGAACAGGGCGGAATTAAAGATATATGGATTAAGGTGAGATTAAAAGGGATAAATCCCGATGCCGTACAAATAAAAATTGATCCAAGCATCCAGTATGCTTCAGTGGAATTTGTAACAGATTTAATAAAAAGTCATCAACACCCTGATTTAATGCCGATTTGGTTATATGACACAAATGGCAATGGAGTTGTTGATTCTTGTGAGTTTGTTGATGGCGGACTGTTTACTGACAAGGGAGATATTGAAATACCTCAGCCGCCTGTTCTTCCTGATTTGATAATGAACACAAGTATTTACGATAAAAATCAGAACGGTATTGTTGATGATGCTGAAAATATTGATGCAGGTGAATTTTAGAAACAAAAGGAGATTTATTTATGGGAACAATTCAGATTAAACGTGGACTTAAAGCGAATTTGCCGAGTGAAGCTTCGGCAGGTGCACTTTTATACACAACAGATGAAAAGAAATTTTATATAGGCAACGGTGAAGGAAAAGCTCTAACAGCCTTTAATAACGCTCAACAGCTTGCGGAGTATCTTGCAACAAAATCAGATGTAGGTCATACACATACTTCTGCCAATGTAACGGATTTTGCAACAGCAGTTGATAACCGGATTGCATTACAAAGAGGGCAGAATAACGGACTTGCATCATTGGATGTCAACGGAAAAATCCCGACAACACAAATTCCTTCTGTGTTTAAAGATGCATATGTTGTAGATGATATTGCAGCACGTGATGCATTAGAAAAATTTTCAGGTTTACATGCTCTTGTAATTGATGCAACGGCAGATGAAACCGTTGAAACGGGCGGGGCAGAATATGTTTGTAATGGTACACAGTGGATAAAAATATCCGAATTAAAGGATTTGGATATGGTAATTGACTGGGAAAATATTCAGGGCAGACCTTTTGTTCCGCAAAATTTTACGGATTTGGCAGATTGTCCGGGGGAACTTACAGGAAATAAAGGAAAAATCCTTGTCGTAAATGAAGCTGAAGATGGGCTTGAATTTACAACAGTTTATATGGGAGATGTTGATGGAGGAACATTTTAATGCCGACTAATATACGAATTCGGCGTGGTAATAAAGCCGATTTACCCGCTTCTGCTCCCTCCGGTATGCCGCTTTGGTGTGAAGATACAAAAGAATTATTCATGGGAACTGGGACTTCTGTAGTTAATCCTACAACCGTAAATACTGATTTTGTGAAAAATATTGTTTCACAAGTTTTAGGTCAAGGTGTTAGCTTGAAGGGAAACGGATATATTAAAATCCCTGTTACAAGTGGCAAGTCAGTTATTATTCAATGGGGATGTGCAACAGGTTTTGGTTTTGGAACTTCAAGAGATATTTATTTTCCTATTGCATTTCCTACAACCTGTGGAGCACTTGCAATAGCAGCCGGATATTATCAGGGAGCAGGTAATAAAGGTTCAACCGCTCAAGTTTACAGAGTTGCGGCTAACAGATTCCATATTACCAGTAGATTTGAACAGGGAAGTGCAAATATAGACTGGATTGCCATTGGTTGGTAATGAAAGGAGTTTTATGAAATATTTCGGATTTAAAGAAAATGTAGGCTACGGGTTTTATGACGAAAAATTTGACGGAGCAATTCAGCTTTCTGATGATGAATGGCAGGAACTTTTGTCAGAGCAATCCAATGGAAAAGATATTGTAATGTTTGGTGGTGTCGTTTTTGCCTCTGAACCAAATTTGTATTATTTAGACACAAACGGGATTTATCAAAAATATTCAAGTGAAGAGTTACAAGAACTTGCAGAAATAAATCAGGTTGTGACAACAACAAATACTGCACTTAATTTTTTAAATGATACGGATTGGAAAGTAACACGACATAGGGATCAGCAGGCTCAGGGGATAGAAACTTCATTGACGGAAGAAGAATATCAACAACTGCTTGTTGACCGTCAAAGTGCAAGAGATTCAGTAATAAGAGGAGAAAAATATGGCAACCTTGAATAAAATTTGCCTGCACTGGACAGCAGGCTCGAATTTCCCCTGTAAGGAAGATTTGGCAGCATACCATTATTGCGTGGATAAATACGGCAGAATCTATGCAGGAAAACATAAGCCTGAAGATAACTTAAACTGCTATGACGGCAATTATGCAATGCACTGTGGCGGTGGAAATACCGGCTGTATTGGTTTATCTATCTGCGGAATGGCAGGTTTTACATCAGACAAAAAGCAGACAAAATATCCGCTTACTCAAAAACAGATTGAATCATTATGCTGCCTTGCAGGGTATTTATCTGTAAAATACGGAATTTTAATCACTGAAAAACTGGTATTTACGCACTATGAGTTCGACCAAAGACGAGCCAAAAACAAACGTGAAGGCAAGATAGATATTACTTATCTTCACTACTTGCCACATTTATCCCCGAATAGTGTCGGGGAATACCTCAGACAAAAAATATCCTGGTACAGAACCAAGATAAAAGCCAACAAATACAAGTTTATTAAGAAAGGAGACTACTATGAGTTTATTCTCGTGGCTTAAAGACTGGAAGGTCTTGAATGAACTGTGGGATGCCATTGAACCTTTTGTAATTAATCTTGCGGAAAAGAATGTTCCCAAGTATATTACAAAACTCTATGAAAATCTCGCAAAAGCAACACAGCCGGCTCTTGACAGTTTGAAAAAACTGAAAGAAAAGATTAAAACATCTCCAAATGCCTTGGACGATTATTGTTTTAATCAGGGTGTGAACGCTATTGAAACATTTGCAAATCACCTCTTGACCGTAGTTGCGGATTTGAGGAAATAAGTAGATGTGGTTTTCTGCAATGATTAAATCTTTATGTGACTGTATCTCGCAAATTGCGAGGTACGGTCAAGTAAAGCTTGAAAATCAGGAGGCTTCCTCAATTATTCAGGACAAGGAAGATTTGGAAAAAGCCGGCAATTATGCAGAGCAAATTATTGAAATCGCTCAAAAATATAAATCTTCAATGTCCAAAAAGGATCAGCGAAAACTGAAATCGTTAATAAAAAAATTTAATAAGGTGGATTAATTATGTCTTGGAGAGATTTATTAAACGTACAAAATGTTGAAAAAGGTTTCTTTGCCTCCTCCAATTCCTATGGCATACCCGATATTATCCCGGATGAGTTCGATGTAAAAGAACTCATCCCGTATCGGGTAGATTCCAACAGAAACGGAACGGCACATTTTTTCTTAGATGATTACAGGTTTGAGAGATGTTGGAAAAATGCCGACTCTCAAATAGAAGAGTTGAAAAAATATGTAGGGGTGTTGTCTCCTGATTTTTCAATGTACACAAATTACCCTGAAGCGTTCCAAATTTGGCAGGTTTACAGAAACCGCTGGTGTGCTGCTTATTGGCAAAGTAAAGGAATAAAAGTTATTCCGACAATCAGTTGGTCTGATGAATCCAGTTATAAATACGCATTCTTGGGTATTCCTAAAAATTCTGTTGTTGCAATCGGTACTGTTGGAGTTGTTAATGACCAAAATGCCGAAAGACTCTTTATGCAAGGCTTTAAAGAAATGTTAAAACAACTTGAACCCAAGCGTATTTTGATTTATGGAAACAGATTGACCGAACTTGAGGGATACAAAAATCTTCAATGGTTCGAACCTTACACAAACAAATGGAATAAAAAGAAAGGCAGGTAAAAATGGGCGGTCGAGGATCAGGAGGAAGTAAAAATGGCGGCGGTGCTGCCTCAAGAAATATCGGAGAAGGTATAACAGACAAAGACGAGCTTATTAGATTGTATAACAGTATTTCAGGAAATCCAGCTTATACAACTGAAGAAAGAGTACGAGCCATGGAGTCTATCAAAAAAAGAATTGATGAACTTGATGCTAAAAAAGCCGCAGATTTAAAACAAAAACGTCTTGATGCTTTAGCCAAGGCTCGTGCTAAACGTGCGGAAAACCTCAAAAACGGTGTTAAAACAGAAAAGAAACCTCGAGCTAAAAAGGCAAAAATGTCTATGGACAGCACAGTTTCTAACTTGAAAGATGAATTAATAAATAAAGTTTCAACTGATGGATACATTCGCCGAAGTGACTTTAGAGTTGAAGATTATGGAGATTTCATAAATGTTTCAGTTCGAAGTCTTGGTAAATGGAAAAATCCTTCTGATGCAAGAGACGAGGAAGATTATGATTGGCAAGTCCTGCATAAATCAAGTCGTTCTCAAATTGATAAAGTAGTTAAACGAATATCCAGACAATCCGGCAGAAAACTTTCTTGGTCGCAAGAAGAAAAAAATTGGATTGGTGTAGATATTCCAAAAATGAAAGGAGATTAATATATGGGAGGACGTGGTTCAGGCGGAAGTCGTGGCGGTGGTGGAGCAAGCAAATCTATTGATGCCAAAACCGAAAATAAATTGAACTCATTGTTAAATAAATCATATAAATATGATGACGAGGCTTATGAATTTTCAAGAAGAGCTGCTACTGAAAGAGCTATGGCAAAAAGGTATAAACAACTCGGCAAAAAACAATTAGCAAAAGATTATACTCAATATGCAAAAGAGGCTCAAGCAAGAGCGGATAAAGCAAAAGTTCGGGCTAAACAATATCTAGATGAGGCTTCCAAACTTACAAGCAAAAAAATTCGAGATATTCCGAGAACTTATCAATATAAGGGCGAAAAGGGTGTAAGGACTGTGTATAAAAGCCCTCAGAATGCTAGAAAAGCTTACGAACAATCAAGACAAAATTTAGTCAGCACTGCATACCGAGACCATCCAACCATTGTAGAATCACCAAAAGGCGGATATAGCGTAATGCCCCATGGGATAGCAAAATTAAACAAATTAAAAGAAATAAGTCCATATAGTATTGATATGGGGAATTCTTAATTGTGTCTGAATGATACGGAATTGGGAGCAATGACTTCCAATTCTTTCTCTTCAGAGCGATGAATGTGGTTGTTAATAAATAAAGGAGGTCAATATGACAGAAACAATCACAGCAACTGAAGTTTTAAAAAGCAGACAAAACTTCTCAGATTACATTGAACAAAATGCCGATACGGTAATCAAAAATTTACTCAAAGATTATCCGCCTCGACCGTTACAAATTATTTATCCACAACTTACACAAAGCACAGATGGTTTAATGGAAATTGTAAGTCAATTAGAGGGTAATCAAAAAGCCTATATTTTCTGGTTTATAGTCAACGAAAAAGAAGATTTAAAAAATATCGCTTTAAAATTAAATCTTTTTTTCGATAAAAATTACTGCGGTATATTTATAATTAAAGCGTTTTTGAACGAGGATAAAATAGAGTTTGAACCTGTTTTGAAACCCGAACTCGTTGTTAAACAAAAACGAGAAGTAAATACAAATACACCCTCAAAACAATTACAAAAGAAATATTGGGACAAGTATATTGAACTTTGTGATGCAAGTGAATATCCAGAAATGCAAATAAGCGAGGCTTTACCGAGACATTATCAATATATCTCAATAGGAAAAGTCGGTATTCAAATTTTACAAACGATCAATACCGCTAAAAATTATGTTGCATCTGAGATTGCAATCAATAACAATAAGTCAATTTATGAATTTTTCTTTGACTTAAAAGATAAGATAGAGGATGAAATCGGCGAACTAGAGTGGTATTGCAAGGATAATACCAAGTCCACAAAAATAAGAAAAGTCTTTGAAATTGATGTCAATAATCCGGAAAACCACGAAAAGGCAATATTAGAACATATAAAAATGGGGGCAGAGTTGAAAGCCATCATTTATAAATATCTATAACTAAGGGGGGGAAATATCCCCCCTTTATAAATAATCCCAATCGGGTAATAGACACAAGAATAATAAAGGAATAGGATTGAACTATGGCACAAAAAATTATTGTAAAAAACAAAAGAACTCATGAACTCTTGGAATTAACCCTGCCGGAATTTAAGGAAAAATTTAAAGCCGAATTAAAAACGGCTCTTGATAATTTTGAAAAGCAAGAAAGCCGGAAAAATTTTCTGCCGTCATTTGTTAAACCAAACAATAATTTTGAATCCGATTTTTACTTCAGCTTGCGTTGGAATTTCAATAATTTGCAAAATTCAAACTGGTATATTGAACGTATCCTTTAATTAATGTGTCTGAATGATACGAAATGTCTGCAATGACTTCACTTTTGCCCTGCCGAGAGTGATGAATGTCAGTGTATAACAAAACATAAGGAGACAAAATTATGAACAACAGACAACTGGAAAATTATTTGATTGACAAATTGTATGAGGATAAAGACATAAGCTATGTCGATACTTTTGACAATTGTGGTCTTTTAACAAGAAATCAAGGAGTTGTTATTAAATTTAAAAATGGGGACGAGTTCCAAATTACGATTGTAAAATCTCAATCTGGCAATGGCTGGGATGACGAGGAGGATTTTTAAATCAATAAACATTGTGTCTGAATGATACAAAACGTCTACAATGACTTGAGATACAGACTATTCAGAGCGATTAATGCTAATGTAGACAACCCAAGATAGGATTAAATTATGAAACAGACAGCATATAATATCAGATTCACTGCAACGGTAAATATTAGCGGAGAGCTACAAGTAAAAGCGGCAAGTGAAAGCGAAGCACAAAAAATTGCAAGAATTATATTAAGACAAAATCTTAACAGTGAGGACTGCCTTATTGAAATAGGAGAAGACGATAATAGCAATAACATTACAGTAAGAGAAATGACGCTGTTGCCAAATATAACTGCTCTTGATATTCAAGATGCTATGCCACTTGATTAATGTGTCCGAATGATACGAAACACCTGTAATGACTTGATGTATAGACTATTCAGAGTGATTAATGTCAATGTAGATAAGCAAAAGAAAGGACAAAATTATGGCAAAGAAAATTTTAAAAACGCAAAACAAAGAATGGGGGTTCTGGGGAACAACCGCACAACATTATACCAACAAAGAAACTCAACAGAGATGGAATGATGCTTTTGAAACCCTGCTTGAATTATCAGGTACAAAACCTGAACAGGTTAGAGAATTATTAGATGCAAGGATTGGCAGACACTTCGCAGACCAGTGTTTTGGAGAAAAAGACGTCAAACAAATTACAAAAGAATGTTATTTTAACTGGCTCGCCAAAGCATTATTTGATGATGCAAATTCTAAAAAGCCATTAGAAACAGAAAAAAAATCAGTTTTATTCGGAACTAATGTTTACAACACCATTTATGACAGAGTAGATGTTGTATTATACACTTACAAAAATAAAAACAGAATCCACGAAGATTACGCTATGTGCATAACTAAAGACCTTAAAAAATATAGAATCGGAATGGATTATATTAAACCAATTGAGGATATGGATGAGGAAGAATTATGCAGAGCCGGACTGGCTTAATCAATTAAAATTTAATAACTAACGCTATATTTTATAGCGTTTTACTTTTCCCAATATATTCCAAATACCGATTATAACAATTAAAAAATACGTTTTCTTCATCAATAAAACTAGACGACTCAAGAGCTTCCTGCATTACATTTACAGGCATTGAAAAATAATCGCTCGGCTGATTCCCCAGTCTTATAATAAGAGAGCCGGAATCGGATATAGAATGTTCAACGCAAAAATAATAATCTCTGATTTCATCAGAACCTAAATATATGCAATCTTTACAATCGTGTCTATATAAAGGTTTTTGTTTTTCTAATACCGGCATGTTATCCCCTCATGTAAAATAAATTATACAAGAAAAACTCTAATGTTTAAACACTAGAGTAAAGAAGTGATGTTTAAAGATTCACTATTTATCCGACTTTGGCAAGTTGTGCTTTTTGTGGAGATTTTTTTTTATAATTTTATAAATATATCTTTGAGATAAATCACATTCGATTGCGAGGCGGTTTACTGTGTATTTTCTGCCGTCATACTGGCTCATGATATATTTTTCTTTTATTTCACGAAACGGATTTTTCGGGATACTTACGGTTAATCCCGGCGAGCAGAAAATAAGAGCCAAGGCGGATTTTATGCCGGCAGATTCTGCGATGAACTTCAAGTCATCGTTTGGCATATCTTCAGGTTTTATTAAATCCATCCAAGGCTTGTAATCCATAATCTCCTCTTATTTAATGATGGTCTCATCAGTTAACGCATTACGTTAAGACGGTCAGCTTGCACTGTTAGCCGACCGTTTCGACCTTTTTAGCCTTTTGCCATTTCTAACTCTTGCTCAAGCTCATCTTCGATTTTTAATTTAGTTTTAAATAATTCACTAAGCATAACTTCTTTTGGCTTGACTTCATCAATTAGCTTTGCCATTTGATGTAAGTTGTCAAAAATAACATTGACTTCTTGAGGAGGGGTGCTATGTGCTTTAATGGCACAATCTGCAATTTTGATTTTTAAATTCTCAATGTCCACCTGATACTCTGTAATTTTTCGTTCTAAAACTAGTAGTGCTGTGTTGCCCATTTTTGTCTCCTTTACTTTTAATTGGTCTCATCAGTTAGAGCCTTACTCTAAGACGGTCAGCACAGCCGACCGTTTCGACCTCGTGTAAACCTTAGTCGGGAGGCATTTTTGCAGGGGTAAGCATATCTTCTAAGTCTCGTTCGATCTTAGATAAGATGAAGATTTGTCCTTCAAGAACCTTGCAATCAATTTCACGTTCTTTGGCACAACTCCAGTTATCTTTAACCAGATTTGCATCGGCAAACTTCAATTTTGCATCGTTCAAACGCTCTTCAAGGTCAAATTTTTGATTCCTGATTAACCCCATCATTGCACATTCTTTTGGATCATCAGAACTGTGAGAGACTTCTCCAAAAAATTGGTTTTTCATCATTGAACCCATTGAATCGGTTGGTTTTTCTGCTGTTAGCATCATTTTTTTCTCCTTTACTTTCTCTTCTACTACTCAAGTGTGGCCGCACTTTTTTCTTTTAATTTCTTTTTTATTGCCGTTATTGCCTGAATAACTTTACAGGCTTTGGCTCTGGTCAAAAACATAATGTCATCGACCTTAAACTTTGATTTTAAAAACTTTCTCAGGGATTTTTTCGCAAACTTATCATCATTGAAATAGCAGACATCTCTCCACAAACCTTCAATCATTCTGAGTTGTGCATCAGATGCCATATTTTCTGTGCGATTCAAATCCGCATATTTTTTCGGCTGTTTAATCCATTTGTTTATAGCTACAGCTTTATCTTCAAGGATATCTACAAAAATTGCCGCTTCAGTAAATGTCAAATCCTTTGATGATGTAACATCAAAAGACATAAGCATTTCACGATATAAATCGTCATCCATACCAATAACATTTTTTAATGCATGAATTTTTCTAATCTGAAAAGTCGTAGCCATATTTAATACTCATTTCTTCAAGCTGTAATTCACGTCCGTGCTTGATTCCGATTTGTACTCCCAAAATAAAAATGGCTAGAGCTATTAAAAATATGTGTAACCATAATGAAGTGTCGGGTTGGAATTTCTTACCGTTCATTTAATATCTCCCTTCTTGGCTTGTTCGCATTAAACGGATACGCTGACGCTTTCATCCTCTGCTCACAAGCCGCTATGCCATTAATAATTTGGAAGTTTGTTTAATCACAGCATCATCGACCTCAGCCTTACCGTTAAATTTGGCAATGCTGATGCTGTGGGAAATTAAGTGTTCTAATCTTCTTGTGTTTCCATCCGAATACTGAAGATACGTTTCAGCAAGTTTTGTATTCTGACCGATAGACTCAAGAATTTTTATGACGTCTTGAATCAATATTTTGTCTATAATTTTTGTAAATTTTACTCTTGAATACAGCTGGTCATACTGATTGTTGTAACCTTTCAGGTTTTCAAGCAGAATTCCTCTACCCACTAAAAGGATACCTACACCTGTTTTATCGTGGATACGGCGAGTAATTTCTAAGGCTCTATATGGAAGATTTTCAGCCTCATCAATAATCAAAAGTCTGCCTGATTGGTTTAATTTTCTGACGACTTCATCCATCAAATCATAAACCGAACCCTTACCGGAAAGTCCTAAACGTCTGTGGATTTCCTTGAGAAGAGATTTTGCAGTGTAGCCTGAATCGCTTTCAATAAGGATTGAGTCCATAAATTCTTTGGTATATCTTTTTACGGCAACGGTTTTACCGAGTCCGGCTTTACCGACACAAACTCCGATTTTACCCTGTGTATGGCACAGTCTGCCGATTTCAGTGATATATTTAACCGTTGAAATATCTACAAAAGGCAGGTCGCTGTTGCCGGAACGTTCGTGTTCACGTTGGATAAAATTATTTATAGCATCGGTAATTTTATCGTTTTTGCCGTTGTAATTACCGTTCATCCACATACTGATTGTAGACTTAGCAATCCCTGTAGCGGTTGAAACGTATGCTATACTGTAATTTTTAGATTCCATCAAATCTTTTAATTCGGCTCTAATATCCATTGGCGACTCCTTTTAATTCTTGATCGAGAATTTTATCCGTCTCGTATAAATAGAGCGGTTTTTCTTCTGGCTTGCTATCGTTTAAAAACATTGATAAATCGTATTTCCCAAAGGATTCCATTTCTTTACTTTTTTGAATAACTTTATCCATTTTGGTGTTAGCGATTAACGAAACTTTTGGCTTGGTTTGCTTTTCAACGCTTGCGTATGCGGCTTTATAATTTGCACATTTTTCTTCAAGGCTAATCTCACGAGTTTGTTTAATATATGATTTTGCAATCTTCAAACTGCGTTTTTTAATAGCCATAGCCTCTTTGAAAGCTTCTTTTGAAATTTCGTCTGCTTGAAGAGCCGCAACAGCTTTGACCGCAGTAACTTTGCCGACAAATTCGTTATTATCGGCTCTAAAAGCCCAAGCCTCTTTGTAATTTTGAACATCCCGACGGAGATAAACCTTTAATCTCGTTTTTGAAACCATCCAATCAGCCCAATAAGTAATACCGAGTTCATTATCCTTAATGCCGTTTCTAATAATTGTGAATGTTTTTGATGTCCTCATGCAGAACAATTTAAGAGCATCTTTTGATGGTCTGATTTTTTCTGCAAATTCCTGATTAAATAATTGGTTTGGTGATAATCCCGCAAGATTTTTACCTTGTGACGGACGTTTGTTTAAGACATTAATCACAAAATCGTCAAATATTTCCTTAAACTGTTCAAACGGAATGATTTTTCCTGCTTTAATCTCTTTTGCAAGTTTTTCAGGTCGTTCAACAACATTGCCGCCACGATATCCAACACAGTGTTTAGAGAGCAGTTCCTTTATTTTTAAGAAATCTCTTTCAATTGGTTTTGTCTGTGCATTATATGGAAGAGCGAAGTGTACATTGACATTCAATTCTCCAAGCATAGACCTTGTTTTGCGTTGATTGGTTTCAACTTTAAATTGACGTCCGCCGGCAAAGTCTTTCGAACGATAGTCCTTGCCGTTATCTATGATGACATCTTTAGGTAAGCCAAATTCATTGACCGCATAATAAAATGATTGAAAAATATGATCCGAATTTGGATTTCCTGATTGCAATATCCAACCGAGCCATTTCCCTGATTTATAATCTCTCCAAGCTGTAACCCAAGGAAATACAACGTTGCCGTCTTGAGTAAGACAGGCAACGTCTATCTGAGCGTGATCTGAAACCCACGCTTCACCGCAAATTACAGTAGAGTAGTCTCTATCAATGTAATTGCCGTATTTCCTATTCCAAGCGGATTCCCCATATCTCGCTAAATAAATACTTTGTTTTGGTACTTCACGTCTTAACCTGCGTTTAAAGGTTGAACAACTTGGGAAATTGACTCTTTCAACTCCGTTTTCTCTCATTGCATAGCCAAGTGTCAAATCCCAACAGGTTTGTAAAGAGGGAGCACCCTCCATCAAATACAAATTTTTGAAGTAATCAAAATAGCAATCTTTTATTATTGATCTGCCTGAATTGTTTCCATATCTTGATAGTAAACCATTTATTCCACAAGCAAAGTATCTATTTCTCATTCTAATTAAGGAAGAATAAGACGTTTGGTTATCAGGATTATTTTTATTCCAATTTTCGATGAACAGTTTTAAGGCTCTGCCTCTCAAACAAAGACTTTTTTGGATAACATCTATGTATTTATCTGCCTGAATGCGTGACCATAAAGGGGCTTCAGAATATTTTTTATTATCAGATTCGGTGTCAATTTTTTTGGATATAGGTAAAGATGAATAACGAATAAAAATTTGTTTTATATTATCTTTTACTTCAATTTTATAAATAAAATCACCTTTGTAGCAGCGATTTTTGAGTGTCTTCTCTTTGACATTCAAAAGATTACACGCTTCTTGAATTGAAATCCAAGCCGGAATATTTGATTTTACTTGCTTGGTTTCATTCATTAATTGTGTAATCCTTTACTTTTATTCCGAAAATCTTTTCAATAATATAAAGGTCAATTTCCGGACACCCTCTCTCCCCAGTCAAATAGCGGCTTACTACACTTTTGGAAATATTCAAAGCCATCTGAATTTCTTTTGATTTAAGATCCAAAAGGGAAAAAATAAATTTAGTTAAAATTTGTTTTTTGCAATAAACACAATTTGACATATTTTTCAATCCTCTCTTGATATAGTTAGTTGTCTATAATCAAGCTGTATAAGATTTTGAAAATTTTTCTATAAGCCGACTGTCCAGTATTTTTTGCACAGCAGAATATGCCTAATAAGGCAATATGACTGGCTCTACCGGGAAATCTTTAACCTATAATTCAATTATATGAAAATTATTTATTTATGGAATAGGCGAAAAATCAACAGCGGGGAATATTCCCCGACTTTTGAAAATAAAAAACAGTAATAACAGGAACAGAAAAAATGAACGAATTTTTTATATTTACTTTAAAATCAGATAACAAAAAGGATAAGGACTATTAAAAAAATCGGGGAAAAGTTTATGAAGAAATATTAAGTAAATTAACTTTTAAATCAAAATAAAGTTCCTCAAATTCCTTGTTTCTCCTCCAGATTCCCTCGGCGAGTTTTTGCAGCAGGTCAACTTTGTTTGAATTGTGAGAGGTAAATCTCGTCAGATAACTGTAAACCTTTTTGAATTCTTGAATTTCAGGTTTTGTAAATGCTTTTTCTTCAGGGCTTTGAAATGATTTTTCACTTACAAAGACCTGATTATCGTAAACATAAAAAGAAAATTCCTCATCGTAAAAAATTCTGTTTCTGCCTTGCTGCGGAGATTTATCATATAGTGATTTTAATTTATTTGTCTGCCGTTCGTAAATTAACTCCCTAAAAATATAATATAATTGCATCGTAGAACTTTCTGCAATACCAATTACGTCTTTGGCTTTATATGCCGGAATTGAAAGGCAAAAACAACGTATTACAATATCCAAAATCTTTGCCGGATAATAAGATAATATGGAATATTTTTTATTAAAACTCTGTTTATTATAAAAATACAGGTCATTTCTTAAAGTTAATTTTCCCTCTTTAACCAATGTCAAGAGAAGTAACTCTAAAACAGCCTCATCAACATCTTCAGCAATAGTTGAAATTTCATCAAGTGTAAATTTATCCAACCTTCTGCAAAGCTTTAATACTCGTTCTTTCATTGAGCAGTCCTTTCAATGTGTATTCGTCTATCTCATCAATTTTGTTTGTTTCCGACAGTTTTTCTATTTTATTAATTAACTTAACCAGTTGTCTGAATTGGTTTGTCCTTGTTGCAAGGTAGTTTATTCCATTATCTGTAAAATTGAGTTCTGTCAAGTTTTCAATAATTTCTCTAATATCTTCAGCATTAAACTGTTCAAATCTCAAAGTTTTGTACAACCTATCGACTAAATGCGGATATCTTGCGAGTTTTTTATCTGCCGCTCCCATTCCGACTAAAACTATCGGGCAGGTGGTTTTATCGTGCAAATCCCTCAAAGTTTCAACCGTATGCTTTTCAATCAAATAATCAATCTCATCAACAATAATAATCTTAGGATTCTGCCTTAAATAATTTTCTATGAGTTCAAAAGTTTCCTGCGTGTGCCAGTAAGGTTCTTCTCCAAGCTCCTCCGCAATTTCAGATAAAAGCCATCTGCTCGTCATCCCTTGCGTTGCCCGAACATATACAGAATCGTTTTTATCCGCCCACCACTGGATTGTCTGAGATTTCCCAAGCCCATGGTCTCCGTAAACTAATGCCAGTTTTGGAATGTTCGGCGGAAGTTTTTGCAACTCGTCCATCAAAGCTACAAACCGCTTGACGTTTTTTGTTTTAATAAATGTTTTTTTCATCGTTTTCGTCTCCATATATATTTATATATTCATCACTTCTTATGTAATCGGCGAGCCATTTCCTTTGTTCAGGATTTGTACAGCCGTTTTCCATCAACCACTCGTATTTTTCATAATTTGAATTAAACATCGGTACGTTCATCTGCCGTTCACGAGAGGTTAACTTCCGTTCACGCTTTGGCTTAGGTTGTTCTTCTATTTCTAAAACAGGTTCCGGTTCAATTTCTAAAACTTGAAGTTCATCTTTAGTGAATGTCTTTTTAATTTGTTTAACAAGCCGGCTTTTAATTTTCTGCTGCCTTTGATACTGCTGCTTGTATTCTTCCATATCTTTAACTGTGCCGAGAACATTTGCCATCGGGTGAACTTTCTGAACCCTATGTGCCACGCATAAAAATTCACCTTTCATTGAATAAACTTGAACCTTTGAAAGGTCAAATAAACTGTAACGGACATAAACCTTATCCCGAAGTCCAAGAATAACATCACTCCTGTAATGCATTCCGAGGAACGTTATTCCATGCTTGTTTATTGTCCTTGATTCTGTTTTCATCATTAAATAATCAAGTGCAGATTTATTAATATCTTGTTTCCGAACAGAGTTTAATACCTCTTGAATGCTCCTTGAACGGTCATTAGGACAGGCTTTTTGATTTCTGTATTCCAGCCAGGCATTAATATATTTAATAGCATCTTGTACTGTCGGAATATTTCCTTTTGTTTGTTGATTATGAAGTTGCAAGTGCAATTTTTCATTTCTATTCATCCACGCAGGACGGTTTTCAATTGAAGTACCGATATAACTTGGCATAAGTTTCTCAAATTCTTCCTGAAAATCTAAGAAAAATCTTTCTATAACTTTTGCACGTGCATTGTATGGTTTGGCAAAAACGGAGTGAATATCTAAATTGGCATACACTCCGTTAAGTATCCCCTCATCAAAATCTGCGTTTTGGAAGAATTTAGATTTAAATGCTTTGCCGTTATCTTGATAAACTACTTTCGGGATAATACCTAAATTAATAATTGCATTTCTAAGGGCAGAGGCTATGCACTGAGTATTTTCAGTCATCATAATTTCATAGCCGACAAGAGCTGTTGACTTCCAGTCTAAAAAACCGACCAAAGTTGCTCTGGTCGGTTTTCCTGTAAACGGATTTATTACTTGAAAATTGAGAACGTGTCCGTCTGCGATTAACACATCTCCAACTTCTATTTTACTTATATCTCTTTCAATATATGGTTCAACCTTATCGTGGTAGGCTTTCATACCCTCACGTCTTAGCACCCACTCCGCATAATGGTTTCTTCTGAAATGCTCCGCAAACCGTTTGAAAGTTATATTACTAGGCAGAGCATCTTCATCATATCCTTTTTTAATCAACACTTGTTTTGCAAGCCTGATTGCCGTATTGTACCCGAATTTATTCTGATGAAGTAAAAGAGCAAGCAGAACTTTTTTCATATTGTCATCTAAAATACTGTTATATTCACCCTGTTTTGTTATTTTGTATTGAGGTATTAGGGATTCTGCGTTGCCTGTTTTCTTGTAGGCTTGTATGTATCTTCTTAATGTTCCGATTGAAATACGGCCCAGAAATTCGTATGCTTTTGGTAAATACAATCCAGAATTATACAGGTCTAAAAATTCAGCATCAGCCTCTTTTATACTCGGATATTTATTTCTGTGTTCAAGTGCGGCTTTAACAATATTCATTCTGTGATTTGCCGTCTGTCTTGCTTTATCTGTAATAATAGGCGGTTTGTAATTCAACGGAACAATTGCCGTTGATTTTGTTTCGCATTCCCGAAGTTTTTGTTGTAATTCAGGTTCTAAACTTGAAAACAATATTTCGTATGAGATACCGCCGTTAACTTTGACTTCTCTTGAAATATATTTGCTTTCAGGTTTGTTGATTTCCATTCGGATTGAACGAGTGCTCTTTAACCCCTTAGCCTGTGCGATTTCTTTAATAGTTACATATTCATTCATGGTACACACACATTAACTCTGAAGATGAAGAATTGGAACACTACTTCCGAGCATTGTGTCGGTTTCGTATCAATTAAAAAATTTAACAGAACAGCAGAATTTTCAAAAACCTCAAAAGACTCACTTGCCCGCAATAATCATACCATTTGAACCAAGCCTTAATCACCCTAAAACACAGGCACAAAGAGGATTAAAATCCTTTTGCCCGAAATAATCACACCATCTGCCCTACGCAAAACACTCACTTCAATACACTAAACCAACTTAATTCATACCGTGAGGATTTAATTCAAAAATGAAAAATGCACATAGAACGCACACGGTATATAATATTAAAAGCCCGAAACCTTTATGGCTCGGGCTTTTTAAATGGAGGAGGAGGTGGGATTCGAACCCACGGTACGCTCGTCACGTACGAC
>URXT01000015.1 GCA_900551915.1 uncultured bacterium
TGCGATAAAGCACAGAAACAAAATAACCTTACTGAACGCTGAATTCTTTTCCATTCTATCCTCCTAATAACTTTCTTCTTTTAATACATTTCCTTTGGTATCAAGGGTTAAAAACTTATTGCCTAAACGAGCCTCGTACGAAGGCTTACCGGGTTCAAAATATGTAAGGTTCAAAGAATCATATTTTTGACCGTTAAGGATTTTTCCTGTTTTATCAATAAGTGCAAATTGACCCTTGTAAATATCCGAGCGATATGCCTGACCTTTCCCGAGATAAACTGCAGCATAACCGTCAATAAACTGGTTTGCGACTTCTTCTCCATCATGTCCCTCAAAACTTCCGAATTGAGAAGGTATTACATAATTTCCGGTTTCGTCTATATATCCCCAACTTGTTCCATTATATACAGCGGCTAAACCATCTGAAAAGACTTCAGCAAATACATATTTATAAGGAATTACTAATGTTCCTAAAGTATTTATATAGCCAAATTTATCTCCCTTGGTTACAGGTGCAAGTTTATCGTTAAAAGCTCCTGCCCATTCATAAACCGGTTCTATTACAAAATTTCCGCTTTTATCTATAAACCCATATTTATAAGTTTGAGGCTGCCTGTACATCGCAAGACCGTTGTGAAAATTATAGTCATAAGAGTATCCGGAATCTAACTGCAAATCTGCCGGTATCGGTTCAATAGCAACTTCACCTTTATTATTAAAATAGCCAATTTTTACACCGTTACTGATGTCTTGAATAAAAAATGCGCACATTCCATCATGAAATTCTGCTATATAATCATAAATAGGTTCGACAATATATTCTCCAGATTTATTAACAATACCATATTTGCCGTCTTTCGCAATTGTTGCAATTCTTTCGGTAAAAATTAATTGTCCAATGTTACTGAAAATTATCTTACCGTCAGAAGTTTTGTACGTGAAAGTATAATCCGGGTTTTGGACTTCAATCAGTTCAACATCATTAATCTTTGTTTTTGTAAGATTACCTAATGGATTTGTACATCCGCAAGTAGTTGCCAAAATTAAGCATGCAGTTAATATTATATGGAATTTTTTATAGCTATTCTTCATTCTCTTCTCCAAATTCTTTATTTAGGACATATTTTTCTATAAATTACCATATTTAAAATAGTATTACAATATTAAAAACATAAAAATCATCTATTTAGATGTCTTTAATACGGTTTATAACTTCCAAATATACTATTATCCTCATAAAGAGGTAGTTATGAACATAAAAAAAGATTTTGGGCAAAGAATAAAAGAATTACGAAACAAAAAAGGAATTACACAATACCAGCTTGCCGAAATGGCAGGAATTGACCCGAAACATATGAGTCATATTGAAACAGGAAGAAGTTTCCCAAAAGCTGATTTAATTGAAAAATTCGCAAACGCTTTAGATATAGAATATACACAGCTGTTTCAGACTGAACACTTTCAAGAGCGGGAAGTTTTGCTCCGTAAAATCAATAATTCTCTTGAAAATGTCACCGATAGTGATTTGAGGACTATTTATAAACTTATTTCCGGTTTTATAAATTAACTTTTCAATCCTCAATTGGAGTTATTTCATCCAGTTCTATATTATAACGTTTTCCTTTTTGGTCTACGCAAGTTGCAAACCAAATATTTTCATCTGCGAATTCATTAAGCCATGTTTTAATAAGTAATCCAATCTCGTTTGTCTTACGATTTAAAATCTTTGTTTCGAATGATATATCCATAACTCGTTCCTCCTTGTACTTACATAAATCGCTCTAGTTGCAAGTAAAATCAAGTCCATTGACACAATTGTTATCATTCGATAGAATTAAAGAAAAAAGGAGTTTAGAATTGCTATTCCAAATTATCAAGAATTTATGCTTCCAACTTTAGAGGTTATTGCAGACGGTCAGGAACACAAAAATAGCGAAGTAGCTCAGGCTGTAGCAAAAATATTAAATATTACCGATGAAGATATGCAGGAAATGTTACCTAGCGGTAACCAACAAACATATTATAATAGAGCAGGTTGGGCGAGAACTTACCTGAAAAAAGCAGGACTATTGGAATATCCGTCTCGTGGTGTTATGAAAATTACAGAAGCCGGAAAAAACGTAATAGCTAATAAACCTAACAAAATTGACAATAAATTCTTATCGCAATTTGAACAGTTTAATCAATTTAAAAATAACAAAGATAATACAACTTCTGAAACTCAGGATGATAAAACTTTAACTGATTCTCATACTCCTGATGAAATTTTTGAAGTTGCAGAAAATGAATATTTAAATTCACTTAAACAAGATTTACTTGATAACCTCAAACAGGTTGATCCGGTACGATTTGAGCGAATAGTTATTGATTTAATGGAAAAAATGAATTACGGTATCGGTTCTATGACCAAGTTAAGTCATGACGGTGGCATTGATGGAATTATAAACGAAGATGAACTCGGATTGGGTAAAATTTATCTTCAAGCCAAAAGATATTCTGAAAATAAGGTAAATGAAAAAGAAATCCAAAATTTTGTTGGAGCACTAGATTGTTCTGATACGAATAAGGGTGTTTTTATTACAACAAGTTATTTTGGCGAAAAAGCTCAGCAAAAAGCTGCGGCTGCAAAAAATAAAATTATACGACTTATTGATGGAGATGAACTTACAAATCTAATGATTAAATATAATCTGGGTGTGCAAGTAAAAAGAACTTTTGTAATAAAAAAATTAGATGAAGATTACTTATCAGGTGATTTATAAAAAGATAAGATATGTGTTCAAACACTTGAAATAAAATCCTTTCGAGCGATGAATGTAAATACAGAACTTGAAAGGATTTTATTATGGCAAATTTGGAAGAACTTATTGGTGTACTTACTGAAGTACAAAATTTAGATCCCGAAAATAAAACTGCAAATGTAAGGATTTACAATAAATACATATTAATAACAAGACCTGATCAAGAAGATGGATATTTTATTGAACTTTAATGATAACAATTGTGTCAATGGACTTGATCTTACTTACAACAAGAGTAATTTATATAAGTAAGCAGAACAAAAAGGTATTCACATGGCTCTAAACATTTTTGAGAAAAGAATCAAGGCTTGGGAAGAAAAATATGGTTCATTACCTCCTGAAGTTCAACATAAAATTAACAAATTAGTTGAAAATTACGACAGAACTCAAAATATTGAAAAAACGAATAAAGTGTTGTCAATTAGTGGCGGAACAAAATTGGTTCGGGAGTTTAAAGGTAAGCGATACTCGGTAACAGTAATTCAAAACGGTTATGAATATAATGGCAAAAAATACAAAAGCTTATCTGCAATTGCTAATAAGATTACAGGTACTCGTTGGAATGGCAAGAAATTCTTCGGGGTAGCATGATGAAAAAGAGAATCAAATGTGCTATATATACCAGAAAATCAACAGAAGAAGGATTAGAACAAGATTTTAACTCGCTTGATGCTCAACGAGAAGCTTGCGAGGCATACATAAAATCTCAAATGCACGAGGGTTGGATTTTATTAGATAAGCAATATAACGACGGAGGATATTCTGGCGGAACAATGGAACGTCCAGCATTTAAAGAACTTTTGAAAGATATAGAAAACGATGAAATAGACATAGTTGTAGTTTATAAAGTTGACAGATTAACACGCTCGTTAATGGATTTTTCAAAAATAATTGATGTATTTGATAATCATAATGCATCTTTTGTATCTATAACACAACACTTTAATACAACAACATCAATGGGTAGATTAACCTTAAATATCCTGTTGTCATTTGCTCAATTTGAACGAGAGGTTACAGGAGAAAGGATTCGAGATAAATTTGAAGCATCCCGCAAGAAAGGTTTGTGGCTTTCAGGAACGTGTCCTTATGGATATGAAAAAGACGAACATCATATGTTGCATCCACAACAACCTTATGCTGAAAATGTTCGAATAATATTTGAATCCTATTTGAAAATTAAAAATGTTTTGAAATTAAAACAATATCTTGCAGAACGTAAAATTCTAACCCGAAGCGGTAAAGAGTTAGCAAAAGGCAGCCTTTATCATATACTTTCAAACAAAGTTTATCTTGGCAAAATTACTCACAAAAATAAAGAATATGAGGGTTTGCACGAACCTATTATTTCTGAGGAATTGTTTAATGATGTACAGAATTTATTAAAAGCTAATTCGGTTGAACGAAAACATGCAACAAATGCAAAAAACGGATCGTTGCTTACGGGTTTAATATATGATGATATCGGAAATAAAATGTCACCCTCTGCAAGTAACTCTAAAAATAAGCATTACCGCTATTATGTTAGTCAGGCAATAAAAAATCCTGTGGATTATAAGCGTGGAGAAATTACAAAAATTTCAGCAGGTGAGATTGAAAAATTTGTTCAAGAAGATTTAATAAAATTATTAAAAAATACCCACAAAATACAGAATTATATTGAAAATTATCCTGTAGAACAACAGAAAATAATATTAGAAAAAATGCAAAGTTTTGAGGCTGACAAAGTGTTTTTAAGAACTGCGGTTAAGAGAGTTGATTTAAAAACAGATTGTATCTCAATTAGTTATGATATAAATTATATTATCAAATATTTTGCAACCCTGTCTTTTAAGGCAGAATTTAACCATTCGGAAGATGAGGAAGTAATAATTATAAATCAGATTCAGGTAAGAATTTCATTAACCCCACAACGGCAAAATAAGATTATAATCCCGGGTAAAGCAAATTATGATATTAAACTTATACAGGCGATTGTAAAAAGTTTTTGGTATAACAAACTTGGTGCAGAAAGACGGTTACCAATTGAAGCGAGAAACGGCAACAATAAACGCCTTAGAAAACTAAGATTTCTCCCGCCTGAAATAATCGAAAACATAATGAACGGAACTCAAAATCCTGAACTGAATGTGAAAAAGTTGATTGAGGTGGCAGAGAAGTCAGTTTTGTAATATGTTATTATCTGATCTCTGTAATTCATATTTATCATTAACAAATCCATAATTTGCATTGCCTAGTGCAGAATCTAATTCACTTAAAAGATTATTTAATTCCAAAATAGCTTTTTCTTTTTGAGGTGAAGAATATTCTGAAGGATTACTTCTATACTTCATTAAAAATAAAAGAAATTTTTTATAGGCAACTCTATCATTTTTATTTAGGAGAAAAACAAAATTACTTGCATTTTGATTTAACCAAATTAAAATCTCAGTTGCTTCACTTTTTTCCCCGAGAAAAGTTGAGCAAATATTGTCTAATTTATTTGCTAATTCTAACCTTTTCATCTTAATATTTTGGAGATTTTGTTGGTATGACAACCAACATTGTACAGCTGCAAAAAAAGTTATAGCTATTGCACACATCCATTCGGCATTTTGTTGTAAAAATTGTAATATAACCATTATTTCACCTTAAAACCTGCTTTTTTAAACATTTTTATCATTTCATTTTGAACATCATTTTGAATGGTTTCAAGTGTTTTATTAATGCTTGTTCTTTTTATAAAAGTAAAATCATTTGACTGATCACAATTTGCACACCTAATTAAATCCCCTGAGACAGGTTGGTACCCTTCAAAAGGCAATTCAAAAGAGGAAGCTTTACAAAACACGCACTTCAAATTTACTTTATAATTTTTATCATCTAACATTATAGACCCATTTCTGTTAAGAGTTTTATAAGTTCAACAGTACTGCCAGATATAATTCCACTAATAATAGGGTTGTTTATAAAATCTTTTAGCATTGTTAGTGCGTTTTTCTTTTCTTCTTCTGTTGCATTAGATCTTTTAATTTCATCAATTAGTTGATAAAAAGTATTGCTTATATTTTGAGTATTGTTATTACCAGCTTGTAAATTTGTAGCATTCACGGGGCCATTAAATGTTATTTGCGTAGAATCTCCAACCGCGGGTTTATATGTAGCACGTTCAACCGACATTGCTCTATCAATGCCGTCTTCTGTAATGTACAGAGTTTTGTATCCTCGATATAAATTTGCAATAAATTTATGTGTAATTGCAAAATTTAATACTATATTAAATTCTTCATCTGAAATTTGGTGTTTTGATAAAAAATTAATTCTATCTTCTCCTGCAGGAATTTCTTCGTCATCAGCATTAAAATATTTTTCCAATTTGGCAGATTCAAAGTTAAAGGTTAAATCCTTAGGATCTGGTATACCTTTGGCTTCTAACTCATTTTTCATATATGCTAAAAGTTGATTTAAATATTCGTCTTTTTGTTTTGGTGATAATGTTATAGTTTGATCCATCTTACTTCCTTGTTTTCAATTTAAAGTTTAAAGTTCCATACTATAATTATTTACCATAAACAAGTCATGCCAAATTAAATTAACATTTTATTAATAATTTGAAAATGATTTAACTGTCGTTTGATTATATAAAAAGGGCTCTTTTTATTTGCAGGAAGAGAATTTAGTTGCAACCTGGGTAAAATTCTCTACAAATCACATCAAATAAATTCTCTTAAATCACTGGAAGCCCGTACTGTGTGGAGAATTTGATATTGAAAAAGCGTGCTATTGCAATCTATATTTATTATTGGTGTAGTGAACAGTCTTATAAAGCAACAAGCTATGTTCAGATTCCTTGATAATGGTTATTTTGCAGGTAAATAAATAGATAACTGATTATTTTTATAATAATATTTCTATAAATGTTGTGTATGTAATCACAATTGTACAGAAAACATAAACAGGTGTTAAATGACCAAGAAAGAAATACTAAAGATCTCAAATATTGAATTGCCGCTTGAAGAAGCTAAACGCCAGGCGATAGCCTCAATTACTGGTTATGTTTATCAGTTTCATCAGGCAGCATCTGAATGGATAAAATTAGAAGACAACGAAGAATTGTATTTAGAAATAGCTGAAGATCATGCAAAAATTATTAAAGATATGTTGACTAAACAGAGTACTTTAATAGCAACTCAAGTAAAAAATACTTTTGAATCAGGTCCAATTACTTTAAATTCGCTTGATGTGCAAAATTGCATTCAGAAATTATTTATTTACAAACAAAAAAATCCAGATAAAAATATTCGTTTCTGTTTCCTAACAACATCTGAAATTAGTAAAGAAAAAAATAACAAATTACAAAACGGCGAGAAAGGAATCTATATTTGGAATAATGTAAATGATGACAATATTCACGATTTACGTAGTTTTTTATTAAAATCCTCCTTTAATGATGATTTTTCTGATTTTATTCAAAATTCATCAAATGATGTATTAAAGGATTTTATTCAAAGTTTGACATTTCTTTATGAAATGCCAAACATTTCAAAAATTGAAACTTTAAATAAAAAAATGTTATGTGATAGACGTGATTTGGTTAGCTCTACTCTGGAAGCAGCAGAACAAGCATATATTCATTTAGTATATGAAGTTATAGATACAATTGTTAATTCTAATGATAGAAAACTAACAAAAGAAGATTTCGTTGCTTGTTTTCGTAAAGCAACATCTATTCCTTTAGGTTCACAAATAGTAGAAGATATACTTAAAGAGAAAAACTGCGAAAAATATATACAAATGGACAACCAACAATTAAGAACAATAGCAGAAAGATTGCTTAACAATTCACTTCCTTCTGATCTGTCATTAATGTTTACAAATGTTTCAATTGATGTACATAATGCTCATAAAAAATTAATGGAGTGTGAAAGATACTTAACTGAATATAATGATAAAGAAAATGAAACAAGTATACGGTGTTTGTCATACAAAATATTAAATGAAAAAAGTAAAAAAAATATATATTATGCTGATCCAGGTAGTGGTAAAACCTATACTTTATGGAATATAGCAAAGAAGTTATTAGACGAAGGTGATATAATACCCTTATTTTTGCCAATAGGGAATTTAAATACTTGGGATGAAGTTTTATCTATTTTATCAAGTATTTGTCCTGAAATAGATCCTAAAATTATAATAAATCAACCTAGAATATGTTTGTGCTTAGACGGTTGGTCAGAATTTGCTACAGGACAGTATTTTTCTGAACGTACAAAGGCTACCATTTCTTTGGCTAATGCCTATGTTATTGCAAATGCGCGTTATGTGGATTCTTCTGATGCTATTTTTCGCAGATGGAAACTTGAAAATATTGAGCAGTCAACGGTGGTAGATGTGCTTAAAACAAGTAATATTTTTGCTAATGATGATGTTTTGAATTTTTTGCAAACCCCGTTAGCTCTTTTGTTATTTATCTTTTTAGGTGGTGGTACATCAGTCGGAGAATTGTTACATAAATTTCATAATCATATTACACATAACAACTTTCCGGAAAATTTCCAATATATATTATGTGATTCAATAAGTTCAATGATTTTATCCGGAGACCTAAATTATTTAAATTTTGAAACTGAATTAAAAAAATGTGCTCATAATACAAAAATTTTTGAACCTTTAAAATTACTGAAACAATTAGGAACAATAAAAGAGAGAAATGGAAAAATATTACCTATACATGATCTCTACTGGAGTTGGTTGGGTGGTATTGGCCTTTTTCAAAATGACAAGTTAGAAGAATGTATTAATAATTTAAAAACACGTGAGAGCATAGAGTTGGCTTTAGATTCAGGAGAAAAAACCACACAGAAAATAATTAATAAAATTGTGCCTATTGATATCTATCTTGCCACAAAGTTAGATAAACAAAATATATCAGTAAATGTTGATGTGCAAATTGAAAAAATGCTTAAAGATAGACGGCTAGCTGTTCGTTACAGAGCCGCAATTTCGGTTATTTCCTGTGGAAGAAGTAAATACATTGAAAAATCTTTATACACAATAAGTGAAATGTGTAAAAATAAAATTTATGCAAAAGAATTAAAGAATTTATTTAAACCAGATATACTTTTCCCGTTTAAAGAAGAATTAACAAAATGGGCTGGTTCCCCTGGAACATCACTAATGCTTGATGCAATAATCGAAACAGGTAATCAGGATTGGTTGCCCTGGTTAGAAGTAATCTTTAAAAAAGAAGGAGTGAATAAATCCCAAGTTATTGCTGCAGCCATAGCTAGTGCAGGTTATATTCCAATATGGAGCCATCAATATCTATTCGAGTTTATTAAAAATGCAGCTTACAAATTACAAGATATAAAACGCAGAGGGGAAATCAGAGATTTAGTCAAATGGTTATTTAAAAACTATGAAAATATTGTTATACCTAGTTCAAGCCAGTGGTACCATATTAACGAATATATAGCAGCTTGTGGTTCAGAGGAAGATTTTGAACAATTGTTAATACGTTTTCCTAAGTTGAATAAGACGGCACAAGAATTAATAGAATATGCTATTGTTAAACGTGGCGAGCCTTGGATTGGCAGATTCCAAAAACTTGCTTTTTCTGAAAAACAAAGTCGTCATCATCACAGCCTTCAAGAGGTTTTTTCAAAAGAAATAGAGGATGCTATTGCAAGACAATGGATTGAAAATGGCTATGTAAATGAAGGTTGGCGAGTTTTAGTTCGCCGGCATCAAAATGATATTGTTCCAGAGTTAATAAAAAGACTACCCGACTCATTTAGCGAGCAACACTATATTCCTACATTAAGTGCTATGCAGTATTTAGATAATGCTCCAGATACACTGATTAATGAAATATATTCACGCTTTAGAGGAACTATGCAACCAATGGCCACCGAAGATGCTTTAATTGCTATAAGTAGAGTTAAACCCGGTGGTGTAGCATCTCTTGTAAGATGGATAGTAGATACACCATCTTTGCTACCAGCCTTTCACTTATATAAAGTTCTAGAAATGTATTTGGAGTGGTCTGCAGAATTCAAAATAGAGCTTATGCTAAAAACACAAAATGGTAATGAGTTTACATTTATTGACCATATTGTATATTCAACGTTTCACTATCATAAGGATGATCATTTATTTGCTGAAATCATATCCTATAAACCTGAGTTTGCAATTAAACTTGTTTTATCTGAATACAAAAAAAATGATATAAAATCAAAAGAAATTTTGAGTAAGCTCAAACCACTTAATAATTTTAATTATGAACTATTTAATCGAATGATATCAAGTAAATTGCTTGCGCCATTAATACCAGCATTATTCTCGGAAGTTTTGAATTCTCTTCCTGTTGAAATCTTACAAAAGCTAATAGATTCCAAATACATTAAATTTGAAAATATTTTATGGCAGCTAAGCAATAATAGTAATGTTAACCACAAGAAAATTCATATTCAACTTTTAAAAAAGATTATTAAAGACGATATAAATATTTACTATTTTTCTTATGTAGGTAATATGCTTCGATCATATTCACGAGAAAAAATATTTGATATTTTAAATACGATATACAAACCCAAAAGTGATAATTTCTTATTTTTTGTTCGAGAATTAGAACATATTCGTCAAGAACGCTTAATAAACGAAAATGGTGGCTTTTATAAACATAAAGATTAGACTTAATAGTTTTAAAAATTTATTTAGGAAAATCACCAAATCAAAGATTATATAATTTCCATTATAATATTTTTTATTCTGTTGCATTCGTCTATATCTAAATTATCAGTATTAAACTCTCTATATTTCTTCCGCATTATTTTATTTGCATCTGTATTATTTTTCAAAAACTGGATTAGGTTTGATTTAATTTGTTCATTAATGATTAAAAGAAATTTTAAATTAAAATTTTGATAATTAAATTTTTCCATATCGAAAATAAAATCAAAAAAGTGAGAAATTCCTAAAAACTCTTTCAATTTTTCCCTGTTAATAATCAAATTATGGTTTATCAAATTAGCAATTCCGTCAAGTGAATTCATAACCTTAGCTCTATCTTTTTCTTTAGTAATTTCATCCGCTATTTTTTCAAATACTTTATTTTCGCATATCATACTTGGCTCAATAACTCCATTCATACATCCGTGGTAATAAAAATAAATTTCAAAATTACTATTTATAAGATTAATTAAATGTAATTTTATTTTCTTTCGAATCGTCGCATTAAAGACACTATACAGTGGTATCATTTTGCATAAAAATTCTCCTTTAAAATCAAATTTTAGTAATTTTTCAATATAATTAACCAAGAGCATATTGGATTCTGAATGTAGATACAATTTAGCGTGTTTAGTTTTTAGTGTTTTTATTAAAAAGAACAGAAAACTTTCTTCATCATAACTATGTTGATTCTTTCCGGATTTTTTATAAGTCAATTGTTTTAATTCAAATATAATAAGTCTCTTTATATCTTCAATTGTAATAATATTTACATTTTTTTCTATTAAGTTTTCAATATATCTATATTCTTTGTAGTTATTGATAAAACTATTAATTACGTATTTAAGTTCTTGTTTAGTTAGAGTTAATTTTGAAAATATAAGCAAGAAATTGTTATAATAATGCAAAAGTTCATTGTTATTTGTACCAATGCTTTTTATTGATTCAACCAAATTTGTAAATGAATTTATAATTTTCTTTTTAGTTACTTTTTCATCTTCTAAATTTATCTTTTCGATATGATATTTATTTAATAATCGTGATAATTCATCAGGTTTTATGTGTTTGACCATTATAAAAATATCATTGTCGTAATCAAATGACTTTTTTTGTCTTTTATACAATAACTTTTTAGAGTTGAGTCAATATATATGTAAAAAATGTTTTTACATATATCGACACCTATTTTCTCTCGTGCATTAAACAGCATATAATTGTTTTGTATAAATATATAAAATTCGTTAAATATATTGCATAAGTGCATATAGTCAAGACAATCAAAACAACCCGGCATTTTTAAATAGGAGTTTTGGATTCTAGAATCTCTTTCAGATAGCAATATAAATATATTAAAGAAAAAATTATAATTCTGTAAGTCTTTGAAAATTATGTTATATTGAGTCGGTAAAATTTTATCAACAAGTTTTTTAATATTAATTTTCGATTTTTTATCTAGAATTAATTTAACTTCTTTATCTACTTCGTTATTATATTTCGAAGAATATAGAATATTATTTAATGACAAGTCATTAGCAATTATAAGTTTATTAATTTCGGCTAATGCATAAATTACATAATGATCTAATTCTTGAGCCTTATACGATACACTTTCTAATTCTTTGTATGCTTCAACATCTCTTCCTATAGAAAACAGGATATATGCTTTTTTCAACACATCAACATGGTTTTTTAAGTAATCTTGCTCATCATATATTTCATTCAATAATTTGTTATAATTAAAAGTAAGTATGTCTTCTGAAATACATAGCTTTTGGAATTCAGGAATACTAAATGTTGTAGGTCTTCTCATTTTTTTTAGTAAAAGATTGTTATGACTTATCATCTCAATTCCACAAATATTAAATATTTTTATAAGTTTTTTTGTTACATTTAAATATTTCTCTTTGGATCTTAATTCTAAAATCAACTTTTTAAAGTCACTATTTTGAGAGCAAACAGTATAGCTCCCAATATATTTTTTGGTCCTTATTCCTATCTCAATGTTTAAAAATTTAGAAAAAATTAGATAAGGAACAAAATTAAAAGGTTCTAGTATTGATAGCTTGTTATAAAAGTATTCAATAATATTACTTTTATTTTCGTAATTTTTTATAAAAGTAAGGAATTTGTATAATTGCTTCGCTTTATTATTCTTTAATGCAGATATGCTTTGTTTATTTAAATTTTTTTTAATTTCAGACTCAAACTCAGAATATTTTAATTTAAAAATTCTTTTTGGCAATAAATCTTTTTCTTCGTTTTTACTTGATATTTGACTTTTTTTGCTAGTTTTATCTATATCAATTAAAAAAGCAGGGGTAGAATCTTCCCCTAAAATTTCATTAATCCAATTAAATATTTGTTTGACATTTGGATCGCTAATTGAATAGCCAACAAATAGTATTACATGTGTTGAAAAGAGACCTTTAATGTAAGTTTCTGTTAAAATGAAATTTTTTGAATAATTTTTATAATCATCTTCTTTTAATACAAAATTCCCAATTGGTATATCACCGTGCATTTTTATTATCATTTTATTGTTATTTGTTTTTGGAAAATCTTTGTCTTGCTTTACAAGTGAAAAAAATTCTTTTTGTTTTTTAGCAGAATCTTCAATTAAAGAATCATAATTTGTTGTAATGATATATTGTGGATTCAAATCCAAGAGTAAGTCATTTATGATATTTGGTTTTGCTTTATCAATTTGTAAAATAGATTTTATTTTGTTATTATATGATTCTTTTCCAAATTTATTAAAATAAAGTTGTGGAATTTTTAGCATTTCTTCAAATGTATAAGTATTTTTGTTCTTGATGCATAAATCTTTCGATAATTCTTTTATTAAATCTTTCCAGGATGGAATTCCTGAATTAATAGACACACCAGAACCTACAAATAGAATTAGTTTATTACTTGTAATTGCATTTTGTATTATATTTATATAATTAAATAATACCTTTTTCATAAAAATAGCCTGCTCGAATACATTATAAGACAAATATTCATACAAATATTATTATTTAAAAAAAAAAAATTTGATTTATGAAAAAATCAAATTTCATAGTAAATTTTGAATGCCAAATTTGACTGTACTAAAATCAAATTATGCAAACGTATTATTCAAATGAAGTATAGAAATTTTTAAAAGCTCTTGATGATGAAATCCTTGGTCAGTTGTTGATGAATCACGCTTTTTTAATGATTAGGAACAAAAACACGCTTGGGCTGAGCAGACTCAGGTACTAAATTGCGCTAAATATTAGAGAATATGTCTATGCAGTTCAAGAAAGTATCAGAATTGAACAAAAAGAGGCTTTTAAGTGGATAAATTGGGCTTTGAAATGTGCGAATGAAATCGACGCTATAAAAAAGAATCGATTTTAAAAATTCATAGACATTATTTTGTGAAGTTTATCCACTTGAGATATTTAAAGTAGAACAAATATCCAACTTGGTTCCAATTAAGGCTATGACAACATTATAAAAAGGGCTCTTTTTAATTGCAGAAAGAGAATTTTGATGCAACCTGGGTAAAATTCTCTACAAATCATATCAAATAAATTCTCTTAAATTAGCTAAAGTCCGCACTGTGCGGGAAAAATGGCACTAAAAAAGAGACTAAATAAAGCCTCTGAAATTTAATGGTGGAGACGGCGGGAGTCGAACCCGCGTCCAAAATGGATTGTAACCGACATCTACGTGTGTAGGATTTCATTTTCTCGGCTGATTCGGGGGCAATCCAAAACCTTATAAATCAGCCCTAGGTTTTTTATAAAGGAAACTCTAAACCCTTGACGGTTGTCTTGATACGCCTACCGTCATTGACGTACTGCGTCTTGCATAATTGACCCGCAAAACCGGCAAGCTGGGCTTTACGAGTAGCTATAATCACAAACTATGCAGCTTTTGCGTAAGCTCTGCTGAAGTCTGCTTCAACTACGTTGTTAGCATTTAATTTGTTTTGCTCGTTGATAACCGTGAACAGCGCACGGACACGCAGCCTGTTCCAACCGAAACATCCTGTCAAATCCAAAACGTCCCCATGTATTTAATTATTAATGTACTGACCGCACTTTGTGCAGCATAGGATTACATAACTCCTGTTCTATAATTATAACCGCTTTTTTTTATTTTTCAAGAGATTTGAGAAAAACATATAGCAATTTTTTTTTTTAGGGATTTAATATATATCATGATTACAAACACAAATCATCATTCACCGCAGCAATTTCAGGGAATTACGAGTTTTATTGAAAGCAGGGTTTTGATTAATAAAGCACTGCTTGATGCGTCTGCTGATGTCCCGGTTGTAATTATGGCAAACAACAAAAACGAAAGAAGAGAAAGATTTAACAGAGTTGCAATCGGCTGGAGTTTAGGGTTTTTGTCGCCGTTTATAACGCTTCCGCTGACAAACCGGCTTGCACTGAAATATGTTGCTAAAACTTACAAAAACTTTTTCAATAAAGAAAACAAAATCATCGAGATTTCAAACGCGATGTTAAAAACAGAAAAATCCGCCAAAAACGCAATTCAGCAAATGGCATCGAAAAACAATTTTAATGCGGAAGAACTTGCCTCAAAATGCGGCGGATATGAAAATTTGCGAAAAAAACTGATTAATGCAAAAAACGCGGTTCTTTCTTTTGATTTTGCGTTTACAGCAGGAAGCCTGGGCAGTATAGGTTATTATAACAATTATTTAACAAAGAAAAAGACCGGACGAAAAGGGTTTTCGGCAGAATTCAACATGGCAGATAAAAGCGTTACCGATGAAAGAGCACGCAGATATGAAAAAACAGCTTCATTAAGAGCGGCAAGCTTTGCAGCACTGGTTGGCGGACTTGCAGCGCTCCCGATTTTCATAAAAAAAGGCTTAACAAATAACGCCCAGAAAGGTTTCAGCGGGCTTTTAAACAAATACGCACACAAATTCAATTATGACGACGGCATTTGCATGAAAAGACTGCCGATGTTTTTGGCTTTGATGTGTGCTTACTATGGGGTTTCGAGCGCTTCAAGAAACCAGACAGAACTCAAAGACAATCTTGTACGTTCAACGGCAAGCTGCGCAGTGTTTTTCGGCGGCGACCTTATAATCGGCAGTACGCTGGCAAGACTTTCCGACAAATATCTAAAAACAGAAATACTCGACAAAAATGCACCGAAAACCCTCCTTAATAAACTTGTCCCGCCGACAAGACATTTGAAAGACCTGAGCGGAAGTTCAAGAAAAATCGGAACAGGACTTTTTTGGATAAATATGGCGTTATTGTCACTTTCACTGGGATTTGGGGTGCCGGCACTTTTGAATAAAATGATTAAACGGGATGTTGAAAAAGATGTAAACCAAAATGCACCCGCACAAAACTTTCAAACCGTAAATGCCGGATTAAATTCTGAAACCTTCAAACAATTTATGAAAACTTCTCTTTCACAAGCTTAATCTCATCATCCAGCGTCATTGAAGGATTTTCGAGCTTTTTTCGCAGAAGAAAGTCGAAGATTTTTTTGTATTTTGGCGAGGGTTCGAGTCCCGCCATCTCCAGAGTTTTGCCGGTTGTTTTGATTTTAATTCCGCGCAAATCATCCATGTAATGACGCGCGATTTTTTCATTTTTTAAAGCTGCATAAAGAATTATGCTCTCAATTTCAACGTTTTCAAAAGCTTTGTAAATTTCAAAATCCCCGCGCAAATCTGAATTTTCCAGTGCCGAAAAATCGTCAAGAATTTTCTGTTCTTTACGGGTTAATTCAAGCCGCGACAAATCCAGCAGAACACCCGCATAAATCAGCCAAATATTTTCAGAGTCCGGCGCGTATTGTTCCACCAATGGCTTGAGAGGCACAGCAGGAAGTGAAACCTGATTTGGCGTAACAAGTTTGTAAATCCCGCTTTCAATAAATTCTTTAAAAAGCGCGTCGCTGTTCAAACCGAGTGTTTTAATTAATTCTTTTTTCACGCGCTTGAAGCACATATCATAATTTATATTTTGCAAATATTCATCACGAAGCGCGCGCGTTTTTTCAGAAAGTTTAAATCCGAAACGGTGTAAAAACTTAAGCGCGCGCAGAATTCTAGTTGGGTCATCAACAAAACTTTTTTCATGCAAAACGCGGAGCGTTTTATTTTTCAAATCTTCAAGCCCGCCTGTAAAATCAAAAATTTCGCCGGTTGAGAGGGATTTGTAAAGCGCGTTCACAGTAAAATCACGCCGCAAAGCATCTTCTTTTAAAGAAACTCCGATTTTATCAACAACAGGCAGGTGGCCTTTGCGCGGATATTTCTCCGTGCGGGTTGAGGCAATGTCAACCTCGCGCCCGTCAAGTTTCACGCGTATTGTGCCGAAATCAGGGTTTACGCGAACTAAATCGCCAAAGCTTGAACAATCATCAATTGCGTTTCCCTCATAAACAATATCAACGTCAAGCGACTTTATTCCGAGAAGTTCATCGCGCACAACGCCGCCCACGTAAAATAGTTTATTTGAAGTATCCTTTAAAATGATGATGTCCATTTGCCTTATTTTAGCTTAAAATGGAGAAATAGTAAATATGCCTCCCTTGCCAAAGGGAGGGGGACCGCGTCAGCGGTGGAGGGATTTTCATGTTACAAGAAGCGACAAAAGCATTAAATTCAGCATTTAACAACAGTTTCATAAAAAAATTAAGCCAGTATCTTCACGACTGCGTGCGCGAAGAGGTTAAAAGCTCGACCTTCAGAAACCTGAAAGGCGACAAAGATAACAAATGGATTTTCCTGCAAGGAGAAGAAGAACTTTTTACGCATGGCAGAGAATACATTTCTCTTGACGGAAAAGACAGTAAACTTACTGAATTAATGCTTCAAAGCGAACTCGGCTCAAAAGACAAATATTTGATTTACGGATATCTGTTTTTGGTCGGGAAAAGCAATAAATCTAAGCGCCAGAACGAATTTTTGACCCCGCTTCTTTATATGCCGTGCAAATTAGAAAGAAACGGCGTAAATATCAACTGTCTTCCGCTGGATGAGGTTTTGTCACTGAACACGGGCGCGCTGGCGGCTTTGATGAGAAAATCCGACGATGACGATGAAACAGATATTATGCTTGAAGGGCTTCTGGATGTTGTGCCGGATTTGCCGATTACGGAAGAAAAGCTGAACATCTTTTTGACAACTTTAAAATCACTCGTTCCCGAGGTTGAAATTTCTTACAACAAATCCGATTACGAAACAGAAGACAATATTTCAAAAAACATTGAAAAAGAATTCTACAAAGAAAAAATCGACGGTGAAAATGTTGAAGATATTATTGAAGAGGAAGAAAATGCCCAAAAACAGCGTGTTAAGCTGGAAAAGATTTCCGTAACTTATCAAAGCGCGATTATTTTGACAAAACGTCCGTCAATGACAGCCGGCGTGCTTCACGAACTGACAAGAATTGCCGAGCAGCCGAGCGGAATTTACCGCGAAACCGCTTTGAGCATAATTAACGAAGAATTCGCACAAAGCAAGGAAAAATCAGTTCCGATAAAAGATATTAACAGCGTGAAGGAATTTTATCCGATAACTCCGCTTTCATTGTCTGATACTCAGCAGCAGGTTATTAAAAACATTGATAACAGTAAATTCATTGCGGTTCAAGGGCCTCCGGGGACCGGGAAGTCACAGACAATCGTCAATCTTGTTGCGCATCTTGTTGCAAACGGAAAAACCGTTCTGGTCGCATCGCGCATGGACAAGGCAGTTGATGTTGTTGCAGAAAGTTTGAACGAACTCGGCGCATCACACATGGCGCTTCGTGCAGGACGTTTGAATTACCAGCGCTCATTGAGCAGCGAGTTGAACGCGCTTATTGCAGAACATTCCGGATTGGATGAAGATGTGGAAGATGCACTTTTTGCAGACACGGATGATATGAAAAACCATCTCAACATACTTTGGGATACCGAAAACAAAAGCGAAAAGATTATCAAACTCGAAAAATCATGGCATGACAAATCAATTGAAGTTCAAGAAGAAAGCGCACTTCATCCGGCGCCGGTTTTCATCAGAAAAAATCTTAAAAAGAACGAAGTTGACTCAATCAGAAATATTCTCAAAACTTTAAAGGAAAACAACGCAAAATCAGGAATTTTCAGCAAGTTCACGAACTTCACAACACTTTCAAACCTCAAAAAAATTCTTGATTTGAAAGAATTCAACGCGGATATGCAGAACCTTGCAAAACTTGCCGAAGAACTTCAATTTGCCGCAAAAATTTGTGATATGAACACGGTTGAAGAACAAATTCAAAATCTCGGCAATCTTCACGTAATGTCCGAGCAAATCAGGCAGATGAAAAAGAAACAGCCGCGTCTTGCAGTGAACATTCTCAAAAACAAACGCCGCGAGGCTTTGAAAGCGCTTTTGCGCGACGAAAACAAGCGCCGCAGACTTAAAGTTCACGCTAAATCTCTCGTTTCAAACAGAAAACGCCAGCAGACAAATATTCTTGAAGAAGAAGATTTTAAACCGCTTCTGGAGGCTTTTCCCTGCTGGTGCGTGACGACTTACGCGGTTTCAGACTCGCTTCCTTTGAAACCCGGAATGTTTGACGTTGCAATTATTGATGAAGCCTCCCAGTGCGATATCGCAAGCTGTTTCCCGATACTTTTCCGCGCGAAAAAAGCTGTAATCGTCGGTGATGACAAACAATTACCGCACCTTTCTTTCCTTGAAAAAGCAAAAGAACAATCCTTCTTGAGTCAGTACGGAATTCCGGATAAATACCAGTTAATCTGGCGTTTCAGGACAAATTCAATGTTTGATTTGGCGGATTATTATTCGATAAATTCCGTCATGCTTGACGAACATTTCAGAAGCCTTCCGCCGATAATTAATTATTCAAACCACGAGTTTTACAACGACAGAATACGTGTTATGAAAAAAGACCGCAAAGATGATATCGTTCTTGAGTTAGAGGAAGTTAAAGACGGCAAAGTTGACTCCGACGCGACCCGAAATCTTCCGGAAATTGAAGCGGTTGTCAAACGCGTTCATGAAATAGTTATCGAAGATGAGCGCAAAAACCCTGAAAATCCTGTTTCCATCGGGATAATTTCACCGTTCCGCGCGCAGGTTGAGCAGTTGAAAGTTTCTTTATCAAAAGTGCTTTCAGACCACATGATTAAGAAGCATCAAATAGAAATCGGTACCGCACACACATTCCAGGGTGACGAACGCGACATAATCCTTATTTCATGGGCGATTGCAAACAACAGTTTCCCGCAAAGTCTTATTTTCCTGCAAAAGCCGAACCTTTTTAACGTTGCTGTTACGCGCGCAAGATACAAGACGATTAATTTCATCTCAAAAGACCCGACAGAACTTCCCGAAGGGCATTTCAGAAATTACATCAACTTCATCAAACATTATCAAAACACGCGTCAGGCAATGCTTTCAGGTGAAATTGAAGAAAATATTTACAAAAACGAACTTGAGCGCGAAATCGCCGCACAAATCCGCGAACTCGGCCACAAAGTTGTAGCAGGTACTGAAATTGCAGGTTTGAGCGCGGATTTGCTTGTTGATGACAAGATTATCGTTGAAGTTGACGGTGTGGAAGATAAAATTCACTCCTCAATGCCGGCAATGAAAAAACAGGCAATTCTTGAACGCTGCGGATTTAAGGTTAACCGGATAACCTTCCGCGAATGGCAATATTCGCAAAAAGCCGCACTCGACAGGGTTTTGAGAGACTTGCAGTAATTAAGAATTTAATATAGGGAAACGCCCGAACCTCCCAAAGCCACACACCCTTGTAATGTGAACAATGGGGCAGAAAGGAGGCTCAACATGAGGGAAGTAATTAAAAAAGTCCTACGGCTAATAGGACTTTTGTTAACATTAATTGCTGAACTAATGTAAGGGATGTGACAGCAGGTTAAGTTCCGCAAGAGCTTAATCAGCTCCCTATATTTTTATTATAACTTATTTTCCAAAAATTTCAAGTGGTGAAAATTCAGCAACAGCTGAAATCTATATAGCCGCCAACTATAAAGTTAAAAAAAGCCATAACTCCAAACAACTTGCTTTTTATTTAATATTTTTTGCATCAAGGAGATTTACAATCCGCATTAAAAGCGATAATTTCTCAACAGAAAAATTATCTATTTTTCTGTATAATTCTTCAATAATAATGCTTCTGTCTTTAAATTCTGTATAATCAAAAAGTTCACTAATATCTGTATCTACAGCTTTTACAATCTCAAAAAATATTATGCTGACATTGCAGTTGCAGGAATTATAAGATTAAACAAATTCAAGCAAAAAACATACCTGCATTTAAATCAGGAAATTACCACAAAAGATATTAACACAAAAGTGAAATTATGCGATGTTCCTGAAAAAAGTTATATTTGGAATAAAATCTACAAAACCGAAAAAATACGACAACACAATTTAAAGTTTACTGAGGGAACATTTTATGAAGATGTAATCTTTACACCTAAGGCTTTATACAATCTTAACCAAATGGTCACTGTTCCTGATACCTTCTATTATTACTGGCGGCATGCCGGTTCAATTGTCACTTTACGCTCACAAAAAGCTAATGAAGATCATAAATTTGCACGCCGCGAAGCTATTTTATTCTTCAAAAAGTATAATATAGATGTTTCAAATCTTTTGCCAGAAATTAAAAAATATAAAATATTCGGATTTTCTATATTTAAAATCAAGAAAAAAGGAAAAATTACAAAATATATCCTGTTCAATATTATAAAATTTACAGTAAAAGCTTCTTAAACAGATTTTTAGTGTATATTAGCAGATTTATTCAAAATTATTACTTTACATTTTTAGCCAAAAATGACATAATGTTTTTTATGATTAGTTCAACAGAAAAGAAACTTGCAGCAGGATTCTCAATCGCGTCCAATGCTGTCATAATTGTTCTGAAGTTCATTGCAGGAAACATTTCAGGAAGCATAAGTATAATTTCTGAAGCTATTCATTCTCTTAGCGATTTTCTTGCGTCCGTGTTGACATTTTTTGCCGTCATGAAGTCTTCAGAACCCGCAGACAAAGACCATCCTTTCGGACATGGAAGATATGAAGATATGTCAGGATTTATTGAAGGCGGATTGATTATTTTTGCAGGCATCTTCATAATTTATGAGGCTGCCCGCAAACTAATTTCAGGACATTTTCTCGAAACCGAAAGTTATCTGGGAATTGCAGTAATGGGATTTGCTGTTCTGGCGAATTTTCTTGTAAGCAGTTACCTTTTTCACGTTGCGAAGAAAACAAATTCCGTTTCTCTTTACGCCGACGGAAAACATCTTCAAACAGATATCTGGTCATCGCTTGGGGTCTTAATAGGTCTTGTGATGATAAAAATTACCGGACTTGTAATTCTTGACCCTTTAATTGCGCTGGTTGTGGCGTTATTTGTCCTGAAAGCCGGATTTGAAATTTCGAAAACAACTTTAAACAACCTTCTTGACGGTTCTCTGCCTGCCGGAGAACTTAATAAAATACGCAGGATTATAAACAGTATCAACGGAATTTCAGGCTGTAAAAATTTACGTGCAAGAAACGTCGGAGCCGAAAAACAAATTGAAATAACTTTATTTTTTGAAAAAAATATGACAATTGAATACTGCCACAATATTTGTGACGAAGTTGAGGACAAAATAAAAGAACAGCTCGGCAATTGCAGTATTTCAATTCATGCTGAGCCTGAGTGCGAAAAGTGTGCTGCAAAAAAATTAAAATGAATTTTAATCAGAAGATTTACACTCTTCATATCTTTTGTAAAAAAAGAACAAAATTGCAAAACCTATAAATGCGAAAATACTGCCAGGCAGCGCGGTGTAATTATAAGTTAAACCATGAGCTATCGGTATGCCTCCAATAAAAGCTCCAAGAGCATTCCCGAGATTAAAAGAAATTTGTGAGCATGAGGCTCCTAAAAGTTCACCGCCTTTAGAGTTTCTAATTAAAAGCACCTGCTGGGGAGCCGAAACAGCAAACAAGCATGCTGTGCAAAATATCATTAAAATTATAGATATAAAAGGGTTTTTCCCAAAGAAAAAGATTACTATTAAAGAGATGCAGGCCACAAGTTGCGTAATTCCGGCAACTAGTGAAGGAGCATATTTATCTGACAATTTTCCACCCAAAATATTTCCGATATACATGCCGGCGCCTGCAAGTATCATAATAAAAGAAACATATTTAGGCAAAATTCCTGACAAATTAACTAAAAGCGGACTTATGTAGCTGTACCAGCAAAAAATTCCTCCATTACCCATAATTACAGCAAGTATCAAAAGCCATGGAGCAAGAGATTTGAAAAATTTAAATTGTCCCCGAAAACCTGTATCATGAAGAGGTTTAATTTTCGGTATAAGTTTTAAAACATAATAGAGTATCAAAAATCCGAAAAGCCCAATTAACAAAAACGTAAGCCTCCAGGAAAAATTGTGGCTAATAAGAGTACCGAAAGGTATCCCGACAAAATTTGCAATTGTCATTCCGCAAACCATTGTTGCAACAGCCTGATTTCCTTTGTCATTATCTGCAAGTTTTTCTGCAACAATAGCGCCAACACCAAAAAAAGCACCATGGGGCAATCCTGCAATAAACCTTAATACACATAATGACAGATAATTTGGAGAAAATGCAGCTAAAAGATTTGCAACTGTGAAAACAGAAACAAGAACTATTAAAATATTTTTTAATGGTTTTGTTCTGCCAAAAATCACGAGCAAAATTGAGCCGAAAACAACGCCAAGTGCGTACAATGAAATAAAGTGTCCGGCTGCCGGAATTGAAATGGAAAAAGTTTTTGCCGTATCCGGAAGAATTCCCATCATGACAAATTCGGTCAATCCAAGTCCAAATGTTCCCATAGCAAGCGGGAGCAGGCATTTTGTTTTTCTCATATTTCATCTCCGGCCGTATACAAAAAATTATATATCAAACACTGAAGATAACAAGATTTTAACATACTTTATATTTGTTTATTGTATTAAACCGCTATATCTTCCTGTTCCATTTTGTTCATAGGGTTCCAGGTGTCTTTGAGGTTGTTTTTTATAAGATTTTGGTAGAATTTTTCTTTGTAATTCAGCAAATCCATTTGTTTTGTAAGTTCTTCAAGCTGCTGTTGCGCTTTAAGTTTAGTTGCCTGAATAATTCCATAACGCTCCGGAATTGTAGAATCACCCATTATGCACAAATCTATATAACGTTTAATAGCTTTGTTTTCTGTTCCGACAGAGCGGAGGCATTTAACAATTTTCACCCACTCAAGGTCGTTTTCAGAAAAAATTCTTATATTGTTTTGGTTTCTTTTTACAAAGGGAAAAAATCCGCTTTTTGCCCAAAAACGCAGTGTGTGCTCAGAAATTTCCATTTTATCCGCAACTTCTTTAATAGTATACATTTGAAAACCCTCCTTGATAAAATTTTAGCATAAAAAATTTTACTTGAGAGTTTCTATCAGGTTTTTCAATAAAAAACCTGCTTAAATTAATAAGCAGGAATTTTATTTTTGTAAGAACATTTTAAACTGCGGCCAATTCCAGCGTGCTGCAAATGTCTTTTGTTATCAATTCTTTTGTCAAATGATAACGTTCATACAATTCCTCAAGCGGAACGCGGTCAGTGAATTCCTTTTTGGCACCAAAATTCAAAACTTTCATACTGGAATTTCCGTAAAATCTTGAAACTTTTTCGCCAAAGCCGCCGTTTAAAATTCCGTCTTCAAGCGTGATTACCAAATCATGGTCATTTTTGAGGTTTTCAAGAAGTTCTTCGTCAACTCCTGTGATAAATTTCGGATTAATCAAAGTTGCGTCAATGTTAAGTTTATTTTTGATTTCTTCCTTAACTTCTTTTGCGAGATTGAAGAAATTACCAAGCCCTAAAACCGCGATTTTGCTTCCTTTGTGTTCAACCTTGAACTTGTTCAAAATTGAATAATCTGTTTTATCTTCAATTCCGGTTGATTCAAGAGGAATATTCGGAACTCTGATTGCGACAGGATGTTCGGTTTGGTTGAGGGCATGTTCAAGCATTGCAAGATATTCTTCTTTATTTGTCGGAGCCAAATAAACAATATTTGGAATATTGGAGATTAAAGAAATGTCAAACGAGCAAAGATGCGTTGCGTCAGCCCCTGAAATTCCGCCCCAGTAAACAAGCATTGCCAGAGGTGAGTTGTTAAGAGCCAAATCCTGCGATAATTGGTCATAAGTTCTTTGAACAAATGAACTCATAATATGTAAAACAGGTTTTGCGCCGGATTTTGCAAGTGCGGAAGAATAAGCAACCGCGTGTTCTTCTGCAATACCGACATCTGTATAATTCGCACCGAGTTTTTCCCTAAAGTCCGGAGTGAAGCCAAAAACACCCGGAGTTCCGGCATTGACAGCAATAACTGTTTTGTCAGATTTTATTTTTTCAAGAAGGAAGTTTTTTGTAACAGAGTTGTAGTCTTCAACAGAAACTGACGGCGCATCGGATTTTTCATCAAGCGCTCCCGGAAGAATCCAGTGGAAAGCTTCTTTGTTTTGTTCCGCTGCTGCAAGCCCTTTGCCTTTTAATGTTCTGATATGAACAACAACCGGACGGGCGGCGTCTTTAACCTGTTTAAATCCTTCAATAAGTTTTTCAATATTGTTTCCTTCATTAACATAAATATAATCAAAGCCAAGGGTTTTGAAGAAGTTGTTTTCTGATTTTCCGTTTGTTTCGCGGAGTTCCTGAAGGTTTTTGTAAAGTCCGCCGTGGTTTTCGGCGATTGACATTTCATTGTCATTTACAACAATTATAATGTTGCTGTTTAAATCTGCCGCATTATCCAAACCTTCAAGCGCTTCGCCGCCGCTCAAAGAACCGTCGCCGATTAAAGCAATTACATTTCCTTTTTCACCTTTCAAATCTCTAGCCTTTGCAACGCCGCAGGCAAGGCTTACAGAAGTTGAGGTGTGGCCGACTTTGAAAAGGTCATGCCCGCTTTCTTCCGGAGCTGTATAACCTGTGTATTTAAGATATTTCGACGAGTCAGTGAACCCTTCTTTTCTTCCGGTCAAAATTTTATGCGGATAGCACTGGTGCGAAACGTCAAAAACAATTTTATCAAGCGGTGAATTAAACACATAATGCATTGCAATAGTTGCTTCAACTATTCCCAAATTCGGGCCGAGGTGGCCGCCGATGGTATTAACTTTTTTGATTATAAGTTCTCTCATCTCACAGGCAAGAGTATTCATTTCGTCAATTGACAGTTTTTTCAAATCTTCGGGGGAATTTACTTTGTCTAAAATCATATTTTGCCTCTCCTTTTATACAATTTATATTTTACTACAATCATATTTTACAATTTGATAGCTGCTCTCAGTCAAGCCCTGAATAATAACTTTTATTAAAAAATTTTACATTTTAACAGATTAAAGGCAAAAAAATAAATTTCCCGACTTAATAAAAATGGAGAAAATTTATGAATATAAACTTTACAGGAATAAAAAATATCGGTTACTGTAACGCTTCATTTAACGATGAGGCCTACAGGATTTTACAAAGCAGCGGCGAAGATGAATTTGATTACGAAAGCCAGACTCAGGAAGAAGAGGAGGACGATGCGTATTATCCTTTATATCAAAAGCAGGAAGGGCATACTTTAAACATCCAGCTTACTGATGATTTTAACGGAAAACATTTGAGTGAATTTAAAAAGGCTTTGAAAAACTCCCATTTACCCTATGCTGACTATATAAATCCTATTAACTCAAATTTTTTAAATATTTATCTGACAGATGATATTATAGAAGACGATGACGGAGAATTTAAAGATAATGTTTTATACGTTAATGACCTTGAAGTAGAACTCAAAGATAAAACACTGCCGATTTTCTCTTATATTGCAAAACTCGTATCAGAAATAGCGCGTAAACCCAAAGAAGAATTTGTAGTTAACAAAGACTACTTTGATTCAGACTACGCAAAAGAAGGCATAGTTTTTGGCGACAATATGGAAGATATTTATAAAGAAGATTATCTTGAGGTTATGGAAGACATTCACGACCCTCAAAATGTCAAAAACGGTGCAAATAAAATGAAAAATGTTATCATGGAATTTATGAGCAAATACTTTGAGAATTAAAATTATACAAACAACACCGCGACGGCACTAAGTCGTCGCGGCGGATAAAAAACTATTCATTTGTGCAGCCCGGTTTTTTAACCTCCTTTTTGGCTAAACTCCGATATCGCGAAGCCGTTTCCCTTCCATAAGGTTCTTCTCGATGTTTTCAAGCGAAATACCTTTGGTTTCCGGAATCAACAATATAGTAAGAACAACGAACAGGATGTTCAAACCTGTGTAAATCCAGAAGGTTACGGCAATCCCGAAGGTGTTGATTAATGTCAGGAAAGTTGCGCCGATAATCATATTTACAACCCAGTTTGTAGTTGTAGAGCAAGCTACGCCGAAATCACGGCTTTTGAGAGGTTGAATTTCGGAACACAAAATCCATACGACAGGCCCTGCGCTCATAGCAAAACTTGCGATAGTAAATAACGTCATCAAAATGGCGAAAATCGAAATCCAAAGAGCGCTGAACCCTGCATTAATCATATATAAACAAACACCCAGCAAAAACGTTCCAAGCGCAATCCCTGCAAATCCTATTTTCAAAACAGGTTTTCTTCCCTGTTTGTCAACTGTTTTCATAGCAATCAGGGTCGCCAGAACATTCGTTGCACCGCAAATGACTGTTGCAATCATCTGCTGTTCAGTGTTCGCAAAACCGGCGTGTTTAAATATCTGCGGAGCATAATATAAAATTACGTTCATACCCGTAAACTGCTGCATTGCCTGCAATAGCATTCCGAGATAAACAGCACGCCGTACGTTTTTATTTTCTTTAAATAAACTCCAGCCTTCCTGCTTAACTTTAAGGCTTTCGTGAATTTCGTTTAATTCATTGTCTGCTTTCGCATCCGTTGTGTTGAGCATTCTTAAGATTTCTTTGGCTTTGTCGAATTTCCCTTTTGCTGCAAGCCATCTCGGGCTGTCTGGCAGACCAAAAACTGCCGCCATCAAAAGCACTGCAGGAACAGAAATTACTCCGAGCATCAGCCTCCAATGTCCGCCGTAACTAAAAATCGTATCGGAAATAAAGGCAACCAAAATCCCAATTGTAACCATCATCTGATACATTGAGATAAGTTTTCCGCGGTCTTCTTTTTCAGCCATTTCGGAAAGGTACAAAGGCGCAACATAAGACGCAATTCCGACAGCAAATCCGAGCAAAATTCTTGAAATCAAAAGGATTGCAACATTAGGCGCCGCAGCAGAACCAACTGACCCAAGTACAAACAACGCTGCACCTGCCATAAGACTGGTTTTGCGCCCGAGTTTATATGAAATCCATCCTGTTGAAATTGCACCAAGTGCAGCACCGAGCATCATTGTTGATACAACCCATTCCTGAAGCCTGCTTGAGAGTTCAAAATGCGTTGTGATAAAAGGCAAAGCTCCTGATATTACACCGATATCAAGCCCGAATAAAAGTCCGGCCATGCCTGCCGCAAATGTGATAAAAACCTTCATGCGTTTCGCTTTTAATGCTCTGTCTGTTTCTGTCGCATTTTTGGGCAAAGCATCTTCCATAAAATCTCCTTCTAAAAACTATATAAATATTATGCCCCGTCTTTCTAAAAATTATCACTTTTGTTAATTTTTTTGAAAACACCTGCTCTAAAACTTAAAAAAATCAAATTTAATTTTACTCCCTTAAATAATTATAATGTCTAATTTTTTCAAACCCTTGATATGGTTTAATTAAATCAGTAAAGGGAAAAAATCATGCTTAAAAATATTTTAAATGTTATTTCTTTGACACTTTTAATCTCGCTTGCTTGCGCATATGCAGCAGGCGCGAACGAAGTCAAATTTGATAATCAGGATTTTGTATTGAAAGCCACGGCTCAATCACTGAATGTTCCGAACGCTTTAAACGAATACTTTCCAAAAGGCGAAAGCCATGACCATTGGACAAAAATGATAGGCGTTTATCATATTCCTGAAGAAAAAGATCCGATTAAATACGCGGAAGAAATTGACAAAGATATTGAAAAAGCCGAAAACTGCGTACTTTTAAAGTTTGTCAAAAACAATAAAACAGACCAGGCAGTAATAAGTTATCTTGAAAACGGTCAGGAAAACGGACAGAACTTTTTCACCTACAATGTTTACAAATATGAAAAAAATCCGGTTAAAGGAATTACCGAGTTTAAATATGCGATAAAGTATTTCTTCAAAAACAATGATGAAATTGTAAAGCTTGCCCAAACAGTCAAAAACGAAAACGATAAATATATGACAATGCTTATTTCTTCACCAATTCCGCCGATTGTGGAAAAAGAGCTGAATTAAGAAAAAACAAATTAATGAAAAGTTTTTTCAAACTTTACATCCCCTCAAATCTAATATAAACTATTTTTGTGATAAATATTGATAATCTTGATAACGAGAATTATTCACAGTTTCAATACCTTGTGAAGTCGAGGTATTCTTTTGCCGTAACCGGCTTAATTGCGATTTTGCGGCTGTTTCTGCTTAAGCAGGCAGCAAAAATTTCCAAGAAAAAAGTTCTTTTTATAACAACAACAGAACAAAATGCTTTGAAATATCAAAATGACTTGCGCCGTGCATTTGACGTGGAGGCGGCATTACTGCCGTTTCAAAATATTTCAATGTACGAAACCATTGCTCCGAACGGTTACGAATACGCCGAACAAATCAGAATTCTCCGCGAAAAACCGGAAATTGTAATTGCGCCGGTTAAGGTTATGCTTGAAAAATTCCCGGATGAGAGATTTTTTGAGGAAAATTCAATAAAACTAAAGGTCGGCGACGAAATCAATATTAAACAAACAGGCGAAACTCTTGTAAATCTCGGTTATAAGCGCTCGACCATGGTAAGCGACATCGGGGAATTTTCAATCCGCGGCGACATAATTGATATTTACTCGCTTGACAAAAAACCCGTAAGAATAGAGCTTTGGGGCGATGAAATCGTGGATTTGCGGTATTTTGACAACGAAACCCAAAAATCAATCGAAAAAATCAAAGAATTTGAAATCCTGCCTTTTCATAAATTTGTGTGCTACGCACGTAGAGACATCGGAACAATACAAGACAAAAACGCTGATGAGGGAATTAACGATTTCAAAAAACTTTCCCCGGAGATTTCCGAACAATTGCAGGAGGAAGGTTATTTTGAAGGAATTGACGTTTATCAGAGTTATTTCAACGAAAATTTAGTAAGCGCGCTGGATTATTTCAAAGATTATCTTGTTATCACAGATGAAACCGCCGAGGTTTACTCAAAATTCGAAAGTTTTGACGAGGGTTACGAGCGCCAGATTGCAGAAAACCTGAAACTCGGGCTTCATTATGAGTTGAAAGACAGAAACCACGTAACTTTTGAAGGCTTCATCCAAAAACTTGCGGGATTTGTCAAAATAGGATTTAACAATTTTCTTGACGATGAAATGGACGAAATTGTTGAATTTAACACGCTTCCACTTAAGAACTTCGAGGCACATCTCGATGAAATTGCAAAGTTTATAAACGAGAACTCAAATTACAATATCGTCATTGCAACCGACTACAAAGAACGCGTAAAAGAAATTCTGAAAGAACGTGAAGTTTTTAAACTCATAACTTTTACAGAAAGCATAACTTCTCATGGCGGAATTCTGGAGGATTTCAAGACAATCATCTTCACCGACCGCGAACTTTTCAACAAGCGCTCAAAAGAGGTTACGGCGGCGCGGAAATCCTACTACAAAGAAAAACCCGAATATATCGAAAATATTAACGACATAAAAGAGGGCGAATACGTTGTTCACAGCATTCATGGTGTCGGAATTTACCGCGGTTTAAGCCAGCAGGAAATTGACGGCCAGTTAAAGGATTATCTGACAATCGAATACGCTGCAAAAGACCGCCTTCATATCCCTGCAGAACAGATTAACCTTCTTGTCAGATACCGCGGTTCTGGCGCAATAAAACCAAAGCTTTCGCGCATGGGCGGCAAAGATTGGGAAAACACAAAAGCCCGCGTGAAAAAAGAAGTTGAGCAGGTCGCTTATGATTTACTGCGGCTTTACGCAAGACGCAAAATGCAGCAGGGAATAGCTTTTCTTCCTGATACAAACTGGCAGGTCGAAATGGAAGAGGCTTTTGAATACACGGAAACTCCCGACCAGATGAAAGCGATTAGTGATGTTAAGGCTGATATGGAAAGCAGCGAACCGATGGACAGGCTTATCTGCGGGGATGTGGGGTTTGGCAAAACAGAAGTTGCAATGCGCGCGATTTTCAAGGCTGTAACTTCCGGAAAACAGGTTGCCGTGATTGTTCCGACAACAATTCTTGCGCTCCAGCATTTTCAAACCATCAGCGAGCGGTTTAAACCGTTTGGCGTAAATGTAGAACTTCTTTCGCGTTTCCGAACTGCAAAAGAGCAGAAAGAAACAATTAAAAAGCTTGCGCTTGGTGAATGCGATGTTGTAATAGGCACCCACAGGCTTTTGCAGGAAGGAATTGTTTTCAAAGACCTCGGGCTTCTCGTAATTGATGAAGAACACAGATTTGGCGTGAAGCACAAAGAAAAACTAAAAGCGTTCCGCGAAAATATTGATATTATTACAATGTCAGCAACGCCGATTCCGCGGACGCTTTACATGTCGCTTTCCGGAATTAAAGACATGTCGATTATCAACACGCCGCCCAAAAACCGTATGCCTATTAAAACTTACGTCGGCGTCTGGAACGACAACATGGTGAAAAACGCGATTATACACGAACTTGACCGTGAAGGGCAGGTTTTTTATCTTTACAACCGCGTTGAAACTATTGAAGAATTTAAATTCCAACTACAGCAGCTTGTACCAAACGCACGCATAGCAATCGGACACGGGCAGATGGATGAAAAAACTCTTGAAAAAGTTATCGTCGACTTTGCAAATCACGAGTACGACATACTTTTAGCAACAACGATTATCGAAAACGGCATTGACATTCCAAACGCAAACACCATGATAATTCATGACGCCGACCGCTTCGGACTTGCCCAGCTTTACCAGCTTCGCGGCCGCGTCGGGCGTTCGCAAAGACAGGCTTACTGCTATTGTTTCTACAAAAAAAGCAAGGAAATTACAAAAGAGGCTTTTCAGCGCCTGAAAGCCATAAAAGAATTCACGACCCTCGGAAGCGGATATCAAATCGCCATGCGTGATGTCGAAATCCGTGGCGTCGGTAATATTTTAGGCACAAAACAGCACGGGCATATGATAAACGTCGGTTTCGACACATATTGCCAGCTTCTGGATGAAACAGTCCGCGAACTCCAGGGCGAAACCGTTAACAAAAATAATCCTGCAATTGTCGATATCAATGTTACTGCATTTATCCCTGATGAGTGGGTTGGCTCTGCCGAACAAAAAATGATTGAATATAAACGTCTTGCAGATGTTAAAAATGATGTAGAACTGGATTACATCACAGAAGAATGGAAAGATCGTTTTTCGAAACCGCCGCAAAGTGTTGAAAATTTAATAAAACTTATACGCCTGAGACTTTCCGCAACCGATGTCGGAATTTCCTTAATCCGCGAAACTCCGGACAACATAAGAATTTACATGCCGTTTTTGGAGCCGGAGTGGAAAATTATTCAAAAATGTTTGCCATCTAATATATTGAAGAAAATAAAATTTACAATTGCCCCGAAGTCATGCCAGGAAGGTAATTCCATTTTGCTTTTAAATAATGCATATATGAATTTTGATGAAGTATTTAACATTTTGACAGATTTGTTTTATTATATTCATAAAATAAGTCATGAATTTACATATTAAAAGAAAGAGAGACATTATGAAGGGAAAAAAACTCTTAGTCACATTAGCAGCCTCAGCAATTCTTTTCACAGGCTGCGGTTTGAAATCCGGTAATGCGATTATCAAAGTTAATGACCGTAAAATCACTCAAGGCCAGTTTGATGAAAAAATGGATAATGCTATGCACAATTCAATGTTTGCCCAGATGGGAGTTGATTTGAATAATGGCAAAAATGATTTCATCATCAACCTGATGAAAGTTAGAATTATTAATGAATTAATAGTTAAATCACTTTTAGATGGTGAAATTGAAAAACGTGGAATTAAAGTTACAGCAAAAGATACAGAAGCTGCAATTAAAGACATCATTCAAAAAGTAGGTTCAAAAGAACAGCTTGATACTATTTTAAAACAAAACGGAATCTCATCATCTGATTTCAAAAAAGATGTAGCAGAGCAGGTTAAAATTAAAAAACTTGCAGAATCTCTCGGAGAAGTAAAAGTATCAGATGCGGATGCAAAAAAATTCTATAACGAAAACATCTCAAGATTTAAACATCCTGAACAGGTAAAAGCTTCTCATATTCTTGTTGCTGCAAACAAAGCCGATTTAGCAGAAATCATTAAAGCTGAAAATGAAGGCAAGGAATTAAGCGAAGCTGAACTTAATGCAAAAGTAGAAGAAAGGATTAAAGAAAAACGCGCAAAAGCAGAAGCCATTCTCGCTGAAGTTAAGAAAGACCCTTCCAAATTTGCTAAAATCGCAAAAGAAAAATCAGAAGATCCGGGAACAGCAGTTAACGGAGGCGAATTAGGTTTCTTCCCGAAAGGAAAGATGGTTCCGGAATTCGAAAAAGCAGCTTTTGCTCTCAAACCAAATTCTATTTCAGATATCGTTACAACACCTTACGGTTATCACATTATCTTTGTTACAGACAGAAAAGAAGCCGGTCAGGAACCGTTTGAAAAAGTTCAAAACGATATCAAAGATTACATCACAAATCAAAAACAAGTTGAAATGGTTGACGATTTGGTTGAATCACTTAAAAAGAATGCAACTATTGAATATGTTGACGAAGCTTACAATCCGGACAAAGTCCAAGGAGAAATCCAAAAAATGTTCAATGCTCCCCAAGGACAAAATCAAGGAAATCAACCGGAAAAAGCCGATAAAAAAGTTAAAGATATACAAAAAAAGTAATCTTTATAAAATAAATAAAAAATCCCGCCATAAAGACGGGATTTTTTTATTCTGTCTAATTAACAAATTGCTTATGAAGCAAATATTTATTATAATGAAAGCATGAAAAAGTTTGCTATTTTTAACCGTTTTAGGGATGCGGTTATCATCACAAATCACAATAAGGAAGCTGTTTACAAAAATAACACCTTCAAAAGATGGTTTCCCGAATTTTCGGATATCAAAAAGTTTTCGCATAACGCAAACTTTGACATTTGCCCGCTTGAAACAGAAAATCCCGAAAACTATTCTCCCATCTATAATGCAATGATGTCTAAAGAAGATTTTTCCGCAAGAATTTCCTACCAGAATGACAGCGGCAGACTTCAATACTTTGATTTGTATTCCGTTAGAAAATGGAAATACACTCTGATGTTTTTCTCCGACATCAGCGCTGAAACAGAATTAAATTCTTCCGAAAACTTAAATAAAAAACTAAAAGAACGCGTAATATATCTTGAAAATCAAAACAATGACCTGATGAAAATTAAACAAAAAGCCCAGGCTCAAGCCATCCGAATCGCTCTCATAAACAAAGTTTCCAACATCATCAGAGGTTCAATGGATTTGTCCGTAATCCTTAGCTCTGCCCTCAAAGAATTATCTGTTATGTTCGGAACTTTTAAAGCCTATTACGCGTCATATAATAACGGAGCATTTTGTGTTGAAGAGGTTTTTCCGAAAAAACATGCCGACTTAAAAACAAACTTCACCTTTGAAGAAGACACGGCTGAAACTATTCTCTCAGGCCGGATTTCAACCCAGCACTCCTTGAAAGAATACAAGGAAGCCCCCGCTTTTAAGCAGCCGGTTATGAGAATTGCCGTTCCTGTATTTCATATGCAAAAGCTAATCGGGGCAATAGTTTTGCTGAGTTATCAAAGGCGTGAATTGAGCGAAGAACTCGAAATCCTCGAAGCAATCTCCTCCCAGCTCGGAAACGCAATTATCAGAGCAGAACTTTACAACAAAAACGTCCAAACAGTTCACCAGCTGCAAAACACCCTCAAAGAATTAAAAGAAACCCAGCTTCATCTTATAAATTCGGAAAAAATGGCCTCTCTCGGCCAGCTTGTTGCCGGCGTTGCGCATGAGATTAATACGCCCATTGCCTCAATTAAATCAAATAATGCAATCCTTGCAAAATTCCTTCCGAAAATTAAAGATGAAGAAATTTCCTTAATTCTTGCTGATATCAATGAAGTAGACCGTGAAGCAATTCAACGAATCAGCCACATGGTAACTTCACTCAAAAAATTCGTCCGCCTTGATGAAGCAGAACTTCAGGAAGCAGATATCAATAAAGAGCTGGATTTAACGCTGGACCTGATTCGCCACGAAACAAAGAACAGAATCGAAATCGAAAAGCATTACAGTGACCTGCCTCTCATAAAGTGCTATCCGAATATGCTAAACCAAGTATTCACCAATGTTTTAATCAATGCATGCCAGGCAATAGAAGGGCATGGAAAGATAACAATTTCGACTTCTTATACCCCGAAAACTTTGACTGTGTCTATAAAAGACACTGGAAAAGGCATAAAAAAATCCGAAATAAACAAAATTTTTACAGCCGGATATACTACAAAAGGAGTAGGAGTCGGAACAGGATTAGGATTGGCAATTTCTGCGAAGATAATTGAAAAACATAAGGGCAAAATTATTGTAAACAGTGAAATTGGTCATGGTACCGAGTTTATTATTACTATCTGTAGTGAGTAGTATGTGTTAAAATTTATTACAAATTTAGCACTACTATAATTGAATTTCATCAATTATTAAAAAAACAATCGTTAAATTTGAAATATTATCCTAACAACCACATGACAGATTTTAAAAAATAGTTTATATTATAAGTATAAAGTGTGAGTGTTACCCTTTATTAAATCTCACAAATCGACAGTAAAAGATTAAATTGTAAATAATTATTAATTAAAAGTAGGTAAAAAGGCAATAATATTCTATCAAAATTCTTTATAGAAATATAAGTGTGTAGAATATTTTTGTAGTGTCGGAGGAAAATGATGACAATTAGTGTGAACAGCAAGAAAAAACAGGTTAAAAAATCTTTTGATGAATTGTTGATGGATTTAAGAACAAGCAATTCGGAAAAAGTAAGATATAATGCCGCACGCGTTTTAGGCGAAATGGGCGACTCAAAAGCTGTTGAACCTTTAATCGAAGTTTTGAAACATGACAAAAATGGTTCCGTAAGATTATATGCAGCAAGAGCATTGGGCGAACTTGGCGACTGCAAAGCAACAACTCACTTAATTGAATCCTTGCGCGAAGACAGAAACGTTGACGTTCGAGTTCGTGCAGCACGCGCACTCGGCCGCTTGGGTGGAGCAATCGTTGTTGAGCCGCTTGTTGAAGCTTTGAATGATGAAAACCCGCAAGTTTGTATCACTGCAACTGACGCTTTAATTGAAATCGGCGATGTTGCAACTGATGCTCTAATTGAATCACTTGACCATGAAAAAGTAAATGTACGCTGTGATGCAACAAGAGCATTGGGCGAAATAGGCAACAAAAAAGCTGTTGATAAAGTAATTAATATGTTGTATGACGAATGGGTTAACGTAAGAATTTACGCAGTAACTTCTCTTGGAAAACTTAACGATACAAAAGCTGTTCCGGCATTAATTGACGTTATGAAGAACCGTAACGAAAATGAACTTGTGAGAGCAGGCGCAGCAGCAGCACTCGGCGTACTTCGCGACCAGCGTGCATTGCTTCCTTTGAGAGAACTTATTATGGAAGCAGAAGAGCTTGGTGAACTTGAAGACACAGCATTGAAGTCCTTCAAGAAAATAATGGCTGCAAACTGGCAGTCAATTCCCGGTGCAACAGCTCAGAAAAAACCGGCAAATGCATTTTAATCAACACTTGAAATAATTCTCAAAATCAATATGTACAAAAAGACCGCTCTTGTTTCAGCGGTCTTTTTTGTAATCCGAAAATTTCAGAACAAAAATAAAATCTCCGATATCTTATGGCTGCGGAAGATTTTTCCAGTAAGGCTTGCCCTCATCCCCAGGGAATCTGTCCATCAATGCAAATTTTGAACAAGCAGTACCATTGTCAGACCAACTTCCACCGCCATAGCCGCCATCCGAACTGTCACATAGACTTCCGTCTGTAGTTCCGGTAAAAGAGCAGCACCCCGCACCTTCTGAATGTGCTGACTGGAAAGAACTGTTAATACTTGATGGAAGTAACTGATTATTTTTAACAATCTGAAAATAAAAAACATCATAGCCAAATTTGTTAGGCCCTTTGTGTCCGTTTGTATCAACTACAAAATCCAAACTATTCTCCCACCAGCAGCCGCTGTTAAAAATAATCATGCCGTTTTTCGCAGCAAATGCGCCGTCATTATAACCATCAGGGTTAAACTTTTTCCTGCCCTTTTCAACACTATAAAAATATTCCTGCTTATAACCAAGCAAACGCAAATCGCGTTTTGCTGTCGTATCTTTATCAAATTTTGTTACAACCTGAAAATATTTAGAAAAATCTTTTATAAAAAATTGTGCGTTATCTCTTGTACCTACGCTGCAATAAGTCTGCCATAGCTGCGGGTCATCATTTCCCATTAAAAGAACGGCCTGATAAACAAGTGAGTATGCTTGCTTAAATCTGGCCTCTAACTCTTTATTCCTTGCATTATTAATTACAGTCGGAAGAGTCATGGCAGCGACAATTCCGATGATGCCGAGGGTAATGAGGACCTCCGCCATTGTGAAAGCGGGATTTTTGAAAGGTGAAAAATGAGAAGTGAAAGGTGAAAAGACCGTTTCGTTAATTTGTGAAGAGTGAATAGTGAGCGGTGAGCTGTTCGTTACATTGTTGTTGCACCGTTTTACTTTAGACGTATTTCGTTGCGTCATTGCGAGCGTATGCGTAC
>URXT01000016.1 GCA_900551915.1 uncultured bacterium
TTCTTTAACATATTTAGAAATTGCTAGTCCAATTGTACCTGTTCCACAATAGGCATCTAAAACTGTATCTTCTTTGGTAAGTTGAAGGGCGTTTATCGCTGTATTATATAAAGTTTCTGTTAATTTAGAATTTGTTTGGTAGAAAGATTTTGCGGAAATTAAAAAATCTAATCCGCAGAGACGATCTTTTATCTGCCCTGTTCCATAAAGAACTCGTGTTTTTTCTCCTAGAATAACATTGGTGTCTCTTTTGTTGATATTTTGAACAACTGTTTTAATTCGTGGTTCTTTTTTCAATAATGTTTTAATTATATTTTGAGCACCATAAAGGTCATCTGTAGCAGTAACAAAGCAAAGCATTACAGAATTATAATATTCAGATACTTTTATAAGTACATGGCGGACAGTTCCTTTATTTGTTTTTCTATCATAGGGTTGAATCTTAAAATCATTCAATGTTTTTAAAACTAAATTTCTTATTTCAGTTGATATAGTACTTTCGATAAGACATTCATCATTTGGAATGATTTTATGTGTGTTTTCTTGATAGAATCCAGAGATTATTTTTTTTGTTTTATTATTTAAAGCTAGAGGGACTTGTACTTTATTGCGAAAATGAAGTGGTTCTTTTAATCCGATAGTCGGTTCAACATTTACTTCAATTTTTTGAGGGTCGTATGTTGTTCTTACCCATTTGTGCAAAATCCCGGGTCTTTGAGTTTCATACTGCAATTCTAAAATATTTGTTCCGGGCATAATATAATGTCCCCTTTGACCAAAACCTTCTGCAATTTGTGTCTGCGGTTCACCATTTATAGTTAAACAAGTAATAGTATTGGTAAATCCAAGCAAATGCCATGGGCAATCTTTTATTATCATAATTGAAGCATTAGGGTTTTCGCTTTCAAATTTTTCCTTTGCACGTGAGTGGATATACATTCCAACTCCCTGATAAACAAAGCTTAAAAGGATTATTCCGCCTACAATTAAAATATACTGCATCATATCCATTTTTAATTCCTCCTTATTTTCTGACTGTTGCAACTTTTATAGGTGGCTCATTAGTATTTTTTGCACCTAAATCTTTTAGCAATTGTTCGTAATCTTCGCCTTTAAGATTAGAGGCATCAATATAATTTTCTTTTCCGGTTTCCTTGCTTACATAATAAATATCTTGATCCTCTGCATTTTTAGTATTACAATTTTTGGAATATTCGGACCAATAATACTGCTCAATATCAAAAATATTAATAACTTTATTAAATCTCTTAACCACCAATTTTTTATCATCAGTCAACGCTATTGAAATGAAATCAGTATAAAATATCTTAATAAAGAAAAACAACAGAACAACAACTGCGCCTGTAACTGCAAACAAAAAACTATGAGTAAATTTGCCGGTAATATTATATACAAACCATGCTGCGCAAAGTCCTAAAAATGTTTCAAACATCATTGTTGTGAATTTTGATTTATACTCTTTCATCATTCCCTCCAGCAGATATCAAGAATGCTAATTGACGGTTTTTGTAAAGTAACACTTAGTTTGAGAAAAATTAACAGCCAGTTTGAGAATTTTTAATAACAAATATAGAGATATTCTTTTATATTTCAAGTGTTTTTGTTTTGTGTATAAAAATTTAAGTTATTTACTATTAAACTTTATAACTTTTTCTTCTCGATCATATCTATAATTAACAACTTCACCTGTTATAATTAATTTTACAGCCTGTTCAATTACTTCATAAGGTACTTGAAACCATTCCCTTGGGGTATGTCTTGAACCATTATTGTCAAAAACATCAATGCTAATTTGACATCCTCCTAAAAATCTGTGAAGTAAATCTTCAAACTTTTGGGTATTCATATTATAAGTTTTAAATTCTGCAACAATTTTGACTGGTGCCATTAAATAAGTTGGTTCATTTACTGCATTTTTAATTCTACTTTTTACTGTAGTTTCACTATAGCCTATCTTGTATAAATTTCTTATACTTTTAATTTTTTCATCTTTGCTTCTTGATTGTAATACATATATATAACCAGTTGCTTTATCTTCATCTTGAATGTTATTAAATTTCTTCATTTTATCATCTACAGTATTTGAAACATGTTTGCCAGTTTCGAATAGTCGCTTGCATAGAGACCTAAATCTCATATTAGATTCTGTCCCATTTTCAAACACTAAATGAGTTCTTCCATCGTATTTGTTTTCATATGCTCTTTCTACACGTTTAATATCATATAATTTATCAACATATAATAAGATACCATTCAAGACAAACATCTGACCCTCTTCAATTTGTTTCTCATTAAATTTTTCAAGGGTCCTTATTCCATATTTTAATTCAGATTGACATTTCTTAAATATTTCCACATATTCCTCAAAATTAGGACAAGATTTTCTTCTAGCAACAAAATCTGTTTTTGCAATTTGTTTAGGAACATTCTTTAATGTGAATATATCAGCATCATCAGATAACAAATCAAATTCATCATCCGCAAATATATCATCCAATGAATCAGGAATATCTTTTTCGACTGATAATAAATTGTGTTTATCATATGGCTTTAGTGCTTTCATCTTTGTTTCGTCTTCTAGAATTCCTTGTAATCTAAAAAACAAACTACGCTCTAAAATATTGTCTGTGCTACTATTTGGCAATGTTTTATTTTTATCAATAAACTCGTTAATCTCTTCAAAAGACCTAATTAGTCTTTCATCAGCAGTACAATTATTTGATGTTTTGGGTTTAACATTCAATAAGTTTAACTCATCATCATTAAATATCTTATCTAATTCTTTATTTATATCCATTAAACTTTAGCTCCACGTTCACGTTTAAGTTTTCTCAATAAAATCAAAGCTTCAGCCATTCTTCTTTCTAGTGGGTCATAAGAAGATATATTAGGTTCTCGCCCTACTTCTTTAACAAAATTCTTTATTTTAGGCCACAAGATAATAGCTTCTTCTTCAGTTATAGAGATTCTGGTTTCCTCTATACAACTTTGGATAACTTTAAAAGTCTTTTTATCCAAAGATTTAGACAATATTTCAAATGCTTTTTGGAATGGGTTAATTGAATCTATCAAATCTATGTTTAAATCATCTATATTAACAAATTTATTAGCCATTCTGATAAACTGTTTATCTCCAGAAGTTTCTATATCTCCTGTTTTAATTGCAGAATCAACAACTACATATTGCCTAACTTCTTCAATTTCTTCATCCGATAAATCAGGGTATGTAGTTTGAATTACTTTAGGAATTAATACTTTGTTGATAACTTCCGGGTCAACACTTCCTGTTATTGCTTTTGCAATATTGTCATCTTGCAATATTTTTGCTTTTAAATCATTCAAATCTGTATCAACTATGTTTTGAACCTTTGCAGTTGAAGGTTGTTTAAATCCTCTAATTTTAATTGTTCCTTTTTCTGCTTTTTCAGTATCATCTGGAACCCTTGTTTTAAATTTAAAATTAGGTGCTAACACTTGTTCCATAAGCAAAGAACAAGTTATTGCTTTTAACATATTATTTACAGCAATCATAACTTCGTTATCTTCTGCATCAGGTTGAGCAATTAAGTTAGTAAATTGAGCGTGTGTTTTATTTTTACTATCTCTTGTACAACGTCCGATAATCTGAATTATTTCGGTCAAAGAACCTCTATAACCTACCGTCAATGCATGCTCACAATAAGGCCAATCAAAACCTTCTTTAGCCATTCCTAATGCGATTATTAAATCCATATCATCAACAGATTTAATATTCTTCAAGTAGCTAACAATTTTATCTCTATTAGTAGGATTATCATCAACTAAATCGGCTACTTTTATAATCTTTCCATCAGTTTTTCTTTTTATGTACAAAACTCCAGTTTCGCTATCTTGTTTTTCAAACTCACCTATACTATCAAGAATAGCATTTACTTCTTCATACTTTTCTTTTGTACTTTCACCAGAATTTACATTAGGTATATGCAATATAGTTTTTTTGTCTGTATCTAAAATTTCGTTAATTGCACTTAGATATTTACCTTGATAAAAATGATAACCTATACCAAGTGATTTTAGATAATTATAACCATTTAACTGGTCATAATAGTTATAAGTTACTTTATCAAATTTTATTTCATCTTCTGGTGCTAAAACAGGAACTCCATCACCTCTAAAATATGAACCAGTCATTGCAACAATATGTGCATTTGATTTACTCATTATAGAATGCAACAAGTTGCCTAATTTACTACTATCTTTATCAGCTGATACATGGTGAAATTCATCAATAGCAAGCAAACAATCATTAAATTTATTTTCTTCGACTTCTTCATAAGCATATCTTAATGTTGCATGTGTACAAATTAAAATCTTTGAGTCACTGTCTAAAAATTTAGAGAATAAAGTTACTTTTGATTCATCACTTCCTGCTGTACATAAATTATATTTATCTTCTGGATTCCAGTCTTCAAAGAATCCATTTTCTTTCAAATTTGTTTTTTGGAAGGATGCCCCAATAGAACGTTCAGGGACCGCAATAATAACTTTTTTTATTCCTTGATGAGCTAATTTATCAAGAGCAATAAACATCAAAGCTCTTGATTTCCCTGAAGCAGGAGGAGCTTTTATGAGAAGATATTGTGAACTACGAGCCGCAAATGCCTTTTCTTGCATTTCTCTCATTCCATATTGGTTAGTCTTTGTACTTTCGCCGGTTCTTGCATATGTAACATCTATTATATTAGGCATTTATTCTCCTTTACCTTCAAGTTTCTTGCGTTCTTCTCTTTCAATTTTCTTAATTGAATCAACTGTAGGCAAATCTTCTGGCATAGTTCCACCAAGTTCTTGAATAGTTTCTCTAACCTTTTTACCAACTTCGTAATGGGTTTGGTTTGCCTTATATTTACCTTTGATATTTTCACGTCTTAATTTTTCTTCTGTTTGTGTAGCTCGGAATAAATTAGCTGCAAGCTCCGTGCTTCCCATATGGTCGAGTATATCTTGGCTTTTCTTTAAACCTTTTCTGTTATGAATAGCTTGTCTATCTAAGCCACCATACAGACCTTTGTAGCCATAATTTTGAAATATTGCATAGTCTCTCGGCTCTTTTACACCTGCATTGCTTGCTGCATCTGCAAGGTGTTTATTATGCTTTTTCATTTCTTCACGCAAGAATAATCGTCTTTGATTTTCTTCGGATTGGATTAGCTTTTGTTCTTCCTCTTCAATCAATTCTTTTTGACGAGTCTTAATTGCAAAATAAGCCTGCCCCATAGCTACATTCTTTTTTGTTGGGTCAGCATTTTGCACAATTAAATAACAAGCAAAACGGGAAAGGCGATAATCTTCAACCTCTCTTTCAGCCCCTGAACCGATTTCAACCATTTCGCTCACCTGAGCGAAATGGTCCTCTACATCATATCCACTACTCTTGCAGGATTCTTTAGCTTTGTTTATAGGGTTCAAAAATTTCCCATACTCGGAATATTCTAATAGCTTTGACAAATTTCTTGCAGACCAATATTCAAAACCATCTTCAGTCATCCTTTTAATCTTTTCAAATGGTGATTTCAATAAATCATCTATGCTGTAATCAGACATTCTTAGTCTCCTCATTGTTAGTTAAAATATCAAATATACTTATTTGTCCATTATTGTTTTCAATTTTAGTTGGTTCATTTAATTTAAAATCACTTGGTAAATCTTTAATAACTCTATTGTTAAATTGATAAACATCTGTAATATTTGTTTGAACTGTTGTAACAACACCATTCTTCATCTCTCTTACGTATTCTATCTTTGCCAGAATTTCGTCTGGAGCTTCTGATTCTTTTAGAGGGTTTTCACCACTCCAAACAAGTTCTTTAAAGTTTTCATCAAGAATTTTATAATCATCACTTTTAGTTTTAGAATGGTCTTTTAATGTCCAAACTTGAGTGCTACGTACTGTGATAGGTTTAATAATAGTCAATTTAGCATATTCTTGAATATTTGAAATATCTCTCATCTTATCAGGGGCAATATAATAACAGAATTGAGATTTTTGTATTAGAGATTTATCTTCATCTGTAAATCCCAAACTTAGGACATTGTCATCATTTATAATAGAAAGATAGAAGTCAGTCTTAGCCTTTATTGACTGGTCTAAATCGCCATTATCAGGAAGTATTGCATCCAACTCCGAAGCAGGTTTAGAAAAAATACCGACAGTTACATCTTTAATTAACGCACCTGTTTGCTTTCCATAATATTTGTAATCATGTCCTGTAATACCTTCAAGAATGCCATCTCCAAAATTTCCCAATCCTGCTGATACTACTGCACCTGTGACAAATATACAAAACTTAGATTTAAAAGAACCTTCTTCTGGAGGTAATATATAGATGTTACATTTTGCGTGTTTGCTGTAAAAGAATTTAGAAACATTATCCGTTACAGTATTCAAAGATTTAGCAAGTTGTCCAAAAGCTTCAACACTTAATTGACTTTCTTTTGTATCAAAGTGAAAATAAATGATGTTTGAGCTATTTTTCTCTACTTGTTCCATTTTGATCCTTTACAATAAACTTAGTTGTTCTTCTGGGCTTAGTTTTTTGTCTGGGTTTGTCATTATTTCATAGCGTTTGAAAAGGTGTTCCAATCGTTTTTCATCACTTTCAAACGGTGTAGAACGATAACATTTTTCTATTGCTATATCAAGACTATGATGAGCTTCTATTAACCCTTGTGGCATTTTATCAGGGTCATATAGCTCTGCCATTGTTTTATCAGAATGCTTTTCTCTTTCTGCAAGGATATTATTAACATAATATTCAATATTTTTCTTTTGTTTGTCTGAAATATTTGGAAAAGGAAAAGTATTGTAGCATAATTCTGCTGAATATCTTAATCGAGTCTCAAGTTTTCCTGCAACAGCTCTAACCCATACCATGTGCATTTGTGAGGTAACAACGCCAAATACCCAAGGCTCAGCATCATATATAGCTAATGCAGAATCTGAAATAATAGTGTTAGAATTTAAAAAACCACAAGGTATATATTCTCTTCTTTCAGAAGAAACCCTAGGTATAATTATTGAATTTGTGTTTTTAAATCGAACTTCTCCGAATCTATATGGATAATCAGCTAATTTGTTGGTTGCCATTCGTTTGCTGGAACTACGATATTGTTTAATGGCAATAATTCTTTCTTCTATTTCTGGACAATTATTAACTAACTCTATATCCTTTTCGGTTATCCAAAAACAATATCTTTCTTGTCCTCTTATGAACTCTTGGGACCCTAAAAACATTTTAATCAAATGCATAAAATTAGGATACTTTTGTTTGAAATTCATAGCTTCTTCTTTTGACAAAATTAAATAGCCATTGTCATTTGGCATGCTTCCAAAACAAATTTCTGGCAATATAGAAACAGGATTTCTTGATTTTTCAATATATATATCTTCATAGTTGATTAAATAACCATTAATATTTTTAACAACCTCTTTTGAACTAGACGTAATTAAATACTTTGGTTTACTAGATTCATTTCTAAGACCAATAATAACACAAGTTACACCTGCATTAGATTTTGCATTATTGGTCCATTTAAAGGATTGATAAGCGAACCCCATTTCAACCCCATTTTTTAATAAGTTTTTCCACAATAAAGAAACTTGTGCTCCCTGACAAATAGAGTTTGTAGTAACAAATGCAAACTGGGAGTTGGTGTTATGTATATAATCAGTAGCTTTTTTAAACCAACAAGAAATATAATCTAAGTTGTTATATCCATCAATAAGATTGTTAAACACAAGGAACATATCATGTTTCTGTTCTTCGGATTGCAATCTCGCCCCTAAATACGGAGGATTTCCAAGAATATAAATCTCATTATCTGTTCCTTGAATTTCAAGTTGTTTAAATTTCTCAAGTTCAAAAAGCTTGTATCGTTCCATTTCCTTGTGAGTTAGGCCTTTAACACCTTTAGGACATACTTTTTCCCAATCGAGTCTTGTTGCATTACCACATACTATATTACCACTTTTACTTAAAGGTAAAGATGTTTTGCAATCCCCAAAGAGTTCTTTGAATTTTTTATTCATTTGGTGTTCTGCTAACCACAAAGAAAGTATTGCAATTTCACAAGCAAAATCATCTATTTCAATTCCATAGAATTGTTGTAATTGCAGTTGTGAGTATATTAATGACTTTTGCCCAGTTACTTCTTCAATCTTCTTAATTATATCCATTTCAAGAAGTCTTAACTGTTTATATGCAATAATTAAAAAGTTGCCACTTCCACATGCCGGGTCAAATATCTTTAAGTTATAAATCCTGTTTAATAGATTTCTTAATTTCTTTTCAGTATCAGCTTTTTCATATTCTTCTCTTAAATCATTTAAGAATAGAGGCTCTATTACTTTCATAATGTTAGGAACAGATGTATAATGTTGACCAAATCCACTTCGTACTTCTGCAACAGATACGGCTTGAAACATTGAGCCAAAAATATCAGGGTTTATTTCTTTCCAGTCTTGTCCTCCACATTCAATCATCAATTTTCTAACCTTGGAATTTAATATTGGAATATCTGCTTTTTGTGCAAACAATTTACCGTTTACATAAGGAAATGCTTGAATATATGAAGGATATGAAGTTTTTTCTTTATCATTCTTATCTAAAGATTCAAATAGGATTGCAAGTACATCAGCTAAATCATTCCCATCTTCATTGGTATGATTAACGATAGTCTTTGAAAAAAGGTTATCCTCAAAAATACCAGTATCTTCTGCAAAGAAACAGAATAATAATCTTGTTAAAAAGACATTTAAAGAATGGTTTTTATCTTTTTCTATCAGTTCAGGATTTAAATGTACAATTTCGTCATAAATCTTTGCCATTTTTTCTGCAGCTTTTACATCAGCAGGGTTTTCTTGATGTGCGATATATTTTTCTTTACCAGTCCAAGGCAGAAAGAAATCAACATGTTTATGCAATTCTGTTAATTCTGCATCAAGGGTTTCATTGGTTTTAGTATCTATTGCTAGCAGTTTTTTATCATTCTGAACAATTATAAACCTTGGTTTATGTGTATATGTTGTAGAATCATTTTTTAAATCATCTATAGTAGAGTATAGATTATCATTAGGACAGTACTCATAAAATAATTTTTTCTTAATAATGAGTTGATTTTCTTTAGAAGAAAGGTTAGAATTCCCTTCTCTAAGTCTTTTGATAGTCATCTTAGTAAAGCCAAATGTCAACAAAAAATTAAAGATAAAATCTTTTTCGGAGAAATTTTCTACTAAACTTTTGACATCTTCTTCGATTTTTGAAGTTTGCATGGATACCATTCCCTTTTATTCGATTATAGCATGAAAATGCAGGTTTAATGGCATTTATAAGAAAACTTAGTATATTGTTAAATAGAAACCTTGTTCAAAAAGTGTTCAAAATCACTTTTAAGGTTGTTAAAAATTAAAATAGGTATCTCACTGCCTATCGCATAGTTAAATACCAAATAAAGAGTTACTCCAGCCTATAAGAAATTATTATTCTTTAAACATTTTTTCGATATCAAATTGTGAAAAGTTTATATTCCTGAATTTTTCTATTTGCTTTTTAGAATATTCTTTATGTATCCAGTTGGACATAGTTTTTGCGGATGTAATCTTTGCCCTGTTAATTTTTATCTTAATTAACCTTTCAAAGCGTTGAATAGCCAGCTCTCTTGCTTCAACTATTGTATATTGTTTTGTAGACAGATAATATTCTTTAAAGAAATAGTATATCTCTCCGGGTTCTCTGGTTTCAGAGCTGACAAGATTCACCAATCCATTCTTAGATATTTCATTTTTAAAACGGGTATATTTGGATAGAGATATATTAGCATTTTTTAAAGCAATATCTAATGCTTTGCCGCTTTTACCTTGGGTTTGTTTTAAAATTTTAAACATATTTTTAATGTTTACCTTAACACTCGGTGGTGCAAAAAAATAATCTACAAAACCATCCAGTTCATTTATATTTCTTAAAAAGATTTCTTTTGGCTTTTTAACACGAAACGGCAGCATTTTGTGTAAACTCTCATAAGTATTCTCAGACGGAGTGTCTTTTGCTTTGGATTTATTACTTGCCGGAATATAAGTATATGAATCGCCGTTATCTTTAATAATATGTTTAGATATCATTTTTTCTAAAATAGGAATAATTTCAATTTTTGATTTTTCCAGTAAAATTTCTAAATCACTCAATGTAAATATACTTAATTTTTTAATAGCCGTTTCAATATTCTTTTCAAGTACGGTTTTCTTTTGTCTTTGTATCACTTTACAACTCCAGATCTTGTTTTGCAATTCGCTTATACCCGTTTGTTTCAGCCAATTCTTCTATCTTTAAAATAGATATGACGATTTGCCGCAAACGATTTCCATTTTTTGCAATTATTTCAATTACATCGTCATCGACCGGTACTTCACACAACGTAGTAACAATCTTTCTCACATCCTCTAAATCAAATGGTTCAAATTTATAAATACCTAAGAGCCTATCATATAAATGTTTGTATCTTTTAAGTTTTTTATCTGCTGCACCCATTCCAACTAATAAAACGGGAATCCCTGTTCTGTCGTGTAAATCCCTAACCGTTTCAATCGCTCTTGTAGAATCTACTAAGTAATCAACTTCATCAACGATTAAAATTTGGGGATGTTCAATTAATTTAGTTACAGCTTGTTCAAATAATTCATACGCTCTTTTCTTGGGTTCTTCTCCAAGTTCTGTCACAAGTGTTTTAAGAAACCAAATTCTTGACATGCCGTTAGCCGCTGTTACTAAAACCGCATCTTGTTTCAAACTCCACCATAAAATAGTATTTGTTTTGCCAAGTCCCGGTTCTCCATACACAAGTCCGATTTTTGGAACATTACTTTTTGCATTTTTCAATTTTTCTGCAAGAGCAACAAAGGCTCTTACGTTTTTAGTTTTTACAAATATTCTCTTCATTTATTACTCCTTTTAATCCTCAAATCCGTATAACAATTTATATTCGGTAGATTTTTTATAATTCTCCAGCCAAATATGTTCTTCTTCCGTAAGTTCCGGCTTATCCTTTAGGTAATCATATCTTTCATATTTGTTATGAAATACAATTTTTTCAGGGGGGATTTCTTCATCTTTTAAACTTTCAAGCAACAGTTTTTTATCTTCGATAGGCTTATAAATCACCGGTTCCTGTTCATTTAATAGGTGCAAATAAACTTTTTCACGCTTTAATTCTTTTAAATATTGTTTTACTGTTTGTTTTTCCAATTCTTTTTGTTGTTTTAATCTCTGTTTAAGTTCTTCTACATCTTTTGCCTCGCCGGTATAATTGGCAAGAGGATGAATTGGCTCAAGCCTATCCGCAATACAAAGAAATTCTCCCTTAATCGTATAAACCTTTATTGACGATAAATCAAACAGACTATATTTTATAACAACTTGTGTTTTCAAGCCGTATAAGCATTCATGAAAATAATCTGATTTTAAAAATCTTATTCCGTTCCTGCCAATATTTTTGATGACAGTCACCATCATTAAATCATCCAACTCTGAAATATCAACACCTTTCCCTTTCCCTGCCTCAAGAACCTCTCCGATTGTTAAGCCTTCAACATTTGGGCAGGGTTGAGCATAATGAAAATTTAACATCCATCGAGTTATATAATTTATAACCTCATTCAGCGTTGGAACGTATTTATTATGAATTTCATTGTGGAATTTTTCATTCCTCTTCTTATAAGCAGGTTTGTTATCAATATTAGAACCTACAAATGAGGGTAGTATCCGCTCAAAACTATCCTGCATTTCTCTAAAAAATCTCTCTATCGGTTTAGCCTTAGCATTATATGGTTTTGCAAAAATTGGAGTAATTCCTAATTTTATAAATAAACCGCTAGCAGGATTATTATCTGTAAAATAGTCTGCTTTATATGCTTTTCCATTATCTTGATAAACAAATTTAGGGTACTTACCTAACGTTATAATTGAATTTCTTAATGCTGAAGCAATACACTGGGTATTTTCTTCAAGCATAACTTCAAAGCCGACCATTGCACCGGATTTCCAATCTTGATAAGCGTTAATTGTCGGTCGGCATGGCTTTCCGGTAAACGGATTTATAACTTCAAATGCGAGTCTGTGACCGTCGCCAATTAAAACATCTCCGACATTTAATTTTAAAATATCTCTTTCTATATATGGTATGACTTTATCTCTTAGTGCCTTTGCCCCCTCTCTCGCAAATACCCACATGTCATAATGCTCTTGTTTGTATTTTGAAACAAATCTTCGATAAGTCATTTCACTGGCAAATTTAGTTATTCCTTGTTGAGATAAAATGTGTTTTGTCAGTTTGATAGCCTTGCCTATATTTGGCTGATTAGGATTTAACAAAATTTTTAGTACTGTTTCTTTTTCTTTCTCCGAAAAACTTTCATTATAAGAGTGCGGTTTATATTTTGGAGCTAAGGATTCCCAATTGTCGCCGTTTTCTTTAAGGGTTTTATCCCATCGCAATATTGTTGAAATACTAATTTTATTCAAATTTTCATAAGAAAATTCTTTTGAAGTCATTGTATTATAGATACTAATAAATTCTTTAACAGCATCAACTTTCTTGCCTCTATAATTAATACAAAACTTTCGCCATTGCATTACAATATCAAATTTAGTCAATGCCCGTTTTTTACTTTTTTCACTTATTGGAATTTCATAATTAGAATTATTAGTCTTTGGAGTATATAGGTTATTTATTTTTTCTTGCAATTCTTCTTCAACTGACGCAACCAATACTTCATATCTTTGACAAACCTTGTGTCCTTTATATTTACCGCTGATAATAGCTTTTCTAATTGCTCTATCTGATACTCCCTTAATTTTTGCCAGTTCTGTTGCTCTAATCCACTCCATTATACTCTCCTATATTTCAATAAATTGTATTAAATTATAATTTTTATGGATTAATCAAGAGAGCGTTTATATTGTATAGCTCAATGTAATATAATAGTGGAATAATATACATGATTATTCTAAAGTTTTGTTATAATTTTTCTTCGATATATAGTTATTCAGAAATTTACATGTATAATTAGTTTATGTACCAAAATGAACCGGAATGGGCTAAATATATTACAGAAGAATCTATTGAAGACTATGGATTGTTAGACTTAATCTCCATAATTGGCTTTGAAGCAACTAAAAAGCTTATGATTCATTATGCCGGAAATACCATTACAATACCAAAATCTGCAAATACAAAATATAAACATCAGTATGTTTTAGATCATTATGACGGGACTAAAATGTCAAGAATAAAAACAGCTCTTGCTTGTCAAATTACAGAAAATTACATTTTTAAAATTATGAAAATGTATAAAGATAAAAAAGCTATTTAGAATGTCCGAAGTCTAAGGTTCCGCAAAATTGGTTCCGCAGATTTGCAAAATTAATATTTTCTCTGTGAAATTCTCAAATTTGATGTTATTTTTAAAATTTACACTGTAATTATTGTCAGTATTAGACTTTGCTCAATTTTATACTTAGCGATTTTATTGAATTTGAGGCATAAAAGTTCCGCAAATATAAGTTCCGAAAAAATTCAAACATATATAATATCTGCTTCCGACCTATTCTGTCTAAAATTCCGACCTGTCAGTTTGTATTCATTTTATATGTTATTTTACAGAAAAATTTTCCGACCTTAAAAAAAAATTTACCGACCTTTTTGAAAATGGACTTGCCGAAAAAAATCAATCTGTCCGTTAAAAATCAAATTGGGTGTAACACACCGCTATTATTGGGTTTAAATGGTAAAATCAAACTGTCTGTTTTTTCCCAAAAAAGTCCGTTTTCGTCCAGTTTGATTTTTCGAAAATCACCAAACTTCCGACGGCTAAAATATAGTAAAATCAGGGGTTTATGCCTTAAAAATCAAACTGTCTGTTATAATCAAACTGGACGTTTAAATATGTAAATGAACACTCAGTTTGATTTCTTTTAACAGACAGTTTGATTTTTTTAGGCAACTTATAAAAAAATATAAGTATAAAAAAGGAGCATTTCTGCTCCTGTGACATCAATGAATTAATAATATAATTTAATCACAAATAATTTGGTGTAAATTTTTAATTTCATGCAACATACTCTCAACTGTAGATTTTTGCCAAACCTTAGGTTTTAACAATAAAATTCTAAATATTACCTGCGTAAGATTATTTACATGAAATTTCCCTGGTAAACTAATTAATATTTTATCAAGATAATTATAAGTAAGTTCGTTAAGCGGTAAGTTCAAAAATTCTAGTATTTCTTCATCACTGTATCCTGCCAAAAGTGATGCTATTATTTTACACTCATCCGTATTTAGTTTCTCTATAGGTTTAAATTTGTTAATTTTACTCCAGTAATTAAGAAGATGAAATTTTAATACAATATTTCGGTCACATTCAAATTTTATTATATCGTTGCATAGTTCAGAAATAACATTAAATATTAATATGTTAATTATTCTTTCTAATTCAAATATAGCTTTTTTCGCAACCTCTAAATCGTCTGGGGAATTATATTTACTATCAAAAATAGCACAACAATAGATTTGTTTTTCGATAAAGTAATTAAACTTTTTATAATTAGGCTTATTTCCGAGATTGTATTTAAAATTATTATAAAGCTCATTGTAAGAAGTATTGTTATCTTTTTGAGATATTATTTCTGAGAAATCTTCTAATATAAAATTTGGTGTTTTTTGTAAATATGAGATTAAGGTAACAAGTCCTGCAAAATTTCTATCCAACTTTAAGTCTAACATTTTATGTAAATCTGGTTCAGTAATTTCTATATCCTTATCTTCAAGATCTAACAACCACTTCATAACGTAAATTTTCTCAAGCCTTGTTTCAAAATTTTGAACATTAGGACACATAGTAGATATTGGCATATTCACCACCTTTCTAATTTAAAATTAATTAATTTTGTTTTAAGATATTTGAATATATTTAAAACTCTCTTTTCTAAAGTTTAATAATAGAGAGTTTAATTTTTTCATGCAATTAGCCGATTGGGCTATTTACTAATTATTAGTTAGTGTTAACTAACGTGTTGTCTATCGTTATAAATTATGCATTAGATATAATTTATTAATATGGAATTGAAAAACTTGTTTGGCAAAAAACTAAAGAAACTCAGGGAAGCAAAAGGGTTAACTCAACAAGAATTAGCTGAATTATGTGATATGCAAACAAATTCCATCACTTTAATTGAGATAGGAGAAAGAGCTGCATCTTTTGCAACAATTGAAATCCTTGCTAAAACGTTAGGTGTTAATTATTATGACCTATTCAATTTTGACTGTGGAGATGGGATAGAGCCTTCAAAACAGAACCTTTTAGATTATTTGAACAATGAATTAAAAACTTTTGATGAACCCCTATTACAGCACATGATTCATTATTCTAGATTAGCTAAAGAACTATATGCATCAAAAGAATAAACTTTTAAGATTTTTTTTCTGTTTTAAAACATTGAACTAACTTGAATGCAATCTCTCTGTCTTTATAATCAAGATCTTTGAATGCTTCAGAGGCTAAAAATAGTAACTGCTTGTCTTGTATATCGTATGTATTTTCATCAAAAGTAAAAATGTAAGCAAGCGGAATTTCAAGAGCTATCGCAATTTTAATCACAACGTTAAAAGATGGGTTATTGACTCCGATTTCAATACAGGATAATGTTTGAGATGCTATGCCTGCAAGATGAGCAAGTTCTCTTTGAGTGAGACCTTTGGATTTTCTGTATTTTGCTATATTTGCGCCAATTTTCTTTTTATAATCGCTGACACTTGGAGAGTCTGTCATTTTCTAGTCTCCAAATGTGCATCTATAACTCTGACATAGAATTGCAAATCATTTAAGGATGCTTCATTTAACTTTTTATCAATGTAAGTTCTTAATTCATCTCTGGTTTTAATATAATCAAAATCAAATAAATCTTTAATATTACAATCTAAGACTTTGACAAATTTTTCAATATTTTCTTTTAAAGGAAATCTAGCACCACATTCAATTCTAGAGATAGTTTTTACATCAAGAGCAGTCATATCAGCTAATTGGGCTTGAGTTAAACCTTTAGCTTTTCTTATTTCTTGTAATCTTATACCAAAGTCTCTAGTAATATCCATATTATTGTCATTATAGGAATAATAAATAAATTTAATAACCGCCAACGGCGTACCGATTTTGTGGCAATATTACCTTGACTGACGTATAATAAATAAAAAACTGGACATTATCGGATTACAATTAAAGGAAATAAAAAATGAAAAAATCTATTTACATAGCAATTATAATGGGGATTTTAATCTGTGTTATAACCGTATTTGGATATAATAAATATAATCAATATGCAACTCAAAAGGTCGACCTTGTTAGAGTTGTAGACGGAGACACAGTTGTTGTTTCAAATTTTTTGCATCAGGATTTATATATCCGCCTTGTTGGCATTGATTGTTTAGAAACTTCCGCAATACATCGGGCTTATAAACAAGCCTATGAGAATAAAATTTCAATAGATGAAGTTTTAAAAAGAGGACAGGAATCAACCAATATATTAAATAAATTTTTAGAGCAAAATAAGGAACAGTTAGTTTTAGAAGCTCAAGGATTAGATAAATACAACAGGATTTTAGGAATTATTTATGCAGGTAAAACCAATATAAATGATTATATGGTTGAAAAAGGAAAATGTTCAGTATTTCTATATGATGAATAATTTTATGCTAAAATCAGCATGAAGTATGGAAGAGAATAAATTTCAAAGTCAATATTCTGCATTAATAGAGGCAAAGCGTCTTGAAGATTTTTCGGATGACAAAAATTTTTTGCCTGTTTATGCATCATCTACCGCAAAGATTTTACCTTATCAAATAGCAGCGGCACGTTTTGCATTAAGGTCAGACTTTTTAAAAGGTTGTATACTCTGTGATGAAGGCTCACTCGGTAAAACCTACGAGGCACTTCTTGTTGCAGGGCAAAAGTGGTATGAAGGCAAAGAAAATATTTTGGTTGTTCTTCCGCCAAATCTTGTTACGCAGTGGAAACGCAAACTTGACACTGATTTTACCATTCCTTATGTTTTTTGGAATAATACAAAAAATATACCTGATGAAGACGGGATAGTAATAACGACTTACGAGAATGCCTCTAAACGAGCGGATAAAATCAAAGAACGAGATTGGGATTTGGTAATTTTTGATGAGGCTGATACACTTGCAAAACCTGAAAAAGAAATTGTCAAAACCTTAAAAAGTGCCGTTCGTGAAGCCTATAAACTTTTACTTACACCTACCCCTATAACACTAAGCATAATGGATATTTACGGCTTAATTCATTTTATAGATGAAAGTATTTTGCCTGATTCTGACTGGTTTTACAAGCGATATTTCAGAAAGCCTGAAAATTATCCGGAACTTACAAGCTGGGTTTCACAATTCTGTTTCAGAACATTAAAAAGTCAGACAACAGAATATGTGAATTTTTCCCGTCGTCTTCCTATTACTGTGGATTATCCGCTTATACAGGAAGAAAAAGAATTATACAAATTAATTTCAACATATATAACTTCTGAAGATAAAGTTGCCTATCCTGAAATAGATGAATACAACCTTAACCTGTTGTTTTTCAAAACACTTTCATCTTCACCGCAGGCATTTGTGAATATGCTATCTCCTGCAATTCAAAGAACTTACGGACTTGAAAAAGCTGCACTTATACATATTCAAACCCTTGCTTCAGAAATAAAAATCAACTCAAAAACCACACAGCTTTTGAAGATTTTAAAAACAGTTTTTAACCACCTGAAAGCAATGAAAGTTAATCAAAAAGCGATTGTATTCGTAGATAATAACACAACGCTTGATAATCTTTATATGATATTCAGACAGAACGGATATAACACGCTTAAATACAAAGATAATGACACACTTGAAAATTTTCGTAATGATGAAGATGCTCAAATCCTTGTAACGACGGATACAGCGGCAAAGGGTTTAGATATAGAATACTGTCCTGTGGTTGTAAATTACGATATGATTTATAATTCAATTCAAATGGAGCAGAGGATTTGCAGATGCCACAGACAGGGACAAAAGTCGGATGTGCTTGTAATAAATCTGCTTAGCCGTGAAAATTTTGCAGATGTAAGAATGCTTGAACTAATAAATAAACGGACTTTGCAGTTTAACGGGATTTTCGGGATGTCGGATGATATTGTCGGGAATTTCGACACAAAGATAAAAGAAGTCTTGCAGGATTTCCGTCACAGAGATGAAGTTGCTCAGGCGTTCCACAAAAACCTCACAACTCATCGACAAACAAACGAACAGCTTGTGGAAAATTCGGAAGATATTTTATTTACGACATTTACAAAATCTATAGCTGACAAAGTGACGGTTACACCTGATTATATTGAAGAAAAAGCAGAGGAACTCAACGCAGACCTTTGGGAGCTTGTGAAATATTATTTTGAAACCATAAAGCCCGACTGGTACGAGGTTGATGATGTTAATAAGACCTTGACCTTGATTGAGGGTTACAAACGACCTTATTTATTTTCGTTTAACGATAACGGGCGAATGAGAAATTATGAAGGTTATAAAAGATATGGATTAGGCAAGGATTTTAAACCTCAAACCGGCAGGATAAGTTTCACATCAACTTTTGCAAAAGGAATTTTGAGAGAAATTGATACAAACATTGCACCTGAGGCGAAAATTTATGTAAATACGGACATTGAGCCTTGTGAGATTGGATTTTATAATGTAGCCATAACCTCAAAGGATGTTTCTTCTACCCGCCATATTTTGATAGGTCAAACACAATCAGGTGAGATTTTAACAGAACAAAAATGTCGGGAACTTTTAAGTTTGCCAGTAATAGAATCAGAAGAACGGGATAGGCTTGAGCAAATCAAAGATGGAAAGTTATTACAAAATTTTGCAGGTGTTGGAAGTTTAGACGATAAAATTTCAAAAGAGGATATAATCAAGGAATACATAAAAAATAAAGAGGGGTCATTCGCTTTTGAAGTTGAAAAAATAAAACTTCTTGCAGGCAGGAAGAAAACACAGCTTGAAACGGATTTGAACGACATTAAAACAGAGATTAAAGATTTGAAAAAACAGGCTTGTGCAAACAAACTTGAGGAGCTGAAAACAACAAAACGGGTAAAAGTTTTGGAAAAAGAATTACTCAAGCGAGAAGAAAAACTGTTCTATGATAAAGCACATATTGACGTTGAAACTGAAAAAGAAATCGCGGATTTGACAGATGAGTATAATTTTAATGTTCTAATGAGCCCGCATTTCAAAGTACAAATTTATAAGGCACCCCCCCTAAGAAATAATTTTTGTGGTAAGATTAACTCAACAGGAAAATAACTAATAGGAATTTATATGGTGGATATTGAAAGAGTTTCGTCACAAAGTATGGATATAGAAAAAGCAGACCTTGAAAAGTTGAGAGCGGTATTTCCTCAGTGTTTTTCAGAGGGAAAGCTGGATATTAGTAAACTTTTAGCATTGTTCGGGCAATATGATGATAACGACTTTGAGAAATACAAGTTTGAGTGGAAAGGCAAATCGGAATGTTACCGTATAGCAGGAAAACGTTCAACAGGTACACTCAGACCTTGCCCGGAAGAAAGTGTAAATTTTGATACAACAAACAATATCTATATTGAAGGAGACAACCTTGAAGTCCTGAAACTTTTGCAGTCGTCTTATTACAACAAGGTAAAGATGATTTATATCGATCCCCCGTATAATACAGGCAATGACTTTGTATATGAGGATGATTTCAAAGATCCTATGGCAAAGTATAAAGAAGTAACGCAACAGACAACAAAGTCAAACCCTGAGACAATGGGGCGTTTTCATACAAACTGGCTGAATATGATGTATCCGCGTCTGCGATTGGCTGCAAACCTTTTGCGTGATGACGGCGTGATTTTTATTTCCATTGATGATAATGAAGTTACAAACCTTAGAAAACTCTGTGACGAAGTGTTCGGTGAAGAAAATTTTGTTGGCTCTATAGCTAGAGCTACAGGTACTACAACTGGTCAAGATGCAAATAAAATGGGGTCTTCTTTTGATTATTTACTATGTTATAGAAAATCAAATGAGTTTTCATTACAAGGTATCCCATTAACAAGTGAGGATTTAAGTAGATTTACTGAGTCTGATGAACTAGGGCAATATTCCTGTTTACAGTTGAGAAAAACAGGTAATGCAGATAGAAGAGAAGACAGACCTTTCATGTATTATCCAATAACAGCCCCGAACGGTAAGCAGGTATATCCTAAAGGTCCTGGTGGATATGAAAGCCGTTGGAGAGTTGCCCCAAGTACATATCAGACACTTGTTGAAAACAATATGATTATTTGGAAGAATAATCGAGATGGTATTTTAACACCATATGTAAAATATTATGCAGAAGGAAGAACCAAACAAATTTCTAATTTATGGAATGATATTGATGGTAATAAAAAGGGATCATTAGAATTAAAAGATTTGTTAGGCATAAAGGTATTTGATAATCCTAAGCCAACCGACTTAATAAAAAGGATATTACAAATATCCGAATCAAAAGAGACTATCATTCTTGACTTTTTCAGCGGTAGTGCGACAACTGCCCATGCAGTAATGCAATTGAATGCAGAAGACGGCGGAAACCGCCAATTCATTATGGTTCAGTTACCTGAACTATGCGATGAAAAATCAGAAGCCTACAAAGCAGGCTACAAAAATATCTGTGAAATAGGCAAAGAACGTATAAGACGTGCCGGTAAAAAGCTTACCGAAAATAATGGTCAACTCGCATTGGAAGAAAAGAAACCGCTTGATATAGGTTTTAAAGTCTTTAAACTTGATACCTCAAATCTAGCAAAATGGGACAGCACACCGCTTGAAAATGCAGGTGCATTATTCCAAAGACTTGATGCAATAGAAAATTCAATTAAATCAGACCGTACAGAATTAGATGTTGTATATGAAGTAATGCTTAAGCTCGGTATTCCACTAGATTATAAAGTAATCCCGATAGAAATTAACGACAAAAAAGCTTATTCAATAGGTGAAGATTGTCTTGTCCTTGTATGCTTGGATTACGGCAAAGACGGAATAACTCCTGAAGATATTGAGGCTATGTGCGAGTTTGTACCTGCAAAAATCGTATCTTCAGAACAAGCTTTCAAAGATGATACCGCACTTTCAAACGCTCATTATATCTTGAAAGATAAAGGTATTGAAATGAAATTATTATAAGGAGTGCCGGGTGAAGTTAAAGTTTAAAAATCAAGAATTTCAAACAGAAGCAGTAAACTCCGTAGCTGATTTATTTGCAGGTCAGGAAAAGTCAAATATGACTTTTTCAATTGACGATAACGGCGGTCAAATAAAATTATTGCAGAATGATTTCGGTTTCGGCAATAAACTTGAAATAGACAACGACACACTGCTTTCAAATATGCACGCAATTCAAAGACGAAATAAACTCCCGTTATCTCGTGATTACGACAGCCGCCAGTTTTCTATTGAAATGGAAACCGGAACGGGTAAAACATACGTTTACACAAAAACAATTCTTGAACTCAATAAGCGCTACGGCTTTTCAAAATTTATTATTGTAGTTCCATCTGTTGCAATCAGAGAGGGTGTTTTCAAATCTTTACAGGTAACAGAAGAACATTTTAAAAACCTCTATGACGGGGTTCCTTACAGATATTTTATTTATAACTCTGCTAAACTTTCGGATGTCCGCCAGTTTGCAACATCAAGCAACATTGAAATAATGATTATTAACATTGACGCATTCAAAAAAGCTGAAAATATAATCAATCAGGAGCAGGACAAACTCAACGGCGAAACTGCTATGAGATACATTCAGGACACTAATCCGGTTGTAATTATCGACGAACCCCAATCCGTTGACAACACTCCAAAAGCTAAAGAGGCAATTCAATCTTTAAATCCGCTTTGTGTACTCCGCTACAGTGCAACTCACAGAGAAAAAATAAACCTGCTTTATCGCTTAACTCCTGTTGATGCATACCAAATGGGACTTGTAAAACAGATTTGTGTTTCCTCAAGTTCTGTTGCAAACGATTTTAATAAACCTTACATTCATTTAAAATCAGTATCTAACGACAATGGCTTTAGTGCAAAAATCGAAATAGATATTGAAAACAAATCAGGTAAAGTTGAGAGAAAAACAATTACCGTAAAACCTAATGACAGCTTGTTTATGCTTTCAGGTAAACGTGAATTATACGAGGATTATGTTATTGCAGGCATTGACTGTACAAAAGGTGCTGAATGCCTCGAGTTTTCTAATTCGGAAGTTTTGCAGTTAGGCAAGACTATTGGCGGGGTTGATGAAAACATAATCAAACGTACACAGATATATAAAACAATCGAGGCACATCTTAACAAAGAATTAAGATATTTTGAAAAAGGAATAAAAGTCCTCTCTTTATTCTTCATTGATGAAGTAAAAAAATACCGTACCGAAACCGGAGAAAAAGGTATTTATGCTCAGATGTTTGAGGAATGCTACAACGAGCTTATGAGCAAGGAAAAGTATGCTCCTCTGAAAACTTATTTTAATACAGATGTTGAAAAAGCCCATAATGGTTATTTTTCACAGGACAAAAAAGGTATTTACAAAAACACTAAGGGCGATACCCTCGCAGATGACGATACTTATAATACAATTATGAAAGATAAAGAATGGCTTTTGTCTTTTGAATGTCCTTTAAGATTTATATTCTCCCATTCTGCTTTAAAAGAGGGCTGGGACAATCCGAATGTGTTTCAGGTTTGTACATTAATTGAGCAGAAATCAACATTTACCTGCCGCCAAAAAGTCGGTCGAGGTCTAAGACTTTGTGTAAATCAAGAGGGTGAACGGATTGAAGACAGAAATATCAACATCCTGCACGTTATGGCAAACGAAAGTTTTGCTGAATTTGCTGAAACTCTGCAAAAAGAAATTGAACAGGAAACAGGCATGAAGTTTGGTGTATTGCAGCTTAGTGCTTTGATGGATTTGACTTATGAGGAAAAAGTCGAAATTGAACACCAAATGGATGAAGCCTCTGCCTTTGATGTTTATGAAGCACTTGTTGCGAATGATGTTCTTGACACTAACGGCAACGTAAAAGAAGATGTAAAAGTTGAAGAAATTGAACTTCCTGAAATAGCAGAGCCGTTAAAACAAGAAGTAAAAAAAATAATTAAGCAGGCTGAATCTGTAACTTTTGAAAAACTCAAAGAAGTAAAATGTGTTGAAACCCGTATTGAAGAAAAAACATTTACGCATGAGCAAGCCACAGAGATTATGGAAGAACTCAAAGAAATGAAAGTAATTTCAAAAGAGGGTAAAATAAAAGACACAATGAAAGCACAGCTTAAAGCCGGCAAACTTGATTTGAGTGAAAGATACACAAAAGCCGCACAACGTGCAATTATGCAGGCATTAGAAAAAGCCGACAACCGCCCTGTTATTCGTGATGCGAATAAAGAAGTTACGGTTAAACTGAAAAAACAGGCAATTTTATCCCCCGAATTTAAAGAGCTGTGGGATAAGATTAAGCAGAAAACTACATACAGAGTAAATATTGATACAGACACTCTGATAAAGAACTGTGTAAAAGAATTACGTGAAATGCCGCCGATTCCAAAGGCTAAACTCTTAACTTCAACTGCTGAAATTGAAATTGAAAATGCAGGAATTTACTCAACAGAAAAGCACATACAAACTACAGATTTAGAAAATACTTATAATTATGTGCCTGATATTTTGCGTTTGATAGCTTCTGAAACTTTATTAAAGCATTCAACTATTATTCAGATTTTAAAACAAAGCGGGCGTGAACAGGATTTTATGAATAACCCGCAGTTATTCTATGAAAAAGCACTAGAAATTATTTTGAGAAATCGTCACAGCTTGGCGATTGACGGGATAAAATATATTAAACTTGCAGGTGAAGAATATTATGTTCAGGAAATTTTTGACAGCGAAGAACTTCTTGCAAATCTTGACCGAAATGCTGTTCAGGTTGAACATAGTGTTTACGATTACCTGATTTATGACAGTGGTGTTGAAAGCCGATTTGCAAAATCTCTTGATGAAGATCCTGATGTAAAAATGTTTTTCAAAATTCCGCCAAGATTTAAAATCGAAACTCCAATAGGGAGTTATAATCCTGATTGGGCTGTGTTCTTAGAAAAAGATGGGGAACAAAAACTTTATTTTGTGCTTGAAACAAAAGGAACAACAAGCCTACTTGATTTAAGAAACTCAGAAAAATTAAAAATACATTGTGGTAAGCAACATTTTGCAGCTTTAGAAGATGGAATTGAATTTTCAGAAGAACCAGTAAAAGACTGGAAAGAGTTTAAAGTTAATATTTAAACACCATTTACGAACGTGAACTTTTGTAAATAATTGGACATTATTTTTAATAATAATGGCAAATTTATTCTTTATGAGGTTTAATCTAAAAAAGAGGAAATTATGAAGATTAATCCAGTATATTACCAAGCATACAATTATAGTGTAACACAAAATCAACAACAAAAGTTAAATAATCTTAATTCTAATTATGCATATAAATATATTCAAAAGGATGCCTTTATGTTTACTGGTTCAGCTAATATGTGGGACAAGGTTAAAGACATAGGTAAAAAGGCTGTAGACAAAACAAAAAAATCATTTTCTGATTTTTCCTCTCTTTTTCAAAATAAAAATATAGAACTCTCTCAAGAGGAAGAAACATTTATTAATAGTTATTTCAAGAAAGAGGCAGAAATTAAAGCTGAATATGACAAAAAAATAGCAGCGGTAAAAGATGGTTTTTTGGATCAATGGACAAATGGCTCTGAAAAAGAACGAGAAAGGTTACGTAAAGAAAAAGAGCAAGCATTAAAAGTTGCATATGCATATCAAGATTTATTTGAACAGAGAGAACAGGAAGCAATTGATAACAAAAAGAAATTTGCGGAACTTGCAAAACAACTAAATATGAGTAAAGAAATATTGGCAGCATTTGAAAGTTCTCAATTATCAAGTCAGCGAAGACTTGACATTATTAATAGAAGGAAAGAACTCTTAGATAAAAAGGGATTTAGCCAAATTGCCGGTTATATCGATGAGAGAAATAAGCTTCAAGAAAATTTCCTTGATTTAATTGATGATGAAAAAGCAGGAAAATATTTAACGCAATCAATTCCAAATGCAATATTGTTTTATGGACCTACCGGTTGCGGTAAAACAACTTTTGTAAAGGCTCTTGCAGAAGAAGCCGATTGTAAATTCATAACTATTCAGTGTAGAGGTTCACAAAAAGAAAAAGAACAACAACTTCATAATACTCTTATGGGATATACTGATACTGATGATTTTGATGAAGAAATTGAAGTCCCTGGATTGCTTGATAAAGCACAAAAGAACTTTTTAAAAACAGGTAAAAGAACCATTATCCTGATTGATGAATTTGATAGATTTTTTGGAAAAGATGTTACAAATAAGTTTATAAGAGAAATGAAAGGGATTTTAGAAAGTTGTTCTGAGGATAACCATGTAACATTTTTCCTTACAACAAATAAACCGCAAAAAATTCCTTATGAATTAAGAAATTCACATAGAATTGAACCATCTTATCCTCTTGATCCCCCAAATAAAACTAATACTGTTGCAGTAATTGAGCATTATCTTCAAGGGTGCGATACACAGGATTTGGATTACAATACTATTTTGAATGAATTATTCAAATACGCACCTGATGAGATTTACAGTAATACACATTTAAAGGCGATTTGTGAACTTGCAGCAGATGTTGTAAAACCTGATGACAGCCCGCTAACAACAGATATGTTCCTTCAAGCTATAGAACAATATAACAATTCAAATACTGACCATAATCTTTTAAGAATAACAAAAGAATATCTGAAACAGTATGAAGACGATAAAGCAAATTTATAAAGGAATTTTATTATGAAAACTTCTGGAATTACAACTTTTAACAGCAATATAGATGTAGATGTAACAAGAAACAAAAAAAGAAAAATATTAGAGTCTACTGCAATCTTAGCAGGCTCAACTGCGTTTATTCCTGCAAGTTTTTTAATTGCTGACAATTTTAGCAATAATAAAAAGAATTATCTAAAATCAGTTAAAAATGAAAAAGATATATTTACTAAAACAGTTCAAAAAAATACTGATGTAGGTGTGGGGCTATTAAAAAAAATTGGAAAACCCATAGATGACACTGTAATAAAAGCCATTAGAGATCAAGTTGAAATAACAGAAAAAACTAAATTAGAAGAAAAATTAGCTCTTTTAAATAAATTTCGTAAATCACATGTTAATAAAGGTTTAAAAATTTCTGCAGGAGTAGGATTAAGTCTTGGTGCTGCTATTCTTGGAATAAAAAATGTTTATGAAAAACAAAAAAAGCAATCAGTGCAAGTAAATTCAACTACTCAAACTTATAATAATAAAATAATATCAAATAATAGTCTGTCATTTGGAAATACAAAAAAACAAATTTCTTTTACCGGAATTGTTGATAAAATTGCGAATGAATTAACTCCTCAACAATTAAAAAATTGGCAGGATTACGTAAATGGAGTATTCCCAACATTAGAGGAAACTAAATGGGCACGTAAAATTGCCGACTTTAGATTAAAAGATTGGCCTAAAGGTATTATAAATTCTTTTATTGCCAAATATCTTAAGCCTTCCACTGATAGAGAATATCACACATATTTACTGAAACAAGATATTATAGTCCCATCGGAACCTCCAATGTATTATAGAAATTATGATAAATGGTTTAATACTCAACGGTGGCAAGATTTTCAAAAATGGCCGGAATATATAGACAAAGCTGCTCAATTCGAAAGAATGGAAAGTATTATTAACCAGGAAAGAATAAAGAGTTATGCATTGGAAAAAAAATTACTTGAACAAGCTGCAAAGAAAGAATTATCAGCAGCTTGTATAAAATATCAAATAAATGAGGAATTTTTATCTGCATTTAATAAAGACAATAAAAAAGTAAAAATTCCTGATGCTCTAATGATACAAAGCAAGAACAGAGAGGATGCAACCGAAACATTAAAATGGATTGTTGGAAAATCAAATTCAAATTATATATATATTGAAGATAAAAATGAGGCAAATTATACAAGGTTAGACCAAATTCGTACTGTTCTTGAAGAAGCAGAGGAAAACTATAACAAGAACGGTAAGAGAACTCTTGTTTGGGTTGAAAATTTTGACAAATTACTATCAAAAGACTCTGATAACGAGGAAGTAATCGGAGATTTAAAAGATATGTTAGATAAAATAAGCAAGCAGTATAAAACAACTATTATATTTAGTTGTAATAGCACTGAAAACCTTGATCCAATTGCATTGCAACCACATAGGGTGAAAATATATAATATTGATAAGGAAGCTCCTTTAGAAGAATTACAAAAAATTCAAAATAATTATATTTTATCTAATATTCAAAAAATAAAAGATAGTGATGGATACAGATTTAAATATGTACCATTTGAACAAAATTTTGTTGACTTGTATTTAGGAGATTTTTCTTATAGTTCTAATATTTTATGGGTAGATTCTCAAAATATAGATGCAATACATGCTGTAATTAACAATTTTGATACAATAAAAAAGATACCAAAATTTAAAAATATTAATTCAATAAAATTTCCAAGACCTGATAATATTAAAGAACTTGATAATAATAAATTAAGATGTACTGGGAATATAACAATGGATGGCAAAGTTATCTATGAATATTTTGTATAAATCAGCATTAAACTATAGCATTTATTCCATTTCTATTATACAATCTTAACTTTTCATCTTTATTATTTAGAGTATATTTTTTGTTTTTTGCTTCATCAAATATACAATTTAAAATAATACCGTTTGCCAAAAGCACCATAAATAAAGAATTATTAAAAAAGTTTTTATTTTTACTTTTAAAATGAATACCTGCATACAACAAATCCATTGTAGTTAATAAAAGCAATGTTTTAGCATTGTTAAATTTATGCGTTTTGTCATAAACATAACTATCTAAGTTTTTTGAAGTTTTATTTATATTAACTTCTTTTTTACTGCGTTTTAAATATTTATACTCATTTATAGTGTCTTTAGATGGAATACTTATAAGCATTAAGTACTCTCCTTTTCTAAAATTTTCTGTTCATTCTCAAATTTTTCATTTATTTCTTTTGTAATGCAGGGTTTTACCGAGCGTATTGTATTAATAAAATCATTTTGGTTACATTGATTTTTAGGTAATTTTTTCTCTATAATATTTTCTATTTGAGCATTACTATACATATAATCAGGTTTTACATGTTCAAATTCGTCAGTAATTTCATCCAGGTTATAGCCATCAATTTCTCTGTTATTGACATAATATTGTACAATCTCACGAATATCACTCTTTGATGCTACCCCCATAGGAATTGTTAATTCAACCTTATTTAAAATTTTTCTATTTATTAGTAAAGGATTGTTAGTTGTTAAAAATATGGTTGTATGATATTTTTTTGCACTGTTATCAACTAATTGTAAAAATTCATCTAATAAATCAGGAGTATCATTTAAGAAGTCATCAAATTCATTTAATTGAATAATTGAGAATCTTTTATTTGTGTTATAATTTTCTTCTCCTTCTTCCAACCTTTTCTTGAGCCATTCGAGTGTCTTCTTTTCATTTCCCATTCCTATTGTTTTATTTTTAAATTTAGTACCAGCATCCTCTGCTATTGCTGACCCGATTGCAGTTTTACCTAAACCGCTTGGACCGTAAAATAATAATAAATTGGGGACAGCATTTTCATCTTTATTTTTCACTGGAGTAATATAAACAGTATTTAATAAAGACTTTGTTCCTGCATATCCTGCTATTCTTCCCAACGCATGATTAGATTTTGTTTTATTAATTAAATCTTCTTTGGTTTTTAATACTATCTTATTGAGTTCATTGTCGAGTTCTTTTTTCTGTTCTGGGGTTAATTTTGAATTTATATATGCTGCTCTCGCTTGTTCTTTTTTTATTTTTGAGTTAGCAGCCGCATTAGCTTCTTTTAACATTGAGAAATTACGTTTTCGCCATTTATCTGCAAGGATATTTGTTGCTTCTCCAGTAGTGAAAGCAAGGTTAATCAATAAATCTTTATCCTTAAATTGTTTGATAAAATCTCTTGTGTTTAGATTTTCAAGATTAAGATCATCAATAATTTTTTGCTGAATTTCTTGAAATTCTTTAAATACTTCTGGTGTGTTATTTAATTCTTCTTGCATTTTTTGTATAGCTTGTAGTGCATCATCTCTTATAATACTATCTTCTGGAATGTTAAGTGTTTCATAGAAAAGAGTATTCATAAGTGCCATACCAACCAAATTTTTAAAATATTCTTTCTTTGATTTTTCATCCAGATTTTTAGTAGTAAGAACACCCTGTAAAAAACTTGCAGTAAACATAGTCCCTGCTCTTGGTAAATTAATGGTACCCGTTAATGTATGCATTACTTCGCCTAAAATAGAAACGTTCTCCTTTGGAATTTTAGATAAGGCTGTTTGTACATCTGAAGAATTAGAAGGATCAAGAATCCCGTGATCATGAAAATGTAAAATACCCATTGTTGCGCCATAAATGGCTGTTGATATTAATTGATCCTTGGCATTCATAGTATCTTGTTCATAAGCTTTTACATATCCCCAACCCATTTTTTCTGTGATGCCTGTGCTTAATACAGAATTTATTCCTCTGACAGCACCGGTAACAGGACCGGAAGCAGTACCCGCTGTTGCTACATGAGTACCGATTCCAAGCCAACTTAAAAGAACTTGTGCACCTCTAACACCTATATATGAGCCCATTACATACTGTCGTCCTGCATACATGAGGCTTGCAGCAGGATTAACGTTTAATAAATTTTGTAAATACAGAAACATCAGGGCTTGTGTCCCACGTAAAAAAGCTGTATCTGCTCCAACCGCAGCACCTTCCCCCATAGTCGCTGATATTGTACCGCAAGCAGCACTTGCACTATGAATAGCTATATGACATTTCTTTTTTTGTTCAGGAGTCAGAACTCCACCAAAAGAGATTTCTTTTGGAATTCGATTAGCAGCTATAATCTGGTCAGATTGTGGAAAGGCTTTTATAATTTCCTTTAAGCCTTCTTTTTTGTTTTTTTCACCTTCCGTAAGATTCGTTTTTGAGTTTAATTCAAAGAGCTCTTCTTGAGCACGTTTCCTTAAAAATGTAAATAATACATTTCTAGCTTTATTATTTTCAAAGACATCTAAGAAACTTTTCTCATTATCAAAAAGTTTCCCATCTTCATCCAGTTTTTTATTATAATATTTTTCAGCAAATTCATAGTCTGAAAGGTTCTCAAGTGTTGGAGATTGAAATCCCAGTTCTATATTGCCATTGGAAGGCTTATTTATATATAGTCCACTAAAGTAAGAATTATTGATATTATTATAGTATTTTATTGCAGAAATTTTCATCTTTTATTTAGCCTATTAAATTATCAAATATTTCTTTACAAGTTTCAAGGAATGATGTATGCGTATCTGGATTACTTATGGTTTCAGTAATTGCATCATTTTGAATAATATCAGCTACATCAGAATGGGTTTCACTTATTCTGTGAAGAAATTCTTGGAAAGAATCCAAGTGTAACCCTACATCAAGATTTGATGCCGGATGATATTCTAATAAATATTCCTTTAATTTAATTTTATCAAAAAAGTCTGCAATTTCTCCCAGAGAATCTTCCTTTAGATGATATTTATCTAAAATACCCTTAAGATCTTCATCAATAGCGACTTTAGAAACACTTCCGTCTGGCTTACTAATGGTTAAAATTTCTCGTCCAAACATATCATAACTTTTAGATTTATCGTATAAATGGCTAAAACGACTATCAGGAGAAAGCGGATTAAAAAAGTCCATAATTTTTTGTGCCAATTTTCTGTTATCATCAGGATCTACAACTCTATCAATTGCAGAATGAGGAATTCTTTTCTCTCCAGAATAAATATTGCTGAAATCATCTTCTGGTCTAGAATTATTGTCCTGTATATATTCCTGTCTTGTTTGTTTCCATTGAATTGGGTTAGCAGTTCCCATAGAAGCTCCCTTAAAATTAGGAGAATTCAAATCGGGTAAGGCTAAATTATGGAGAATACCTGTTTCATCTTGTACAAATGATAAATTATGGTCAGGATCAATAACAACACCTTTTTCCATATCAATATACTTATTATTTGCAAGATCTATATCTACAGAACCATCAAAATTTTTAAATATACCATGTTCAAAATCAGAAATATCGTACTTACTAGCATCAATATCAATTGGAGTACCTTCTATTTTTAGAATTCCTTCATCTGAATCAACCGTGATGGCATCAGTCTTTAGTTGATCTGTACTCATAAAATACGTACCATCAGGAAGAAATATATCTTTAGGATTCATTCTGTTCATAACATAAGTTCCTGCTCCTATTGATAAAACAAATGGAGCTCCAACAATACCTATAGCTTCTAAATCAGATAAAATATCTTTTTTATTATTTTTCTTCTCAACTCCACTAAAAGAAATTCCATCTACTGATTTCATAAAAAAGTCAGGTTTATTATCATTGAAATTTGGTTGTAATGCAAAACTTTTATTTATGTTATTAGTAGAGTTTTGTTGTTTATTAATATTCCCAATAGAATATGTGTGAAATTGTATTTTCATATTACCCCTTTTTTTTCATGCTAAAACATAAACAAGAAATAAGTTGCTATGTAAATATATAACTTTACAAATCGTTACGTTGGTATGAGGATTACCCCTGCAACTGCATCTCAAACCGTTCGGAGGGTAAAAATTTGCCAAGAAGATCATCATATATGTAAATCAAACCATGAAGCTGGGCGTGTTCAGGTCTGGTTCTTTTATCAAGGACAGCGACATATTCTCAATATTGTCTATTGTCAACATTATCCATCTGCGTTTTGTACCGCCCCGTCATATATGAAGTCTGCATATTAACTGCATAGATGGTTTTTAATCTGTACATTGAGCCGAGTTGAACTTTTGCTGCGTTACCTTTAGAATCAACAACAATCTGCTCACCCCGCCAACCTTTCTTTTGCAGGGTTGGTTTGAGTTCTTTTTGAAATTCATGAAACGTTTTACCTTCTGACAGTGCTTTGTCTAATGAAGTGCGAATATCTTTTAATATATCTTCTCGCATAACTTTTGCAACTGTAAAAGTTTTTTATGAGCATCTTCCCATAGGTCGTACCAATCCCACGAATACGAATTTCCTTTTTTCTGAAAATATTTAATTGCGGCAGTCGGAGCAAGTTTAAATAATCCCTTAAGTTCGACTGTCATTAATACTTCACTCCTATAAAATCAAGAACTCTGCCGCATCCGAGTTTATTTATGCAATAATCGTGAAGTTTCCACCTGAGAATGAAACATACACTTTACCGTCAAAGTGGTCGTAAAATTGTTTAATTCAATTTTTACAAACTATGAGTATTAAAAGTTTTTAATAAAAAAAATCGGGGAAAAGTTTATTAAAAAATATTAAGTAAATTTTTCTTTAAATCCTGATACAAATCTTCAAATGTTCGTTCTTTTCGCCAGATATATTCTGCCAGATTGTGATACAAGTTAACTTCATTTTTATTATGACTAACTATTCTTGATAGATAACAATAGACCTTTTTAAATTCTTTGATTTCTGCTTTATTAAAACTCGTTTCATTCTGTCCTTTAAGTAATTTATCTGTAACAAAAACTTGGTTATTATAAATATAAAAATATGCATATTGTTCAAAAAATATTCTATACCTCCCGATTTGTGGTTTTTCAAAGAAAAAATTTAAGAGTATTTTAAGTTGTTGTTCATAGATTAATTTCCTAAATTCTTTATAAAAACCGACAATACAGGCTTGACTCAAGTTTACCAAATGGTATGCCTTTTGCGATGGTATTTTAAGGCAAAATAATTTAATAATTAAATCTATAGTTTCTTGAGAATGATACTGAAACATAAGATGTAAATTTTTGTTTTGTACTTTAATATTATTTTGTGCAGTAGATGATTTTACATAAGAATAGACTCCTTTATGTTTTTCAATACAACCTTCTTCTATTAAAAATAATAGTCCTCTATCGAGCATATTTTCTTCTATTTCAAGATAGCTTAGTATTTCTTCACTCGTAAAGTTTTTTAATCGTCTGCATAGGGAAAGTAGTTTGTCTTTCATTAATTATTCCTTTCAAAGTGTATTCGTCAATTTTATCAAATTTGTTTGTTTCAGATATTTTTTCAATCCTGTTAATGAGCTTAACAAGCTGTCTGAATTGGTTTGTACGTGTTGCAAGATATTCTATTGCATCCTCAGTAAAATTAAGCTCGGTAAGCTCATTAATAATTTCTTTAATATCTGAACTGTTAAATTGTTCGAATTTTAGTTTCTTAAAGATTCTGTCTTCAAAGTGCTTGAACCTTGCAATCTTTTTATCCATCACTCCCATCCCGGATAAAACAACAGGACATCCTGTCGAGTCCTGAATATCTCTCAAAATTTCTATTACGTTTTTACCGCTGAAGAGGTAGTCAGCCTCATCAACTATGATTATTTTGGGATCTCGTTTTAAATGTTTGAGGATAAGTTTAAAATTTTCCTGCATTAAATACAGCGGTCGTTCCCCGAGTTCATCCACAATAGCTTGTAATAAACCGTTCTGCGTCATTTCATTATTTGCTCTGACATAAACCGCATCGTTTCTTGTCGCCCACCAAATAATAGCTTTGGTCTTACCAAGCCCATGGTCGCCGTAAACTAATGCAAGTTTTGGAATATTCGGCGGCAGATTTTGGAGTTCATCCATCAAAGCTACAAATCGCTTGACGTTTTTTGTTTTTACAAATTTTGTATTATTCATAATTAATCTCCGTATAAATTGTAATATTCATCACTTCTCATATAGTCAGCAAGCCATTTTCTGTCTTCAGGATTTGTTGTCCCGTTTGACATAAGCCACTCATACTTTTCATAATTAGAATTAAAAATCGGCTTGTTCATCTGCTGTTCACGAGGTGTTTGCTTCCGTTCACGTTTTGGTTTTGTCTCAGGGATTACTATAGTGTCAATTTTTTCATTTACATTTACCCCTTCAATTTCCAAAACCTCTGTTTTTTCGGTAGGAAAGTATTTTTGAAACTCTTTTTTAGCCTTCTTAAACTGTCGTTGCTGTCTTTGGTACTGCTGTTTGTATTCCTCCATATCTTTAACAGTGCCGAGAACATTTGCCATCGGGTGAACTTTTTGTACCCTATGTGCAACGCATAAAAATTCACCTTTCATTGAATAAACATGAACCTTTGAAAGGTCAAACAAGCTGTAGCGGACATAAACCTTATCCCGAAGTCCAAGTATAACGTCACTTCTGTAATGCATTCCGAGGAACGTTATTCCATGTTTGTTTATTGTTCTTGCTTCCGTTTTCATCATCAGGTCGTTCAAAATATTTTTATCAATGTCTTGCTTTTGAACGGTATTTAAACACTCTTTAATTGTCATATCTCTATCATTCGGACAAGGTTTTGAGTTATGGTAATCAATCCAGCAATCAATATATTTAATAACTTCCTGAACAGTCGGAATGTAGTTTTTATTCATCTTTCTGTGCATTTCACGGTGTAACTTCTCACCCCGTTTCATCCACGCCGGCTTATCTTCAATACTTGTTCCGATGTAGCTTGGCATCATTTTTTCAAACTCCTCCTGAAATTCAAGGAAGAATCGCTCTATGATTTTAGCTCTTGCATTGTACGGTTTAGCAAAAACGGAGCGTATCCCTAAATTTGCATACGCTCCGTTAAAGCCCTCCTCGTCAAAATCACAAGATTGAAAATACTTCGCTTTAAAAGCCCTGCCGTTATCTTGGTATACAACCTTTGGAATCATACCTAAATTAATAATGGCATTTCTAAGTGCTGATGCTATGCATTGGGTATTTTCAGTCATCATAATTTCATAACCTACAAGTGCGGTTGACTTCCAATCTAAAAAGCCAACGAGTGTTGCTCTCGTTGGCTTGCCGGTGAATGGATTAATAACTTGAAAATTCAGAACGTGTCCGTCTGCTATTAAGACATCGCCGACACTAAGCACTGAAATATCCCGTTCAATATATGCTTCCACTTTATCGTGGTATGCTTTCTCGCCTTCTCTAAATAAAACCCATTTGTCATAATTATTTTTTTTGTAGTGTTCAGCAAATCTTTTAAAACTTAAATCACAAGGTAATGCCTCATATCCTCGTTTTTCAAGAATGCTTTTACTTAAATGTACCGCTTTATTTAAGCTGAATTTATTCGGATGCAGTAAGAATTTTAAAAACACCTGTTTCATTTCATCATTTAGAATTGAGTTATATTCATTCTGTTTGCTAACTTTATATCCCGGTATTAAACTTCTGTAATCTTTTGCTTCTTCATAAGCCCCTAGCCAACGATGCAAAGTTCCGATTGAGATACTTCCTAAAAATTTGTAAACCGATGGAAGTAAAAGACCTGAATTATATAATTCTAAAAATACAGAATCAGCCTCTTTTTTAGTTTTGTATTGCGTTCTGACTTTTAATAATTCGTTAACCACATCAACCCTTGCTAATGCCGTCATCCTTGCTTTTTCTGACATAAATGAAGGGGTTTGAGGTTTATTGTTTACAGGAACTAATGCTGTACATTTCATTTCCTCGTCTTCAAGTTTTTCCTGTATTTCAGGTTCAAGGGATGAATATAAAATCTCATACGATTTACCGCCGAAAACTGTTACTTCACGAGCCTCGTACTTGCCTTTTTGTATTGCAATCCTTATACTGCGTGTGCTTTTTAATCCTTTAATCTTTGCTATCTTATTTATATCTATATATTCATTCTTCATCGTACACACACATTAGCTCTGAAGACAAAGAATTTGAACACCACTTCCGAGCTTTGGCAACAACTCTTAACATACTTACGCAATCAAAGATTGCTTGTATGTTAGAGTTTTGCATCCATCATTCTAAAGCTCGCATTAGCTCGCTAAGAGTGAATGTATGTCGCTTTTGTATCAATTATTTTGTGCTAATATGACTTTATGAGCAAAGTTATAAATATTGAAGATGCATTGAAACAATGCAAAATCGAAGTAATAAATATAAATGCAAAAGATTTGTTAATGCCTGAATATCAGAATTTAAATAAATATTTCAATGATGAACGAAAATGGACTACAAAACAAAAAAATAATTTTATAGAATCATTGTTCTTTGGTTTATTTGTACAACAATTATTTATTTATGAACCGAATAAACAAGAAAGCTTTATTATTGATGGTTATAACCGCATCCAAACAATCAAAGAGTTTTTAAATGATGAATTTCCTCTTGAGGGGCTATCTAAATTTAACTGGCAATATAACGGAAAAGTGTTCAGCAGACTGAATGAGACTCTCAAATATCATTTAGAGCATTATCCTATAATAATAAATAAAATAAAACGAAAGACATCAGACGATAATTTAAAAGCTTTATACATAAATTTCAATTCATAAAATTACCGACCTTAAAAAAAATTTACCGACCTTTTTTGAAAACGGACTTGCCCAAAAAAATCAATCTGTCTGTTAAAAATCAAACTAGGTGTAATACCCCGCTATTATTGAGTTTTAATGGTAAAATCAAACTGTCTGTTTTTTCCAAAAAAAGTCCGTTTTCGTCCAGTTTGATTTTTCGCAAATCACAAAACTTCCGACGGCTAAAATCTAGTAAAATCAAGGGTTTCTACCTTAAAAATCAAACTGTCTGTTATAATCAAACTGGACGTTTAAATACAAAATACAACGGCTAAAATATAATAAAATCAAGGGTTTACGCCTTAAAAATCAAACTGTCTGTTATAATCAAACTGGA
>URXT01000017.1 GCA_900551915.1 uncultured bacterium
ATCGATAGCATCCATCAATTCCCAAATTTTATCAACCCATTTATCTTCGCCGCGTGCAATAGTCGGGTTAGCTTGAGCTGCTTCAAGAGCTTTCAAAGCAGAACCGTGGATGAACGGGATATTGTCGCCGTCGAATTCGTAAGAAGAAAGAAGTTCACGAACTTCCATTTCAACCAATTCCAACAATTCCGGATCATCAACCATATCGCATTTATTAAGGAATACAACCAAGTTCGGAACGCCAACCTGTCTAGCTAACAGGATGTGTTCACGAGTTTGAGGCATAGCACCGTCAGTTGCGGCAACAACAAGGATTGCACCGTCCATCTGAGCGGCACCGGTAATCATGTTTTTAACATAGTCAGCGTGACCAGGGCAGTCAACGTGAGCATAGTGTCTTGCTGCTGTTTCGTATTCTACGTGAGCTGTAGAAATTGTAATACCTCTTGCTTTTTCTTCAGGAGCTGCGTCGATTTCATCGAATTTTTTCAATGCAGCTTGGCCTTGAGCAGCCAATACTGCAGTAATAGCAGCTGTCAAAGTTGTTTTACCGTGGTCAACGTGGCCGATTGTACCGATGTTGACGTGCGGTTTGGTACGTTCATACTTTTCTCTTGCCATGAGATTAATCTCCTTTTTACTACTTATACTACTTTCTAATTTGGTATTTTAAGCCATATAATATATAATATTTGCTCAATTTTTTTTGTCAAGGCGCGTGGCATGACAAAGCCGCGCATGTATTGAAGGAGATAAAAAACAAGTATCGAAAAATTTCCGGTACTTGTTTTGTCTTTTTTATAAAAGTTTGCGGCAGGAGTTATTCAACAGGTTTGCGTACAAATCCGCCATTTTCGTCTAATTCAAAGTTCAGACCTTCCAGGCAGTAATTGTAATATACTAAAAATGTCCAATCCTCTTTGCTTACAGAATCTGCTTTACCGGCCTTCTGGAAAGCCCGTAAATCTTTTTCGCCCTGAAGCAGTTCTATATATTTATCTTTTCCCGCAGTAAGCATGCTGCAAACCGTTTTAGCCAGCGGTTTTACGTTTTCAAATTCTTCCTCGGAGGACGTACAGAATCCGCCTTTTGAATAACTTACGCCCAGAGAACCGTCAGAAAAGCCAGAAATCGGAGTATTTTCCCAAAATTCGGAATATAAATTTTCTGCTTCATCTTTTTGTTTGATAGTCATATTTTTCTCAACTGATTCATAAGGCGTCAAATCCACAGTGTCTCCGCGGCGTCTGTCAAATAAAACCTCAGATGCTGTTTCCATCAAACTTCCGAAATTTTCAGGTAATTTGACTCCGGTATTGTTTTGAGCCGGATTTTCTTCATCGTCAAACTTTTGCAAGGTTTGAATAGATTGCAAAACAGGCTTGCCGGCTTCATAGCTATATTGATACACAACAGAAGTTCCATCCTGCTGCTCAATCAAAGAACCCTGGAGCGGCTTTCCATCCTTGTTGTAAACTATAGAATTAAGATTCTCGCCTGAGGAATATGTAACCTGGGTGGCACCATTTTCTACAAGCAGAGCTTCAAAAGAGGATATTCTTATACTTTCGCCATTTGAGTTAGTATAAGTTCTGCCGCCGTTTTTATCCATAACGTAATTCAAGCCGTCTTCATCCATAAGGGTAATATTATACTTTCCATTGCCGTTTTTTGCAGCACCAAAACCTCCGGCTTTTAAATAATCGGCATCAGGCACAGTGTCTGAAATTTCAAATCCGGCCAGCGCTTCATTAAACTCCTGTTTTTGCTTTTCAGTAATTTGAGACTGGGCGGATTCATGTTCAGTTATGTCAGAAGTTTGTACCGGAGGGTCTGATGGTGACGGGCCGTGTGTTTGGGTGGTTTGCGGGGCTGATGTCGGAGGTGCTGCCGCGTCTGAAGCTTGTCCGGTATTTTGAGTATTTTGAGCAGCTTCCTGCTGAACCGGCAAATTCTGCTCCTGCTGTTCTGGTTTAGATAAATTAAGCCCCATTGCACTATAAATCTTGTTCATTTGTTCATCAGACAAGCTTATTTTATCGCCGGTCTGAATTGCATAACTTTTGCCCCAGCCGGCGCGGGTTTTGTCCGTGCCGCCGCGGAATAACCTTTGACCTTCGGCCTGTTCTTCTTTTTGAATTTCGTCGAAGACTGACATGACATTTTGCCAGTTGATTTTCTTGCTCCCGTCAAAACCGGCTTGTTTTTTGGCCTGCTCCAGAAAAATATAGGTTAAACCTAAATCATCTTTTGATACAGTGTAGTCAAATCCCATTTGATATCCTCCTTTTTATACTCGTTTAAGCACACATTGCTTATACTGGTATAAACGGATTTATCCTGAAAAAATTGACAGCTCGCCTACATACCATACCATACCATACCATACAGCAGATTATACCTGGATTTGAGGCATTATAAAACTCATATTTACAATTCGTTACATTTGAAATTGGTTTATATTTTTGCCGCGGCAGAGTTGGTTCCCCCTCTCCTAAATTAGGATACAAAGCGAACCACAGCAACGAAGTGAGGATGAGTGAGCCTGTATGCCTTGTACTGAGGGGATGGGGTAAGTTCTTTTACTCACAAATTAATGCTGCCAATTTAAGATAAACACCTTCAATATTATTATCTATTTCATTATTCCACAATCTTAAAACTTTATAACCTTTAGAAATCAAATATTCCGTTCTTTTATCATCATTAATCTTATTTTGAATTTCATTATGCTGACCGCCGTCAAGTTCAATAACTATCCTCTTTTTTCGGCCTGCAAAATCTACGATATAAGATCCTATAGGATATTGCTTGACAAATTTAACCCCATTAAATTTTCTATTTCTTAACAATGCCCATAGTTTATATTCCTGAGGCGTCATATTTTGTCTTAATTCTCTTGCCTGCAAATATTTTTTATACATTTAACCTCATCCTAACCCTCTCCTAAATTAGGAGAGGGAACTTGATTAAACCGAACTCTTTTTTCATTTTTGAACACTTATCGACTGTTGCAGGAAAGGAGATAAAATTGAAGATAATCTTCATTTCTTTCACGAATTAAAAGAGGCTCAAACGAGCCTCTTTTAAAATTATTCATCTTCTGAAATTTCTTCTTCAACCGGCTCTTCATGCTGAATGTCTTCTTCATCATAAGCCTGCTGGTTCATTTCTTCTTCGATTTCTTGTTTTAATTCATCGTCTTCGTCTTCGGCTTCTTCTTCGCGAACATCTTCTTCATAATTTTGAAGATTTTGAGCCTCAGCTTTCTCCATTTGAGAAACACTCTTGATATCTATTTTCCAGCCTGTAAGCTTATGTGCAAGTCTTACGTTTTGACCTTCGCGTCCTATTGCAAGGCTTAATTGATCATCAGGAACAACAACCATTGCATCATGAGCATACTCATCATCTGCAAGCACATCCACTGAAACAACTCTTGCAGGTGAAAGGGCATTAACGATATATTCAACAGGGTCATCAGAATATCTTACGATATCGATTTTTTCGTTCTTCAATTCTGAAACGATTGTCTGAATTCTGCTTCCGCGAGGTCCAATACAAGCTCCCACAGAATCAACTTCAGGGTCATTTGACCAGACGGCGATTTTTGTTCTGTATCCTGCTTCACGTGAGATTGATTTAATTTCAACAATTCCATCTTCGATTTCAGGAACTTCAAGTTCAAACAGCTCGCGCACGATTTCTGCATGAGCATGAGAAACAATAACTTGAGGAAGTCTTGTAGTTTCTTTTACGTTCAATACAAAAACTCTTATGCGGTTGCCGGGTTTGTAATATTCACCGGGGATTTGTTCTTTTTGCGGCATTATCGCGTCAGTTTTACCGATATTAACAATTACGTTGCGGTTTTCAACTCTCTGGATAATTCCGGTTACAAGAGTACCTTTTTTATCCATAAATTCTTGAAGAACAAGATTTCTTTCAGCTTCTCTTATGCGCTGTGTAATAACTTGTTTTGCAGATTGCGCTGCTATACGGCCGAACTGGTCTGGTGTAACTTCGATTTTAACTTCATCATCAACTTCTACATCTTCATCAATTTCTTTTGCATCTGCCAAAGAAATTTGTAATTCAGGATCTTCCACTTCTTCAACTACGGTTTTAGTGCTGAAAACACCGATTTCGCCGGATTGTTCGTCCAAAATTGCTTCGATATTAGCTGATTCTTTAATTTTCATGTGTTTTTTGTAAGCAGCTACCATTGCATCGCAGAGTGAAGCTATCAAAACTTCTTTTGATATTCCACGTTCTCTTTCAAGTTCTTCGCATGCTTCAAAAAGTGCTGTTCCGATTTTAATCATTTTTTTATCCTTTCATTTATTATGTAAATATTTTTTATTCTGACAGGCTTTTAATCAATATATAATTTTGCGGACTGAATGTTGCTTCTCGGAATTTGAAGCTCTTTAGCGTCTTCAAATCTGAAAAATTTTAATCCTTCATTTTCGTTAAAGTCGAGGATTTCACCCTTGAAAACCTTTTCTTCCTCGCCATCGAGAGGCGTTTTCAGCTTTATACTTACATTACGGCCTTTGAATATTATAAATTCTTTATCGGATTTGAACTTTCGCTCAAGGCCGGGTGAAGAAACCTCTAAATAATATTTTACGGGAATAAGTTCATCCAAAAAGTCAGATAGACTTCTTGTAACCTTTTCACAATCGTCAAGAGTTACGTCCTTCTCGGAAGAATACAAATAAATCCTCAAAAACCAGCGGTGATTTTCTTTTGAAAAATCCACCTCAAGAGGAATATATCCAAAGCGCATTGCAGTATTTTCAATTAACGGATTAATCTTTTCAAGAACTTCATATCTGTTAATTTCCTGTTTCATAACACTTCCTTCCTTCGCTTTTGAACCTAACCAACATTTGCGGTCTTTCAGCCGCCGTGTTTCCCGGCAAAACGCCCTGATGATAGAAAAAGAACGGGGGTTCCCGTTCTTTTCTCTAAAAATATTATAAATTATTAAAACTTAAATGTAAAGTCTTATGTAAAGTTTTTAAAACCGGATTAAAAACCTGATTGTGCAAGCAAACCTTTTGCATCAACTAAATTCGGTTCTTCGCTTACAGGTGTGAAACCTTGAACTGTCGTGTTTGCAACAAGTGCGTTATAAGTTGTTGCAATGCCTTTGTATTCTTTAATAATCTCTTGTTTTTTAGTTTCGTCGGTTTCTTTTTCTGCTTTTTGCGCAAGCTTTTTAAGCTCATTGTAAGATTTATTCAAATCTTTTTCTTCAGATTTTGCCATCTTTGTCATTTTTTCAGAGTAATTTTGTTCTGCACTCTTGAGTTGTTTAAGCTCGCCGTTTGCTTTTTCTTTAAGTGAGGTATTATCAGCAATTGATTTATCAAGATTTGAAATTTCTGTTTCTTTATCAGTTTGATTTTTTTCTAGTGTTTTAAGATCATTTTCAAGCTGCTGTTTTTTCTGTTCTAGTTGAGTTAGCTGAGATTGAAGAGAACTTACATTCTGACCTGCAGCCTGTGCAGTTGCAATTTGTGACTGCAAACGTGTAATCTGGCTTTGAGTACCTGTAATTGAAGTTTTTGTTGTAGATATATTTTCTTTTATTGTAGCAAGTTCTTTTTCAGCATTTGTTTTACTTTCACTGTCAGCATCTATCTGTCCCTGATATTGTTCAACGAGTTTGGATTTTGTATCGATTTTTGAGCCGAGAGAGCTTAACTCTGACTTGAGTGCCTTTGTATTAGTTGCACTTGAAAGATTTGTTAAAACATTTGCAGCATCTGCGCTTAGATTAGCCGCTGGAGTTGAGCTGTTTGATACTACTGAAGGTTTTGAAGCTTTTGTTGAAGCAACAGCTTTTGTAATACTGCCGATTGTCTGGTTAAGCATGCTGATAGCACTCATTGTACCTGCAGCTTTATTTGTTCCAGTGTTTGCATATGCTCTTTGAGAATTTACATACTGTACATATTTTTGAAGATCAGCATTAAGTCTGTCAGCTTCTCTTCTTGCAGAGCGCGGAGTTGGTGCAAAACCTGTTGCAATACTTTGAGTTAATTGTGCATCTACATTTCTTAGCGTATAGTCAGAAGGATTAACAAATCTTGTTCCGCCTTGTCTAACAGCGCCTGATTGGATGGATTGTCTTGAAGTTGTTCCAAGTGCGCTTAATGCAGTATATTTAATTGATTTGTCACTCTTTGATGTTGAGGATGATGAAGTTGAAGCAGTAGAAGTGCTTGATGAAGTTTGTGTTTCCTGAAACTTAGGCAAAGTGCGGGTGCTGTTCAAGTTAGTCTTGATACCAGGTCTTTTATAAGATTGTGCTGCTAATTCTACGCCCATAATTCTCTCTTTTTATATACCTTTATATATATAAAGTATATAACACTTTAAAAATTGCTTATTCTTACGTTATAACTTTACAAATATTAACATATCCTCTAACTTTGTCTTCATAAATATTATACCCGCTTTTTAGCCTGCTTTAGCATGTTTAATTACACCTGTTAAAAAACTTTTAGTAAATGTAAAATATCTTAATTTAACAAAACCCTGAAAACACACTAAACAAGAGTTCTTTGAGATTTTGCAAGTAATTATTACACTAAGTTTACAAAAATTATGTAAATTTTTTGCTGTATTTTTCAAATGCCCAAATCCGCCCTAAATCTAAATCTTTAGATTTAAAGAAAATTTAATTGTAAAAAGATTGGCATGGAATGCAAAAAAAGTGTTTCATATTAGAAAATTTGTTCTATGATGAATTTACATCTTGGGAGGCGGGGATTATAAAAAAATACATCCTCACCTGTAGTCTAATCAATCCATAGAACGATTAAAGACTATTCAAATATCGTTTAAAATATGGATAACAATATCAGTTTGTATTTGGAGGTAGTAAAGAAGTGTTAGAGCATGGTTATATTCAAATTTACACAGGAGATGGAAAAGGGAAAACAACAGCATCATTAGGTCTGGCACTTCGTGCGCTCGGACATGGATGGAAAGTTTTAATCATCCAGTTTACTAAGGGCGACAGCGCAACATCTTATGGAGAAATTGTTTCATCATCTAAATTCCTGCCAAATTTGGATGTAGTACAGTTTGGAATGGACAGAGTATGCTATTCACATAATGTTTGTATGGACGATTTTAAAGAAGCAAAAAAAGGCTGGGAATATGCCAAAAAAGCAATTCAATCCGGTGAATATCAGCTTATTATTTTAGATGAAATCAATATTTGCACATCTATGAATATGATTAAGGTTTCGGAAGTTAAAGAAGCTTTAATGAACAAACCCGAAAACCTTGAAATCGTATTGACGGGCAGATATGCACACCCTGAATTAAAAGCTATGGCGCATCTTGTAACAGAGATGAAACCTATCAAACATTATTTTGATATGGGCGTAATGGCAAGACAGGGAATTGAATATTAGGGGAGGAAAAAGCAGCAGAGAGGAATTTTGTATGCTGCTTTTATGCGAAAAGGTATTAATGTAAATCCTTTTTGTTTCAGAAATGAAATACCGGACTGACTTTAGGGGAGGTCCGATTTTTTTGCGGACGAAGTCCGCCCTTACACATTTGAATTAGCATACTAAATGCGCTTTTGTAGAAATTAAGATAAAAACTGATACGGCGTAGTCAAAACCCATTTGCTATCATCCTTTTATACTCGAATAAGCACAAATTGTTTATACTGGTACAAACGGCTTCTCCTGGAAAAAGTTGATATGGCGTCTCCATACATATAGTGGATTATAACCAGGTTTCAGCCTATTTTAAGCTAATTTTTACAATTCGTTACAATAAAGATTTTACGAAATTTTATGTTTGTAATATTATATTATTGGTTACACTAGTCTGATAGGTTTGCCCTAGTTCGGGGTGGCGTAATTCCCAGCTACAAAACGGATAACTACACATAACACCGAATGAGACAGTTTAGCCCGTAGTACTAAGTTAAAATAAAGGAGAAAACCGATGCCAGCAGCATCTATGATTGAACTTTTGGAAGCAGGTGTACACTTCGGTCACCAAACTCAAAGATGGAACCCTAAAATGAAACCGTATATTTACGGTGCAAGAAATGGTATTTATGTATTTGATTTACGCAAAACTACAGAACTTCTCGACGAAGCTTACAACGTTGTAAGAGATTTTGCAGCACGTAATAAAAATATATTGTTTGTAGGTACTAAAAAACAAGCAGCAGAAGTTATTGCTGAAGAAGCTCAAAGAGCAGGCGCTTATTACATCAACAGAAGATGGTTAGGCGGTATGCTTACTAACTTTGATACTATCAGAGGAAGAGTCAGCAAACTTAGAGAATTGGAAGATTTCTTAAACAGCGGTCATGCTGAAAAATTACCGAAAAAAGAAATCGCTCAGCTTAACAGACAGCTTTCTAAATTGAGCAAAACTTTAGGCGGTATTAAAGAAATGAGAGGATTACCTGATTTAATCTTCATCATAGACCAGCAGAAAGAAAATATCGCAATTCTTGAAGCTAACAAACTTAACATACCTGTAATCTGCCTTGCTGATACAAACGCAGACCCTACAAATGTTAACTATATTATCCCAGGCAACGATGATGCAATCCGTTCTATCAGATTAATTACTTCAAAACTTGCTGACGCTGTTATTGAAGGCAAACAGCTTAAAGAAAACAAAGCTAACACTACAGCTAAAATTGAAGAAATTAAAGCTGAAGATGCAGGCGTTGTTACTGAAGAAACAGCAGAAGTTACTGCTGAATAGTTAAAAATTGTGAAAAGTGAATGGTGAAAAGTTCTTTACAAAAATGAAATTAGTGATATCTAACAAAATTATTTTTATGTAACGGACTTTTCACTTCTCACATTTCACTTTTCACTCAACAATAAAGGAGAGAATTAAATGAACATTACAGCTCAAATGGTTAAAGAACTCCGTGACAAAACAGGTGCAGGTATGATGGATGCGAAAAAAGCACTTGTTGAAACCGACGGTGATATGGAAAAAGCAATGGATGTACTTCGCCAAAAAGGTATTGCTTCTGCTGAAAAGAAAATGGGCAGAATTGCAGCTGAAGGTTTAATTGCATCAGCAATCATTGACAATGCAGGTGCTATGGTTGAAGTTAACTGCGAAACTGACTTTGTTGCTAAAAACGAAGAGTTTAAAGAACTTGCAAACTGTTTAGCAAAAGCAGTTGCAGAAACTAACCCGGCTGATGTTGAGTCTTTCGTTGCTTCAACTTGCCCAAAATGCGGTAAAACTATCGAAGAAGTTCTTAAAGAAAAAATCGCTTCTATCGGTGAAAAAATCACTTTCAGAAGATTTGTCCGCTATGAAGGAAATGTAGCAACATACATTCACAACGGCAAAATCGGCGTTCTTCTCGAAACAGACAAAAAAGATGAGGAATTAATGAATGACATTTGTCTTCACATCGCATCAAATGCTCCGGAATTCCTATCAAGAGCCGAAATTCCGCAGTCTGCAATCGACCATGAAACAGAAATTGAAATGGGTAAAGAAGATTTGCAGAAAAAGCCTGAAAATATCAGAGCTAAAATTGTTGAAGGCAGAGTTAACAAACTTATGGCAGCAAAAGTTCTTCTTGAACAGCCATTTGTTAAAAACCCTGATGTTACAATTGAACAGTTAATCGAAGGCAAACTGACAATCAAAGCTTTCTCAAGATATGTTCTTGGTGAAGGACTTGAAAAACGTCAGGACAACTTTGCCGAAGAAGTAATGAGCCAGGTAAAAGGCTAATTTATAAAAACAATTAACAAAAAAAGAGGACTGATTATACCAGTCCTCTTTTTTGTTTCCTCCGAAAATCCTTCAAAAACGTTAAACACAGATTCTATCGATGTAAATCAATAAACTCAACTCTGTAGTCCAAAATTTTTGCAATTATCTCAGCTTCCTTCAAGGATAAACTTTCTCTGTTTAGTTTGCCGAGAAGACTATTATAGGAATAATTTTCAGATGTAACCTCTGATAACATAATAGCAAGCTTTTTAAGAGTAACTCCACGTGAAGCTGTAAGCATCTTAATTTTTGTTTTAATACTCATACAAAAATTATAGCGATATTGACATTATATAAAAAACTACATATAATAATATTCGAATATGAATACTATTAATCATATTCAAATATTAGCATTTACATTTGAACAAAAAGGAGCAGACAGATGAGAAACAGCCAGAAAAACTATAAAGCTTTTACTTTATCCGAAGTAATGATAACACTGGGGATACTTGGGGTAGTAATAGCCATGACGCTTCCGGTACTTATGAGCAAGTACAGAAAGCAGGAAGTATCAGCCCGTTTGAAGAAGTTCTACACAATCATGAACCAGGCAATCATGATGAGCGAACTCGAAAACGGAGATATTAAATACTGGGAGATTGAGGCAGCCTATACTACTGACGACGGGTCTTACGATTACAATGTTGGAGGGGAAAATTGTAACAAATTTTTCAACAGATATCTGGCTAAATACATCAAATACTACAAACTTACTCAGGGCTACTCTAAAGAAAACGATGATGGTACAACTTCCAGTGAATTGTCTAAAATTTACTTCTTCGATGGCTCAACTTCAACTATCAAACAGGGAACCTGTATTGATTTTGGTTTTGATATAAATGGAGATAAGAAACCTAATAAGAATGGTGAAGATAAATTCTATTTTTTTATCTGTCCGCATGACAAAGGTTATAGACTATACGCAACCGAAAGATTTTCGACAATAGGCCAGAGGACAATAAATACCCATGAAAAAGCTATGGAAGCTTGTAAAAATAGTAGAGGCTCCTGTTCACGGCTAATACAGATAGACGGGTGGGAAATTAAAAAGGATTATCCTTACAAAATTTAACTTCAATGTTGAAAAACTCTTTAAAACTTGTTATCATAATGAATAAGTTAGAAAGGGACTGTGATGACTTTGGAAATAAAAGAAATTACAAACTTTTTTGAAGATGGCAAAAATAAAACAAAACTCGTTTTCTGCGAAGATAATAACGAAAAAAAAGAAATTTTGTTTGAAGGCGAAGGCAAACTCAAGTCAGCCGTTGCCGAGCTTTGATTTTTAATTAGAAAAAGGAAGCTCAAGCGGAGCTAATGATTCAGAAGGGATTTCTGCAGGTGTATAAGCCGGATAAGTTGACTTCAGAACTTCTTCTAAGTGTTCGGCAGATGTTGAATGGTTAATCCGTTGGTCTTCAATATTTTTGGGTGCTACAGATTTATTCATTTGAGGTTCGGAACTCTGTTGCTTCTTGATTTCGTTGCCGGTTTCCTGTATTTGGTCTTCTGCTTGCGGAACAGGCTTTTGAATTTTGTCAAGCTCTTCCGGTACCTGTTTTGAAGGTTCAGAAACTGAATTGTCTGCAGGTTTTTCAGGTAAAGGCTCTTTTATTTCCGTTTGCACATTTTCAGCCGGTTCTTGAATTGTTTCTGTTTCAGCAGCAGAAGCATTATCCGTAGAATTTACAGGTTTGATTGAATCCTTTGAGTCGTCCGAAACAGCGTTTTCTCCAGATTTGTCCTGCTCTGTATATTCGTAATTAGGTTCATCTTTTTCATCTTTTAGTTTAAAATTCAGAATAAAAACCTGGTCTTTTTTTATGACAATATCTTCCCCTTTTTCAACATAAGAAATTGGAGTGCTTTCATAAAGCGAAATTGCCCCGGATTTAAACCGATTACCTTCTTCATTTTTAATAGCGCCTTCAACCGCAGCGTATGCAGAGGAAAGACCTTTTACAAAATAACTTCCCACGCCCAAAGCTGCCGATTTAGCCGCGCTTTTGTAGTCGAATTTAGTTGTAAACTTACCTTTGACAAGCGAATCCACCTTATGTGTTTCACCGTTGTTGTCAGTATACTCTTTCAAAATAAATGCAAAAGAAGCATCGCGTTTCAGGCGTTTTGGACTTGAAACGTCAACGATATCGCCTTTTAAGATATACCCTTCATTTATAATTAGAAATCCGTCATCAAGAATTAAGTCGGTAACAGCCTTCACAGTAAGAGTTTCCGATGGGTTTTCTGTTGTAAAATCCGACTGTGATTGAACTTTAATAGTTGCCGCCAAAACTGACGCCTGACACATAAATAACAAAATCAAAGATAAAATAAATTTTTTCATACCATCCTCACAAAATTATTAAATCATTATTTTTCAAAAGTGTCAAGAAAATAACGGTTTAAGGTACTGGCCAGTGTAAGATTTTTTAACCTTTGAAACCTGCTTTGGCGTTCCGGCTGCAACGATTTGTCCGCCGCCATTTCCGCCTTCGGGGCCAAGGTCTATTATGTAATCTGCTACTTTAATCAGGTCAAGATTGTGTTCAATGATTAAAATCGTATTTCCCTGGTCAGCAAGCGCCTGAATAATTTTAATAAGTTTATCCAAATCCGCCCAGTGAAGCCCGACAGAAGGCTCATCCATAAGATAAAGTGTTTTGCCGGTTGCACGCTTGTTAAGTTCTGACGCAAGCTTAATTCGCTGCGCTTCGCCGCCCGAAAGCGTTGTTGCACTTTGACCAAGCTTGATATAATCAAGTCCGACATCGTTTAAGGTTTGAAGTTTGTTTTTGATTGACGGAACATTTTCAAAAAACGCCAGCGCTTCTTTTACGCTCATATCAAGCACATCAGCAATTGTCTTGCCTTTGTATTTAACCTCTAAAGTTTCGCGGTTGTAGCGTTTGCCTTTGCAAATCGGACATTTCACATAAACATCTGATAAGAAGTTCATTTCAATTTTGTTTACGCCGTCTCCCTTGCAAGCCTCGCATCGCCCGCCTTTTACGTTAAAGCTGAAGCGTCCGGCTTTGTAACCGCGAAGTTTTGCCTCATTGGTTTTCGCATACAAATCACGAATATGCGTAAACAAATCCGTGTAAGTTGCAGGGTTTGAACGCGGAGTTCTGCCGATTGGCGATTGGTCAATGTCAATAATCTTGTCTATGTTTTCAAATCCTGTAATCTCATCAACGCCCTGCGGTTTCGGTTTGTTTTTGCGAAGTTTATGAACTGCATATTCATAAATCAATTCCTGCATCAAGGTTGATTTGCCAGACCCTGAAACGCCGGTTAAAACAACGATTTTACCGAGCGGAATCTCGACATTTATATTTTTCAAATTGTTCAAATGCGCGTTTTTAACGCTTAAGAAATTCCCGTTGCCCTCGCGGATTTTGTCAGGAATAGGAATAACCTTTTCGCCGCTTAAATATTTACCTGTAATCGACCTTTCAGCCGCAATTATATCGTCAATTGTGCCGGAAGCAATGACTTCGCCGCCCAAAACGCCAGCCCGCGGCCCGATATCAACCAGATAATCCGCATTTCTGATAGTTTCTTCGTCGTGTTCAACAACAATCAATGTATTTCCAAGGTTGCGAAGTTTGATAAGGGTTTTAATCAATCTGTCGTTATCGCGCTGGTGAAGCCCGATTGAGGGTTCATCCAAAACATACAAAACTCCTGAAAGCCCGCTTCCGATTTGGGTTGCAAGTCTGATACGCTGTGCTTCGCCGCCGGAAAGTGTTCCTGCCATACGCGAAAGGTTCAGATAACTTAACCCTACATCTTTCAAGAATTTTAAACGCGCACGAATTTCATCTAAAATCTGTTTTGCTATTTGAATATGATATTCGCTCAGCTCCAAATACAAATCCGATATAAAGTCATACTCTTCATTAATCGGCATCAGCGTAAATTCATAAATATTTTTACCTTTAATCGTCACTGCGAGCGGAAACGGTTTTAATCTTGCGCCCTTGCAGGATTTACACGGAGTCATGACCATGTATTTTTCGATTTCCTCGCGCCAGTAATCCGCATCAGACTCATGATATTTTTTCATCAGGTACGGAATAACGCCCGGATAGCTGTGATAACGGGTTTCGTAACGTTTTGACGCGAAACCTTTTATTTTCATTTTGATAATATCCGGCGAACCGTAAAGAATAATATTTTGATGCTCTTTTGGCAAATCTTCAAATGGCGTATCAGGGTTTATGCCGAAATTTGAACACACTGCAGCGAGCATGTCTTTGTAATATGAAGTTGAAGACTTATCCCATGGATAAATTGCGCCGTCATTAATTGATTTTGTGCGGTCTGGCACGACTAAATCCGGAGAAATTTCGTAATCCACGCCGATTCCGGAGCATCTTTCGCACGCGCCGTAAGGATTGTTAAATGAAAAAATCCGCGGAGCAAGTTCTTCAAAGCTGATATTACAATTCGGGCAGGCAAGTTTTTCACTGAAAATAATTTCCTGATTTTTGCCTTCGGCAGATTTTCCGACAACCTCGGCAATTGCAATTCCGTCAGCTTTATGCAAAGCAATTCCAACGCTGTCTGCAATTCTTGACTGCGCCTCTGGTTTCACAACAATTCTGTCAACCACGACCGAAATATCATGTTTTTTTGTTTTTGCAAGTTCAATTTCGTCTTCGTCAAGGTTATAAATTTCACCATCGACTTTTACGCGCACAAAGCCTTCCTGACGAAGTTCTTCAAAAAGCGACTGATATTCACCTTTTTTGCCGCGGATAATCGGTGCTAAAATCTGAATTTTTGTACCCTCGCCAAGCTTCATAATGCTTGTTACGATTTCATCAATCGTCTGCGGCCTAATTTCCTCGCCGCACTGAGGGCAATGAGGCGTTCCGACACGTGCGTAAAGAAGCCTCAAATAATCATAAATTTCCGTAACAGTTCCGACAGTTGAACGCGGGTTGTTGCTTGTGGATTTCTGGTCAATTGAGATTGCCGGCGAAAGCCCGTCAATATATTCAACATCGGGTTTATCCATCTGTCCCAAAAATTGGCGTGCGTAAGTGGAAAGGCTTTCGATATAACGTCTTTGGCCTTCAGCGAAAATCGTATCAAAAGCAAGCGAACTTTTGCCGGAACCTGAAACCCCTGTAAATACAACGAGTTCGTTCTTCGGAATTTCCAGCGAAACATCCTTTAAGTTATGCTCTTTTGCCCCTTTTATTTTAATCGTGTCTGACATAATTATATTTTACATCAAGAAAAAAGCCTGACAAGAAATTACTTATGCCAGATTGTATTTAATTCAATGTCAAGCACAGAACAGATTTTTATGACAATAACAATTGTAGGATTAGCTTTTCGATTTTCAATCATATTCAAATATTTTGTTGATATATCGACCATTTCTGCAAGTTTTTCCTGGGAAAGACGTTGCTGAAGACGCGCAAGCCTGATATTATCGGAAACCTTATCCAAAATCATTTTATCATCATTCATAGCTATATTCTACATAGGTTGACAAACAAAAAATATCTACTATAATTCATAATATAGAATTATACTTCATGTTTATAGAAGGATATCTCAATGAAAAAGAATTATAATGGATTTACGCTATCTGAAGTTCTAATTACTCTAGGTGTTATCGGGATAATTGCAGCAATGACACTGCCGGTCTTAATCGGAAACTACAAAAAGAAAGAAACCATCATAAAACTAAAAAAAATATACACTGTATTGAGTCAGCTTGTAATTTTATCACAGGAAGACAACGGCTCTGCAAACTTCTCCACCAAAGACACAGTCGATGCAAATACCGTGAAAAATTTCTTTGAAATCTACTGGCATCCTTACTTAAATGCACCTACAATCGCAAAAAATGGGGAATCATTTTATCAATCAAATGGATTTGTTTATAAATATCTTAACGGAAATATCCGCGATATGGGCGTACAGACTTCATACGCCAATGGACGAATTTTATTTCAAACTTATGACGGGACAATTTATTTTCTATGGATGATGGTATGGGAAACTATAAAAGATAATGATGGAAATATCATCTCCCAGACTGCCAAATATGATTCCAAACAAACTGTATATGTCGACATAAACGGAACGAATAATCCGAACACTTTTGGCAAAGATATTTTTATTTTCGTAATAGATTTTGACAACAATAACGTCAAACCCTACGGTTATAACACAAACAATATCAATGATCATTGCAACAAATCCAGTTCCGGTTTTTATTGTGCCGCAAAGATTATGGCAGACGGTTGGAAAATTAAAGACGACTACCCGTGGTAAACAGGCAAAACTCACGCTTTCATTAAATTTAAAAGCATCTTGTGCAGCGGCACATTATGGACTCTTATATAATCAACCTTACGCTCAATCGCAAGCGTATTCAAGGCAACAGAGAAAATATCTTTCATATCGTTGTCAGCGTCAGGCATATTGAGAAGCGATTTTCGCGAAAGCCCGAGCATAACTTCGCAGCCAAGACCGTAAAACTCCTCAATCCGCTTTATAATCTCAAAATTATCTTTGCGAGTTTTGCCAAAGCCAATTCCGGGGTCAAGAATTATGTTTTCGCGCGCAATGCCTTTTGAAATCGCATAATCAATTTTTTCTTTTAATTTCAAATAAATTTCATCCATCAGGCTTTCGTAAACCGGATTTTCCTGCATGTTTTCGGGCGTGCCTTTGGAATGCTGAATTATAACTTTAACGCCGCAATTTGCAATTATCTCCACCATGTTTTTATCAAAATCAAAGCCCGAAACATCATTTATTATTGACGCTCCGGCTTTTATGCACTCCTGCGCAACTAGAGCGCTTCTGGTGTCAATGCTAATCGGAATTTGAAGATTTTCCGACTTGGCAAATTCTAAAACAGGCAAAAGCCGGCTGATTTGCGCTTGCGCCGAAACCGGCGTCGAGTATGGCTTTGTAGATTCTGCGCCAATATCAATAATATCAGCCCCTGAATCCGCCATGTACTTAAAATGCTCTTTTGCTTTGTCGTAATCCAAAAATTCACCGCCGTCTGAAAACGAATCCGGTGTCAGGTTCAAAATTCCGACGATTTTGGTTTTTGCAGATTTTGAAAACTCTGCCATGCCGGAAATTTTTTCACCCAGAAGTTTCAAACCAAACGGCTGGCTTGTGAGTTTTTGTGAAATCTTTTTTAATTGCGAAATACTTCCGCCCAAAATGCAGTCGCTGGTTTCAATATTTGCGGTTATTGTTTCGCGGTGGGTTGCACAGTCCGCACCGACTGACAATGCGGTTTGTTTCAAAATATTTGCCTGAGCCGGCGTCAAGGAGTAAATTTTTATATTTTTATATTTGAATTTTTGTGACGCTTGAGTGCGATAAGATTTGTCAAACCCGATTTTCTTTAATTCAGACGGAATGTCTTCTGTCACAATCTCTTTTAAGATGAATTCTTTCATAAAATCAGTTTAGCAGAAAAAAAGATTTAATAAAGTTGTCAATCATCAAGTGCATCCTCGCGTTTTTTATCGCTTTTGGTAATTATGAGCTTGTCACGTTCAATTGTATATTCAACCATATCGGTTTTCGGGTTGACTTTCAAAAGGTCAAGAATTGTGGCATTAAGGCAAAGCGCCCACCCGTTACCGTTACGCATAAGTTTTCTATCCATACATTATCCTTACATTTGACTTGACAATATCATATTAGATGTGCTATAAAGTTTCTAACATTACATTTAACCATTAAATGAATGTACATAAGAAAGGAAGTTTATGAGTACTGTTACAATACAAAGGAAAAATTCTTATAGGTTAAGTATCAAAAAGAATAGCTGTAATATTTTGAGAAAGAAAAACCACAGCGCCTTCACATTGGCAGAAGTCCTTATAACTCTCGGCATAATCGGAATTGTTGCGGCAATGACATTACCTTCAATAATTGAAAAACATCAAAAAATAGTTACAGCAAATAAGTTAAAAAAATTTTATACAGTAATGGAACAAGCAATCATGCAGGAAGAAGTTCATAACGAAGATATTAAATACTGGCTTCCAACTGAAGATAATTTTGAAGATTGGTTTAATCTGCATTTAGCGAAACACCTGCAAATAATCCACGCAAAAGCTCTGAGTGGTACAAAATACTATACAGTAGCATTGGCAGATGGTTCAGGATTTGTTGCATATAAAACATCTTCAACCAGTTCATCCGCAACAGTCAACCGAATACACTTTTTTTACTGTACGGAGTTAAAATATTGTGGAAAGGAAAGATATGATGGCAGAACATCATTTTTATTCTCAATATGCGGAGATGGCAGCTTTGTGACCTCGCTCTGTAATACTAAAAGCTTGACCCGCGAGGAATTCCTTGACAGTTGCGCAAAAGGTAATCATGATAACCCGGAAGTAAGCTCAAAAGATAAAAGACATGAATGTGCACGCCTTATACAATATGACGGGTGGGAAATAAAACCGGATTATCCCTGGAGGCAAATTATGCTTGAACAGAAGTAAATTTAAGAGAGAGTGGATTCTTCGCTTACGCTCAGAATGACAATAACTTTATGACAAAAATCCATCAGAACCAACCTAGTCATTTTAACACACAACAATGCAGAAACATCTTCTTAATCTCGCATTTTCTAAGCACTGAATTGTATTTGACTCTACAACTACTAATCATTGTCTTGTTCGTCTAATGAATTTAAAAATTTGGATTTTTCAATATGGTCGCTGTAGGCTGTTGTGGAGGCTTTTACGATATTTGTCAAACCTGTAAGAAGCGTCAGCACTGCAAGGCCAAATCCTAAGAAAGAGGCTGTTCCAAGGAATAATTTACTTTTTACAACTTTGCCGATAACCGGAGCTTTCTGAACCCAGTTCGTGATACCGTCAGCAAACCCTTTTGCCATTTTGCCAAATTTTCCGAATAAAGATTTGGTTTCTTTTATAGGTTTGTTTGCAAATTTGATATTATCAACAACTTCCTGCGATAAATATCCCATTTTTTTTGTTGATTTAAACATCTTAAATCCGGCTCTGTTTCCGGCAGCGGCAACCGCGCTTGTGCCGACTGCTGCTTCGCCGACTTTTTTCTTCTTATTTTCAATTTCTGCCTGACTATTTCGTTCATTGGCAGTGAATGAAATTGAAGAAATATGCATTATATTTCCTCCTCAATATGACCACGTTGAGAACCATCATCAGTGTTATCATTATTATCGTCCGGCTTTTTGACTTCATCCATCAAAGCAACGGCTCCGGTTGAAATACCGCCGGCTACACCAAGAGTATCTGCGACTGCATTTTTGTAATTTACGCCTGTAAGTTTGTTATAAACACTTACAACCCCGTTGCCAATTCCGCTGAATACAGTATCAATTGCGCCTGTAACTTTTTTAACGGTTTTGTTATCTGCGATTTTTTGTCCGTAGCCTTTGAGAGTTGTGGCAAATTTAGAAGCTTTAAACGCGTTGTATTTTTTCTCGAACTTAGCTGTGCCGTTTTTGTAAGAATCTGTTTTCTTAAGTTTTGCAAGCTGGTTTGATGCAAATTTCTTAACAGCTTTGAAACCGTTTGCAATCGGTATTGAAATATGTTTTTTAATTCCTTTAACAAGAGACTGGATTTGTTTTGCCTTGTACATTTTCCGGAAGGCTTCAATTATATAGCGTGCGCTGTAACCGGTTGCAATACCGCCAAGAACGCCAGCTGCGAAAATTGCTCCGCCTTTCATAGTTGTTTTAAGGGGTTTTGGTATTTTAGCTTCTTTCTCCTGAAGCATTTGTTCAAGAGATTGCTTTTGCTCAATCCATTCTTCGCGTTCTTCGTCATATTGAGCTTTTAATTTATCAAGTTCTGATAGGTTCTGTTCATCCTGTTCACGGTTTCGATTTGCGTTACTGCGTTTGCCGAATGCAGGATTAAGTTGATAATTTTGATTGATACCAGAATGAATTGTTAACATATTTTCTCCATTTCTCATACAGGCTTATGCCAATAGATTAAAAGAAGTAAAAAACTTTTTTTGCGGGTAATTCCGCATTATTTTAATAAAAATTTACAAACCATTTTCTGAATAAATTATCTCATATTTTGCAGCTTTTGTAAACTTTTTATGAAGTTTTACAACCTTGATAAGAATTACGTTTCACAAACTCTCTGTCAATCTTATTTAGGCAGTCGAATTTTTTGCCAAGCCATTGCGGCGCAATTAAGGTTTTGCTGAAGCCGTTGCCCGCAAGTCTGTGAATTGTAGTGTCAGGCGGAAGATATTCCAAAAAATCACAAACGGTTTGCACATATTCATCTTCGCTCATAAAATCAATTTCTCCGGCTCTGTACAAGTTCGCAAGTTTTGTATTTTCAAGCGCACAAAGCATATGGATTTTCACCCCGTCAACTTTTAACTCTGCAAGCTTTTGTGCAGTCTGCATAATCTCGTCATGACTTTCCCAAAGCCCGAAAATTACATGAACACAAACTTTTATATGATTTTCTTTTGTTTTTTCATAAGCTTTTAAAAAGCAATCAAAATCATGTCCGCGGTTTATGCGTTCCAAGGTTTTGTCATGAATTGACTGAAGCCCGTATTCCACCCAGGTTTCGTAATCCTGCGCGTATGAAGAAATCAATTTAAGTTTTTCATCATCAACGCAATCAGGACGCGTGCCGATTGAAAGCCCGACAATTCGGTCATCGCAAAGCGACGCATTATAGATTTTTTCAAGTTCAGTGACGGGTTTGTAAGTATTTGAAAACGCTTGAAAATATGACATAAATTTTTCGGCTTTAAAACGCCCGCTGAGAGTTTTTATACCCGTTTGAACCTGTTCTTCAATTGAGAGAAGGTTTGAATGCGCCTGCGAAAAGCTTCCGCCGTCGTCGCAAAAAATACAGCCGCCTGTTGAGATTTTGCCGTCCCTGTTCGGACACGAAAAGCCGGCATCAAGTGTTATTTTATAAACCTTGACGCCGAATTTATCTTTCAAATATGCGCTGAATTGATTATAACGCTTCTCCGTATTGTAAAATTGCATTATTTTTCTTCATCATTGTCGCCGATAATCGGATAAACATAATGTTCACCGCAATTCGGACAAACAACTTCCTGCTGTTTCCCGTCTTCAAGTTTTGCAACTTCAAATAAAGTTTTGCATCCTGATTGCACGCATCTGATTGCCCAGGTCGGTCTAATTAATCTTGCCATATAAGTCCCTCTTAATTACTCTTGTTTTACAACTACATTTTATCATCAGAGTTGAGTTTATGCAAGACATAAAGATTTCACGGAAAAAAGCCTGCCCGAAAGAGGAATTTATTAAACGGATTTGGGTTTTATAATGGACAAAACGGAGGGAACATTATGAAACGCTATCTTATATTATTTTCCATACTGGTTGTCGGAATGCTGGCAATTGTTGATGCTAAAACCAGGCTTGAAGAACTGGAAGAAGTTGCGGCAACAACACCAAGCCAGGTAGAAATGAAAAGAGAAATTCCAAAATCCTCAGGGGCGGGAATTCAAGAAAAAATGGACAACACTCCTTCACAGCTTGCGTTTCCTAAAAGTCCTAATAACAATCCGCAGGTTCAAAACAGCCCGCAAAAATTGAGTCCTCAATTTAGAGATTCCACAACACCAAAACCCATGGAAAATCTTCAAAGTCCATAGATAATTTCACCGAAATCACTTTCATGTGCACCTTTGATATCCGGATTTTTCATGTCAATTCCGGGAATCGGAGTATTCATCCTGAAGAAAGCGCTTGGAGAAGCGTTCTCCATACTTTTGGGAGAAACTACCGGATTTGAAGTTTTCGGGAAAAATCTAAGCGTTACATTTTGTGAAATACTTTTTGCTGCAACGGCTTTGCTGTATAAACGAATTTGTTCCAGTTTTGCAGCAGCCTGCGAAGGTGATTTGGCCTGAAATTCATTGTTATTGTTGCCCAGCTTTTTGGTAAAATTTCCGCTCCACATGACAAGACCGTTTACGGTATCAATTAAAACTGCATTAGTTTCAAGTTCAAACGGATAAACGATATTAAAACCGCTGGCCAGGTCAAGAACTTCCCAGACGCCGCGTCTTAAATTACTTTTGCGTGTCATTGCCGAACTTGAAATTAAAAGAACTGATTTTGCCGAAAATTCATTTGAAATATTTTTTACTGCCGCCATATCAAGATTGCCGGCTTTGTTATATTTTCTGAGAGTATTTACCGTTGTTGATTTCAAGGCAGGATTTGCATTGAGTTTTGCTCTTACCAAATCCAATGACGGCGCCTGAATTGCATTTGAGGCAGAAAAGTTTTCAATAACATCCTCTGCTACAATATTTGAAACTTCGTCATAGCAATAATAATTATTACAGATATTAAGAATATCTGCCGGAAGAACAAGTACATTAAAAGTTATAGCTGATGCTTTCAACGGAATAAATAAAATAACTGCAAGTAAAATCTTAAAAATATTTTTCATAATTTTATTGTAACACATAAATTTCTCATACAAGTAATGGATTATTTTTCGTATTGAATAAATTAAGATAGTTTAAAAACAGGAGATTTTGATGGACTATCAATTTTTAATGGACAAAGCAATAGAAGCCTCAAAAAATTCATATTCACCGTATTCTCACTTTGCTGTCGGAGCGTGTGTTTTAGGAGAATGCGGCAACTATTATTACGGCTGCAATTTTGAAAATTCGAGTTTCGGCCTGACAATCTGCGCCGAGCGAAACGCTATTGGCAACGCCATTGCGAACGGAGAAAAACAGATTAAAGCAATTGCAATATTTTCACCAAACATGGAGGACTGCCTTCCTTGCGGAGCATGCCGGCAGGTGATTTCAGAATTTTGCGGGGAAGAAGGAATTGATATTATTACAAAAACTCAAGAAGGACTGAAAATCCGTAATATTAACGAACTTCTTCCTGGAAGATTTCATTTGTAAAAGATGTATATTTTTGAACTTTTAGTGAAATATTTTCAAAAGAATAAAGTTGAAGATTTGATTGAAAAATACGAAGGCGAACGCGCCAAAGACCCTCTCTACGAAACCTTTAACACGGAAGATGACAGCGAAACCTGCGAACATATTTTTCTTCCGATTGACAGCACAAAAGAAGTTTTTGCCTGTTCAAAGTGCGGTCTTGTGATTGACAGGAGAGCGTATGAAAAAAGGAACTTTTTTAAAGATAAGTAAATTCTGGCTGACAATGCGATAAATAGAGTCTTAAATTAGTGAATTAGCTCAATGTATCATAATCATGACTATTATTTACTACACTTACTTTTTCCGCTCCAGGATAAGTCACTACAATGGAGATAGTCCATATTTTCGTTCACAATGACCCATGCCGCGCATCTGCCAGGATATGCAGCATCTATTTTTTTGCCTATACATAGGTCAAAAGAATCCACCCAAACTGTATCGTTAGCTTTACCAAAAGGCGTTATTCCATCTTTGTAAATACTGAATGCAAACAAATCTCTATCACTAATATTTGGTCTGCCTACAGAATTCAAATCAACATATATACTGCCGCAATTACCAGTATATCTATTCATATGACGAGTATTTGCCAAAGAAGCAGCACACCACGTACTTCGATTACGATCGCCATTGATTGAACTTACCGCAACAGCAACTCCATTTGTCATTACAAATCCTAACCAATCAGAGCTAGGCTTCCACGTAGAGCTGGAATAACGATTTAAATACGACTTTGACAAACAAATATTTTTATCTTTAGAGAAATCATAGCAATCGCGAAGTTTTTTAACATAACGTCCAAGAATATTTGTCATTTTAACAGAACAATCATTATATGTCTCACTGCCGCCATTAATATTACACCAGTTTTCAACAGGTCCTTCTTCATTAATAGCCTGTTCAAATGCCTGAGATAATAGAGAATAAGTTTGTTTAAGTTTATTTACAGTAACTTTCTCCTGATATCGGCCTACTAATGAAGGCAGTGTCATTGCTGCAACAATTCCTATTACAGCAAGGGTTATCAACGTTTCTGCCAAAGTAAATGCAGGTTTAATAACATATTGACAAAGATTTATTTTCTTTGCCCTAAAGGAGCTTAATCTCGGGTGCCCCCCCCCCCGCAAAATGCAACAATATCAACAATTTTAGACATATCTGCTCCTTTCGTAACTGTTACAAAAGTATTTTAACAGATTGCAGGTTTTTATGCAAGAGAATTATTTTTTGAGAGCTGTTGTTGACTCTTGTTGTATCATTTGTGAAAGAATTTTTTTAGCAGTTTCAAGTTGAATATCTTTTCTGTTTTTAACATCTTCTGCTGTAAGTTTAACTTCAATATCAGGCGAAATTCCTTTTTTATTTATGTCTGAACCGCTTGGAGTTAAATATTTTGCAATTGTTAAATTTAGCCCGGTCTCGTTTGGAAGCGGCATTATTTTCTGAACCATGCCTTTGCCGAAGGTTTTTGTGCCCAGAAGTTTTGCGCGTTTGTAATCTTTAAGAGCGCCTGAGAGGATTTCGCTTGCGCTTGCTGAAGCTCCGTCAACAAGAACTATCATCGGCTTGTCGATTTCGAATTCAGTGTCTTGAGCGTAAATATCAAATCTGTAGTTGTCGCGGCCGACAATACTTACAATATTTCCGTCCGGAATAAACAGGTTTGCAATAAATATCGCATTCGGAAGAAGTCCGCCTGTGTTGCCGCGAAGGTCAAGAATAATGCCCTGGGTTTCTTTTGTTTTTTCTACCGCATCCATGAATTCATTCGGGGTTGAGGTGCCCAAAAAACTTGAAATTTGAATATATCCGATATTTTTATCAACAGAACTTTTTACTGTTTTAATTTTGATTTCTTTACGCGAAACTTTCTTTATGAATTTGTCTTTATTGCGCAGGATTGTAAGCTGAACAATTGTATTTTCAGGTCCTCTGACAAGATTCGCAACGTCTGAAAGCGGAAGTCCGTTTACTTCTTTGCCGTTGATATCAAGAATTATGTCGCCTGCCTGAAGGTTAGCAGCCTGAGCCGGTGTGCCGTCCATAACATTGATTATCTGGACTTTGCCGGAAACAGAAGCAATGTTTACACCGATACCTGTAATTTTTGAATTTAAAGAGGTGTTTTGGTCGTTGTATTCAGCTTTGTCCATGTATCTTGAATAAGGGTCATCAAGACTTGCAAGCATTGTGTCTATTGCAACCTTTGCATCTTCATCGGTTTTAATTTTTCCGTGATAATGCTCTTTCCACCTGCTCCATGACTGACGGTTCATTGAAGGGTCATAATAATTATTTTTTACGGCGCTCCAGACATTATCAAAAAGTTTTTGGCTCGAAACGTGCTCATGATTTACAAGTTCGCTTGTGTCAGTAATGGAGAAATTGCTATTCACATTCATGACAAACTTGTTCAGAACAACTAAGCAAATAACCGTAATTATAAATAAAATGACCTGATTTCTTTTCATACGATTATTTAACATCAAGTCATTTTTTTAATCAATATACTTTATAATTAGTCGTATGAGATATTATAAAGTTTACAAATCTTCAAAGCCCGGAGAGGTTGCAGGAAGGCCTTTGTAACCTTCGTTTGACTGGACTGTTTTGCGTATATATTTGTTTGAATAGTTGCCCTTTTCAAAAAGTTTTTTTAATGTATTTTCGCGGTTCACCAGCGGGCTAAGATTTTCGTTGCTTTCGGGATACATATCAAGGATTTCGCACCAGACAGAGGCCTCCATAGTCCAGGCGTAAGTTTCTTCTGCAATTGAGTTGTATTCATCCTGGTGAAGCGCTTCATGCGACAAAAGTGCGGCAATTGCGCCAGGAGGAGCGTCTTTGTGTTTCGGGTTGATAAATATATAGAGTCTTCCGCCTTTTTTCCAGCCTAATGCATCAAAATCCGCATAACCGGGATTTATTGTACTCAAATCCTTGAACATTACTCTGACCGGTTTTTGAGACAAGTTGCTCCCTAAAATTGCACGTCTTGAAAATTCGCCGTTTGTATTTTTCAGCATATCAAGTGCAACATGAAAAATATGGTCTTCGCTTACATCTTTATAAAGCGGTTTTATTCTTTTTACATATTCCGCATTATATTTTTCCGGATAATTCTGAGGGATTACAATCTCCTCTTTTTTACCGAAAGCATGTACCGGCACCGACATAGAAAGTGCTGTCATCACCAGCATTAATTTCATAAATCTTCTTACATTCATCATATCCGCTATTCTCCTCCGAATTACTACATGCTTAACAGTATATACTATATATTTTTAAGGACAAATTTTTTTTAATCAAATCGGATTTATTTGTTATGCTTTTCTGTTTAGCGCCGCAAGCTCTTTATAGATAAGTTTGTATTCTTCATTATTTTCATCAAGAGTTTCGGCTTCTTTGATGTATTCAAAAGCGTTTTTGCTGTCGCCTTTTTCTCTGTAAAGCCGGCTCATTTCAGCATAATATTTCGGATTGTTTATATCATAAAAAATTGCGCGCTTCATGCATTCAAAAGCCTCATCAAAATCTCCTTCGGCCGCTCTTGCAAGAGAAAGATAACAGTAGCCTTCCGAACAATTTATATCAAGCGCGATTGCATTTTGTGAAAACTCCTTTGTCCTCTCCAAATCACCCTTCAAATATGCAGCCTGGGCGCCAAGAAGACAGGCCTCCAAATAATTTTCATTTTCGTCTAAAATGTCATCAACCAAAGAAAGCGCTTTATCGTAATTCTTAGCTTTTATAAAAACTTTAGCAAAATCGCATCTGTATGCGAGGTTTTGCGGAAAGTCTTTGACTAAATCTTCAAGAATTTTTTCGGCTTTATCAAAAATCAAAAGCTCGGAATAGACTTTTGCCAGCGCGGACTTTGTGAAAACATCATCGGGTGAGGTTTTCAAATTATCTTCAAGAATATTTTTTGCGCCGAGAAAATCCTTCTTCTCAAATTTCAGCAAAGCTTCAAGAACTCTTGTCTGCAAGTGTTCGGGGTTGTGTTCAAGAATAAAGCCCGCTTCTTTTTGCGCCTTTTCAAAATCCTTTTCTCTGTAATACAGATAACAAAGAGAATATCTGTAATCCGGATTTTCAGGGTCAAGCCCGATTGCTTTTTTGTATGCGGAGGCGGCTTCTTCAAGCCAGCCGTTTAGAAAATATGCGTTTGCAAGATTGTAAAAATATACTGATTTATTTTTGTTAATTGAAGAGGCTTTTGAAAAATATTTCACAGCGTCTGTGAATTTTTCCTCTTCCATCGCAAAAAGCCCCAAATAATTCAAGACTTCATCGCTTTCAGTCACTCGTTCAAGCTTTTGGAAAATTTCGCGCGATTTTTGCATATCGTTTTTGTCAAAGTAAATTTTACCTTTAAGAATTTCCGCCTCATCAAAATCACCGTTAATTCCGGTCAGAATTTCTAACGCTTTGTCTAAATTTCCGAGAGAATAACATGTGTTTGCGTATTCAATCAAAACATTTTCATCAACCGGTTTTGCAGACATGTATTTTTCGATTTCGTCATAATGTTTTTGCAGGCCTAAAATCCGCACTAAATCAGCAAGACTTTTTGAGGAACCGTCAATTGCGTAGATTTTTTCAGCCATTGTTTTTGCGTCTTGCAGGTTATTTTCACGAATGAAAATCTCCTTCATAAGTCTGTAAGCTTCAATGTGAGAAGGATTTATAGTCAAAACTTTTTCAAGATATTTTTTTGCGCGTACGTAATTGTGCAGCTGAAAATACAAATCTCCGAGTTGGTATAAAATTTCGATATTATCAACGTCAGCCTCAAGCGTTTTGTAAAGCATTTCAATAGCTTGCTTGTAACAGCCCTGCGCTTTTAATTCGAAAGCCTGTTTTATATAATCTAAAACTTCTCTATCCTGCATATTTCCTCTGATTATTATTTCTTTTTAGTTTTGCCGGTTTCTTTAGGCTCTTTGTTGATGATTACAAGAACTTCATCTTCACCGGCCATTTTAAGATTATTTCTGGCAATGCCTTCCAGCGAGGCAGTTGTCGAAAACTGTTTGATATCATATTTTAAATCCTGATTACGCGCTTCAGCTTCATCGCGAACCTTTTCAAGCGTTTTGATTTTAGCTTTATATGAAATTGTTTTAGAAATATTCAAAATTGCACCAAACCCAACCTGAATAAGACAGAACAACAATACAAGAGTTAAAAATGAATAGTAAAAACCTTTTTTAACCTTTTGAACACGGCTTTTGTGCTTTAATTTTGCAGAGGCATCTTTTGGCTTTTGAACGTTTCCGCCTGCCGCCTGTTCGGAATTACTGTTCTGATTTTGTGTATAATCAGCCGTCACACATACCTCACTTATTTTAAGCTTGTTTATATTATAAACAAAATAAGCTTTGCAGACAATAATGTTTTAATAAATTTACAATTTAAATTTTGTAGTAAATTCCAACTGTGACCAAGAGTTACCTGAATTTACATCATAAGTATGTTTTGCACCGAGATTAAAACGCATTCGGTCAACATCTTTTTTACCGAGTGGGTTAATCGATAGAACAAGCTCGCTTGAGCGTCTGTTACGCGTAATATCCGTTGAAAGAACATCTTGAATAGCAAAAATATCATTGAATTTCAATTCTGGAATTACGCTGAAATTATCGGTTTGAATTTGAGTTACTGTCATATTGTTTTTTTTGTATTTTGAACTTAAAGAAAAGTATTTCTTTTCGTATTTCGCAAAAAGACTTGTTGTATTTTCAAGCTGAGTAAGATTTGTGGTTTCAGCATCAAACGAAGTTCCCAAAGACCAGTTACCATCCTTAAATACAATGTCTCTGCTAGCCGGTGAAACACTATATTCTTCGCCTTTGAACTTTGAAATTGAATATATATTTTTCATATCAGGAACGATTTTTTTAGTATCAGAAAACTGCTGTGAAGCCATTTGTTCAGGAGTTTTTATATTTAACACAAATTTAGTATGGTCGTCCATGTATAAAATATCATCTGCACCTTCGGCATATTCCGCATAACCTTTAAGGGTGGTTGTCTTTAAAACAATCGGTTCTTTTTCAGGCATAAGCTCAATTACATCATCTTCTTTTGTTTCTTCATTTTTTTTAGATTTTTTTTCTTGGGTTTCAGTAGTGACAGCCCCGTCTTCATCCTCGGGGATTGCCCAGATAAAAATTTGAGGCAATTTAAGATCTTCGGCAGGCTTAACTTCTCCGGCAAAAACCGGCAGACCAAGAATTATCAAAAATGCCAACAAAAAACCTGCTCTTTTCATAATTTTATTGTACTCCTTTATAGAATACAGTCAAATTATTAAGATGCGGCTACTTCTCTTGAGAATCAAGATTTTCAAGTGCATACTCACAGCATTGCTTAACCAGATTATTTAGAGAAACACCCTGATTTTGCGCAACTGAATAAAGTTTTTCGACTAACTTTAAGGGCAGCCTGAAAGTTTTATTGACCATTTCTTCTTTTTCGACTTTAAACATAATAAACATTTTATATTATATTTCACCCATTATTAAACATTATATTTTTATATATAAAACTAAGTGCAAATTACACTTGATTTTATAAGTGCAAAATGTTATATTTTTATCCGAAGGAGAAAGTATGAATATAAAAATAAAAAGCTTTACGCTTGCAGAAGGTGCTGCGCACGTAGAGAACTCTGGAAAAACTAGAAAAGGTGCGTTTACATTGGCTGAGGTGTTGATTACTTTAGGAATTATCGGAATTGTTGCAGCTATGACACTGCCAACAATAATAAACAACGCACGCGACAGACAGTTTCGCGCAATGTTTAAAAAACAGTTTTCTATAATATCTCAGGCTTTTCAAATGGTTTATCTTGATGATGGCATAGAAATCGATTTTGAGGATTGGCGAGATATGACAACATATGTCTGCCAAATCGGACAAAAACTTAAAGCAGCCTATTCCGGGCTAAAATGCGACGAAATTTTGACAATGGTTCCGGATGATGCATTTGAAAATCATATAAACAAAAATGTATCATGGCACAAAAATAACACATGGTACAACGCGAAAAAACTGCCAATGGTAAGCAATTCCGGGTATTCATACATGACATTCTATCTTCCGGATGGTGCCTGGATAAATTTTAACTGTTGGAGATACGTATTTGTTGATGTAAACGGCGCAAAAAATCCAAATACAGTAGGCCGTGATATCTTTTATTTTGTTTTGCCCAAAAGAACTTCTGCACTAAATTTTTTCGACTACACAACCGGCAAAACGTGGCCCAATGGCTGCCAAGGCGGGATCTATTCAACAACACTAACCCCCGACAACTACGAAGATGACTGCAAAAACGGAACCGGCTGGGGATGTTCACCAATGTATATTTTGGATTAAAAGCTCAAGTCAACTGGATTTATATACAAGTTTCTACTAAAATAGCGTCATTGCGAGAAAATCTTTGATTTTCGCGGTAATCCGGTTTTTATTTGTGTTGTATAAAATTTTCCTAACAGCTTCGCTTAAACTCGCAGTGACGAAGGCTTTCGCATTTAGTGGAATTTTATAATAAATTCAAAATCGGCACACTTGAAAACTGAATTCGCTCGTGATATCGTTATTATGCTGATTTATAAATAAAGAAAGAAGGAAAAAATGTCAGAAGTCAGAGTCAGAATTGCGCCCTCTCCGAGCGGAAATTTGCACATCGGAACGGCAAGAACAGCTTTATTTAATTACTTATTTGCAAAGAAAAATAACGGAAAATTTGTTCTCAGAATTGAAGATACCGACGCTGAACGCACAAGCCAGGAATATATTGACAATATTTTTGACAGTTTGAAGGCTTTGGGTCTGAATTGGGATGAAGGCCCCGATGTTGGCGGTCCTTACGGCCCTTACACACAGTCAGAACGCTTTGACCTCTACCCGAAATACGTTCAGGAATTATTGGACAAAGGCTTTGCTTACGAATGCTTCTGCACGCCGGAGGAACTTGAAGCTGAAAAAGAAGAAGCTTCAAAAAATAAAAAGCCTTATGTTTATACAAGAAAATGCGAAAATTTAACAGAAGATGAAAAAGCAAAGCTTCGCGCAGAAGGCAGAAAGCCTGCAATCAGATTTAACATAGCAAAAGCGCAAAAAGCTTTCCATGATTCATCAATGCTGACTTTTGAAGATATGGTAAAAGGCGAGCTTCACGTTGACACAAACCTTTTGGGTGATTTCGTAATCCTAAAATCTAACGGAACTCCGACATACAACTTTGCGGTTGTAATTGATGATATGTTAATGAAAATTTCTCACGTTATCCGCGGAGAAGACCATATTTCAAACACTTTCAAACAGATTTTGATTTTTGAAGCTTTAGGTGCAGAAGTTCCGAAATTCGGACATTTAGGAATGATTTTGGCACCCGACAGAAGCAAACTTTCAAAACGCCACGGTGCAACTGCTGTTTCAGAATTCGTTGAAAAAGGCTATCTGACAGACGCACTGATTAACTTTGTGGCACTTCTCGGCTGGTCGCCTTCCGACGGTCAGGAAATCAAAACCGTTGACGAAATTGCGCAGGATTTCAGAATTAATGAAATTTCGTCTTCAAATTCAATATTTGAATATGACAAGCTTAACTGGATGAACAGCCACTACATCAAAATGCTTTCAATACCCGAATTGAAAGAAAGATTGAAACCGTATTTGAAAAAATATGATTTGAATGAACTTACAGACGCACAATACACAAGAATGGTTGAAATTACTTATGAACCATTAACCCTGCTTTCAGACATCACTGAGGCTGTTCCTTATTTCTTCGGTGAAGAGGTTGAAATAGACGAAAAAGCAAAAGAAACTCTTGATACAGAAGTTTCACAAGAGGTTTTGAAGACCTTCACCGAACAGGCAAAAGATTGGGAATGGACGGAAGAAAATCTTCATGAAAAACTTGAAGCTTTCAGAGCATATTACAAAGAAAAAGGTGTAAAGCCGAAAGTTACAATGTGGGCAATTCGTGCGGCTGTAACAGGCAGAATTTGCGGAGCCGACATGACTGCAATCCTTGCGATTATCGGCAAAGAAAAAACCTTCCGCCGCGTAAATGCTGCAATGAAAGCCGTAAAATAAAACAAAAACTACATACATAGCAGTTTGTAAATTTATGTAACAAAACTCCGTCAGATTTTAAAGAATTTAGACGGAGTTTCCGTAATGCTTATATATATTAATGGGTTGCACGAGTCCGGTAATAATAATGAGAGTATAAAAACACAGAATCGGACAATAAAAGGAGTTTTCTAATGGCAGTCGTACAAAGAGCATTCGAGAAAAAGAGTTACACAGAAGTATTGGAATTTTTTACACCGGAAGAAGTCCAGAACAATCTTACCTTCCTTATGCTTGTTGATTTTCTAATCCGCAGAGGAGTTGAAAACAAGATTATTCAGGTTATTGACCCGGATGATGAAACCAATGTTTTATATTATACTAACGACAAATTTTTAGAAGTAATCGACATGTACGGTCTTGACGGCTTTATTTATTAATTTGAGCGTGCTAGAATTCTTGTATGGAATTTAAGCATTATACTGTAATGAAGCACGAAGCAGTTGACGCATTGCAATGCCAGAGCGGTCAGATTTACGTTGACTGCACACTTGGGGGCGGCGGCCACAGCGGATTGATTTTAGAAAGAATTCAGCCTGATGGAAGGTTGATTGCTTTTGATATTGATGAAGATGCAATTGAAGCCGCTTCCGAACGATTAAAAGATTACAAAAATTTAACAATAGTCAAATCCTCCTATACGACTATCAAACAGACACTTGCAAACCTTGGAATTTCTAAGATAACCGGCGGTGTCTTGTTTGATTTGGGTGCAAGTTATCATCAGTTTAACAAGGCGGAACGCGGGTTTTCATTCTCAAAAGAAGCCCCTTTAGACATGCGTTTCAATCAAGACGCGGAGTTTTCAGCCTATGAGGTTGTAAATTTCTACTCAGAAGCTGATTTGGTAAGAATTTTTTCTGAATACGGCGAAGAAAGATTTTCAAAACGAATTGCAAAAAAAATAGTAGAGGAAAGAAAAGTCAAAAAGCTTGAAACAACAACCGAATTAGCCAATTTAATAGTTAACTGCACTCCGCGTATAAAAACCTCCATCCACCCTGCTACACGTGTGTTTCAGGCAATAAGAATTGAGGTTAACCAAGAGTTAACAAATGTAAAAAATACTCTGAATGATGTGTTGGATTTATTGGAAGTTGGTGCTATAATAAGTGTAATAAGTTTTCATTCTCTTGAAGACAGGTTAGTGAAAAACTTATTCAGGTATCATTCGCAAAAGTGCCACTGCAAACCAAATCAAATGATTTGCAAGTGTCCGCCTCCAAGGTTGGAACTGGTTAATAAAAAACCGATAATTGCGAGTGAAGAGGAGATTAAAGAAAATCCGCCCTCCAGAAGTGCGAAATTAAGAATTGCAAGGTGTATTAATTAAGTAAAAAGATTTTTCACATTCTGTGGCAGCATTGGGGAAGTTAAAGTTGAATACAGCAAGAGTAAGACAGGAAGAGTTTAATTATTCTTATACACAAACGGATTATACTGAAAGTCCGATAACTCAAGCACCGGTAATAGAAGGACCTTTTTATTACAACAAGGAAAATCTGGTAAAAGAAATGGCAATCAGAAGAATCAACAAAACATTAAGCGGGTTGTTAACCCTTCTCATTCTGACAGCATTTGTCAGTTATTATTTTGCCATGACAAGCGAGGTTTCTTTGAATAAACTTAGACGCCAGATTACAACTTTGAACGAAGAAAACGCTGAATTACAAAATAATCTTGACCGCTTAAAATCTTTCAATAATGTTGACGATAAAATGGGCCAATATAACCTGCTTCAAAAAGCTGCAAAAGTTATTGAAGTTCCTGCAGTTGCTGCTACTGCTCAAATTGATAAGAAAAAAGACACAACAGCAGCTTTCAGCTGGGCAATCGGATATTAAGAAGAAATCAACACTATTTTAAATTTATAGGTATTTCCTACAGGAAATACCTATTTGTGACTCTAAATTAAAACTTTAGTATAATCTTTACCCTACTAAAGTATGAAGTTTTGTAAAATTTATTAAAGTTTTTCTCATGACATGCCGTAATACATGACAAAAGGTAGTAAGTAGAGAAGGCATGAGCTTAATGAAAAATGATGAAAATAAAAACGGAGTTTCGCTTTTCAGCAAATCCGACTTCATGATGGAAAATGACCCGCTGGAAGAAATCTTTGCACTAAATTTAGGGGACTTTTTATCGGAACATTTGATATCTAAAGATTTAGCCGAAAAAATCGGCGAACATTCTCACGAAGAAAAAAAATCGCGTCTTAAAAATCAATTGACGGAACTTATTTCTATATATGCGCTTAACAACACTCTTTGCGTTCTCAATTTTGATACAAAAGAAGATTATACAATTATAACCTCTATTGCAAAATCAATTGCACAAATGGTTGATATTCAAACCTGCAACATTTATCTTGCAAAAGAATTCACCCGAGGACTTTCCGAATACGACATGCAGCTTGTACTTGCAGGAACCTCATCAGAACTTCAGGTTCCGGGCTACAATGTCGACGGAGAAAACATTATTGCAAAAACTTATTTAACAAAAGACACCATTCGTGAGGAAAATTCGATTGCAATATCAATTCACAGCACCTCTCAAAACATTGGTGTAATCGAATTAAAAACCGGCAATCTGCAAGAGGAATTTATAGAGCTTGTCGAAAGTATTGCAAATCTGTTTGCAACTTCTATAACTCTGCAAAGCCAAATTGATGAAACAAACAAACTGCTTGCTGATTCAACATCTGCAATTCAGGATTTGCAGCATATGAGAGCTGAATTAACTGCCTTAATCGGTGACTTATGCGATTATCAGCAGGTTTTTGTGGAAAATCTTGCGCATGCGGTTGACACAAAAGGCGGTTACAAAGTTTCGCACTCACAAAACACTGCAAACCTTGCAAGAAAAATCTGCAAACAATTAGGTTTAAACGAAAAAACAACAGATTTGATATATTACGCCGGACTTTTACAGAATATCGGCAAAATAACGCTTCCTGAAAGCATTTTCGCGACAAACGGAAAGCTGTCTGATGAAGATTTCAAAAAAATTCAAAACCACTCAAATGTAGGCGTAAACCTTTTGATGAACATAAACTTCTTATCAGAAGTTGTTCCCTACATTACTTATCAAAAAGAACGCGTCGACGGCTCAGGCGCTCCGGAAGGTTTGAAAGGGCAGTCAATCCCGTTTGGTTCAAGAATTATTGCGGTTGCGGATGCGTATTCGGCAATGACATCAGACAGACCTTACAGAAAGGCCATGCCGGCAGAAAAAGCGCTTGAAATTATGAAAGAAGAAGCCGGAACAAAGTGGGACGTTGATGTTGTAAACGCTTTGGCTCAAATCGTTCACTAAAATCAGCAAAATATAAATATAATTTCTGCATTTATTATAAAAAGGATTGAGGCCGTGAAAAATCACAGCCTCAGTCTTTTTAGACGGTCTTTTTTAGATTACTCCTGCACGATACTGTATGCTGTAATATGCTCAATACAGACACTCAGCCAATCATAGCGGAAACATACATAATCATTGCATTCGCAATCATTATCATCACATGTGCAGTAATCCTCAAGACGGCAGACAAGCGCATTTTCTAAAGCAATAAAATCGTCGTGGCATTCTTCACATTTACCTTCGGGCAGGAAAACTCTGCCGTCAATCTTCAAAGTATCTGTGAAAATAACGATTTTATCAGTGCCGTTGTCTTCAATAATCTTTTTTAAAGATTTCATCAAATTTTTACCCATAATATTCTCCTGTGTTTGTCATCAAATACAGTTAACCAGAAGTTATTAAAAATAAAATTAAACACTTAAGCTACATATTACGGGTAAATTTTTCTGCAAGCTCGCTGCTTACCACCTGTAATCATCAGCAATTTCCCAGCCGTCAAGCATGATTAAAGCAGTACAAAAAGCGCCGGCTTGCTCATTATTAACTCCCCCGTCTGGAGTTTCGTCCCCCGGCCGCTTGTCACATCCACGCCAGCCGTCAGTCTTTAAGCGTTCCCTGTCATACCCATAACCGTCAGGATAAAGCCCCGGTCCCGGAACTTTATACGCGATATTTCCTTGTCCACCGTTAAAGAAATTGCTTTTTATTGGAAATATATAATAATAAAAAATATCTCTCCCCGCCAGATTAGGCTTTTGCTCACCGTTTATGTCAACTTCTAATCTATAAAAAGTTGTAATATCATGGTTCGCCGGATTTGGATTTTTGAACATCCAGCCGGAAAAAGTTGTGCCGTCAGCTAATGCATATTTCTTTGAATTTTTGGCGGTATCAGATGAGGTTATTTCAGAGGCAATATTTTGAAAATACGGCTTCAAATAAGTATCCATAAACTCTTGAGAACTCAATTCAAAATTCCAGTATTCGATTGCCTCATGGTCTTTTACGGACATAAGCACAGCTTGAGAAAGCACAGTATATACTTTTTTCAATCTTTCAACAGTTACTTTTTTCTGGTACTTGCCGACTAAAGAAGGTAAAGTCATGGCAGCGACAATCCCAATTATCCCCAGAGTGATGAGGACTTCGGCAAGGGTGAAGGCGGGGGGTTGGGTAAGTGAAAAGTGAGAAGTGAAAGGTGAAAAGACCGTTACATTGTTATTTCTGTCATGCGAGATGAAGTTCGTTGGAGATTTGTTTTCGAAACGATAGCGAGCTAGCGAGCTGTTTAAAGAAAAGAAATCTCCAACGAATGATACTAATCGCCCCAACCACGTAAATTTAGAGAAAACCCTTACAGGAGCCGGGTTACAGGACGCCCC
>URXT01000018.1 GCA_900551915.1 uncultured bacterium
CCCCCCCCGAAAATTCAATCATAGTCTGCTTTTTCATAAATTTAGCTCCTTATTTCAATAATTTTTTAACATTGCAATATTATCATAATAAACGTATTTTAGCAATGAAAAATTTTTGCCCTAATATTCATCCAAAAAGAAAAGGCCGCCAGAAATCTGACCGCCTTTTAAGTTTTACAGTAGAAATTTATTTTTTCTCTTTTTCGGGTTTTGCAGAAGCCGCTGCCGGCTCTGCTTCAATTTCTTCTTGAGAGGCAACTTTGCCTAAAATTGACGGAAGTTCAACTCCGGCCTGACCGGCTAAATCATGCATTGCAGGCAGCGCTTTAATTAAATCGCGCATAAAGTTTGCGGTTGTACTTCCGCTTTGAGAACCTGCTCCGCCGTCCCAGACAGTAATTTTGTCAAATTTGATGTTCTTAATTGCCTCAACCTGTTTGCCGACAATGTCTTCGATTTTTTCAATCATCAGGAAGCTTGTAGCAATTTCAGGTTTGTTGTTGGAAATTTTAACAAGTTCTTCGTAACCTTTTGCCTTAGCTTCGAGAACGGCGCGCACACCTTCAGCTTCAGCAAAGTATTTTGCTTTGATTGCGTCAGCTTCACCGAGTGCGATACGTCTTTGTCTTTCAGCTTCGGCGTCAGCTTCAACCTGAATTTTAAGTTTTTCAACTTCCTGTCTTGCAAGTTCTTCTTTTTTAAGTCTTGCTTCTTCGCGTTCTTTTTGTGCAATCAAAACGTCGCGTTCTGCGTTTGCTTTTGCAACTTCACCGAGTTTTAATGCATCTGCTTGTTTTACGGCAAGGGTTGCGTTGTAATCTGCAATGTTGGCTTTTGCAATGTTTTCGCCTTCAACTGCCTCTGCTTCAAGGCTTGCAGTTTTAATACGCTGTTCTTTATCTGCATTTGTTTTACCGATTTCGGTTTGCGCGGTTTGTTCGGCAACCTGAACTTCTTTTTCTTTGTTTGCTTCGGCTTCACCGACGGCACCGAGTTTTTCCTGCTGTGCAACTTCAACTTTTGCCTTGTTGATTGCTTCAGCAGCAGCTTTTTTACCGATTGCGTCGATATAACCGCTTTCATCAGTAATATCTTTGATGTTTACGTTGATAATCTCAAGCCCGATTTTGTTAAGCTCGGTGTTGACGTTTGCGTTAATCTGTTCAAGGAATTTTTCTCTGTCCTGATTGATTTCTTCGATTGTCAAAGTTGCAATTGCAAGACGCAATTGACCAAGAATTATATCACTAGCCTGAACAATTATATCCTGTTTGCTTAAGCCTAAGAGACGCTCTGCAGCGTTAATCATTATGCTGTCTTTGGTTGAAATACCAAAAGTGAAGGTTGAAGGAACAGCGACACGGATATTTCCTTTAGAAAGCGCACCTTTTAAGTCAATATCGGTTGTCATCGGTTCAAGCGAAAGCACTCCGTAATCCTGGATTAACGGAATGATAAATGTTCCGCCGCCATGAACACATTTTGCAGTAGAAGTTCCGCCCGTTTTACCGTAAACAACAATAACTTTGTTTGACGGACATCTTTTGTACTGGTTGGCAACAAAAATCAGCACCGCGATTAAAATTAGCGCCGGAACTGTTATGAAAGCCATAAAACTTGGATTTAAAAACATCATTCTCTCCTTTTCCTAAACTTTTATTATGTAAATTATATTATTTTCGTACTTTTCGATTTTAACCGGCATAAACGCGTTGATTTCTTCATCAGAAAGGTTCACCGCGTCTAAAACTGAAAGCTGGTCATTTATTGTAATTTCGATTTGCCCGCTGGAATTTGGTTTGAAAGAGGTGTAAGCTCTTCCGACAGTGCCTACATAATCGTTCATGTCGATTTTTACATTTTTATCGAGTTTTTTAATCATAAACATTAGCCATGCAGAAATAAACATAAAAATCACACCAACTACGAATGCCACAGTAAATGCAATCCAGGAACTGGTTTCCATCTGTGTCAAAAACGTCAATCCAACCCAGCCAAACCCCATGAAAAATGCCAGAATTGATTGTATTGAAAAGAAATTGAATGACGGATCGCAGTCAGTTAGCGTCTCAAAATCAGTGTGAACTTCCACATCTCCGCCCAGAAACAAAAACAAACACATTTTTATAATATAAAAAATCGTTGAAAATACTGCCAGAACCAGAAAAATATTTTCTAAAGTTATGTAATCAGGCATAAAAACTCCTTTCACATAATATTGTACTTTGTAAAGTGCTTTTTTATGTCATACGTTTATATTATTTTTTTAGAAATCTCAATGTAACATTTCGTTACAAAAAGGCAATTTCTGCAATAAAAATTCCTTTATATAAGTACGGGAATAATTAAGGAGATGGAAATTATGCCGAATTGGGGAATTACAAACTTTACAAATCCATACATGCTGGCTTCTTTCGGCCCATATGCATGGAGTTCAAATTATGGTTATGAAACACAGTTTAATATTTTTCCTGATTCTATGACACCGCTGATGGCGCAATACGCACATGGAATTCTTAATCCGAACCACATCAGCCAGTGGAATCCGCTGTTTGCATTTCCGATACAAAGCGATTTTACAAACCCGCAGCTTAGCGCTCTAGGAATGCAAACTGCTGCTGATGCTGCAAATGCCATTTTTGAACAGCAGGTTAGCGGCTTGAAATTAAGCAGATCAGCACAAGTTATAAGTTCTGTAATAAACGGAACTGAAAACTTATTAAAATCAGAAGAACTTAATGATGCTCAAAAGGGAAAAATTCAAGCTGTACTCGATAAAGCGGAAGCTTTGAAAGAAAGAGTTGAACAATATCAAGAAAACAGCAAAGCCTCAGATGCAGATAGAGCGGCATTAAAAGAGGAACTTGCAGCAATCAGCACCGAAGCTGATGCGCTTTGCAAAGAATTCAGAGAAGTCTGCAAAGAGATAAAAGAAGAAATCAAAGCCGCAAAAGACAACGGTGATGATGACAAAGTCGAAGAAAACGACGATAAGGTTGACGGTGATGGAGACAAAGTCAACGGAAACGACGAAAACACTGATGGCAAAGACGGTAAAGGTGACAAAGTGGACGGAAATGATAACAACACTGACGGCGATGGAGACAAAGTAGAATATTCTGCAAAATATTCACAAAGCCAATATCAAACATCTTCTGTTGCAACCAGCCAGGGCGCCGCAATTGCAGAAGAACTTTATAAAGCAATTGACGGTTTGAGTGTACGTGATGACAAGCATATAGCTGCAATGAAAAAAATTAACAAAGATAACATAATGGAAGTTCTCGATAAATGGAATATGGGTCACGGAAAAGAATTTAACGAATCTTTAGTTGAAAGTTTATGTGCAGATTCATCAGGAATTGTTGAAGATTATCACATCAAACATATTGCAGATGCTTTAAAGGCAAAAGCTGGTGAAGAAGGTGTCAATGTTGATGAAGACTATAATGCCATTCAGGAAAAACTTGAAAAACGCTGGTTCCGAGACTATGAAGGAATCTATGAAGCAATAAACAATATGCACAAAAATTTGGGCGGAAGACCGTTCGAAAAGAAATAGTTTAAAGACATTTACCAGGGGAAAATAATGAAAATAAAGACATATATAAGACTGTCAGCAGTCAACGCTGATGGAAGGAGTTTTTCGTGAAAAATTTATGCAAAAATCTTAATGTGAAATACGGGCACACCAAAATCCCGCTTTCCAATAAGATTTTTTGCATTGCTTAAAAAATTAATATGTAATTCCTCATAATATATAGCGTGGTTAATCGGAAGTGAAGAGCAGGTTAGTGTAGATTACAGAGCCCTAAAAAAGGGCTCTTTTAATTTTCCATTGCTTTTAGTAAATCTTCAAACTTCATCTCCGGTTTAATTTCTTTTAAACAGGTTATTTCAGACACGTCAACTCTTTCTCTGAAAATTCCTTCAAGAAGCTCTCTGTCATAATCAAGAAGAATTGAGCCATGCTGTAATATGTAACCGTTTTTTCTGCATTGCGCCGACCCGATAAGCTTTTTACCCTCATAACACAAATCAGCACCGGTCGAAATTAACATACAGTAATCAAACTTTGTCTTTACTGCTTTTTGAGTGCCAAACTCCAGCGGAATTCCGATTTTGGCAAATTTTTCGATTAAAAATTGCGAAATTTCTTTGTAGGATTCTGTAACATTTTCGCCATGCCGGAGAAATTCCACCGGACAAATATAGCAGTACGTAAGCTCTTTATCATGCAGAAGCGCACGTCCGCCCGTTAGACGTCTGACTATATCAATCCCTTTTTGCTTTAAGAACTCATAATTTAAAAAATCCTCTTTTTGGTTCCGCCCGAGAGAAACGCAGGCAGGCGACCAGCCGTAAAGTCTGAAAACAGGGTTTTTTAGATGATTTTCAATTGCATATTCAAGCAAGTCATTATCAGTCTGCATGTTTTCAGCGCCGGTTTTAACTTCATAAGGAATTGTCTTCATTACTGCTCTTCTTTATCTCTTTCAGCAAGGATTTTTTCAAACTCGACAAAGGTTTCGTTACCGACAAACTGTTCTAACGCTGCACGTTTTGCCATATAATCCGAGCGTGCTTTTGTCTGTGCATCCATCGCAGAACGGTAATATGCGTCTGTAATCATTATAACTTCTCTTGACTCATCTTGAGCCATATCATAGTTTTTTTTGCGCTGGACAACTACCTTGTCAAGAAGCCCGAGCATTTTGCGCGCCGTCATGTAGTTATAATAAAGGTTAACTGTCGTCTGCTGTAATTCTTCAATTTTTCTGACCAATATAATCATGTCAGCGTCAGTAACACGTGTATATTTATAATTCATGGCTTTTGTGTCCTGCGACATAATGCCGAGAATGTTTCCCCCAAGCATTGACCCTGTTGCAAGAAGTGGATTTCCCATGCCGGCGCCGACAAGAGTTGACATGCTTGCAATTGTTGTCAAAACATTTTTAACTGATTTTTCATTTGGTTTGTCTTCGTCAGGATTTGCAAGTTTGTACAAGGCAAATGCAATCGTATCGCTTTTTGAGGCTGCTCCGCGCCATAGAAGCGACAAATCACCCATCATGGTTTTCTCGTCATATCCGAGTTCTTTTGCAACTTCGCCGGAGATTTTTTTGATACTCAAATCCGCATAAGTTAAATCTGATACATCAAATTCATTTTCTTCTTTTTGAACATATTCCTGCTCAAGCGGTGTAACTTCAATGTATTTCTTCTCCGGAAGTTCGGAAAGCCCGGTACGGTAAGCCGGCGGCTTCGGTTCCGTAATTTCATCATAACTAATTGCAAAAACCGGAGAACTTAAACTTAACAATAATATAAGAGCCAAATATTTCTTCATTTCTTCTCAGCTCCTTTCACCAGTGCCGCATCAAAATTGTATTGATACAAATTCAAATTATCCACAACTTTTTTGCCTGCAAGCCGCTGAAGTTCAAGATGATATTTTTTTGCGTTTTGCATATACCTGAATTCCTCAAGCATCATGTCGTCATAAAGCGAAGAGGAAATTGTAATTTCAAGCAAATCTTCTGTTTCAAGGGCTTTTGAGTAATTTTTGTTATACAAAAGAAGCTTTGCGCGGGTTTCTTTCAACTGCGTAAGCGAACTTTTGTAATTGTAATATGCATCAATAATTTTGTCCTGAAGATTTTCGATTAATCCTGCAAGTTCAATCAATTCGGTATCCGTAAGCGGAATTTCCTGCGGGATGTTTTTGCGGTTAATCAAATTTTGCGCCAATCTTCCGGCCGCAAAAGCCGACGACTGCACAAGATAATCAGAACCCATCATCATCGGAGCAAATGAAGCCCCGGCAATTACTGCATTCAAAGTTTTAGCCATAAGAGAAGAGTGAATTCTGCGCTGGCTTTCGGGCGTAGCAAGCTTTTTCAGTGCAAATCCTATGACCTGATTGTTTTCAACAGTGCCTTTCCAAAGGTTTTCAATATCTTCAAGGTCTTTCTCCTTCTGCCTTTTGATAAGCTCCTGCATAACCTGCTCGTCGCTTATGACCAATGAACCTTTCATTTGAACATCAGATTTCGGCAGCTCGATTTTCTGCTCGTCAACACCGCTCAGTGTGACTTCGTCACTTTGTGCAAATACAGGCATCCCCAGCATGATAATCAACAAAAATAAAAGCTTTCTCATACCAATATTTATATCACAACAAAATAAATAAATCCAACGATTGAGTTTACTCTACTCCAAACGGTGGTTATCCTTCATGCGGCAAAAAAGTATAATCGGTTAAGAAAAGAGGCTAATCTTGGGAAACGATAATTTAAACAAATCAAAATATATGACAACAAAATCCGCCAAAAGTTCAGAAAATTATTTTGAACGTGCCGGCGAACTTTTAAAGCAGAAATCCTACAAGGAAGCTGCCGCAAACTATCTTAACGCTATTTTCATTGCGCGTGAAGACGCACAATCGTATTTTGGGCTTGGCATGTGCTATAAAAACACAAAGAATTACACAAAAGCTATCAGATATTTTGATAAAGCCGCTCAACTCGATGAGAATTACTTTGAAGCCTACTATGAACTCGGAATCTGTCATCTTTTGGAAGGAATTCCATGCGGTGCAATAAAAAACTTTGTCCGCGCGGTTCAGGTAAATCCTGACAATCCTGATGCAATTTTGCAGCTCGGAATTTCGCATGAAACCTGCGAAGAATACGACATGGCGCTTATGATTTACCAGAAGCTAATCGAAAATTCACCTGAATTCACAAAAGCTTATGAACATAAATCCGCACTTTTGATGAAAATGGGAAAATACAAAGAAGCATCATCCATTCTTAACGAACTTTTGCGTCGCAACCCGAAAGAAACCGAGGCTTTTGCGGGCATCGGGGTATGCTTTGACAAACTCGGCAAAAGCAGAGATGCGCAAAGATATTACAGAAAATTTTTACAAACAAGCCCGCTTTCAAGCCAGGCGCAATTTATCAAGTCGCGTTTGGAGAAACTAAAAACGCTTACTTGTTCAAAAGTAAAAAAATTCAGTATTGTATAAAAAACAAAAGGAGCCAAAACAATGACTATGAGAACATTTCAGACGGGGGGGGGGGGGTAAACCCGCATTATTAAGAAATAAGTATAAATTACTTTTCTATATAAATTTTATTAAGAATTTTCATAATGCATTCACCCTTTCCGAAGTACTTATAACACTGGGAATTATTGGAATAATCGCATCTATGACTCTGCCAGCCGTTATAGGAAATGCAAAGAAAAAAGAAACAATATCAAAACTCAAAAAATCATACACAGTTTTAAGCCAGATGGTTTTGAGGGCACAAGAAGACAACGGACCGGCAAGTTTTGCCTCCAGAAAAGTAAATGAAGCTGAAACAAAGAATTTCTTTAGCCGATACTGGCTTCCATATTTTAATAATCCCGTTGTTTCAGCAGAAAATAAATTGCCATATAAAGAAGAAAGAGCCTATAGTCTTTTAAATGGTAAAAAATACGACTCTATCATAAAAACAGATTATGCAGGCGCCCGTATCAACTTCACAACGCTGGACGGAACAATCTATCATATTGGTATGATGCGCTGGGAATCAAACGGCAATAGTAGTCAAGCAATCTACACCACAACACAAAGTATTATTGTAGACTTGAATGGTCCTAAAGGCCCAAATACATTTGGGAAAGATGTTTTCCAATTTGTAGCCGACTTTGATACAAATGTAGTAAAACCTTTAGGATATGACAAAAGCGTTAAGAATATAAAATCAAACTGCAAAAAGAACAGCAGTGGTCAATATTGTGCAGCAAAAATTATGCAGGATGGCTGGGAAATTAAAGACGATTATCCATGGTAAATTAAAACCCTAAAAAAAATAAAGCAGCCCGTAAGCCGTGTTCTGTTTATAGATAATCATCTGTCTGGTATTGCGGTTACCCGCAATCTCTAGCGATATTTCTGAAGTGGGCGGACAGCCTTTAACCTTCAAGTTAATCTTGCATTCAATCGGGGTTTACTTAGCCAACACTTCTCAGTGTTGCTGGTGAAGCTCTTAACTCACCGTTGCACCATCGCCTGTGAAATTTACAATTTCCATCGGCAGTATGTTTTCTGTAGCACTTTCCACCGGCTCGCGCCGTCCGGGGTTTCCCCGGCGATTTGTCCTTGAATGCACGGACTTTCCTCACATTGTTAGCCGGCTGTCAAATCTGACAGCCGCTTGTGCTTCTGTCTTTCAACAAAAACACTGCCAGCGCAATGCGCGATTATCCGGCTGCTTTATTAAAATTATTATACTACAATTGTTTAAAAATTGACAAGCGAATATTCGCACATGACAATTTATATTTTAATGTAAAAAAGAGATATGCATTGTTTCTTCTTTGGTGGGATTTCACAGCTTGAAGGGCATATTTACTTTGTGGATAAGGCTAACACACAATTCGGATTGAAAAATCCGAAGATAGCAAGCGCTGGTAAGATTGATATCTTCTATCTTACGCCTTATCCTGACGTTTTGCGGCCAGCAATCGGTAATTAAATATTTTCATGGTAAAATAGTTTTATGTTGAAAAAAGTTTCTAAACTTAACAAAGGTCTGAAAGGGTATGTTACAATTCCTGCTGACAAATCGATTTCTCATCGGGCGGTAATGTTTGCATCGCTTGCAAATGGTAAATCTGTTATTAAAAATTTTTCAAATGGAGCGGATCCTTTATCTTCGCTTTCTGTTTTTAGCACGTTAGGTGTGAAACATGAATTTATTAATAAAAATACTCTTGTCATCAATTCTAATGGGAATTTGAACGCACCTTCAGATGTTCTCAACTGCGGCAACTCAGGCACAACAATGCGTTTGGTTTCCGGGATTTTAGCAGGACAAAATTTTAAGTCTGTTTTATGCGGTGATGAAAGTCTTTCCAAAAGACCAATGAAACGTATTATTACTCCTCTTCAAATGATGGGGGCGCAGATTTCTTCTGTTGACGGACATGCGCCGCTGGAAATTTTCGGGCAAACTTTGCATGGAATCGATTATGTTTCACCGATTGCATCTGCTCAGGTTAAATCTTGCGTACTTCTTGCTGGTTTGAAGGCTGGCGGTGTTACAACATTTTCAGAGCCTTACCTTTCAAGAAATCATACCGAACTTCTTTTAAAATACATGGGGGCAGAAATTAATTCTGTTGGAACTTGTGTAAAAATCAGCAAATCTGAATTGCAGCCTAAACATATTGAAATCTGCGGCGATATTTCATCAGCGGCATTTTTTATTGCGGCAGGGTTAATTGTGCCGGATTCGGATATTATTCTTAAAGATGTTGGATTGAACAGTACACGTACAGGTATTCTCGACGTTGCCAAAAGTATGGGTGGCGATGTTGAAATTCTTGATAAAGATACTGTTTCCGGCGAAGTTAAGGGTGATATAAGGATAAGATATTCAAAGCTTAAAGGCTGCATCATTGAAAAAGATATCATTCCACGTTTGATAGACGAATTGCCTATTATTGCTGTTATGGCTTCACTTGCGGAAGGACAGACTATTGTTAAAGATGCACAGGATTTAAGGAACAAAGAATCTGATAGAATTGCAGCAGTTGTTTCAGAGCTTAGAAAACTTGGGGCAGAGATAAATGAAACTTCAGACGGATTTGTTATATATGGTAAAAAAAGTCTTAAAGGCGGAACACAGGTAAAATCATATCATGATCATAGACTTGCCATGAGTTTGTATGTTGCAGGTCTCGTCTGCGATGAAACTGTTGCTATTGACGATTTTGAGTGGGTTTCAATATCGTTCCCGAATTTTGAATTTTTGTTATCAAATTTAATTGCATAACATAATCAATTATTTATAGGATTTAATTTGGGTCATTATTGACAAGAAATTGAAAATTTTATAAAATAAGACTATGGTTAATAAATATGTTAAAAAATATACGGTAAGTTCATTTGGGATAAAAGAAAAATTATCAGTTGCTTTAGGTATAGTTATTGCAATTATTTTGTATTTTATGTTTTTCCATGTAGATAAAACGCCATATGGATACGCTGAAATTCCTGAAGACGTTGATGCTTATATGAAAACAGCAGACAACTATTCAAGATTCTACGGAAAAGGCAAAATGCTTATTATGTATTATGATAAAAGAGATAAAGATAATCCTTATTCAAAAACATTTAAAGATGCCATAGAATCTGCTAAAAGAAATCAAAAAATAAGTGATTTGTACGAATTTAGACCATTTAACATTTTAAACAATAATGTTGTTTTTGATGGGAAAGAAGGCGAAAAGAAAATCATTGGAGAAAAAGCAGTCAAAAAAGTATGCAGAAGTTTTTGCATAGTTAACCCTGAGAAAAAATCTTTGTATTTCTATTTTAAACCGGAACAAAGAGATGTCCAGTATTTGGAAAGCAATCTTGAAAAGCTTGAATTCTGGGGTGCTAAGTTGGATTAAAAATTTATTAATATAATAAAAAGACAGGTTTTAAAACCTGTCTTTTTTAATGTAGTATGGTGTAATTATGAGTCTTACCTTCTCCAAGGCATAAAAAATATTTAAATAAAAAAGAAGCATTAATTAATGCTTCTTTTTTATTTGGGACCAGAGGGATTCGAACCCACGACCAAGGGATTATGAGTCCCCTGCGCTACCGCTGCGCCATAGTCCCGCGGTATAATTTAATTTTAACAAGGTATGATTTACACACTTGTGCTGTCTCTTCTAAATCTAACAAAAAATACCCCAAAAATCAAGCCTTGATTTTTTGTATTATTTCATTTGACCCGATAACTTCGTCGCAAATATCCGAGGCGATATGGCTTTTTGATGCAATAATACTGTTTTTTACGGTAATATTGTCTTCTAATATAACGTCATCCCAGATTATACTGTCAATAATTTTAACGTTTTTTCCGATTTTGCAACCACTGCCAATTGTTGAAGTACCTTCAAATACTGTACAAGCTGGAATTTCGCTTCCATTATTTATGTACTTGCCACTGGCAGAATTAATGATTGGCGTGTGTTTAAATCTGCATAACCCGAAGAATAAATCTTTAGTTGACTGTTTGTATTGGGCAAGCGTTCCTATATCAGTCCAATATTCATTTATTTCAAAGGTGTTAATTTTTCTTTTTTTTAGAAGTTCTGGAAAAACATTTTTTGCAAAGTCATAGAAGGTATTTTCAGGAATAAAATCAAAAATTTCATAATTAAAAATATAAATCCCTGTGTTTATGTAATTACTTTTAGCATCTTCAACTGTGGGTTTTTCTTGGAATTCTTTTATAAAACCGTTTTCGTCGGTTACAACCACTCCAAAATGCGAAACTTCTTCATGCGGAATTTGTTTTATTCCTATTGTTGCAATTGCGCCGCTTTTTATGTGAGAGGCGATGCCTTTTTCAATGTCTGCATTTGTCAACCCGTCAGCCGAAAGCACAATAAATGTCTCACCTTTATCGAAAAAGTTTTGGCATTTTTTTAATCCACCGGCAGTACCAGAAAGAGTATCTTCTTTTATGTAATTGAAGTGAATACCTAGTTGGTTGTATTGGTATCTTTCAATAATTTTTTCTGCAAGATAATATGTGTTGCAAATTACATTTTTTATGCCAAGCTCCCTAAGTTTTTCTAACAAAATATCCATAACAGGTTTGTTGGCAATTGGAATTAATGGTTTTGGCACCGCATATGTTAAAGGTTCCAGTCTGGAGCCAACCCCTGCTGACATTATCATTGCTTTTGTGACAATTTTGTTTGTCATGCCCTTCCCCATAAAACTCATTATATTAATTTTTGCATGAATAAGGTTATAATGCAAATAAAAAACTCTTGTCAATAAAATTATAGGAGTATAATAATTTTATGACTTTGGGCTTATAGCTCAGTATGTAGAGCAGTTGACTCTTAATCTATTCACAAAAATTTTTATAAAAAATTAGAATGCTAAATTATAATTGTAGCAAGGTTTTAAGCCTTGTTATTTTTTGTATAATATTAAAATGTTCCAAAATTGAGCGGTTAGGATGGGCTCTTATTCATATATGATGATGAATATAAACTAATTTATTGGCAGAAATTTGGAGAGGATTATTTTGTATGCGAATACAATAGCGGGTCGCAACAGCAGTTGAAATTTTATTACATTGAAACGAGTAATATTTTTGGGGTACATGCCGTATATAATCTTGAGAGATTAGATAATGGAAAATGTAGACGAGATATGCTTTTATCACTTATAAACAGCAAGGAACTGTCATATTTATCTAACTGTCAGAATTACAAATTGAAAGAAAAAGCTATTAGCAAAATGGTTTCAAATTCGGATAATATTATTTAAAATCCGTGTGATTTTCATAATCCTGAAAATGACGATACTGACATTGCTTCAAAGGGAAAGAAACATAAATTTAGTTGTAAGATATGCAAATTTTTAGAGCAGGAATTTATTAAAAACGAAAATATTAAAAATTTCAGAATGGACAAAATTAAACTTAAATACCCGTATGCAAAGCGTAAAAGTTTTCTAAAGGAACAATTAGAGTTAATTCAGTTATATTTTTTAACATATTTCTTCCCTAATCTTTTTTTCCTTAAGCCATCTTCACATAAAAGCCAGACAAATACTACAATCTATTGGCTGTTAAACAAATGTAAAATTTAAAGTAGTTAACCTTAAAGTAGTATTGAAATTTGCAGTTCAATGTGTTACAATATAGTATAATGTAATACAAAGGAGATATTATGGCTTCAGAACAATTCTCATTAAGATTACCTAAAGATACAAAATGCCGTCTTGAAGAATTAGCACAAGCAACAGGTAGAACAAAAGCTTATTTGGCATTGGATGCTATTGAAAAATATTTGGATATGGAAGCTTGGCAAATTTGTGCAATTCAGCAGGGAATAAAAGATATTGATGAAGGTAAATTTGTGTCAATAGATGACGTCAAAAAAGATTGGGGCATTGAATAGTGGCATATAAGGTTAAATTTTCAGCTTCATCATTAAAAGATTTGAAATCAATACAAGAGTATATCTGTGAAGATAACAGAGAAGCCGCAAAAGAAATAGTTGCCCATATTATTGAAAAAATAGAAACTGTTATAGTTCCAAATCCAGGTGCAGGCAGAGCAGGAAGAGTTTTGAGAACAAGAGAACTTGTAATCTCAAAATACCCATACATTGTGCCTTATCAGGTCAGAGAAGATGTGATTTATATTTTAAGGGTTCTGCATACTTCTAGGAAGTGGAAGTTGTAGCTTTTATTTCACTTGTGTATTTTTTTGTTGTATTTAGTAAGGGAAAATAAATGTCAAGATTAAACAGAAGGAGTTATTCTTCTTATGTGATTTGACAGACGCGGAGCTAATGGAGTTTTTGCATAAAAGACTTAAAAGAAATCAAACTTTTAAATGCGGAACATTGATGAAATCATGAACCGGATGATATAATAGTTTATCACCGCTCAAAATACCGAAATATAATCAGCAATCAGAAGGGTACAAAAGTACCTTAATTTTGCAATGAAAACGAAAGGCGGTGAATTATGTGAACTTTCACAAAAAAACTTTTTAAGGTAGAATTATAAAATGAAAAATTCAATTCTAATCTTGACCATAATCTTTCTCTCAGGTCTTTTGAGTTTCAGCAGTTTCACCATTGTTAAGCAGAACAAAGAGCTTAAATTTCTGCAATCAAAGCTTTCTGAACAAGAACAATCCATGACAAAACTAAAACAGGAAAAAGAATTCCTCACACCTAAAGCCGAAATTCATCCTATAGAAAAAGCAGTGCAGGAATGCATGAAAAAAGAAGATTACACAACAGTCGGAATGTCAAAATGTGTAGATGATTCAATAAATGACTGGAATAAAGAAATTGATAAATACCTGTCACTCTTTAAAGAAACGCTGCCAGAAGAACATTATGATTTGTTAGAAACCTCTCAAAATAAATGGGAAGACTACAAAAAAGCTCAGTGGACATTCTTAAACGCAGCCATCAGTGAAAAACAAGGAACAATGTATATAAATGTTTTAAGCGGAGACAGAGCTGGTGTTGTAGAAAATCGAGCAAAAGATTTGTCAGGATTATTCTTTGAATTAACCGATTAAATTATTCTGCCTTATAACTAACAGTAACGTACATTAGTTAATAAGGAGACAAAAATGAATTTAAAACAAAAACTTACACAAACTATTACCCAAAAGAAAGCTGACAGTGATTTACTCTCTCAAATTTCAACGTTGAAATCAAAGCTTGCGTCTCAAAAATCTTTTAATTCAGCCGGATATAATAAACTATCCGAAATAGAACATTCTCTATATCGTTACAATACATTTATAACCGGTAATTTAACTAAAGAAGCAGACCGGGAGGCTCAAAGATTATCAGATATGGTCAAAAACCTAAATGATGAAAATTTTGTTTTGGAAGTCGGTATCAACAATTCAAAATATGTCTGGCATACAGAGCCTAATGCCTGTAAGGAATGTCAGGAATTAGACGGAACAATTTATTATACAAAAGAAGACATACCGGAAAAACCTCATCCAAACTGCAAATGTTCGATTGAAGAAATTCCGATGGATGAAGAAACGTGCGATTGTTCAAAATTCATTCAACAAATCGATGAAATGCTTAATCAAATTGATAAGTTGCGGGAAATTATAAGTATTAGAAGCTCTAATCTTTTAGAAATCCTGTCTTATGATTTAAGCATAAGACTTGAAAATTGGGGGCATTCTATATTAGAAAAATTTGCACAATATGATAATTTCCTTGGAGACCTTACCAGTTCTTTTGTTGAGTCAAGAGAAAATATCTATGAAAATTCAGACAAATATTACCATATGAAAGCATATTGTAAAGTCGGACAAAGAGAAGATGAAATCGCCGGCAAAATAGCAATAGGCGTGGGGCAATTTCGAGAACTATTTCAAGGAGTAATGTCATTAATAACAGAAGAAAAATCATTAACAGAAGCAATACAAGAATACACAGAAGATACAAACGCTAACAATCAGGGTTACAATTTGGGCAAACAAATACCAGAGGCGGATTGTGATGTAATAATAAATCGGGTATTCCCTTATAAAATATGGAAGGAAAATTAATTCTATGATATTATGTAACTATGGTAAAATTGTTCAAAATAATTACAACAATCTTATTGTCTTTAGTGTATATTTTAGGAATCTTTATAAGTTGTGTTATGCTTTGGGTACCCAAATTTGACGCTTTTATAGGTGGTATACTATTTATTTTAGTGTTGTATAATCTTTTAATGTTATATTACGTAAACTGGGCAATTTGGACTAAAGGTAAAGTAAAAAAAATTATAATGGCCTTTGTGGTAATCAGTTTTTTTGTATTATTCTGCATGATTATATCATATGAATAAAATTTGACTAACCGGAGTAAATTCCTCCGGTTTTTCATCTCCTGAATTTTATATTAAATAAAGGTACAGACCGTGCAATTTGATTTAAAAGAAAGGATTAGAGATGAAGCATTTAGTTGAACCTATCAGGGATAAAAAGCAAATAAAAGCAGTGGAAAATTACTTAGCACAGAAAAACCCGCGTAACAGATTATTGTTTGTTTTAGGTTGTAATTCTGGATTACGGGTTTCGGATATTCTGGCTCTCGATGTAAAAGATGTTCGCAACAAAACCCATAACGCTCATTAAGATACTGCCTTTCATACTTGTTAATCCTATCAGCAAGAGTATGTTTTGTTGCCTCATAATATTTAGAAATTCGTCTATCCATCAGATTCCGTATCACGCTTGAAGTTTAAAGCATCTGTTTTTCTTCTAAAAGTTTTACAGACTAACTTATAACCTTTTTTACGAATTTTAACGAGCCAACGGGAGTTTCCATTTTTATCAAAACGTTCTATGAGTGTAACCACAGCATTTTTACCTTTCAAACATGTTCCAAATTTGTTCCAATTTAGTTTAGAATAATTTGAAACCTACTGATATTTATTAAAAGAATAAAATAGCTAAACTTCAAGCCCTGACTTGATTTCAGCTATCAATAATTATCACTGGTTGACATCTTATACTGATTTTGTTACAATCAGTTTACAAAAGCGTGAAAATGCTTTAAAATCAAGAAAAAATGACTTTGGGCTTATAGCTCAGCTGGTAGAGCAGTTGACTCTTAATCAATTGGTCGAGGGTTCGAATCCCTCTGAGCCCAAATTAATATTTAAGAGGGTTTCCAACCTTTTTTAATGCTAAAATCTATACAAATTTACCCTCATAGTAAAAATAATGGTTCACGAAAAATAATTTAATGAATTTTCTTACACTATAAATTATAATATAAATTTATAAAGATAGGAAGAAATAAAATATCAATCGGTGAATTATTTATAGAGCTGGGTTTTGTCGGTAATCCTGAAACTGTAGAAAAGTTTAATAAAAAATAAACAGTCTTGCTAAAGACATGAATTTAACAGTTATAAGTACGGTTAAAGTTAACGGAGACATTCAAGAATTTAAAAAATGGTTTAAAACGTTTATTACAACGCTTAAAGCATTACACTTTGTTAGGATAATATCACAGATTGCTAATTTGCCAAAAGGTATCTCTGAAAGCAATCAGCCCATGCATTATTGATATTCCCGAAAATCTATTAATGATATTAAAAGAAAATAAACGGAATTGTACAAGGCTATCCAAATTAGTATTTCACAATAAAAAAGGTAATCCTCTCCATACTATATAATATGGAGCATGCTTATTTTCATCCATTAATTAATCTCTGTAACAAAATTTTAGATGAAGATAATCAGATATAAAAACTTAGATTTCACGATTTACGGACACATACGCTACCTATTTACTTTCAAAAGGAATTCCTGTAAAATATATTCAGAAACAATTAGGCATTCAACAGCGCGTATGAAAGTAGATACTTACGCAAGTGTAATACCAAGTGTAAACAAAACTAAAACTCAATAAACAAAATAGAGAGGTGTCCGAGCGGTTTAAGGTGCAATCTTGGAAAGGTTGTGTGGGAGCAATTCCACCGTGGGTTCGAATCCCATCCTCTCTGATTTTAATTAAAATTGTTATTTTTGTTATAAATTATTATTAAAATACATATGGAGAGGTGTCCGAGTGGCTTAAGGTGCGGATCTCGAAAGTCTGTGAAGGGCAAAACCTTCCGTGGGTTCAAATCCCACCCTCTCCGCTTTTAGTCCAGTACGAAAAACCTCCCACAACGGGCGGTTTTTGTCATGCTAAAATATTTAGAGAATTTTCAAGCCTTGGGCATAAGGTGCAACATGGCCTACGGGATCAAACCAAGTTTCTACTTTTTTAACAAAAGTATCAGTTTTTAATTTGGACGTGTATTCCAAATCCGACAGAGTCACTTTTACAGGCTTAGTTGCAAGCAAACTTTTCCCGCTTGTTCGTGTCCAGGCAATAATTTCTTTCCCTATAGTTGTTCCGACTTTTCCTATTCCCATTAATAATTTCCCTAGATTTTTTATGCCAAAAATTGCCTAATTGTTATAAAATGTAACAAACATTCTTTCTCTAAGAAGGATTGGAAATGGTCAAACTCTCTGTTTAATATACTCAAACCGACTGTCATTTTATAACAGCCGAAAATTCTCTTTTTAAAATTTCAAAGGTGCAGATTGGTAAAATTATATTTATAGAAATCATTATAAATCCTGAAGCTGCTTGTTAATTTCGTCAAAAAAAATCATTCCATACACTAAGTAATGAATTTTCCAAGATATTTCTATAATAAGTATAATAAACTTCCTTAAACAAAAAAATATTATTAGAAATAAAAAAGAAGCTGAACTTAAATATAAAACTTGTTGTATTCAATTGTAAATATATACATTTAACAGCTGAAGATATTTATCTGATTACAGATATTGGACTTAAAAACTTAATGAAAATTCTTGATTATTTAGATGACAAATTTGATAAAGAGTCAGTCGTGGATGTTTTATCTGAATACATTTATCTTTTAGGTCAGGATAAGAATTTTTCCAATAGTAAAATTTATGAAATAATAGATTTGGTATTTCATAAATGTACTCAATTAACTGATGATATTCCTGTTGTAAAAGTCTAAGTTTGCACAGACGTTTGGTATTTCCGTTAAAAAATTTCCCAGCTTTTTCAAATGAGCTGTTACATTAATACTTATAAAATAATCTTGATGTATCAATTCCTTCAATTTGCAATAATTTGATTTTTAAATCCACACCGCCTGCATAACCTGTCAGATTACCGTTTTGTCCGATAACTCTGTGGCAAGGAATTATGATTGATATTGGGTTGTGTCCGACTGCTCCGCCTACGGCTTGACAAGACATTCTAGGACACGCCCTGTTGAAAGCAAGCTCATTCGCAATTTGACCATATGTTGTGGTTTTTCCATATGGAATTCGTTTGAGAATTTCCCATACCTCGTGCCTGAAATCTGAACCTTGTTCGTTTAATTTGGGAGTAAATCCTGGATTTTCCCCGCTAAAATAAATATCGAGCCATTCTTTTGTCTCGTTAAAAACATCCAAATCTTTTCTTTTTGCTTCTTTTGAAAATTTTTCACAGTAATATTTTTGGCCTTCAAGCCATAGTCCGATTAATGCATTTCCGTCACTTCCGAGTGTAATTCTGCTTATCGGCGACTCGTAATAATCTATATAATACTCCATATCATACTTTACCGATTCGTTAATCGCAGACGCAATGTTACCAAGATAGCTTCCATTGATTGCTGGTCATTTGAATGCTTCATTAAGTTGTCGTCTATAATTTTACTGACTATTATTCTCATGTTCTTGTGAACTTTTAATGTAGAGTATAATAGCATTTTGAATATTTCGCAAGTCTGTAATTGAACATTTGAAAACTTTAAAGAAGCTTATTATTTGTTAAAGTTTTATACAACAAGTGTTTTCAGAGATTGTAAATTTTTATAAAATTTGTAAAAGGAGCTAAAAATATTTTTTTACATTGTTAAACATTTTCATTAGGCTTAGTTTCATGCCAAAAAATATACCTCAATCCTGTATTAGCCGCGATACCGTTTCTGTCTCCGTGGCGTAACTTTGCCTTAAAAACCTGTCAACGTATGCATTTTCATTTCAATTACGATTAATGCTTAGATGAAAACACTGTCTAGCAAGCAAATTAAATAATAGTTATAATAAGAATGTTTTAAAAATTTACAACAGCTTGCTAAAAAATTTAACACAAATATATCGGTACAATAACAAGGAAGAAATATAAATGGCAAAATTAAAAGAAAAAATTTTACAAGCATTGAAAAACAGTAGGCAATTAGAGATTGCACTAGATGACGTATCTAAATCACAAGAAAATTTATTAAAAAACCATTCTAATCCTGTTTTTTATCAAAAAAATAAAAATAAAATTTTAAAAAAATTTATTGATTTAAAAAATATTGCAAAATCCTTGCATCGATATAATAAACTGAATGAAAATAATTATGTTCAGGATGCTCAGGAAGAAAAAGAAAATATTGAAACTACAGTTTTAAAAGGCGGCATTAGTTATAATAAATATATTTGGCACTCTGAAAACAGTGAAAATACTCGTGATATTTGAAAATCTTTAGATGGCACAGAATTTGACTTTTACGATGAAGTTCCCCAAAGACCTCACCCGAATTGCAAAGTACGGTTGAAATTGTAGAAGAAACAAGTTCAAACGGTGATTCTGAAACGGCTACAGAAGAAAATGATGATTCTAATAAACAGCCTTCTCAAAATCCAACACCTCAACCTACATCTAAATCCCCACAACCAAATCCTGCACCTAAAAATCCTCCACAAACTCAACCTCAAAGATGGATAAAACCTTGTAATGGGTCTATTGTAGGAATATATGGCGAACCAAGGCGCACGCATACACATAATGGTATTGATATTGCTGTTTCAATAGGAACACCAATAAAGGCTATTGCTGACGGAACAGTTATTCGAAATGGAAAAGTTGATGGTTATGGAAATTGGGTTGTAGTTGACCACGGTAACATAAACGGTGTCAGAGTAACAAGTGAGTATGGTCATTTGTCTTCTTGGAGTGTTAAAACTGGCCAAAAGGTTAAAAAGGAGAAGAAATTGCTAAATCTGGAAATACAGGGTATTCTCAGGGGCCTCATTTACATATAACTATTAGAAATGGATTTTTCAAGGCAAAGCTGTGGATCCAGCAATATATATTGATTTTTAATTAGTTTTTGAAGACATATTATCGATTTGTTTGCGATACTTCTCAATTACTTTGTTTTTTTGTACATGTAATGTATTATTTTTATAAGTTTTGTTTGATCAACATCGTTATCTATAAAATACGTATGCAAAAATGTTTCCATAGGAATAGTACTGTCTGTTCCTATGGGTACAAGTTTAATTCCTAAGTATTTTTCTTGTGTAATTTTCATTAATTTATCATACAATTGCATATCCGCAGCAGGAAGAACAACTTCTTGCGTAAGTACTAAATTTATTGAATCATCAATATTATATCCATTATAAAAAATTTTATTTCGTAATGACTTTGCATATTTGACTTCATTGTCAATTTTTTTTATCACTTGCGGATATTGTTCGTCAAGAATCCATTACATTTCGGCTTTGTATTGTTTGCTTAAGGTTTCAGGAATAGGCTTGTATTCTGCCATAGCAGGAATACAAAAAAAATAATAATGACAACAAAGTAATAAAAAATTTCTTCATAATTATCCAATAGGTTTATATACATTAATAGCTTCTATTATCGGACATTAGCTTATAAGTTTTATTTATCTCAAGACGCTAAAAGTCGAACTTTTGTACAAACTTACTAAAAACAGGGCTGTATCTATAGTTCAAAAAGGACTCTTTTTATTTGCGGAAAGAGAATTTTGGTGCAATTTGAATGGAAACCGCCTAAAATTACTAATAGAGAATTCTCTTAAAATCCAGAAAGCCCCCACCGTGTGGGCAAATTGGCATTAAAAATTAGCGCAATCACGCTCTATATTTATTATTGATGGAGCGAACGAAAAGTCGAAATATTGTTCAAGATTTTCCCATTATGTATTTTATTCTATTTATAGTATTGCTCTTATATTCGTTTATATCAAGCATTTTTCGTACTTTTGTATCTTTTGCACATAATTTTTAAAAGAAAATTCCTTTTATTTCCGAGCAAGCGAATCAATTTCTTGTAATTTTTCTAGTCCCGAAATGAAATAAATAGTCTGTTCAATATTCTTGGGCGACAGGGTTGTTTTTGTGGCAAGAAGCTCGCGCAATTGATCTTCAAAGGATTTTTCTTCTGTTGTTTTTGCAGGTTGTTCAAACAAAATATCGGCAAGAGCGAATAATTCATGTTCAAACATTAAAGCATCACTCAGTTGCTTTAATGTGATTGCTTTTGGGAAATTAGGCATTGAGGCGTTTTCAAGTTTCGCAATCAAAGCAGCACTTATTCCTGACTTTTCGCTCAATTCTCGCATGGTCAAATTCAGAGATTGTCGTCTGTTTTTTATTACAGTCCCGAATTTTTCAAGTTGTTGTCGTTTATCCATAATCAAATTCTATCATAATTTTCAATAAAAGTAAACAAGAGTTGACAAATATAAACAGCATATGTTTTTATATTAATAAACAAACGTTTATTAATTAAAAAGGAGACATCTATGACAAATACAGAATTATTAAAACAAATCAAAACAATCGAAGATTTAATCACACGACAATATATGCATTTACCGGAGGCTGAGAAGGCTAATGCAATGAGTTTGTACAAACAATTGAAGGATTTAGGGCAATCACTTTACAGGCATGAAATACTTTTAAAAAACGGATTAACTAAGGAGGCAAACGCAGAAATCGGGAAGATTAATGAATTGGCGAGGCTTATGAATTTATGCTATAATCCAATCAAAAGGACAGAACAAGCGCAAAAGGACATTATGATTTTGACAAAATCCAGTAAGCATCATGATTATTGTGTTGCAGGTATTGACTGCGCAACAGGTAAATTTGTCCGTTTGATGTCAAACAATGATGACAAAGAGGGCGCGTTATCAGGGGATCACATGCTCTATGACTATGATGCTGAAGCCCAAATTCTTGATATCGCAAGGGTTAAAATTGTTAAAAATTCTCCGACAAAAATTCAGCCCGAAAATGTACTTATTGACGAAAATGACAAATGGCAAAAAATTGCGACAGTGCCATTGCAAGAAACTTTTAAATATTTAAATAATGATGTTGAGTATATTTTTTGCAATAACAAACCATACTTGACAAAAGAAGAAGCCGAAAGCTGTAATTGTTCTCTTATTTTTGTTCAAGTTCAAAATGCACATGTTTATACAATCGACGATATACAAGATAGAAAAAAGACAAAAATGTCCTTTGTTTTTAATGGTGAAGAATATAAAGACATTGCCATCACTGATCCTGATTATCGTGATAAAAATGAAAAACTTGTAAGGGCAAATATAGTATTCAGCCTCCCGGATGGCGATTGGAGCGAAGAACATGGAAAATATTATAAATTTGCAGCTAAAATATTCAAGGTGGCTTGAGGTAATACATGGCAAATATTTTCACAATAGGATATAGTGCTTTTGGCATTGATGAGTTTATAGATGAATTACAAAAGAATTCAATAGTTTGTGTTGTCGATGTCAGAAGCAATCCTGTGTCCGGCGAATATTATAAAGATTATAACGGGTATAATTTAGAAAAAATATTAAAACAACACGATATACATTATCGTTCTTATGCACGTGAGTTTGGTGCGAGACAGGACGACCCGGCATTTTTCTCAGACGAAGGTTATGTGGATTTTGAAAAATTCACTCAATCTGAACAGTTTAAAAATGGGTTAGCTAAAGTTAAAGCGGGATTTGATAAAAATTATAATTGCGTTCTTATGTGCGCTGAAAAAGACCCAATAAATTGTCATCGTAGTATTATGATTGCTCATGCCTTGCAAAAAACCGGAATAGAAGTTTTAAACATATTGGGAAATGGAAAAATTGAACGACAAAGTGAGACAGAACAACGACTTTTGAATATTTACTTTCCAAATCGCAAACAACAGAGGTTATTTGAGGAAATACCAGCTGAAGAAGTATTAATTGAACAGGCTTATAAAAAACAAAATGAAAAAATCGGATATAGATTGGAAAATATATGAAGATCTTCACAATTGGATATACACAAAAAAGTGCTGAAGAGTTTTTTGACTTATTAATCGCAAATAAAGTAGAATGCCTTATTGACGTTCGTCTAAATAATTCTTCTCAGCTTGCGGCGTTCACTAAACATCGAGATTTGGAATACTTTTTGAAAGTCATTGCCAATATAAATTATATTCACGATGTAAAATACGCACCGACAAAAGATATTTTGGATGATTATAAAAAAAGTAAAATTTCATGGCAAGCTTATGAAGTCCAATATAAAAAACTGATTTCAGAGCGAAAAGTTGAGAATTTATTCAAAAATGACATAGAAGATAAATATTCAAATATTTGTTTTCTTTGTAGTGAATTCGCCTCAAAACAATGTCATAGACGGATATTAGCGGAATACTTAAAAAGTATTTTAAATGATATAGAGGTTATTCATTTGTGATAATAAAGTACAAAAATTTGTCTCCGTTGTCTTTAGGGTTGGGAGTCGACTGAAAACTTGGTCAATGTATTTAAGAAAGGACTTTTTTTAATTGCAGAAAGAGAATTTGGGTGCAAGCGTGATAAAATTCTCTACAAATCATATCAAATAAATTCTCTTAAATCAGTGAAAGCCCGCACAGTGCGGGACAAACGACACTAAAAAAGAGACTATGTAAAGCCTTTGAATTTTAATGGTGGAGACGAGGGGAGTGTCTTGGTCGCTCGCGTGTAACGGCAATTCCGCGATTTGTTGCGGGTTTTCAACCCTGCAAATCAGCTCCAGACTCAGCTCGCTCCCGCTCGAACCCTCGACAAGGCTTACGCCTTGTGGGTTCTCCAATTCCACAACTATGGTAATAAAAAAAAGACTATCTAAAGTAGTCATTTTTTATTACTGGTGCGAACAGTCCGATGAGCAAGAGGCTCGCTTCATACACATTATAAACGCAATTTTGACATTTGTAAATTCCCTGCTAAATTAAAAATCAGGGAAAATCAGACGATTTTTGTTAAATTTGGTAATTAAAAACCAATGTTGCATAAGGTTTTTAAGATATATTCCCTACAAAATAAAGAACAGGGAATATGCAGTAGCTTTTTATTGTATAATAGAAATAAAAGGAAGTTATGCGCGCATATTATTCAGAAAAAGTTTCAAAATTTTTAAGTACATCAGAACATGAAATTCTTGGTCAATTACTAATGAACCATTGTTTTCCTAATGATTTGGAACAGAAACGTGCTTGGGCTGAGCAAATTCATATTTTAAAACAAAATCTTGTTGATTTTCCTAATGCAACTTTATTTTTCGAATTTTCAATTCCTAGAATGGGTAAAAGAGTTGATAATATTTTGTTGTTTAATGGAATTATATACTTATTAGAGTTCAAAATATTTGCTAAAAGTTATGAATCTTACGCGATAGACCAGGTTGTAGACTACGCCATTGATTTAAAGAATTTTCATTCTGGAAGTCATAATAAAACAATTGTACCAATCTTGGTTTCAACAATGGCAAAAGAAGCTCAAAATGAAGTACTATTTGCTGAGGATAAAGTTTCTATTTGTCTTAAAACAAATGCTAATAACTTAGGAAAATTAATTAGAAATATTGATATAAAATATAGAAAAGAACCATTAGATGTTCAGGAATGGTTAAATTCTTCGTATAAACCAACACCAACAATTATTGAAGCAGCCCAAGCATTATATGCAAATCATTCTGTTGAAGATATATCTAGACATGGTGCAGAGGCAATTAATCTTACACTTACCAAGAATACTGTTGAAAAAATTATTAAAGATAGTAAGAATAATAAACAAAAATCAATTTGTTTAATAACTGGGGTGCCAGGGGCTGGAAAAACTTTAGCAGGTTTGGATATAGCAACTTATTCAATGAATTATGATAAGGACGAACAAGCTTGTTTTTTATCTGGCAATGGCCCTTTAGTTAAAGTTTTAAGGGAAGCTTTGATCCGAAATAAATCCCAGTTAGAACATATATCAAAGAAAAAGGCTGAACCACAAGTCTGTGCATTTATTCAAAATATTTATCATTTTAGAGATGAGTATGTTGAAGACTTGAATCCTCCAATTGAAAAGGTAGTTATTTTCGATGAGGCACAAAGAGCTTGGAATAAAGAGCAAGCCTCAAAATTTATGAATAAAAAAAGTAAAATTAAAAATTTTAACTATTCAGAACCAGAATTTTTGCTTGGAGTTATGGATAGGCATCCTGATTGGTGTGTAGTTATATGTTTAATTGGTGAGGGACAGGAAATCAATACAGGTGAAGCTGGACTAGAAGCATGGTTTAACGCATTGAAAGAAAGATATCCAAATTGGAGAATATACTGTTCACACCATATCGATTATTTATCGAATACAAAAGTTTGTACAAAAAATGAACTACACTTAAGTGTTTCATTACGTTCTTTTAAAAGTACTAAATTATCCGATTTTATTAATAATTTAATAGATAATAAACCTGATAAGGCAAGAAGTATTTATAAGGAGTTATCAAAAGAATACCCAATCTTAGTTACAAGAAATTTTGAACAAGCTAAAACTTGGGTAAGACAGAATGCTCGCGGTTCTGAGCGTACAGGATTGCTTGCCCATTCCAATTCAATACGTCTTAAACCAGAAGGGATATTTGTTAAATCTGAAATTGATTGTAGAAATTGGTTTCTAAATAGAAAAGAAGATGTCCGTTCCTCATGTGCGCTTGAAGATTGTGCAACAGAGTTTGATGTTCAGGGGCTAGAACTTGATTGGACTGTTGTTGCTTGGGATGCAAATTTAAGATATAACAAATGCTGGGAATATCTGAAGTTTTCTGGTGATAAATGGAAACACATCAATAATATTGACGACAAAAAATATCTTTTAAATTCATATAGAGTATTAATGACACGTGCTAGGCAGGGGATGGTAATATTTGTGCCTTATGGAGATGAAAGAGACGAAACAAGAAACCCAAAATTTTATGATGGAATATATAAATATTTACAAGAATGTGGTATTAAAACTATAGAATGTTAGGAATAATTTAGTGGTTTATAGAACAGGAAAAATGCGCTATCCCCAAACTCAACTTTGTACTTCAAAATATTGTATTGCATATTTAGATATTTTAGGGTCTAAAAATCTTATTGATAATGATAAGAATAATGAATTTTTAAATTATTTAAACATGCTTTGTGGTGACGCTTTATTAGAAGTTAGTTCTAATAAAGATATTTTTATAAAAATTTTTTCCGATAATATTTTATTGGCAGTTAGTACTGAATGTGAAATTCAAACAAGAAAAGAAAGAATCGAAGCATTAATTAACAGAGTAGGAAATATTCAAAATGAAATATTACGCTATGGGTATTTGGTACGTGGTGCAATAGTAGAAGGTGACTTTTTTCATAATGATGTGATTGTATATGGAAAAGCTTTAATTAAAGCTGTAACTGATGAAGAACAAACTGCAATATATCCAAGAGTAATAGTTCAGAAGGAAATTTTTGAATCATTGCCACATTATTTTATAATGGATGAAGATAATCGAGTATTTTTAAATCAATTTATATTTAGTAACACATTGGAACATATAAGTTTTAAATATCAATTACTAGAAATGTTAAACAAGAAACCAAGTGAAAATATACAACAAAAAATAATGTGGTCAATTAACTACTTTAACAAGTGGCATAAAAGCCAAATGGTAAGAACTATTACAAAACTTGAAATTACTGATAAAGAAATTTCAGACATAATGAAAACTTAAACAATTATGTAAAACTACTATTTCATTTGTTCTATATATTTATCAAAGTTTTTAAAATTATAACATTTAATATCACCAATTGTAAATTTTAATTTTTCTACATATTCGACAAATTCTTCATTATTTGTTTTTTTATAAACATAAAGTCCTATCAAAAGATAAAACATAAAGACAACTTGCTCATCCCAATTTTTTACTTTGCAAAAACTATAAGGGAAAGAAAGTTCTTTATATTTTCTATTAAAAATTGTTTCTAAATTTTGGCAATAAGTTAATTCTATACTTATAAAACCAAGTAAATTTGCATAATCTATATTAAGATCTATAAATCTTTCTTTAGATAAATAGTCTAGTAATTTATTTTGAAGTTTTTCTAAAAATAATTGTTTTTTCTCTTCATTTTGAATTGTTTGAATAATCTTAAACCCTATTCCAGAGTAATATATATTTATAAAATCAAAAAATTCTTCTTCATTATAGTTGTAATCAAATTCATTAAATTTATCTATATCTTTTTCAAACTCATTATGTTCTTGAAGTTCTTTTAAATTCAACCCATGATATTTTTTTGTTATATATTGCAAATAAATTATAAACTTACTTCTAACCGGAAGATTTGATTTAAACAATAAATTAATATCTTCATTTTTACAATATACATTACGACACATTTTATCAATTTGAAATCTTCTTAATGAATAAAAAGCTTGAACAATACCTAATTGAGCATTATCTAAATTGTCTAATATTATATCAGAATTTGTATAGTCACATAAGATAGTATTTAAAAATATAATTTTAAAATCAAGCCGTTGCGTATTCTTTATCCAATTTTCAAAATTAGATAAATCAAGGTCAAGAAGGAAATGAAATAAATAATATAAACCATTATGAGAAAAGCTTTGTTTTAAGGTTATCGTTTCTGTATACGCAACTCGATTTATTAAATCTTTTGACAAATTAGCTTCTAACAACTCTTGAATATTTTCTGATGAAATATTTTCTGAGTTAGTAAATATAGGTTTTAAATTTTCAAATTCAGTATATATATTTTTTAAAAAATTAATCTTTAAATATTGTTTTAATTTAGGGTAGCATTCTTGATATTTATTATGGGTATGTCCAAGTAATGATAATATTCCAATAAATTGCATTAAGCTAATTTTATTGTTTTCAATATAATTTAAAGTTGTACCTAATATATTTTCTGGGAATATTTGAAATAATTCATTAATGCCAAGTTCATTAGTCAGTGTCATCTTTTAAATTCTCCAATAAATTTTTATCATTACATAAACTATTGAGTTGATTAATATGTGATATCGCTTGAAATTTTACTTTTCCATTTAATCTTAAGACAAGGAAATCATCATTTTTTAACATTGCGTTTAAACTATTAGGTAAACAATAAATTTCAATATCATTATCTGTTTTAAATAATATAAAACGATCATGAAAATTCTTATTAATAAAATGATATTTTACATTACCTGTGTAGAAATTAGCATCATTTAATTGTTTTTTTAAGAATATTATTCTTCTTATATTGTTAAATAAATATTGTTTAGGTAGAGATTTGCTTGATGAAATTATTTTAATTTTTGATGTTTTTAGACGAATAGCTAAATGCAAAGTGTCATCATCTGCATAAGGATCTATAATAATAATTTCAGAAGTCTGTATATGAAGAGAATTCAAATAATCAACAATATCACTGAGTAAATTTTTAGACATTTGAAACCATCGACCTTCTTTGTCGGAAACTTGATTTTCCGTAATAATATTTAAAAGATGCTCATGTGCTTCTTGCAAAAAAGATATTTTTTCATCTATATCCGGAGATTTCATTACCGAAATACTTTCACTAGCTAAAGATAGTGTTTCAAGTTTATTATCTATCTTTGAAAATTTATCTTTAATTTTTCTGGAACCACCATTAATAAATACATTAAAAGACAAGCTCTTTAGAAATATCACATAATCTTCGTGCAGTAATTCTCCATCCATATTGTATACAGCATATTCAAATCCAAGATCATCATCTGATGCAGTATTAAGTGAAAATTTTAATTGCTCTTTAGGAATAAAAATCAATTTTTCAAATACTTTCTCATCTTTAGAATAGTAACGTCTAAATAATACATGTAAATTTTCTATAAAATCATTTTGTTTAATGAAATAATATTGTTTTTCGTCCTTATTATATTCGATATAAAAAGGACAAGATTTTTCGGCCCATGATTGGGCTTCCACAATTTCATAACATCCAATTCTTCGTGCATAAATCCCATAAAAATTTTGATTGGTATCTTCTGAAAGTCTTTGCAGTATTTTAATAATTTGCTCATTATTAAATTTTCTTTCAAAGAATTCAGTACTATAAAAACAATTAATATTAACTAAAGAATTTATTGGACTTTGTATACCGTGTTTAACAGGACAACTTTCAGATTTTTGAATAAAATGTTGCTTAGTGATAATATTTAGAATTTCCCTACAAGGTAATTTATGTTTATCATCTGAGTATATTTTCTCCAAATTAATATTATTATCAACCAATACAGCATCCAGTCGTTTTACTGATCTAAACAAATAAAGATGTGTTCCAGCTTTAATTGCACCTTTATCTTCCATATTTAATGAGTATTCTATTGGACAGTTTGTCGGTACAGATAAACCATATACAAATATTTGTGTAGGATTTTCTTTTGTCCCAATAAAATATAACCAATTAGCATAATTTAAATTCTTTAACATTAATTCACCTATTCAATTTCTCAGATTCTTTATATATATTATGTTATAATAGCGTACAGGAGTAAATATGGATTTAAAATTGTGTACATTAGTTAATAATATTCAAAATAATATTAAAAATAATTTTTATGAAAATTATAAAAATGATATTCTTGTTGAGATAAATAATATTACTAAAACAGATAATTATGATGTAGTATTAAATATAATATCCGATGAAAATTTTTATGATGTTTTAACACATTTATATTGTTCGTTACATTATGAAAAAATTATAAAAGTTTTTCTTGCAAAATTATGGTATAAAAAGCTACTCTCGCTACCAAAAGAAAATCAACTATCCTTTTTGAATCTAGTCTTAGCTATAGAAGTTGATACATTTAATGTTTTGGCAGTTTTCAAAGAATTTATGACTAATAAGTTTAATTTATCAGTTGAATTTTTTATTGAATGGTTTATTAGCTTAGGGAAATTTGTTGAAAATGATTATTGTGCTTTTCTGTTTTACAATGGAATTGCCCAGTTTACCGAGAATAACAAAATTCTTGCTTTAAAAATATTAAATAAATTATTAAATATGGAATATTCTGAAATAATTCACAATCTGGTTTCAATAATTCTCGGAATATTACGGGTACAAAATTTTGATGGTATTAAGGAGCTGGATAAACTGATGAAAGATACTGAAAATATAACCATACAAAAATATTATTATTCTTCTTTGGTTAATACTTTTTGTGATAATGATGTTGAAATAAAAGAATTAAACACAATTCTTAAAGAGATTTTGGATAAAAATAATAAAGAAATCGAATCTCAAGCATTTTTTATGGCATATAGAGTATTTCTTTCTACGAAAAAATCTGACGTAAAAGATTTTATATCAGAATGGTTAATTACTAATTCTCATCATAATTTATCTGATTTATCAAAACATTATTGTGTTGAATATGCCCAACGGGCTATTGATAATCCGGATAATATAAATTCTATAAATCAGATATTAATTAACATCCAACCTATTAGTAATAAAAATAAAGGAACATATAAAACTTTAAGCTTTTTATTAGTCAAAATATTGCAAAAATATCCTGAAAAGTTTATAGAATTACTTGAAAATATTTTAAAACAGAATGATTTATCAGTATTATTAGAAGAAGATTATTTTATGAATAAATTTATAGAAAAAATTAATAAAACTTTTTTTACAAAATTATTCGTATCTAAAAATTTAAATCAACGAAGTTTTGCGCAAAATATTTATATAAAAAATTCTGATAAAGTGAATTTAGACAGTAATATATTTTTAACTGTTGATGATAAATTATTTGAATTAATTTTTAAAGAAACACTTTTAAAAATTCATTATGGAAATATTTTTGCCAAGTTTATTATTGATTTGAATGTTCGAATAAATGAAATTGAAAATAAATCATTCAAGAATTTTTTGGACGTAGAAATCTCTCATCAATGTATAAATTTCCCTCATGGATGCTATGAAACATTACAAAATCATAATCAAGCCTGTAAGTTAGTTAAAACTTGTATTAAAAAAGTTACAAATTATTTTGATATAATTAATAAATTTAAAGACAGTCCGGTGAATAGTTTTTCTTTCCCAAGTTGTTATGATGCAGCAGTTAAAGGCTTAACAAAACAAAATAAAGAAATTTTAGATGAATCAGAAAAAGCATCAATATTTATGGCTCTTTGTAATAATATAGAGATATTATATGGTAATAAACATGCTCATAGAACAGCTCAAGGAATATCTGATAGTGAATCTTTTACTCATCTTACACATTCTGTAGAGATTCCAATATTATCTTTTCTTGATCCAATTTCTGAAGCATTTAGAAGTATTGATCTTAATAACGATGTTTTAAGATTAAAGAAGGAAATAATAGATGCAAAATAAAGAAGCATATATCACAAATTATTTACTAAGCCTTTCTGAACGCTCATACAGAACTAATAAAGGTGACTACCAAATAGGTTTTGATTGGATTATATATCAATACGGTTTATCACAAAAATGGCAACCTATCAGATATCCTTTTCATATTGAATGTAAAGGGCAGGTTATTACGCATAAAACTGAAGCTGAATTCGGTATTGATTTTAGTTTTTATGATAAAAAAAGCAGATTGGTAATAGTATTTTTGTTAAAAGCCGATAAACTTACTTATAATAATTGGACTCAAAAAGATTTTGACAGCGATTTGAGACGAGCTATCAATCCTGATTTAGAAAATATTGAAATAAATTTTGAAAAAATAGAAAAATATAAAATTATAACAGTATATAATAAAAATGATGATAAAAAAGGAATTGAATGTTATGAAAATTTTATAAAATCTGCGCCTAAAAAAATATATGACAAAATAGATTTGGAATTTGTAAGATGGAATATTGACAGATTGGTACAAGAGGTAACTGAAAATTTATTAAGTGCAGATATTTTGCCAAATAATCTTTCAGGTTTATTTTCGTATATTTCATTGCAAGTTTCTGATTTTGAATATGGAACAAAAGAGTGGGAAAATCAATTAATTCCTAACTGGAAAAATTTCTTAAATCAAATTTTTACAAAAAGTATTGATGAAAGAAAGTTAAATCTAGTTCCGTTTTCTTTAATAATATTAAAAAATGAATTAAGGAATTATCCAAGTTCAATTATAGGATGGTATGATCTAATAGAATATGCCGTTTTAAAACTCTGGGACTTATTTCCTTCATTGAATAAAAAACTTCAGAAAATAGTTGTTTTAATATGGAGAGATTTCTATATAAATGAATTAGTTTTATATTTTAAAACTTATAATGAACTTCTTACTACTCCCTATGGAATAAATTGCAAAACTCCTTTTATGTCACTTAATGCAATTAGTACAAGTTATACAACATATTGGCATTTGGGCAGATTAGGAATACTTTATCTCAACATGTTATATATACTTGATGAAAAACAAAAAAATAAAGTTTTAGAATATTTTTCTAATTATATGGAAAAAATTATTGAAAATAATACGTCATGTTATTATCCTTTACTTGATATTAATCATATCGAACTTTATTTGATATTCATCGTTTATTTATTAAGTAATAAAAAAGAAAAACTTTACAATTTTTTTATTGAGTTAGGAAATTTTTTGTGTGTTAGAAAAATGCAAAAAACAAGAATTCCATTTATTGAATCTCGAAACAGATTGGATTTGGTTGCTGAATTTGTTGCAACTAATGAAAAACCAATAGAATGGAGTTCCAAATCAAGTTATTTATTAACAATGTTATTAGAAATGTTTACTGTTTTTGATAAAGAAAAAGCTGATGAACTTATAAAATATTATTTTGATGAAATTATTTATGCAAATGAAAATGATAGAGAAAAAATAGATTTAGTTAGTTGGTATCCTGATAAAACTTGGCAAGATAATATATTTAAAAAACAGGTTGTCAACGGAACAGGAGTAAGCACAAGTAATTTTTCTGATTTTAAGAATCAAAATGATGAAAATAAACAAAATACAATTAAATCATTTATGAAAAAAATGAGAGAAAGAGATATTAATATAAATGATCTAAATATACCCATTGCAGCATATATTTTAGCCTGCATTAAATATCATTCACCACTTCCTCCGGAATTTTGGAGAATATTTATTAGCGGAGAAAAATAACAGTAACAAATATACGTTATTTTTTTATTTGTTTCTTTTCCAACTGTTTCTGTGTTTGCTTAACAGATTCTAAGAAATGTTTTTCAACTTCGGATAATTCGCATTTTATTGTTTCTTTGTATTTTGCATATTCGGCAAGTGCTTTGTTTTCAGCTTCAAGTTTTGAGATTTTTCCTGGATTTTCAAGAAGTTCGCTTCCGGTCATTTTTATAAAATCATCGAGTTTTGCAATCCAGTCTTTCATTGTCATAGGGATTTGTCGGATTGCCTGTAATTCTGCAAATTCAAGATATGCAGATGTAATTCTGTTTAAAATGTTTAGTTCTTTTTCATCCAAATAATTTTTTGCAACTGTAACTTCATCTTTTTTCGGATGATTACCTTTAAAAACAGTCAAGCCCATATTATCTTTTGTGCTATCTGCCCGCAAATAAATCACTTCTGCTGCAGTATGGCCGTGTGCGGCAAAGTGCATTTTATTCTGAACAACTTTGAAAAATAATTTAGTCTCCTCGGCATTAGGATTGTAATCCATACTTGTAGCATAAATATCTAAAATCTGACGGTAAAAAACTTTTTCAGAAGAACGAATATCTCTAATACGTTCTAAAAGTTCTTGCCAATATCCGCCGCCACCTGCTTGTTTTAACAAATCATCATTTAGAGCAAATCCTTTTTTCAGATATTCTTTTAAAACTTGTGTCGCCCAAATTCTAAATTGAGTGCCACGTAAAGATTTAACACGATAACCCACAGAAATAATTACATCAAGATTGTAGTGTTTGGTATTGTAATTTTTTCCATCGGAAGCAGTTGTTCGGAAATTCCGAACAACTGAATTTTCATCCAGTTCTCCTTCCTCAAAAATATGAGAAATATGTTCACTAATATTGGCTTTGCTTGATTGAAACAATTCAACCATTTGATTTTGCGTAAGCCAAACTGTTTCGTTTTCTATTCTTACATCAATTTTGGTTTGACCGTCTTGAGTCTGATAAATTATAATTTCATTTTCCATGCTATAATCCTTTATTTTAAGTAATTATAACATATATTAGCTATAATAGCGAATAAAACAAAATCCCTAACCAGTCAGTAGCAGGGATTTTGAATTGATGACATTATTTGAAATGTAATTATTTTTGCTCTTTTTCGGATAACAGTTTATCATACATTTCATGTAAATGTTGTACCAAGCGATTTCGCTCATCCTCTGTAAATTCAGGCTCAACAGGATTTTGACGTTCTATAAGACTTTTCACGATATCGTTGAAATTACATTTAAACAGATTATTTGATTGAAGTAAGAATTTCCTGGAAGGACCGTCATTTTGAATCGCATCTTGAACCATTTTTTTTGCAAGAATGCTGTAAAGAGGCACTTTCTCTTTCAGCCCGCTTGCATTTGTAATGGTCTTTTGTTGACATAATTCAAGGCTTATCGCATGAAATAACGTCTCAGGAATTACTTTTTTCTTCCGCCCTGCGGGATTGCCGGAGCGTCCTTTGGTAAAACGAGTATTCTTTGGCGGTTTTCCATAACCGATTTCGTAATTTTTATTATTCTCCATCTTGAACCTCCGCAAAGTTTTTGATTAATTTAGCAGTTTTGCCGGTTTCTTTCTCCCAGCGAAAAATTGTTACATCCACATATCGCGGGCTTATTTCAATCAATCGAGCTCTGCGTTTACATCGTTCTGCGGCAAGCAATGTAGAGCCTGAACCGCCAAAACAGTCCAGTACAATGTCATTTTTAGACGAAGTATCTAGCATAATCGAATGAAGTAAAGATACAGATTTCGTTGTAGGATGCAGTTTCAGGAGTTCCAAAGATGCAGGGTTTGTTGCTCTGACGCCAGGATAATCCCAAACATTTGTACGATACCTGCCATATTTACCTAGTTGAATATGGTTTTGATGCTTGGCTTTTCCGTTTTTGAATATCGGCACCATCTCATGTTGGCTTCTATACAAAGCCCCAATACCGCCGACGCCTTTATTCCAAACTGCTATATTTTTGAGCTCGGTATAATGCTTTTTACCTTCTGTGAGTA
>URXT01000019.1 GCA_900551915.1 uncultured bacterium
AGAAGAATTCGGCTGCGAAATTCCTGATGAAGAAGCTGAAAAAATTCAAACAGTTCAAGACGCTGTAAATTATATTGATTCTCACAAATAATCGAGGCTTTGCCCGAAAGCATCTTTAAATTTAAAGATGTGAGAATATTAAAAATTTGCGAGGGTGAAAGTTAAATATAAATTTCCCCCTCGTATATTTAAAAAGTTTAGGCGAATTTTCACAATTATGGAAATTAAGTGAGCCGGTTTTCAAAATGATTTCTGCGAAAAGTAAATAAAATCCGCATTAATCAGTTAGAGTATTTATAAAAGGTAAAGAGATGGCTAAAAGAAGAGTTGTTATAACAGGACTTGGTGCAGTTACACCTTTCGGGGTTGGAGCTGATAAATTTTGGAATAGTCTTGTCGAAGGCAAAAGCGGCATTTCAACATCAGAATTAATTGATGTTTCAAAGCATGTTGCGAAAATTTCAGGCGAAGTTAAGAACTTTAATCCTGACGATTATATTGACCCGAAAGAAGCTAAAAAAATGGACAGATTTATCCAGTTTGCAATGATTGCGGCAGATGAAGCCGTTAAAGATGCAAATTTGGAAGAAGTTAAAGATGTTGACCCTTATAAAATCGGTGTTATTGTAAGCTCTGCTGCCGGCGGTTTCAGAACCTTTGAAGACAACCATATCAGAATTCTTGAAAAAGGTCCGAACAAATGTTCACCGTTCACAATTCCGATGATGATTGTTAACATGGCATCAGGCAGAATTTCTATGAAATACGGCTTTAAAGGCATTAATAAAGTTGTTGTTTCGGCTTGCGCAACCGGTACACATTCAGTTGGCGACGCATTTAGAGCAATTCAATACGGTGATGCGGATATTATGCTTGCCGGCGGCTGCGAAGCTACAATTTGTGATGTTGGCGTTGGCGCATTCTCATCAGCAAGAACTTTGTCAAAACGTAATGACGAGCCGCAAAAAGCTTCACGTCCGTGGGATGTTGACAGAGATGGTTTTGTAATGAGTGAAGGCGCCGGAGTTCTTATTCTTGAAGAATATGAACACGCTAAAAAACGCGGTGCAAAAATTTATGCAGAAATTGTCGGCTATGGTCAGACAGGTGATGCTTATGATGTTGTAGCTCCGGATCCTGAAGGCCAGGGTGCAACTCATGCAATGAAATTTGCACTTGAAGATGCTGGTTTAGAGCCGTCAGATATCCAGTATATCAACGCTCACGGTACAAGCACAGGCTTAGGCGATATTGCCGAGTCAAAAGCAATCGAAAATCTTTTCGGCGATAAAGAAAAGAACCCGAATTTGATGGTTTCTTCAACAAAATCAATGCATGGCCACCTTCTTGGCGCAACCGGTGCAGTTGAATGTATTGCCTGCGTTAAGGCGATTAACGAAGGCATTGTTCCTCCGACAATTAACCTTGACAATCAGGACGAAAAAGTCGGAAATCTCGACTACGTTCCTCACAAAGCAAGAAAAGCGCAAATCCATGCTGCATTGTCAAATTCTTTTGGATTTGGCGGCCAAAATGCTTCAATTGTTATTAAAGAAGTTAAGTAACGCAAAAATAAAACAAATTATAAGAAATCCGCTTCAATATAATTGGAGCGGATTTTTAATTTATTATTGAATTTCACATCAGTTTTTGCTTGGCAAGCAACGATTTGGATTTTCAAGATTACGATGTATTTACAAAATTCGTTTGTAAATCGTTTCAATATTCTTTAAAAATTCCTGTTTATCAAAAATTTTGTCGATTTCTTCAATCGAAAGACGTTTGATAATCTCTTCATCTTTCATAAGATTAGCCTTGAAATCGCCGTCATTTTCAAACGCGTCAAGTGCATTGCGCTGAACTATTTTGTAAGCTTCCTCGCGCGTCAAACCTTTTTCAACAAGTTCAAGCAAAACTTTTTGAGAAAATACAATTCCGCCGAACTTGTCGGTATTTTTAAGCATATTTTTTTCATGCACAACGAGATTTTGAACAACGCTGTTGAAACGCGCAAGCATAAAATCTACCAGTATCAAACTGTCCGGAAAAATAATTCTTTCGGCGGAACTGTGGGAAATATCTCTTTCATGCCAAAGCGGAATATTCTCCATTGCAGCAAGCGAATTACATCTTACAACACGCGCTAGCCCGCAAAGATTTTCGGATAAAACCGGATTTTTTTTGTGCGGCATTGCAGAAGACCCCTTTTGGCCTTTTGTAAAACCTTCTTCAACTTCCAAAACCTCTGTTCTTTGCAGATGACGAATTTCAGTTGCAAACTGCTCCAGAACGCTTGCAATCAAAGCCAGCGACTGCATAAAATAGGCGTGATAATCGCGTGCAATTACCTGGGTTGAAATTCTGGCAGGCTTCAATCCGAGATTTTTGCAGGTAATTTTTTCAACTTCGGGTGAAATGTTGCTGTAAGTTCCAACAGGCCCCGAAATCTGTCCGACACGGATTTCTTCAAGCGCATGTTCAAAATTATCACGCTGGCGCTCAAGAATATCAATCCAGCTGCACAGCTTGACGCCGAAAGTCATAACTTCTGCATGAACACCATGTGAGCGGCCGATGCAGATTGTTTTTTTGTGTTTTTTTGCCAAATCTTTTAATGACTTGATTGTTTCATCCAAATCAGTTTTGATGATTTTCCCGCTGTCCTGAATTTGCAGGGCAAAAGCCGTGTCAATAACGTCAGAACTCGTCATTCCGATGTGCATATGCCGCGCCAAATCTTCACCCAGGCTTTCGTTCACACATGTTAAAAACGCGATTACGTCGTGGCGGACTTCCCGTTCAATTTCGTCAATGCGTTCGATAGAGAATTTCGCACGTTTTTTAATCTCATCAACCTCTTTTTTCGGGATTTTTCCGAGTTTTGAATAAGCCTCGCAGACTGCAATTTCGACCTTCAAATAATAATCGAATTTGGAATTCAAATCCCATATTTTTTTTATTTCTTCGCGTGAATATCTGTCAATCATAGTTTTATTGTAGCATGAAAAAAGTGAAGGGTGAGGGGTTCGTTACGAATGTAGTGAGAAGTGAAAGGTGAAAAGTGAAAAGACCTTTACAGGGTAAATTTAAAACTAAACAAGCAATCTATACAAGGCAGAACGGGTAAAACCGTAAGCCACGGCAGACTAAGACCTTCGAGAAAAACAGGTGCGAAGGGAAAAGGTTCACAAATGACAACAAAATTTCACTAATGCACCCTGAGTGCATAAACCGAGTAAAGCCGGCAGCAATGGCTTTTACAAAAAACTAACAAGCAATCTACATAAGGCGGGTCGACTAAGGTCGTAAGCCATATTAAAAAAGGAGAAAACAATGGAATTACTATTACACTCAATTAAACTGGATTGGCCGGTACTTTTACCGATTTTAATCTGTTCAATTCTGGTTGTAGCGGTTGTTATCAACAGATTTCAATTCTACAAAAAAAACAAACGCGACGTTGTACTTTTCATCCCGAAATTACAGAAGGAATTGGCTAAAAACAATCTTCAAGGCGCGCAAAGCGTTGCGGAAAACTGCGGCGGCGTTATCGGTGAAGTCACAGAAGAAGCTGTCAGAATTTTTTCAGAACAAAGAAACGGTTTTTCACGTTCATTTGATATTGCCGCAGCGCTTGCAACAAGAAAATTGGAAAGCCATTTAACAATTTTAGGTACAATCGGCGGTGTTGCGCCGTTCTTAGGTTTGTTCGGAACAGTAGTCCGAATTCTTTACACCTTCCAGGATCTGGCAACTCAAGGCAACCAGTCAGCAGCAGTTGCAATGGGTATCGGTTCAGCGTTGATTGCAACCGCCTTCGGTCTTGGTGTTGCGATTGTGGCTGTTGTATTCTACAACTCTTTCCAATCAATAGTAAAACGTTATGAAGATGATTTCCAGTTGATTAAACTGCTTTTCTTAAGCTTTGTTGACTCAGAAGATGAATCAAACAAAACAGCAGCAAACGTTTCATTATAATTAAAATAAAAAGCTGTAAAAACACCGGAACCGGTGGAAGGATATTACAAAAATGGCAATGAGCACTAACAAAAAAGGTAAAATGTTTACCGAAATAAATATAACACCGTTAACAGATATTTTTCTTGTGCTGTTAATCATAATGATGGTTGTTGCACCGACATTTCAGTCAATGGACAACGCAATTTCGGTACCTGAAATCAATAGCGGAATTGCAATAGAACAAAAGAACGCAACAATTTCAATTACAAAAGACGGCCAGATGTATCTAAACGGTACGCCTGTTACAGAAGACCAGCTTACAAGCGAATTAACAGCGCTCAAAGAAACTCTTGAAAAACCGGAAGTCGTTGTAAAAGCAGATGAAAAGGTAAAAAGTTCGGAAATTATGAAGGTTATGAACGCGGCGCAGGACGCTGAATATAAAAAACTTATTGTCGCAGGGGAACCTTTATCAAAAAAAGAACAAAAAGACCTTAAAGAAAACAAACAAGGAGTCTAAACATGAGCCGTGACCGCGGAGAATTTAATGAAATAAACATAACACCATTAACAGATATTTTTCTTGTGCTGTTAATTATAATGATGGTAATAGCGCCTTTGCTTGACCAGCAGGGACTTAATTTAACAGTTCCGGAAAACGTTGCGCAGGAACAGGTTAAAAAAGATACCAAAATTTTGACTGTGAATGTTACGGCAGAGGATAAATATTTTATTAATGGCGAAGAAATCCAGGTTTCAGACCTTGAAAAAACAATAGCGCAAATGGCAAAAGACTATCCGGACGGAATGATGATTGAATCAGACGGGGATGCAACCCACGGTGCTGTTGTAAAGCTTATGGACAGCGCGAGAAACTCCGGAATAACCAGTATTTCAGTTTCACAAGTGTAATAGTAAAAAAGTAATAAAAAAAGACAGGCGCAAAACCTGTCTTTTTTATTTTAATGAAATTCATTAAATTTTTGCGATTATCTCTTTCAATAGAGCTTTAAATCCTGCTTTTGCGGCATTTGTAGTTTCAATGACTTCTGCATGCGAAAGCTTTTGTGCCCCTTTTACACCGGAAGCCAGATTTGAAATGCAGCTTATTCCCAAAACCTTCATGCCGCAGTAATTTGCAACAATCGATTCCGGAACAGTAGACATTCCTGCCGCATCAGCACCGAGAATTCGTGCCATCTTAATTTCTGCTGGAGTTTCATAGCTAGGGCCCGAGGAGGCAAAATAAACTCCGTGCTGCAATTTTATACCGAGTTTTGACGCACATTCATCAGCAATTTGAATCAAATCTTTTTTATAAATTTCGCTCATATCCGGAAATCTTTCGCCTAAAGTTTCATCATTAGGACCAATCAGCGGATTTGTGCCCATAAAATTTATGTGGTCGGTTATTATCATTAAATCTGACGGTTTAAAACTTTCATTCACGCCGCCTGCCGCGTTTGTGAGAAGAAGGGTTTTAACGCCTAATTTTTTCATAACTTTTATCGGATAAGTTATTTCGGCCATTGAATGTCCTTCGTAAAAATGATTGCGCCCCTGCATCATAACAACTTTTTTGCCGTTGATTTCGGCAAAAACAAGGCGTCCCTTGTGCCCCTTAACAGTTGATTTCAAAAACTCCGGAATTTCAGAGTATGCTAATGCGCAGTCACAATGTTCATCCGCAAATTCGCCCAGCCCCGAGCCTAAAACAATTCCTATTTCAGGCGTAAAACCGTTTGTCTTTTCATTAATATAATTCAAGGTATTTTCCATAAAAACTCCACTAATCAAATAATTTTTAACACAAAAATGCACAAAAGCCTGAACTCTTGTGCATTTTGTAAAACTTAATTAACCTACAAGCCTGTTGTCGTCAGCTTCTGACGCTTTAACCATAATGGCATGTTCAACAGGATTTTCTTTTGTGTAGCCGTTGTCGTAATTTTCTTCAAAACCGAAATCATCATGAGCTTTTTTAGCCTGATTTTCATCAACAAGTTTTTTTGCAAGTTCGGCAATTTCATAAACAAGCTGGTATCTGTTTTCGGTATTTTCATTCAAATCCCATGCTACTTTTATTATCTGTTCCATATGTAAACCTCACAACTTTAAATTATTATTTTCATATTATAATACAAAAAACTTTTTGGCAAGTGGCAAAAACCATGTTTTGTGTATAATAATTGTATGGTAAAGGATTTTAAACTGCATTTTTACGCGTGGATTGAATTAGTCATCTGGCTTGTGATTATAGGTCTTGTGCTTGGCGGAATTAAAATTCACCAATACCACAAAGCAAAAGAACTGAAAACTTACCAAATCTTCATGCCGGACGTTGACGGGATGATTGTGGGTTCTCCGGTAAAGTTTATGGGAGTCCAGGTCGGATATATCCAAAAAATACATATTGTAAACAATACGGTTTATGTAAAATTTGTTCTCACAGAAAAAGATGTTGAAATCCCTCAGGGTTCAGTTGCAACCGTTGAATTTAACGGCCTCGGAGGGTCAAAATCTCTTGAAATTACCCAGCCAACAGAAGAAACTCTCGCCTCAAATAATTTTATTGTAGTTAACGAGCCTAAACGGCTCAGTGCATCAATGACGCTTTTGAATGAAATGTTTGATAAACTGGGCGCGATAGGTGCAAGAAGTTCATTTTTCATGAATCAGTTTGCAGACGAGACCGAAAATATAACCGTAACCCCCAACGAGATAACAAACAGTTTAATCAAAATAAACACTGCGCTTGATAATATGCAGGAAAATAATCAAAAATTTAAAACAAGGATTAAGGAGTGGGAAAAATGAATTTGAAAAATGTGAAAATAATTTCAAACCCTGTTGTACTTTTAAACCTTTGCGTAATGCGCGACGAAAAAACAGACAGCCAGGGTGTTAGGATTGCCGCAAGAAAAATCACAAGATGCCTTTTGTATGAGGCCTCCCAAAACCTTCCGCTCGTAGAAAAAGAGGTTAAAACTCCAGTTGCGTCCTTCATTGCAAAAACTATCGACCCTGAAATTAATTTAATTATTTCACCGATTTTACGCGCCGGCCTGATATTTACTGATGAAGCCATCGACATTCTTCCACAAGCCTGCATACGCCATATTGGAATGTACAGGGATGAAAAAACTCTTAAACCAATTTGGTATTACAACAAAGTTCCTATGGAGGCACCAAATCCTGAAAAGTTTTATATCTATATTACAGACCCCATGCTTGCAACCGGGAATTCGCTACTTGAAGCAATAAAACTCTATGCCGACAAAGGAATTCCGATTAAAAACATCAAATGTATCTGCATTATTGCTGCTCCGGAAGGTATTGAAAATATCCGCAAGCATTATCCTGATATAGAAATTATCACGGCTGCAGTTGATGAAAAACTCAATGAAAAAGGCTACATTGTTCCCGGAATGGGAGATGCCGGAGACAGAATTTTCAATACGTAAAAATTCTTTACAAAATTTTCTGATTTTTTAAAGTTTTTCAATTAATCTGACGTATTTTCTCATATGTGTAGAAAATAAGGAAATTTTTTAATGCCTGATTTTGATTATGAAAAACTTTTCAAAATGTTTGATTTTAATGAGATAGTTTACGGCCAAAAAGCCGCTTCTCAGACAAATCCAAAATACAGCGCACAATATACCCTCCCAAAAGGTAAAGGCTGGAGAAGTATCGCGTCGAAATTTATAATTTCCAAAAAAGATTTCATCAAAAACAATCAACATTTGGCAAAATATTTTGAAAATGAAAAGCTTTCAATTCCGGCAGGCACAAAGTTCAATGTTCCGGGTCACAAAGCCCAAAAAGGCGACACCGCAACCTCAATTGCAACAAAGTACGGAATGACAGTAAAAGAATTTTTAGAACTTAATAACATGGACAATAAAACTGCAAAAGTACTTAAGGATAAAGTATATTACGTATACGCACAGCCATCGGAAGCGTTTAAAAAGAAAATGCAGGCACCAATTCCGGAACCACAGCTTGAAATCAAACCGCCTTTAGCACCTCAGCCCGTCCCAAGCAAAGCACCTGTAATAGAAAGAACTACGCAAACAAGACCAAATAATCCAGTAAATAATTCCGTTGAAATTTCTGAAATGTCGGATGCGCAGAAAATCAAATCAGTTTCAAAAAAATCTGATGTAAGCAAGGTTACCGGAATCAGCCAGGAATTTATAAATAAACTTATTGAATTTGAAGGAGTGAAAAGAGAACTTTCAGAAGATCCTATTTCCCGTCCTATTGTCGGAATTGGACATGATTTAGCCTGCAGACCGAAAAAAGAACTGCAAAAATACAGAAAACTCAAAGCACGCGGATATAAATTATCTGACAAAGATATGTATCAGCTTTTGACAAAGGACATTCTGGAAGCCCAAAACGGATTGAAGAAAACCTTTGGCGCTAATTACAACAAGCTTACGCAGGCGCAAAAAGAAGCATTAATTGATTTAATTTTTAATACAGGCGTAAGTACATTTAGAGAAAGCAAAAAGCTTATCGGACATATTAACGAAGGCTTTAAACACAAAGGCAAAAATCCTAAAAAAGCAGATGCTTGTTTTTACAATGCAGCAATGGAATTCGACCACAGAGTTGCTGGCGGAGAAGTACTTCCGGGTCTTTGCAAAAGAAGAATTAACGATATGATGATTTTCACAAACCATAAGCCCTCCCAAATGCCCCGAAAAGTCCTTGAAAAATTATATGAAAATTATGCAAAAGGTCTATATGCCGCAAGAAATAAAACCGAATATTTCAGAACAACAAACGAACTTATGGGCTGCCAGCTTGTTAAAAACAGAAGAGGTCGAATTGAAACAGCTTCCCTTTCTAAACCGACACGATGGATTAATAACAAAAGAAACATAATGACAGATGTTGTTTTAAAATAAACCTACATTGCAACGATTTGCCCAACTGTTTCGCCGTGGAGAGTGCGAATTATCATATCAGAAGAAATATCAGCCCAGTGAAGATTTTTAAGTGATTGCACCACAACATATTCACGCGCTTTCATATCGCAATCGCTGATTTTCACAACAAATGCCTCTTCTTTTTCAAGATTTACAACAATACAAAGCCCACCGGCTCCGACTTTTGCAATGATTTTTTCGGAATTTTGTATAATTTTTGTATCCAAACGATTTTCGCCGCCGATTAAATACGGATGATTTAAAAATGCATTTTTAATCTTTTCATAACGCGGGTTTGTGAATAAGTTCAGATATCCTCTAAGCATATCTTCCAAAGGCATTGACATAATAGGCACGCCACAGCCATCTTTTGTCATCGGAAATCTGTGTTTGAGAGCACAAAGCTCTGTAATTTTTTCTTTTATTTTTACTTGAAGCGGATGTTCATCTTCATAATAAGTATTTAAATCCCATCCGTTCATTTTACAAAGCCCGAGCATCATAATATGTTTTCCTGCACAATTGTTATGAAGGACGTTTTCAACTTCATTTTTTAGCAGCATTTCCTCCTGTTTGGTTTTGGATAAAGGCTTGTGAATTCCGCATTTCAAAAAAGTTTCATCAATGCCGAGTTTATTTAAAAGATTTCTTTCAACTTCCAGATGAACATCCTCGCCAGCGTGAGAAGCACAACAAATTGCAATTTCTTCATCTGACATATCATATTTGATATCCATACCGTAATCTATCAAAAGACTTGCCTGCAAAGGCTTGGCACAGGAGCGCAGGTAAAACGGGTAATGTCCGGTTTCGCCGGAATATTCCAGAACTCTTTCCTTATTTGCCAGCATTCTAAAGCCGTAATGTTCTTCCTCCACAAGAGTTCCGCGCAGGTATTTTACCAGAATTTCAGGTCTCGGGTTAAACATCTTTCCTCACAATCTTCAAAAGCTGCACAAGTTTTTCTTTTAATTTCTTATTTTCGTCTTTAAGTTTTTCAACTTCTTCAGATGATTTTTCTTCCAAGTTCATATACGCTCTGCTTGCTGTAGGAGCTGAAGTATAATCAAGAATAAATCTTTTTTTCGATTCCTCCTGAAGAGTAAAAATCATTTTTGTATCATTTTTGTCAACCAGGTTCATTGAATCAAGAACCTGAGCGTACTTAAGCTGTTTGCCTTCACTGTTAATCCTGCATTGTTCGTCAAGCGCATTTTGAACCTGGTTAAAGCTGAGTTTTTTATTATGCATAAAGTACTCGCCTGTCTTAAATTTGCCGGAAATAAATCCTGCCATTGCATAAGCTTGATCAGATTCAGGACGCTCAAGATATTTTTGTTCAACACAAAACATGAAATATTTTGCGGCCTCTTCCATTGTCAAATACATGCTCAACGCAATTTCCAAAATCGAATAATCGGCATTGCAGAGATTTAAAAAACTATACATATTTGCGTCAAGTCCGCAGTTTTTTTGCATAAGTTCAGTTCTGCCGTTAAATGTCAAAACGGGTTTGTAAAGGGCAAACAAATCATCTTCTTTTGTTTCAAGGATTTTTTCGCAATTGTGTTCTTTGATGTCCTCTTTTAATTTCACATAAATCACCTGCTTAATCCAAAGCGGTAATTCCAGAAGCTTGTTCATATATAAATCGAAAATATTCTTCTTCATTCTTTAAACCTTCCCGCCGCACAGGGACGAGGCAAATTAGTTTGGCAAATTTTAATAAAAATTTCAAAAATATAATATCACATATATTCCTTAAATTCCACGCTGTTAAGATATTTAAAGCGGAAACTCCGCTCAATCTAATCGTCTGCCAGAAGGAAAAATCCCCTTTTCTTCCTATTGATTTAACTTTTAAATAATTGTAAAATAAGTTTACCGGATAGGAGAAATAGTTATGGAAAATGAAAACAAATCACATTTAGTGAAAAAGATTGTTATATTAATTCTTACTTTTATAGGATTTGTAACAACTATTAAACTGGCAATTATTTATTACAATGCAAACTTCAATCCGTACGCTTTGCCAAGTTTCTGTTCAATCAGCAACTTCATCGACTGCGACGGAATTGCAAAAACAACCGAATCCCAATTCTTTGGCATTCCGCTTGCGTATTGGGGATTGTTCTTGTATTCGTTCATTATTATGCTGCTTTTTGCAAAAAAATTGAAGGACTTCAAACTTTTAAGATTTCTGGAGGTTTTCAAAAATCCGCTTGATTACATTGCAGCGCTCGGTCTGATTTCGTTTACAATCAGCATGATACTTCTTTGTGTAAGCCTTTTTGAAATCAAAAAACTTTGCATACTCTGCGCCTTCACATATATTCTAAACCTTTTGATAGCTCTTATCGCAGCAGACTGGCAAAACGGCGGATTTATAAAAGCCTTCAAAAACAGCGTTGCAGATTTTCTTGACGCATTAAAAATTAAAAAATACTTAATTGCATTTATCATTGTAGCGCTTGCCGCAACAGGATTTTTAAGCTGGGCAACCTTATCATACAAATTCACGCCCCAGGTAAAATCTAAAAAAGAATTCGGAGAATTCGTCAACACAAAACACAACAAATATGCCGTTTCCGGTAATGTTTTAGGTGACAAAGACGGTAAAGTAATTGTTTATGCATATACAGATTATCGTTGTCCAATATGCAGCGCATATAACATAATGATTCACAAAGCTGCAAAAGAGTTAAAGAATGTAAAGATTATTCACAAAAATCTTCCGCTTGATACAGAATGCAACAAATATCTTCAACAGCCCTTCCACGTAGGCGCATGCCAGATGGCACGATACGCTCTGGCAGCCGAAAAACAAGGAAAATTCTGGGATATTAATTCTCTTTTCTTTGAAAAACAGCCAAATACTGATGAAGAAATTCTCAAGATTGCGGAAAAAATCGGACTTGACACAGAAAAGCTTCAAAAAGATGCTGAAAGTTTCGAAGTTAAAAAACAAATCGAATATGATATCGAACTTGGAACAGCAAAAGGAATTAACGGCACACCGGCAACCGTTATCGGAAGTACAGTATACATGGGGATAAAACCTTACAGTGAACTCAAAAGAATTCTTATCGAAGCAGGAGCAGAAAAACGCGGATTCTAAAATCCTTCTGCATGCCTGCTGTGCAATATGTTCTTCATATCCCGTATCTTTTTTGAAAGATGCGGGATATGAAGTTGTTGTATATTTTTATAATCCAAACATTCACCCTGCAGAAGAATACCAAAAAAGACTCGACGCTCAAAGAACTTTATGCAAACATTTCGGCGTCGAACTTATTGAAGAAAAATATGAACCGGAGGAGTTTTTCGAATATGTAAAAGGATTTGAAAATGAACCTGAAAAAGGCTTACGATGTGACAAATGTTTTTCTTTGCGGCTTGAGAAAACTGCGCAAAAAGCAAAAGATTTAGGGATTAAAAATTTCACAACCTCAATTGTCATAAGCCCGCACAAAAATTTTCAAAAGCTTTCTGACATCGGCACAAAAATTGCCTCACAATATGATTTAAATTTTGAAGCGATAGATTTTAAAAAGAAAGACGGTTTTTTAAAGACGAACAAAATCGCGAATTCTCTTGGGCTTTACCGGCAGAACTACTGCGGCTGCAAGTTTAGTAAGAGAGTGAAAAGTGAGAAGTGAAAGGTGAGAAGTCCTTTACAAAATTAGATATTAGTGAAAATTTACAATACCAGAATTCATGAAACTAAATCTCTCCACCCCATTGGAAAAGAATGTGGACATATTTTTCATGAATACCGTGACACTTCCCCACCCCTTGCGGGCGGGGAAGATTTTCTGCGTGAGGCATCCGAACGCTAGAAAATCAGGGGCGGGGTTTTGTGTCAAGTTGACCCGCTACAATTAACTGAGTTATGGGAATAATAATTTAATTTTTAACCCCTCACCCGCATTTGTACGGCTCACTCCTCACCGTTCACTCTTCACTTTTTTCATGCTACAATATTTTGGGAGAGAAAATATGCACGAAATTCTTGTAAAAATTAATGACTTGTTTCAAAGCTTAGGCGTTCCGGGATTAGCCTTGAATTCGTTTATCGAAAGCTTTTTCCTTGTTCCGCCGCCGGATATTCTATTAATCTCAATGGATTTGGCAAAGCCTGAAAAATCTTTATATTATGCTACTATTTGCACTATTGCATCAGCTTTTGGCGGTGCCTTCGGATATTTTATAGGAAAATTCGGAGGGCGTCCGGTTTTTAATTTTCTTTTCAGAAATAAACACGAACAGTTCGACCACGTTGAAAAACTTTATGAACAATACGGGTCTATGGCAGTATTTTTTTCCGCTTTTACGCCAATCCCATACAAAATCTTCACAATCGCAAGCGGAATTTTAAATATGAATTTCTGGAAATTCATGCTGGCAAGTTTTCTCGGCAGAGGAATGCGCTTTTATCTTGTAAGCATTGTACTCATGCTTTTTGGCCCCATGATTAAACAATATATAGAATGGGTTATTTTGGCTGTTACGGTTCTAATTATACTTTTCTTTGTAATCCTTTATAAAAAAAGACACATGTTTAAAAATACAAATAATTAATTTCATATATTTATATTAGTGTATATTTTTGAAAATGGGTATATAATATAATAAATCAATTTGTCCTATCAGATTGATTTTATTAAAAAAATCATTATAATTAGGAAAAGGATGATTAAGATGAATAAAAAATCAGTACTATTACTGGCAGCAATGATTGTTTTGGCGACAGCAGGAACGTCTTTTGCAGCAAAGCCCGGCAATGTAATAAGCAAGGAAACAATCCCGACACAGAAAGAACTTGTCCCTCCTGTTAACACTACGGCGATTGAATATGACCCTGGTTTATACCCGAAACCAAACCTAAACCATGCCGTTCAAAATTATAAAAAGGCGAATTACACCGGAGCCGCTCAGGAACTTTTCGCATACTTAGAAAAAAATCCAAAAGATGCAAAAGCTTTCTATTATCTGGCAATGACGCTGGCTAATCTCGGTGATTCAGATGGTGCGATTGAAGCTTACGAAAAAGTTATAACTCTAAACCCCGGTGAAGGGCTTATGACTCTTGCCGCAAAAGGCAGAGATTGTATGACAGGCGGTCCTCTCTGCGCTGCAACAGCAGCTATTATGCAGGATGAAGAACCCGATCCGCTTGATGAATTTATTAATGCACCATATGGTGACGGTTTCTCACCGGAATTAAAAGATCAGATGAAGTTGAAAGAACTTGAAAATATACAGAAAAATATTAACAGAAAGCCGGAACTTCCACCCGAAGATGTTCAACAGATTAAAGAGTTTGATAAAGAACATTCAGGTTATGAAATCACAGGCGAAAAAATTGCACTCGCTGACGGTAATGTTTCAAACGACGAAATTGTTTCAGCTATAAATACGCTGAGGCAGGCAGGTATGACTGTTTCAATCCAGCCTTCCGCACCGTCGGCTTATCATAATCCGCAGATGGCGCAAATGAGCATGATGCTCGGGAACAATCAAAATAATAATAATGATCCTATGACACAAATGCTTCCCTACATGATGCAGGCCGGAACACAAGACGGAGCTCAAAATGTCGACCCGCAGGTTATTCAGGCAATGATGATGAGTTCAATGATGAATAATTTAGACTTTAATACTTCAAATGACAAATAATTTGTTTTACAATTATGAAAAAGCTAAAAATATTCTTTTGACATTCGCCGTTGATGACGAATGTCAAAGTTTTTTTGAAAAAAATAATTTTCCTCTTGAACTTGCATACTGCAAACTTTTAACAGGAAAATTGATTGAAGCAGAAAAACTCTTCACCGGAATTCAGGAACGCGAACCCCGCGCAAGATGGGGGAAAATAATCTCAAAAATTCTTCTTGAAAAACAAACACCTTATCCTACTTATTTTGATATCAGAAATTTTCTTGAAATAGATTTAAATCTTTTAATCAATTACGAAAAAGGTGAGTTTGTTGAGGAAATTATCAAATACGCTGACATGTTTTCTTCTGTAAATCCTGAAACGCACAAATATATCGGGCGTGTCTTTTGGAACAACGAGCTTTATTCCTACGGCAAATTTTACCTGGAAAGAGCAAAAAATTACTTTTACCAGGACCCGGAACTTCACGTTTTACTCGCCATAGTTTACGAGGCTGAAGGGCGCCGCCAAAAAGCTCTGAATTCAATTGAAAATTGCTTAAAAATTTTACCGGATTACTTTCCTGCAAAAAATTTAAAAAGAAAATTAACCGGAAATTGATAAAAAAAAATCTTTGTGCTACACTGGTAGCGCAATATTTTATAAAACCCCGAGGAGAAGAAAAAGATGATTATTATAATGGAGCGCACAGCCACCAAAGTAAATGTACAAAAAGTTTTGGATTTACTTAAAGAAAACGGCTTCAAAGTAAGATGCAACGAAGGTGAAGTTCACACTGTAATCGATGCATTAGGCGACAAAACAACAATTACGCCCGGAAGAATTTCTGCATTTGAAGGTGTTAAAGAAGTTAAAGTCATAAGAGAACCTTACAGACTTGCTTCTCGTGACAGCCAGAACGAGGATACTGTAATTGAATTTCCGAACGGAGTTAAAATCGGCGGAAACAACAAACCTGTGTCAATGGTTGGGCCTTGTTCGGTTGAAGAAGATTATGACGGACTTTTAAAAGTTGCTTTTGCGGCAAAGGAAATGGGATGCGAATTTTTGCGCGGCGGCGCTTTCAAACCGAGAACTTCCCCATACGATTTTCAGGGATATGGAGAAAAAGCGCTGAAATATCTAAAACGTGCAAGTGATGAAACAGGGCTGTTAACTGTTTCTGAAGTAATGGACGCTTCAGATTTAGATATGATGTGCGATTACGTTGACGTTTTACAAATTGGTGCCAGAAATGTTCAGAACTTCAAGCTTTTACAGGCTGTAGGCCGCTCTAACAAACCTGTAATTTTGAAACGCGGTCTTGCAAGCACAATAAGAGAATTTTTGCTTGCTGCCGAGCACATTATGTATCAGGGAAACCGAAATGTAATCCTTTGCGAACGAGGTATTAGAAGTTTTGACAGCGCATTCACAAGAAACGTAATGGACATAGCTTCAATTCCGGTAATCAAGAAGTACTCACATCTTCCGATTATTGTTGACCCGAGCCACGGCACAGGCCAGAGATATTTGATTGAACCTCTGGCAAAAGCAGGGCTTGTTGTCGGAGCAGACGGGATAATGATAGAAGTTCATCACGACCCTGAAAACGCACTTTCTGACGGAAAACAAAGTCTTCCAATCCCGATGTTTAAAGATGTTATGACAAGGCTGAACAAATTCAGCGAAAGTCTTCACTATGAACAAAACTGTCTGAGTGCTAATGTTAATTAGGTTTATAAACAAAAAAAGCCGGGTTAATACCGGCTTTTTTGTTTACAGGAATAATTCGCTCACTCTTTTGCCTGATATCCGAAAATTACCAAGGATAAATTTTTACCTCGGAAGATTATTAAAATAACTCTTGTCTGTCAATGCGTAATAAGTACAAGCAATTCCATTAAACTGCTCTGTGGAAGTTGTTGAGCAATACCTGCTTTTATCCGCATATTGGGTATCTGGAGCCCCCATCGGAAGTATACGACCATCATTCATGAGCTGAAAAGTAAAAAGATCATGCCCCCATCTATTAGGATTTTTTAAGTAACCGTTTACATCAACAGTCATAAGACTCGTAGAATATTCAATAAGTATCAAGCTTCCATCCATTAATACGAATTGGCCGTCATCGAATAAAGATAAACGTTTTATCGAATTTCCGCTGTAAGTCCTGTATTTTTTAAAATTACGTTCATTATCCATAGTTCCGTTTCCAGAATATGGAATACAGGCTTTATCAATTTGCGCACCAATGCCACAGTCACGTAAAACATTAAAATATGGCATTATTATGTCTTTAAATTTCAGATACGATCCGCCATTATATAAAATTTGATGAGTTAACCTTTCCCCGTGTTCAGCCTGATACATCTCAAAAGCCTGTTGAATAACTGAATAGTTTTTCTTCAAAGCAGTTTCTAAAGCTTTATTTTGGTTACGGCTAATCAACGAAGGGAGAGTCATTGCAGCGAGAATTCCTATTATGCCAAGTGTTGTCAATACTTCCGCAAGTGTGAATGAAGCTTTTGGAGATAAAAATTGCTTACTCGAGGCTTTAGACAACAAGGCTAAAAACCTTACAGGAGCGTTATTTTTGGGTCCCCCCCCCCCCGAAAATCCAATCATAGTCTGTTGTTTCATACTTTTAGCTCCTTATTTATGTAATTAAAATGTGCAGCTTTGACTGCACATTTTAAATTATATCAAATTTCAAAAATTTTACAATAGGAATTAATAATCTCCTACAACAGAATCCTCATCATCTTTTAAAGAAGATAAGTCGTCACTATATTGTGCATCAAAACCTTCGGGCATTAATTCGTTGTCAGGCCAAACTGTATCTTCATCAAAACGGCACGCATGAAGATTTACGGAAGCTGACAGGTCAGAATTGCTCAAATCGCTTTCTGAAAAAATACATCCCGCCATATCTGCATCAGTAAAGTTGCAGTATGTCATTTCAGCATAGCTGCAGTCCGCACCGTTCAAAAGAGCGTCTGTAAAATCGCATTCGATTACTCTTGCACGCGTAAAATCAACTGATGTTAAGTCAGCATTGTTGAATTTTACAAAAGATAACGCACAGTCCGCAAATGAACTTGAATTTAAATCAACATCTGTAAAATCTATTTCTGCGAGATTTATTCCGGAGAAATCAACTTCACTTAAGTCAACTTCTTCCTGTTCCTGTTTCCATTCATTAAATTTTTCGGGATATTTTTGTAATAATTCGACTAATTCTTCTTTCGTGTAATCAATCATTTTATTCTCCTTATGTATATTTTATATTAATTCTTAATCAAATCCATCTGCATTGCCAGTAATACGGCTTGAGTCCGGCTTGCTACGTTCAGTTTCTTAAAGATACTATTGAGGTGACTTTTTACTGTTACCTCTTTTAAAATTAATTTTTCGGCGATATCTCTATTATTTGCACCTTTTGCAGCTAATGTCAAGACCTCGCGTTCACGTGATGTCAGAGTTTGCAAAGCTTCATGCGATTTAAAACTAATTTCAGTATTTACACCTTGTTGTTTTACCCATTCACTGCGACGCAAAACTGCTTCCATACGTGCCAGCAAATTCGGCAGCACAAAGGGTTTTGTTATATAATCATCTGCACCGTTTCGTAATCCAGCAATGACTTTCTGTTCTTCTGAAACCGCTGTAATCATGATAACAGGAAGATATTTTGTTTTATTGTGGGTTCTAATAGCTTTTAAAGTTTGCCACCCGTCAATATTCGGCATCATCACATCCAAAAGTACTAAATCAAAATTATTCTTTTCGGTTGTTAGAATTTCGAGAGCCTGCAAGCCGTCAATCGCAACACGAACATTATACCCGTAATAAGGCAGTGCATCTTTCAAGTATTTAGGATTATCGTCGACTAACAAAATATTTGCAGGGGAAGACATCTTAATTCCTTTACACAATATTATTTTTAAGGGCTTTCAGAGCAGCCTGCAGTCTGTCATCAACTTCAAGTTTTTGCAGAATGCTTGCTACATGGGCTTTTGTAGTATTAATACTTATAACCAGAAGCTGAGCGATTTCCATATTTGAATAGCCTTCGGTCATAAGTTTCAGAATTTGTTTTTCACGTGAAGTCAAATCATAATCTTTGCTGCTTGTTTCAGTATCAAAACCGCGTGAACTGGTTGAAGCTTTTAAAACAATATGCGCAATACTCGGGTCGAACCAGGCTGCGCCGTCGGCAACTGATTGAACTACAGCAACAAGTCTTTGCGGATTAATTTCTTTTGAGCAATACGCATTTGCTCCGGCTTTTAAGCTGTTTAAGACTTCTTTTTCATCATTATGCGAGGTAAGAATAATGACTTTAACATCCTTGTTAGAGTCACGAAGTTTTTTAGTTGCGTCAATGCCGTTCATGCCGGGAAGCCCCAAATCCATAACAACAACATCAACAGGATGTTCGTTAAAAATTTCGAGCGCCTTTTCTGCTGAATCGGCTTCGTAAATATTTTCAACATAATCAACGCCCTCAAAAGTTGTCTTGAGGCCGAACCTTGTTAATTCATGATCTTCTACAATAAGGATATTTATTTTCATATACTGAGTTCCTCTTTTGCAGGGCTGTAATCAGGATTTAGCTTAAGACTTTTCTGGAAATTTACATTTGCATCTTTGGTAAAACCTTCAGCTTTTGCAATCAACCCTTGATAATAATAATATCTAAAATCATTTTCGTCAATATACCCCGCGATTGCAAGATAAATCTTTGCCTGACGTAAATTCTGCTTTTCTATTTCAACCCTTGCCAAATCAATCCATGCGTCTTTATAAGCAAGATTTAATGCCAGAGATTTTTTTAAATACGGTACTTCTCTGTCTTTGTCGTAAAGCGCCATATGGTAATAAGCCTGATAACAATCGGAATTGTTTTTTAAGATTTTTGCAAAAATTTCTTTTGCTTTTTTATCCTTCTCAAGCATTTGATAAGTTTCGGCTGTTCTCACAAGCGGAATAGAAGAAATTTTTTCGTTATCAGCCGCCCGCTCATAATATTTCAGTGCGGTTTTGTAATCCTTGTTTCTATAACTTATGTCGCCCAAAACCAGCAATGCAGTTACATTGTTTTTATCCAGTTTATAAGCTTTCTGGGCAATATCCTGCGCCTTTTCAAATTCCTTCATATCAAAATAAACACGTGAGAGCAGGGCATAAACCTCGCGGTTTGTTTTTTTCTTGTTTGAACCCGCGCTTTGAAGTGTTTTCAGAGCTTTGTTCAACTCTTTTTCGTAATAATAATAATATCCGAGATGATAATTTTTCAAACTTTCATTCTTCTGAACTTTGAAAAGAATATATTGTTCCAGCGAATTAACTTTGTTTGCGTATTCAGTTGTAAGCAGAGGCTGCTGCTTTATTGCTTTAACAATTTTCAAAGCATTTTGAGGTTTTTTACCCTGAGAAAGAATTTCAGCTTTAAGTTTACTGTAATTTATATTTTGCGGATTTTTGGCAATTGCCGTATCAGCATATTTCAAAGCCGCATCATTATTGCCGGATTTTAAAGACCCGAGAGCCGCAAGATAGTTTGCATAGTCGCTTCCCTGCATCAAAACCGTATTTTTAACAAGTTCTGCTGTAGCTTCACGGCTTTGGTCATTGTAGATGATATTTGAAAAGATTTCTCCAAGATAAACTTCGTCTGATTTAGAAAGTTTTGCTGATGGGAAATAGAAACGTCTTATCTCATCATTTAGAAGATTTGAGATATCTTTGTCGCGAACTTTTCCCAGAGCAAGCTCTGCAAGATTAAAAAAGCCTATGTCAGCCATTTTTGTAGCAAGCTGGAGGTATGCATAATCACTCTGGCTAATACTTTCTATTAAAACATTAAAATCCGCATAAGCAGCTCTCACATTGCTCTGCATAAATCTGTTAAGCCCGATTGCATATTGATTATAAATATCATTTTTACTGAGTGTAGCTTTTTTAGGCTCTATAAATGTCAAATCAACAGAAGGCGAGCCGGACAACGGATTTGCAGGCTGAATTCTTGCATAAGGATTTTGCGCCCATGCGCCTGCATTGCCGCACAAAAGTAATATTAATACTGTTAACTTTATTCTGTTTTTTATCAAAACACGAATCCCCTAGCTCTGTATATTACCAGAATAATAGTAATTAAACAAATCTACAATACCTTGTTGTTCAGAATTTACATTTTCGTTAACGATATAATCAAAAATATTTCTGAGATTGTATTTGCTGAGGGTTTCACAATCTTCAGGCTTGAAGCTGTTATGATTTTCTGTCAGAAATACTTTTATTATTTTATCGCATGAGATTTTCAAAAATACATCAACAAGATTTTTATCAAAATGAGTTCCGGAATCTTTAATCAAAATATCAATTACATTTTTAATCGGCATTTTGTCACGGTAGTGGCGGCGCGAAGTTATGGCGTCAAAAACGTCTGCAACCGCCAGAATTCTTCCGCCGTATGGAATATCCTCACCTTTAAGATGTCTGTAGTAACCTGTTCCATCGTATTTTTCATGGTGAGAGCAGGCAATTTCGGTAATAATCCTGAAATCGCTAGACATACTGATGTTATCAAGAATATTGTGCGTGATTTTCACATGTTCCTGAATATGGCTGTATTCTTCCGGCGTGAGTTTTCCTTCTTTTTGCAAAACGCTGTCGCGAATACCGATTTTTCCGATATCGTGAAGAATTGCGGCTTTTTCAATAAGTTCTTTTGTTTTTTCGTTAAGTTTTAATTCATCTGCAAGCAGCATTGCATAAAGTTTAACGCGGGTTGAATGACCTGCCGTAATTTTATCGCGCGCATCTATTGAGGAGGCAAGCGTATTGATAAAGCTTTCAAACAATTGTTTCTGCTCTTTATAAAGCTCTTTCTGCTGTTCGAAAAGCTGTGCGTTTTCAAGTGCAATGCTTGCACTCCCGCCGATTGCGACAAGCAAATCCTCATCATTTTTTGTAAAGACTCCGCTCGCTTTGTTCAAAACCTGAAACGCGCCGATAATTTCCTGATTATTATTTTTTATCGGCATGCAAAGAATTGTTTTTGTTCTGTAGCCGGTTTTTGAGTCAACATCTTTGTTAAATCTTGAGTCATTATACGCGTCTGCAATATTTAAGGTTTCTCCGGTTTTTACAACATAGCCGGCAAGCCCTTTGTCAGCCGGGAAACGGATTTCCTGACTGTCCATGCCTAAGGCAACTTTTGACCAGATTTCATTTCTTTCTTTGTCATAAATAAACACCGTGCATCTATCAGCCTGCATAGCATTTTTGGTTTCCTCGGCAATGACCTTCAAAAGCACGTTTATATCAGTCAATGCTGTAATTGAACGGCCGATTTTAACAAGTGATACAAGCGGGTCGTTCTGAACCGGAATTGTAAAATCGCTTCCTGTTTTAAGCTGCTTTATGCGGCCTAAAATATAATTCAACAGACCGAATTCGTCTTCTTCCAATGCAAAGATTTTAGCATTTTCATAATGAAGAAGTGCAACCTTATCATTTTTCTCCGCAAAGCAAATGCTTCCGGAAACGAATTCATTAACAAGTTTTGCGGTTGTTGAATTTGAATAGTCAGCCATATAAGCACCGTCATGAATCAGTGCAAGTGAATTTCTGTAATTATTTCTGTCAATTATATAATCTGTCAGCCCTAAAAAGCTTAAACACACAGAAATATACCCAACTGAATTTTTACTTTTAAAAATATTCATAGCATTTATAAAATCTTCTTTTGCCTGAGAAATATTTTCAGCATTTAAAGAATTCAGCGCATGTTTAATTATTTTTTTGCCATCACTAACCGTTTTACTATCCTTATCATCCAACTTCTTCATAACCACACCTATTACATGCTATCTATTTTATTATACAATATTTTGCAATAGAATACAAATAGATAACAGGTACAAAAAGTGTATTTTATGTTTCTATTAGAGGATTAATTTAGTTAAATTCCGGACTTACTGCCGTAAATCATAGCTCTGAAAAGTTTGTTTAACGGAGAACGTTTTGCGTTTGCTTCTTTTTGTTCATCCTCCATTGCTCTGAGTTTTACACCGACAGTATCATATAATTCACGCATTGTAGCTGCTGAACGCTCATCTTCTGTTTCGAATTCGGCTCGTATAGCCTGAAGTTCGCCGTTATCAAGGAACTTACCGCCGCAGCTGTAGCATTCGTCAATTTGAATTTGACGGTTTGCACTTGCATAATTTTTGACCATTTTGGAACCGCAAACAGGGCAAGTTCTTGGAAGGCTCTCGTCTACAGTTTCAAACTGTTTGCCTTCAACTGCTTTTAAAATTTCATCAATATTTTCTGCCTTTTCATCAAATTTTGTAAATTCTCTGTTGTCAAAAAATATTCCACCGCATCCGTCAACGCAGATGTCAACATTTATTCCCTCTGCAGGAACAAAAACCTTTCTCATTTCTTTATGGCAAGCCGGGCAGTTCAATGGTTGCAAAGTATCAGACATATCTTAAATCCTCCTAATTTCAGGTTAATCTTAATATATTTTAATATTTATGTCAAGAAAAAAGACTCTACATCCTGTGCATTTTCTTTGCGATTTCTGCATGAATTCTGTTTGCACGGTAAAGGTAATTAGTTAACTTTTCATAATTAGCATTAGTTTCACCGTAAGGAACTTTCATTGCTATAAGTTCATCTACATTTTCGTTTATACTTGCAAGTGTATCCAGAGAATCTCCAAGGTCAGCTATTGATTTGAATTTTTTCGAAATTTTTGCAAAAAGTTTACGCGAAACAAATCGCTGAAATCTAATTATCAGCGGAAGTTTCTTTTTCTCTTTTTTCTTTTGTGGTTTTAGGCGCAACTTAAAATTATTTCTCGCAAACTCTTCTTTTAATTCTGCTATTTCATTTTCAAGTTCTTTTGCCTGTATTTTTAATTCCATAACATCAAGAAGTTTTCCGATTAATTCGCGGCCTTTTATCTTGCTATTGATGCTAGCAAGAGCTTCTTCTTTTTCATTAATAAGCATTTCAAGACGCAGCGACTCATCGTCAACCTCGGGAAAAGATTTGTCATTGAGAATATTTAAATCATAATCATTGAGTCTTTTTATATTGCCTTTGAAAAAGTTGTCATCCATATTTGTTTATCCTAAAAAGCGGAAAAATTATTTTTTGCCTTTTTATTCAATTGTGTAAACTTTTTTATAATAAAGCACAGACCCGGCAGCTGTCAAAACGATATTCGGCATCCAGGCTGCCAAAAACGGTGCGATTGTTCCGGCTTCACCAAAAGAAATTGAAAGCGCACGTATAAGATAATATGCAAAAATTATAAGAATACTAAACAAAAAACCGCGGTTATATCTTACTCTTGGCGGCGTAATCGCAAGAGGAACGCCAATTAAGACAAGCGCAATTGTTGTCAGAGGAAGTGCCAGTTTGTCATAAAGTTCTATCACGAGCGCATTTTTTTGTTTTTCATCAAGGTTTTGTGTTCCTTGAGAAAGATATTTTACCAGCTGCGGAAAGTTCATTTCTTTTGCAACATTTTTGTTCATTTCTTTTGACAAATCCATGCCGAAACGTAAAGTTGAATCATCAAAAAGCGCCGTGTTTAAAACTTTTCCGTCATCGCCAACCGTGTAAACCGCACCTTTTTGGAAATTCCAGCCTTCAGGGCTTGTTTTGCCTTCATCAGCCTGAAGAATTTGGATTGTGCCTTCTTTTGAAGTATCCAGAAGTGTAATATTATACAAAACTTTATCTTTACACTGGCCTACATAAAAAAGTCTTTTTAAAACGCCGTTGTTTGTAAGTTCTTTGAAAACAAAATTCTGTTTTCCGTCAGGAATATTTTTCTGCCCCAAAGCCCAGAGTGCCAAATCTTTTGATTGCTTTGTCATAATCGGAACAATTGTTTCATTGATGAAAAAACTAAAAATTGACATTACAATTGCGAAAATAAAAATCGGTTTTGCAATTCTGTTCAAGCCGATACCGCAAGCCCGCATAACCGTAATTTCAGACTTTAAACTGAGTCCGTTAAGCGTCATTACCGTTGCCAGAAGAACACCCATCGGAATTGTCATTACAATTACCTGCGGAAGGTTCAGAATAATCATCATCAGGGCAACTTTAAACGGAATGCCGAAAAGCGAAATCTGTTTGATAAGAGTTATGAATGTATCGGACGCAAAGATGATTGATGTAAATACACAAACACCCATCAGAAACATTTCGATAATCTGTCTTAAAATATATTTATCGAGTAATTTTACCCGTTTGTTTTCCGCTTCCGCCATAATCCAATTTTATCCCAAACTCATTAAAATTCCAACAAAACTTTTAAAGTTTCTTTTTCTTTGTTTTTTTCAAAAGCTTCGATTGCCTCATCGGCCTTGTAGCGGGCTGAAATAAGAGGGGAAAAATCTATTTTGTTTGATTTCAATAATCTTAATGCGGCGCCAAACTGCCCGCAGCGTGAGCCGAGAACTGTAATTTCATCAATTACAATCGGCGCAAGGTTAAATTCTTTTGAAGCTGCAACCGTACTTTTCAAAACTAAAGTTCCGCGCGGTTTGGTAAGCGCAAGTGCTGTTTCAAAACCTGAAATAGAACCCGTCGCTTCAACCACGACATCGTAAATTTTTTCGACTTTTAAATCCTGTAAAAGTTTTGTCTCAACGCCTTGCGCTTTTGCAATATCGAGTTTGTTCTGGTGTTTGCCAACTAAAATCACATCAATATTTTGCGCATTCAGGGTTAAAGCTGTGATAAGTCCGAGTTTGCCGTCTCCCAGAACGACAACTTTTTCAAAAGGTTTGATATGAAGCTGTTCTGTGATTTCACAGGCTGCTGCAAGCGGTTCGACAAATACGGCCTGCTCATCTGTTACATTGTCGGGAACTTCAAAAAGCACTTCCGTCGGCATTGTAAAATATTCTGCAAAACATCCGTCTTTTCTCCAAATCCCGAGCGTGTGGCGATTCGGGCAGTGCCGGTAAAGCTTTTCTGCGCAATACGGGCAGTCCGGGTCTTTACAGCCGTAGCTGATTTCTGAAACTACGCGTTTGCCGATTAAGGATTTGTCATCAGAATTCACATCAACAACAACGCCGACTGCTTCATGACCCAAAATCCCAACATAACCCATGTAACCTTTTGTGATTTCGTAATCTGTATTGCAAATTCCGGCTAAGGTCACGCGAATTAAAGCTTCGCCTTTTTGTGGAACGGGTTTTTCATAATCCTTCACAAGTTTCAGTTCTTTATCAAATACGACAGCTTTCATAATATAATCTCCTATTGCTAAGATTTTGCCACAACTTCTGCAACAAGTTCGCCGTAGCTGTTAAAATGCCCGTCGGTTTCTTCAACTACATAATTCAAACCTTCTTTGCCTTCGATTGCTTTTTCCGCAGCATCCATGGCTTCATCATAATCTGTGTAATCGCCTATTAAAGTTCTTGTAATTTCTGAGTAATTTTTTTCTGTATAAACGTGGTACATATAATTCCCTCCTTAATTTTATTTTAGCACGAAAACTCAGGCAATATTACCGGCTAATTTTCGAATTTCTCCATTTTCTCTCTTAATTCTTGGACTTCATATTTCAGACGGTTAAGCTCGCATTTAATCGGGTCAGGAATTCTATTGTGCATAAGAACGCCGTTTTCATCACGGAATTTTCTGTGCACAATTCGGCCTGGAACACCAACAACCGTTGAGTATTCAGGAACATCCTCCATCACAACCGAACCTGCGCCGACTCTTACATAATCGCCGAGAGTTATATTTCCCAAAACTTTAGCACCCGCCCCGACAATTACGCCGTTTCCTAAAGTCGGATGGCGTTTTCCCTGTTCTTTTCCTGTGCCGCCGAGCGTTACCTGCTGGTAAATCAAAACATCATCACCGATTATTGTTGTTGCGCCGATTACGACTCCCTCGCCATGGTCAATAAAAAATCTTCTTCCGATACGTGCAGCCGGATGGATTTCAATGCCTGTAATAATTCTTGTTATATAAGAAATTACACGCGGCAGAAGCGGGATATGCCATTTGTACAATCTGTGCGCAAATCTGTATGCAATAAGCGCATGAAGCCCCGGATAGCATAAAATTACTTCCAAAAGATTGTTTGCGGCAGGGTCTTTGTCGTAAATAACTTTTATGTCTTCTTTTACTTTTATAATTCCACGTTTTATAACGTTTAGCATTTTATTTAACCCGTTTCTTAATTAATAATTTTGCAGAACCGCAACTTTTATTTTGTGAGCTTTGCAAACTTACGTTTTCCTGCCTGTAATATTACACTTTCATCAAAGTTTAATGCATAAGTCATATCGGCAATTTTTTCTCCGTCAATTTTAACACCGCCGCCCTGGATTAAACGTTTTGCTTCGCCTTTGCTTTGAACAAAATTTAACTCAACAAGCAGGTCAAGAATGTTTTTACCTTGCTCAACTTTTACTTCGGGAATATCTGAAGGAAGGCCTTTGTTTGAAACAACATTGATAAATTCGGCCTGAGCCTTTTCAGCACCATCTTTTCCGTGATATTCTTCTGTAATCGTATAAGCAAGCTTCAACTTCAAATCACGCGGGTTGATTGACGGATCTTTAAGTTTGTTTTCGATTTCTTTCAATTCCTCATCTGAAACATCTGTAAGCAGTGTGAAATACTTCACAATCAAAGTGTCAGGAATACTCATCAATTTTCCGAACATATCGTTCGCGCTGTCAGTCAGTGAAATACAATGTTCCGGATAGGTTTTTGACATTTTAACAAGTCCGTCTGTACCTTCAATCAGAGGAAGAAGCATTACCATTTGCGGATATTTTTTGCCATAAGCTTCCTGAATTTGACGTCCCAAAAGCGTGTTAAATCTCTGGTCTGTTCCGCCGAGTTCAATATCCGCATCAATTTCAACAGAATCGTAAGCCTGCATAAGCGGGTAGAAAAATTCATGAACAGAAATCGGTTTTCCTTCTGCGTATCTTTTTGCAAAGTCGTCGCGTGTCATCATTTGTGCAACCGTCATTTGTGCTGCGAGTTTAAGCAAATCAGTAAAGCTCATTGCATGCAGCCAGTCAGCATTATTTGTAACTTCGGCTTTTTCTACATCTACAACTTTTGACATCTGTTCAAAGTAAGATTTTGCGTTTTCTTGAACCTGTTCTTTTGTTAAAGAAGGACGGGTTTCCGATTTGCCGGAAGGGTCGCCGACCATAGCCGTTGCGCCGCCAACAATAAGAACAACTTTATGACCGAGTTTTTGGAATTCTCTTAACTTTCTCATTACAACCGTGTGGCCTAAATGTAAATCCGGACGTGTCGGATCCATTCCGAGCTTGACACGCAAAGGTGTATTTGTATCTTTTGCGTGCTGTAATTTAACTGCTAATTCTTCAATTCCGCCCGGCAAAACTTCTGCTCCGCGCGCAAGTTTTTTTGCTTGTTCTATGAATTCTTCTCTTATATCAACCATAATTTCTCTCCTTGTGAGAATATTGTAACAAAAACATAGGTTTGCAACAATTATAAGTTAGAACCCGTGGATTTTAAAATTTACAATTTAACACATTATCGTTTTGAATAACACAATAATGTATTATTTATTTAATATTTGGCGCGGATTGTCAAGGCTAATTTATAATGTTTAAAATGAGAAGGTTTGAGTTAGAAAAGAAGCTTAGCACTAAAATCGCATATTTGCGAAAAAATAGAGGATTTTCGCAAGAGAAGTTAGCAGAAAAAACCGAAATCAGCGAAATCTATATCGGCGAAATTGAGCGCGGCGATGCTAATCCTACTCTCGAAAAATTAAAACTCATCGCTAATGCCCTCGATGTTGAAATCTCTGAACTATTTAACTTCTCATTATAAATTCAGAAGGTTGGCAAATTCCTAAAAATAGTAATTTTTTGCAATCATCTGTTTTGTTGAATTATTATTAATATATTCTACTTTGCCAAATAAGAAAGAGGCAGAATAACTGCCTCTTAAATGCTTTATCTTAATTCTTCAGCATCTTTTGTTTCAAAGAATTTATCGAGTTTTTCACTTGTAAACCCAAGTAATTGTCCGACTTTTTCAATATATGGATTGCCTCTGTAAAAATTATTTGCTTTGAGCTCAATTTTTAACGCTTTAATATCAATTCCGGCTGAAGTATCGTCTTCTGAATCTGTTCCGGCCTGATTTTTTGCCTCAACCGCCGCAATAACATCATCAAAGTCCATCCCGCGGACTTTGTAAATCGCACGTTCAACATCCGCTGCTGTAAGGCTTAGCATATCAATACGTTCGCGCTCTTTTTGGGCTTTTTCCGCTTCAAGATTTTCGTTAATTGTGCCGTCTGTATAATTAGCTTCATAGCAAACGTAATAGCCTTGCTCTGCAAGGACAAGATTTCCGACTTTTTTCTTTGCGCCGTCGCTTTCATCTTCCGTCACAAGAACATAGAGTATTTTGCCGGTTGCATTTGCTTCACAAGCTTTGTTTGCATAATCGTCATCTGTATATTTTTTTTCAAAATCCATTTTTTACTCCTTTGTTTTTATTTGTTTAGCTTTATTGTGCCGTACTATCCCAACCGCATGCGTACCAGCGGCCTAACCCGCCAAGAGAACCGGGGGCCATACCAATGTTGCAATTGACTGTTGACATAGAAATAATTCCAAAATCTGATCTTGTGCCGTCAGCAATATACCCCCCGCGAATTACAAATATTGAGTAACCTGTATGCAGCCAGGGTCTGAAAAAGCTTAAGACTATTGAACTGTAAGATCCAAAGTCCGGTATAATACCGCCTTGCTCTAGCCAGCCGTCTGACCATTTTCTACACCAGCCCCATTCGTTTGCAAAAAAGTAATCTACATAACGTAAAAGATTACCATTATGTGTAAGCGTACTTCTATTTGCTGCATCAATACCAAGGCCTAAAGTGTTATATACGCTGCCTCTAATTACCTGTAATTGGGACAGAACTTCTCCATTCTGGGTTATTGAATTATAAAGACAACCTGTTCTAGCGCCAGAGGCGTCCTGGAAATCTTGAACTATATTTGAAACCGTTTCGGGCGGTGAAGCGACGGTTGCGTTTGGATGCTGTAAAACCACAGGAGTACCGTCTTTAAAAGTTTTTGTACCTGTATATGTTTCATTGCCGTCTTTCTTTGCACATTTTGCAGTGTCAGCGGCAGCAGTTGATTTATTCTCTTCAATCGTTTCTGCGTTAGTTTCTATTTTTTCAGCTAACGCAATAAAGTTTGCGTTTACTTCCTGAGCTTTCGCCTTTGTGCCGGGAGTAAATGAATATGGAATTAAAGAACTTGTCATATTTGCCTTTCTGACAAATTTGACGAACTATTTTTATAAGCGCGATATACAACTATACTATGGATTTTCAAATTCTGTCAAGGTTGAAGCTACTTTTCGTAAGAACCTAAAAATCGCATAAAAGTTGTTTTTTGTTTAATTTCTTTGAGCGTATTCAAGATTTTCGGGTTTTTAATATGCCCGTCAAAATTCACAATAAAATTGTAATCTCCGAATTTTATTTTTGACGGACGCGAAACAATATATGAAAGATTTATATCGTTCTGGTAGAAAACATTGAGAATTTCCAGCAGAGCACCGGGCTTGTTTTCCGTTGCAAAAATCAATGACGTTCTGTCATTGCCGGTTTCCTGAGTTTCAAAATCACCAATTAAGACAAACCTTGTTTGATTATTTTTGTCATCATTAATATTTTCTTTTAAAATATTTAAATTATAAATTTCAGCAGTTTTTTCGCTTCCGATGGCAGCATAAGTAAGATTGTAATTTGCAAGACTTCTTGCCGCTTCTGCCGTGCTTGGCGCTTCAATAAGATTAAGATTTCTGGGCATCTCGTCATGGATAAAATTCTGACATTGCGCAAGCGCCTGCGGATGGGAAATTATTCCGGTAATACTGTAAAATTCTGTTGTTTTTGAAAGCAAACAGTGCCTAATCGGCATAATGGTCTGCGAAAGAATTTTGATATTGGGATTAATCGTCATCATAAGAAAATCGATTGATTCGCGAACAGAACCTTCAATAGAATTCTCAAGAGGAATTACACCCAAAACTCCCGGAGTTTCATCAACGAACTCAATGACGCGTCTGATAGTTTCCATTGTTGAAGGCGCAGGGTGAATATTGTATTTCGCACAAAAAATATCTGCCGCCATTTCAGAAAACGACGCCTGCGGACCTAAATATGCAATTTGCTTAACTTCAGAAAAATCCATTGTTTACTTAACTCCGTATTTCAAATATAATTATAACAAACACATAATAAAAGGGCAACGAGATGAGCGAAATTAAATTTGGAACAGACGGCTGGCGCGCCGTTGTTGGAAAAGATTTTACAAAAGAAAATGTAGTAAAAGTCTGCAGCGCGGCAGCAAAATATATTTACGACAATTTTGGAAAAGAAAAACTCGTAATCATAGGCTATGACCCGCGAAATAAAGCGGATGAATTTTCGTATCTTGCAGCAGAAACTTTTGCTAATTTCGGTTTCAAAGTTTTGTACAGCGACAAAATTCTTCCAACACCGGTTCTTGCCTACAATGCAAAGAAATTAAATGCCTGCGCGCTTATGTTCACAGCCTCGCACAATCCGCCGGAATATTTGGGAATAAAATTCATTCCGGATTACGCAGGCCCTGCAACCTCTGATATTACAAACGAAATCGTTTCAAATCTTGAAATAAATTTTGAAAAATTCGGCGACGGCAAAATTGAAAAATATGATTTTTCAAAAGATTATTTCGCACACATTGAAAAACTTGTTGATATAAACAAAATTAAAACCTTGAAAACCAACATAATTTTTGACGGACTTTATTCAGCGAGCATCGGATACTTTGACAAACTTCTCCAAACTCACGGAATAAAATTTGACAGCCTTCACCTGTTTCATGACCCTGATTTTGGCGGTGGCATGCCCGAACCAAAACCGAAATTTTTAAAAGAATTAATCGAAAAAGTTAAAGCAAAAGGAAATTCGGTCGGCTTTGCAAATGACGGTGACGCGGACAGATTTGGCGTTATAAATGAGAACGGCGAATACGTAACACCAAACGAAATCATTGCGATTTTGCTGCTTCACCTGACACGGAACAAAAATCTCAAAGGTTCGCTTGTCAAAACCGTTGGCGCAAGTCTTATGCTCGACAGAACAGCAGAAAAACTCGGAGTTGAAGTTGTTGAAACAGCAGTCGGATTTAAACATGTCGGAGAAGCCATGCGAAAATTCAATCCCGTAATCGGCGGCGAAGAAAGCGGCGGTTTAAGCATTCAAGGACACATCCCCGAAAAAGACGGCATTCTTGCAAACCTTCTTGTTCTCGAAGCAATGGCGTATTCAAACAAATCACTCGTTGAACTTCAAAAAGATTTGGATAATTTTGTCGGCTGCAAATTTTTCAACGACAGAATTGATAAAAAACTTACAAATTTTGATGAAGTTAAGCCTGTTCTTGAAAAATTCAAAAATCTTGAAAGCATAAACGGCCTTAAAATAACAAAAAAAGACTTTAAAGACGGCGTAAAGCTTTACCTTGAAGACAACGAAAGCTGGATACTCGTTCGCCCGAGCGGGACAGAACCGCTGTTGAGAATTTATTTTGAAAGCGGAAGCCGTGAGCGGATTAATGAATTAGAACTGGAGTGCGGGAAGTAGCTGCAGCTTTTGAAGGCGCTAAGGCGCCAGGAGTGATGCCAATAGAGTGAAAGGTGAGAAGTGAAAAGTCCGTTACAAAATAGATATTCGTAAAAACTTTACAACACCAGAATTTATAGAATATTCCCCTAGCCCCTTGCGGAACAAAGGGGACAGACGAGATACAAGTCTTGTGACCATGTCTGTATTTTGGTTGTAAGAATTTTCGTCATTACGAGGGTCAATTGAATATTCCAATTTCAAAACGGTCTGATTACACTTTTAATAGTCAGGATAAATTATATTTTTTATTTCAGATTCTCATACAAATTAGTATTTTGATTTGCTGGATAAATTTGAAGTATAACAAACCTGCTTATTTATCCAGCCAAATAGCATCGTTTCTTGAAAGTCCGCCTCGGAGCTTTGTATCACTCCATTTAACAATATATTCTCTAGAGCTTCTGCCTTTAATTGTAAATCCTAACATTTCACAAGCACCCATCATTGCGTGAATACAGCTTTTTGTTCCGCTGCAAAAGGCTGTGCTTACTAAGTGTATTGCCTTATTTGCGAAGAATCTTCTATCTGTATTTTCAGCCATACAATTAAGTCTGGTTAAAAATGCAACTGTTTGAGGCGTCGGCATATCCAAATATACCGGACTTCCCAACATTACATCACTTGCATCTTCCATCGCGTCTATAATATCTTTTAAGTTATCACCTTTCTGGACACAGCGTGGAATACAAGTTTTGCAATTAAAACAACCGTTCATATCTTTTGGCAATTTAAAATATGCAGTTTCCAGTTCCGGAAATTTGTTTTTATAATATGCAGTTTCTGCCATAAGTGCTTTATATGTATTGCTGATACTGTCATTTCTTGGACTTCCGTTAATAATAACCAGTTTTTTCATTTTTTCAAAATCTTCAACTGTACGTTGTAAAGTTTCAGCAGCCTTATTAAATATTTTTTGAGGCTTGCCTTTAAAATTAACTTTATTTGAATTTACATATTGTGTATTTAATTTATTTGAAATATTAATCATAAATAGACCTTTCTTTAATCAAGTGTTAAATTTTTTAATGCTTCAGATTGAGGATTTTTTTCTATCGCATCTGCAATTTTTCGTGCAAACATATCTTTTAATTCCAAAAACCTCAGGTATAATGTATCATTAGTTTTAAATTCTCTTATTCCCTTATATGTTTCAGAATTATAATATTTCCATTGATGTTTAAACATTTCAAATTCATCAATCAATCTTCGTTCCAAATCTTTTTCAAGAAACGCAGATTTTGAATTATAAAGAGAAAAATCATCTTTAGAAACAAGATGTTTGTACTTATCCCACAATTTTGTCCCTTTAAATGGCATCAAAAAGTTTCCACATACCATTTCCGGTTTTAAATCATTAAATCTGCCGATTAATTTTTCATAAAATTCTGCTGATTTTTCATTTGTGTTTACTTTTAGAGGGTCAACGATGAATGATAAATATTTAAAAATTCCATGTTTCCAATGTTTTTCACATACTTCGTCAAGTTTTTTGTTTTTGCCATACTCCTTAGTAATGTCTTCCAGACCTAAACAGGTCATATAAACATTATTGTCCTTCATTATTTTTATCGTATCTTCAGTCATCAAGTTTGCAGAAGCGAATAAATATGTTTTAGCATCTAATTTACTTATCTCTTCTAATTTTTGTTTCCAATCTTTTTGTAATGGGAAATTTTCATCTCTAATAAATATAAATTTAGGCTTGTACTGTTTTAAATATTCAACTTCTCTTTTTACCAGTTCTAAAGGTTTGCTAACAATGTGGTTGCTCATTATAGGACTGCAGCAAAAATCACATTTGTTCGGACATCCCGAAGAAGTATTTATAGAAGTTACGATATCATTAGGTTTTTTGTCTGGTATAATTTGCTGGTTAAGCTTAATATCATATAAATCATAACGTGGAATTCTTTTATTAAGAGTAATGCCTCTTACTATTTGTCCATTTTGTTCCATTGTTTCCCAAAAAGAATCACAAGGACCTGTTATTATTTTGTTTGCATGTTCGATAAAATCTTTTGGATTCATAGTTGGTTCATAACCGCCAACAATAATTTTTGATTTTGGATGTTGTTTTGCAAACTTTATAAAGTCTTTCATTCCAGTTACATAGACACTGCAGAGATATAAATCAACATCTTTATCTTTAACTCCAATATTATTATAATCCATTATATATTTAACATTTTTACCATTAGGTACAACTGTTAAAACGGATGGTTCAAGCCCTAAATTCAAATCTTGCTTCGGGAAAG
>URXT01000020.1 GCA_900551915.1 uncultured bacterium
GAAGAGCCTTCTCTTACGGTTAATCCGTAATTTAGTTTCCGGCCTGGATGAATAAACTTATAATGTCATTAAGCTGTGAATACTGACGGTGGAGCTTTTGGGTTTGGCTTTCCAGAATGTTAATCTGGCGTCTGTATTCAGCTATGTTATTTTGGCATTCACGTGCAGATGCGTTAAGGTTCTCCTGAACAGCCTGAGCTTCCTGCAAAACACCTTTCATGGAAATTCCAAGAGCTTCCATTGTCTGTTTGATAATTTGTGCGCCTGTTTGTTTGGAAACGTTAGATGGAATTTTTGTAATCAATTGTCTTAAAACTTCAACGTTTGCAGGCAATTCATAATCATCAAATTCATTGATAAAAGCTTCCGGAGTTGCAGTATGAATTGGAGATGGCGCTTCAGCCGTCTGGTTAAAGTTCATTGTAAATGGCTGCTGTTTTGGAGTTTCGCTTGCAAGGTTTTCATAGGTATGTACCTGCTGCGGTGTTTCCTGAATGAATTCAAACGCCGGCATTGTGTCATTTAATAAAATCGGTTCTTCTGTTTTTTCAGGTTCCTGAGTTTGTGTCTGAGTTTGAATAATATCAACGTCAGTTTGTTTTTTGAGTGCATCAACTATTTTTTTGCCTACGCCGTCTGTCATTCTGTTATTAACCATCTTGTTCCTCTAACTTTCTACTAAGATATAAAAATTATACAAAAGACACAATTTTATTTCAAGAAAAATAAGGCTTTTATATCCAAATGGTTACGAAATGCTAAGTTTCACATTGGAATACAAGTTGCAAGAGCATTTGAAATATGTTATATTAATTCGTACAGTTTGAGAGGTATTATGAGAAAAAAAGTTTATGTGAGTGTTTATGATTATACAGGGCTTACAGATTACTTGCAGGTTTTGAATGAAAAATTTAACTATGATATTTTTTCATCAGGCAGCACGCTTGAGTATTTAAATAAAAATGGCTTAAACGCGGAAGATATTTCAGAGTTAGGAATTGCAGACGGATTTTACGCAAGAACTTTTTTAGAAGATTTTATCCGCAAAAATTTTGATATGGTAATAATCAATTTCAGGCCGGTTGACGATATTGCTGAAAAAACAGATGATATAAAAGCTTTTATCGAAGCTGTGAATCTTCTTGATTTTTCTATTCTCCGCGCAGCTGCAAAGGTTTTTGAAAACACCATTGTCGTAACTGAAAAATCCGAATTTTATAACACAATCAATGTTAATTCATACGATAAACAGAAACTTTCATTAAAGGCTTTTCAATATTTGTCTGATTACGACGAGGAGATTGCTGAAAAAATTGCAGTTTATTCAGGCGAGGATGAGCGCAAACTTCTGAATTTAACCAAACTATATGAACTTAAATACGGCTCAAATCCATATCAAAGAGCAGCTTTGTATAAATCCGAAAACATGGCGGATTATAGAGTTCTTAACGAAAAAGAGCTTTCATACAACGATATTTTAAACTTAAATACTGCCCTTAAGCTTATAAGCGAATTTTACGATGTAAATGCAGCTGCGATAGTTAAACATAACCTTCCATGCGGTGTAGCATTGGGAAGAAGTCTTTTTGACGCTTATACAAAAGCCTTTGACTGTGACCCATTTGCTACCTTCAGCGGTACAATCGCGTTTTCTCAATCTGTTAATTTTGAAGTCGCAAAACAATTAAGTTCAATGTCTGTAAAGGTTGTTGCTGCACCATATTACGAGGATGATGCGCTGAAACATCTTATGCAGAATTCGGATTTGAAAATAGTCAGAATTTACACCGAGCTTAAGAACTTCAAAAAGCTTATAACAGAAGAAATAATTTCAACACCTCTGGGAACGCTTGTTCAGGAGCCTAACAAAAGCGAACTTGATAAAGATTTATTTAAAGTCGTGACAAAAACAAAACCAACAGCTGAACAGCTTGAAGATGCGATTTTTGCCTGGAAAGTTGTAAAATACGCAAGGACAAATGCTGTTGTAGTTGCAAAAGATTTTAAAACAACCGCGATTTCTCAAGGACATACCAACAATGTTGCGGCAATCGAAAATGCAATGGATATCGCATGCGAAAATTCAAAAGATGCAGTTCTTGCAACGGATGAAGCGATTATTACAGGTGAATGCATAAATGCGGCGGCTCAAGGCCGAATTTCATTGATAATTCAGCCGGGCGGCTCAATTCGCGACAAAGAAGTTATTGCAGCTGCTGACAAACTCGGAATTGCAATGGTTGTAACCGGAATTCGAAACCTGAGTTTTTAAAGCATATCAGCAATGATTTTCTCGCGCAAACCGGGATAATGGTTTAAAACATTTTCTAATTGAATGTCAAAAAGATTTTCGCCATGGTCGTTAATCTGGCAAAGACATGGCCCGTTAAGAGTTTCTTCAATTAATATAGGATATTTTATATTATTTTTCACAGCCATAATTTTGGTATTATTCAAAACGGCCATCATCCAGAACCATATATCATCATTTGTCGGAGCAAGTTCCATAAATAATTTTTCGTTTGTAATATCCTTGTATAATGAATGCGGCGGGTAAAGAACTCCTCCGCCTCCGCTTAATTTGTTTGCAAAAGACGGGAATTTGTAATTTTGTTCATATCTGCCTTTAAATTTGCCGTTTTTGAGTAATATTTTCGTTGTTCTGTGACAGTGAATGTGTTGCGGAAATTCAAGATAAGAATTGTATAATCTTTCAAGCCATTCTTTATCATAAAATACATCATCATCTGTCGTAACTATTATATCCTCCGGATGCTCGGGAAGAATCGGCACGAGCTTTTTGTATGGTTTGACATCATGCCACCAGCGAATTTTTAGGCCAAATTGTTTTAACCGAAGAATTTCTTCCGGCAAATCTGCTTCAAGGTTTGGAAATTGTTCTTTTGCCAGCCATAAAACAAGCATATCAGGTTTTACTGTTTGCTGCATAAGTGACGATAAACAAATATGAAGTGTTGGAATTCGTTCAGGAAATGACGTAAGCGAGACAATCAGCTTTGTTTTTCTTGGTGTCTGAATCAACCCACTCTCGGTTACCGGCGTGTAATTGTATTTTTGCGCAGTGTTGTATTCAAAACGCAAGCCGCAGATATTTATAATTCTTCTTGTTCCTGCTTTTTCTTTTGTAAAAAGCTTCATTTAGAATAGACCTCTTGTTTTTTCGGTAACTCAAGCATTTGTCCAAGCTTTAAGTTGTACTCTTCCGGTTTAAACACATCAACTCCGCTGGCAGATGTAAATGTCATTTCTCCAAAGTAGATTTTACCATCAACATTATAGAAATCGACACGTACCAACGCAAAATCTTTTGATAAGATTTCTGCAAGTTCAATCATTTTTTCTAAATTTTCCGGCGGCGGAACTTCCTCTTTTGAATTTTCATACGTCAATAAAAACGGCTGTAAATTCCATTTTGTATCATAAATATTTTCTGTTCTATGTGTGTAGCGTCCCTGGTCAATCCAGATAAACTGAGGTTTGCCGTTAAAACATAAAATTTTGTAATCGTTAAGTTCGCCTTTGGAATCAGACATAAAAGCTTCGGCTGTAATTTTTGGCGGAATGTCTTTATATTGCATTTCAAAACCGGCTTTGTATGCGTAATTACGCTTCATCCATTTGTCAAACTTCTTTTTGGCCTTTTTCTTATCAAATTTGGATTTATCTTTGACTATAATGTTCCAGGCGCAGCCATGATTTGCTTTTAATACAAATTTGTCCGGAAGCTTGTCAAAATCTATCTCATCAAAGTTGTCCCAAACTCCGAGAAGCGGAATAAGGTATTCTTTGCCAATTTTTTCTTCAATCCATTCCCTTACCAAATATTTGTCAGCAAGCTTTGTTTTTAAAGGTGAGTTGTCATAAAGTTTTAGCCACTGAATTTTTTCATTAAAGGTTTGCGGATTGTCCAAATTTAAAATTTTTCCTGTTCTTTTCTTGTACCATTTTTTCAAAAGTTCAGGCAGATCTCTTTCATCAAGGTTTCTAGAAAGCGACAATTTATATCCGAAAAGTTTTAGGCAGATGCCATCTCTGTATTTTATTTGTTCAATAATATCCATAAACTATATATCACCTGAATATAATTTTAGAATGATATTTTCAGAAAGTCAATCATAAAAAAAAACGGAGGATTTGATTTCCGCCGTTTTTATCGGGAACGATAAATAGTTACTTGTTTGTGATAACATTAAAATATTTTAATAGAATTATAAAGTTTGTTGGTTGTTTAGATTAAATTTCAAGTCCTGCCAGTTTATAATCATCTGTCAGATTAATTTATTTATCCTTACCTTTTTATTATAGGACGTAATAAGTCTTATGTCAAGCGTTAGCTTAAAAATTAAGACTCATTACGCCCTTAATCAGTTTTAACAGTGCGATTACTATAATAAAAAGAAGGTATTTTATGTTTAAAAATCTTAAAGAAGGTTTTGGTGCTCGTCTCAAAGAGCTTAGAAGAGCTAAAGGGTACACACAGGAAAAGTTGGCAGAAAAACTTGATATTACTCAACGTCAACTTACAAGAATTGAAACGGGTGAGAATTTTCCGTCAGTTGAAACTATTGAAAAAATAAGTTTTTATTTGGAAGCAGACTTAACAAGTCTTTTTGACTTTACCTGGGATAAAGAGTACGCCATATGTTCGACCGGAACTTATGACAAGCCTGTTTTTGAAGTTTGTGTAAAGGATGAAGTTGTTGATTTGAGCAAATATCTAAAGAAAAATAAAAGCCCTTCCCATTACAATTTAAAAGAACTTATAAATATTCAGAATTCAGATGAAAGCATGCTTAAATCCGCAAAAAATATTAATCAATCTTTTACAATTGTTTATAAAGATGAAGATGGCGAACTTTCGCATATTAAAACCTACAATCCTGACGGTACAATTGATACTGACATGTCAACAAACAGGGTAAACGGCGAAAGATATTATAAAGCTCTTTGTGAAGATTTGAAACATTACAGTGAAGATCTTAACAGAATGAAATTTGTTCGTCTTGCAATGGAAGCCGTTAAGGATAAAAGCAAACTTGAAGAATTAAAATCCTTAATAAAGGGCATTGAGATTGCACAAGGTATGAATTAAATTAGTTTTAATGTTTTTTGCAAGATTTTAGATTTTATACTAATATTATTTTAAAAGAGCAAACAAAAATAGAAACGGAAGTATGGAAATGAAATCTTGGAATGAATATTTTTTGGACCTGGCAAAAACCTGCGCCAGCCGTTCAAACTGTATCAGAGCACAGGTCGGAGCGGTTATTGTCGGTGAAGATAAGAAAATTAAAGCAACGGGTTACAACGGAACGCCTTCAAAAGTAGAATCCTGCTATGAACGCGGCGAATGTTACCGAATAAAACACAATATCCCTTCAGGAACCCGCTATGAAACCTGCCGCTCAATTCACGCTGAGCAAAACGCAATAATTCAGGCCGGCCAGGATAGATGTAAAGGGTCTACAATGTATATTTGGGGACACGATTTCATCTGTATTTTATGCAAGAGATTTATTGTTCAGGCCGGAATTAAAGATGTATATCTTCAAAAGAACGAAACTTCGCCAATAAATTACGTAACAGTTGACGATATCAGAAGGGAACTTGAAGAAACCAGATAATCGCCCTCCCTGCATGACTTTTCCATGAAAATCATTAAATAATTCGTATGAAATCTTATATTTTAACTACATTAAACGTATGATTTCTTATAAATTCGCTTAACAAATACGCATTTAATACGTTAATATAAGAAAAGAAAGGCAGGGAAATAGATGCAATACAATGCGGGATGGATGCCAAAATACGATTTAGAGGCAAGAATTCAGCACACAAAACTCGACTCGGGGCTTTATGGAATTCAGCCGATGAGGCTTGAGGGTATTGAATCTCCGGCAACAGGAGATTTCAAAACGGTGTTTTCAGGGCTTGTCGAAAATCTGAATGCTGAACTTAACGCTCCCGACAACCTTTTGAAAGATGTGATGAGCGGGAACAACAACATTGATATCCATGATGTTATGACAGCCATGGCAAAATCGGAAATCAGCGTTAACGTAGCAACACAAATTACCGGAAAAGTCATACAGGCGTATGACAAAGTTATGCAAATTCAGGTGTAAAATGTTTGTGTAACATTCTAAAAAGTTACAAAAACTTATCAAAATCAGACTGGGGAAAGCTGCAGGTTAAAATTTATTTAATTTTAGCAAGTGCAGGCGAAGAGGGTTAAAATGGACTTTCAAAAAATACTGGAAAACAAACCTTTATTATACGGGATTATAGGCGGAATTGTTATTCTGCTTGCTGTTTTTGTCACCATAGGAGCTGTTGTTGCAAAAAATAACAATGGTGGTAAAGGTGCAGCACGTCCGGTTAGTGAAAAAGTCATTAAAGAACCTCTTGAACTTTTTTCTACAGATAATATAGGAAAAGCAATCGAAGTTCAGTCTTTGCTAGCCCGTGAAGGTATTGTTGCAAGCCGCAAAGTTGATGGTACAAAATCAGTTGTATATTTGAAAGAATATACAATGCCCCAGCGTGACCAGGCGCTTCTTGCAATTGTTAAAAGCGGTTTGGTAGACCAGAACGTTGGTTTGGAAATTTTTGACAAAGGCGACTTTACATCAACCAAAGAAGATAAAAAGATCCGTCTTGCACGTGCAATTAACGGCGAACTTTCAAGATTAATCAGAAAAATTCCACCGATTGAAAACGCTTCCGTGTTTATTTCAATTCCGGAAGACACAATGTTTACGACAATGAAAAAGCCAGTAACTGCAACCGTTCAGGTTTCAATTCCGGTCGGCGATAAACTTGATCCTTTGAAAGTAAAAGCTATCACAAACCTGCTTTTGGGAAGCGTAAGCGGGCTTGAAACAGATAATATTTCAATAACCGACACAAACGGAAACGTCTATTCAAGCATGATGGATGTTGACGACGAAATGCTTACAAAATTACAAGAGAACGACAAGTACATGCAGCAAAAAGTCGGAAGACAGCTTGACAGACTTATCGGAGCCGGAAATTATACGGCAACTGTCAGCACCTTCCTTCGCCAGGCTCCAATGGAAAGAACAAGGATTGAATATGACCCCAACCAGAAAACAGCGGTTTCAGAACAATCTTTTACCGAAGGTCTTGGCGACCAAACGCGTGACACTAATAAAAATCCTAACGCTGTAAGTGTTTATGTTCCGAACGGACTTGCAGCGGGAGGACAGGATTCTAGCCAGGATAGAAGTTATTCGCGTTCTGCTACAGAAACCCAGTACGGCGTTACAAAAACCCAAACAAACGAGTATATCAAACCCGGTATAGTAGAAGAAATTTCAATTGCGGTTACTATGGATAAAAGTGCAATGCCTCCTGAAACTACAGTGGAAGAATTGAAAGAATTAATTGCGCGTTCTGCAAGCCCGAAAGCTTTGCCGGAAAACGTAACAATTGCATTTTCAGATGTGTCTGACTTGAACCTTGCCGGAGACAGACAGGCAAACCTTCCAAAACCTGATGAAAGCGGCAATCCCTGGTGGATTACAATTGCACTTTGTATAATAGGTCTTGTAACAGTATCTAAGATTGTACAAAATAAAATCCGCAAGGCTCAGGAAGAACACGAAAAAGAAGTTGCGGCTCTAAAACAAAAAGAAATGGAACAGGACAAACTTTTGCAAGAAATGAACGCCCGTGCTGCCCAGTTAACAGAACGCCAGTCAGAACTTGCACAGGGGCTTCTGGAAGCGCAGCAGCGTGAATATCTTGCACTTCATACAACAGATGAGCTTGTTAATACTCTTGCAAATATGTCCGCAAATATTTCTGAAGCAGATGAAGAAATCGCAGCAGATAAAATAAAGAGCTGGATTGAGGAAACTTAACAAATATAAAAACAAACTCGCCATCAGTAAATGAATAAAGGGAAAAGGGAAAATATGGCAATTCAAGGTTTTGATTACGAAGCATTTGCACAAAATTTAACTTCACAGGCAAGAGAAATTGTGCCTCAAGATTTTGATGCCAACCAAAAACAATATGTTGTAAATACTTTGATGAATTTTTCTCGATTGGCCGGTGAAGCTTTATATAATGACACTGAAAATAATTTTAATGCCGACCAGGCCGTTATGATAACGCAAATTATTGCGGAATGGGCTTTTCATAAGTCTGTAGACTTAATTCGTTCCGGAATTCCCCAGCAATTTTGGGACCCGATTATGCAGAAGATTGCATTTACAATCTTTGAAATAGCAAAACAAACCTTCAAGCAAAACCTCCCTCAAGACCAAATCCTACAGCTTATAGAACACCATGTGAAAAAGGCTTGGGAGGATTCAATTAATGAATTAAAGGATAAAAATTTAATTGACGAAGGCTTAAGAGAAAAAGCCGCAAAGCAATCAAACATTGATTCAATGATGCAAAATATGCAGGAAGAACAGCAGGCACAGCAAGCGCAGGCCGCAGCCGCCGCACCACCTGCTGCAGCGCAAAACCAACCGGCATCACCTGTTCCTGCAAATTCTAACCAGCCGGCTCAGCCGATTGATTTGTCTAAACCTATTGAACCGTACAAACCGCCAAAACTTCTTAAGCTCGTTGCTGTTGCCTTGCTTTTGAAGCGCGTAACTGATGACAGAGTCCAATCAATTCTGAATCGTTTTGAACAGGATGATGCAGGTACTGTTTTAAGATATATGTACGTCGACGATTTGGAAGAAAAAGTCGACCCGTCTGTTACAATGCGCGTTCTTGAAGATATCGGACGTAATTTGCCTTCTGCAACAGAAGTTAACACAAATATGCTTGTTGAAAGAGTTAAAGCCACCGCCTCATTAATGGACAGGCAGAAGCTGGAATCCCTTGTGCAGGTTGAAAGACCGAATGTCAGAAGATTTATTTTTAACGCAATGGAAGGCGAGTTTTATAAAATGCCCCCGCGTGTTGCGGCAGTTATTGCCTCACACCTCGAACATAGTGTATAATAAAATTAAATCATGATTATTAAACGCAAGAATAGTAAGCAAACTGAAATTCCCAGGGAAGATGTATCTGAAGTTCAGCCAGCAGCGGCGAATTTTGAATTCGAACCGTTGCCGCAGGCCGAACAATTTTTTGATGCTCAGGATTTTGAAATGATGCCTGAAGAAGCTTCCTCTGTCCTAATGCCTGAAGAAGCCGAAACTGAAATAGAACTTACAAAAGCTCCCGAGCCGCCAAAGCCGCAGGAGCCGGAAGAAATTGATTTGTTTAATCTTGACAATATTGATTTTAAACAAAGGCAGGAGCGCCGTCGCGGCGACAGACGAAGAGGATTCAGACGCGTGGAGGACAGAAATTTAGTTTCAAGAGCGCGCGAGGAAGCAGACAGTATCAGAGAAGCCGCAAGTAAAGAAGGTTACCAGCAGGGGCTTGCTCAGGCGGTTGAAGACCTTGCGCAGATTAGAGAAGCTTTGAACGCATTTGTTGGAGCGCCGCAGGAGGTTTTTGACTATATTGCGCCGGAAATCCTTGAAATAAGTGTTGATATAGCGCAAAAAATTATTAAAAAAGAAGTATCACAAAATCCGGAAATAGTTTTGGAAAAAATTACAGAAATTCTTAAAACACTTCCAAAAGAAGAACCAAAAGTTACAATCAGGGTTAATCCAATGCAGGTTAGCATTGCCAAGCAGGCAATTCCTGATATGCTTGAGGCGGCCGGGCTTGATACAAAAATAGTTGTACTGCAGGATGAAGCCGTAACAGAAGGCGGCTGTATTGTTACAACAAACAACGGTGTAATTGATGCAACAATTGAAAGTCAAATCGCAATAGTTAAGGAGGCATTGAAAGAGGTATAATGGCACAGGGCGGAGCAGGAGCTACAAATTCATTCAGTGAAATCGCAATGGCGTTATTCGTATTGCTGCTTATTGTTCTTTTGCTTGTTGAACTTCCAAACTGGGTTGTAAACTTTTCAATCTGTTTAAATATTACACTCGGCGTTGTTCTGTTAATGATATCTTTGTATGTCAAAAAGACCCTTGAACTGGCTTCTTTTCCGTCAATCATTCTTATCGGAACAATGTTCAGACTTGTACTTTCAATAGCTTCAACAAGATTGATTTTGTCTAAGGGTGAAGCCGGTGAAGTTATTCATGCGTTTGGAACCTTTGTAACCGGCGGAAACATGGTTGTTGGCGGCGTAATCTTCTTAATCATAACAGTCGTACAGTTTATGGTAATTACAAAAGGTGCCGAACGTATTGCCGAAGTTGCCGCACGTTTTGCGTTGGACGCTATGCCCGGTAAACAAATGACAATTGATGCGGATTTTAATGCGGGGCTTATTTCTCCTGAAGAAGCAACCCAAAAGCGTGAGGATTTGCAAAGAGAATCAAACCTTTTCGGAAGCATGGACGGTGCGATGAAATTCGTAAAAGGTGATACTATTGCCGGTATTATTATTGTTTTAATTAACATTATCGGCGGTTTATGCGTTGGATGTTTGATGAACCAAATGCCGCTTGCGGATGCGGTTTCTAAATACACAATTCTTACAATCGGCGACGGTTTGGCTTCTCAGTTGCCATCATTGTTGATGTCAATTGCAGCCGGTGTATTTATGACCCGCTCCTCTGCCGCAAACTCTTTGGGTACTGATGTTACAGCGCAAATCAAAAGCAAACCGAATGCTCTGTTCTTAGCCTCAGGCTTTTTGATGTTTTTGGCAATTACAGGTCATACATGGTTCTGGGCCGGAACAGGGCTTCCGTTTCTGCCGTTCTTCCTGTTCTCGGTAGGGCTTGGAATTACAGGGTTTTCAACACTTATTAATGCGGATGTTCAATCACAGCTTGGCCAATTAGAAAGCGTTCGTCAAAATATGCAGGATTTGGTAAACCCGAACCGTATGTACGAACGTTTGGGGGTTGATATTTTGAGTTTGCAGGTCGGCTCAAACCTTCTTGTAATCGCTGACCCTGACCAGGAAGGGCAATTGCTTGCTAAAATTGCCGCTCTTCGTCAGAGAGTTACGGATGAACTCGGCTATATTCTTCCTAACATAAGAATTATGGACTCTTCGGCTTTGGATGCTAACGAATATATGCTTCAAATCCGTGGGAATACTGTTGATACGGGTTATGTATACCCGGGAAGACTTATGGTTATAGCTGACCAGTGGGATTCTGTCAAAAAAGAAGTTCCGCAGGATGCGATTATCGGTATTGATCCGACTTATCAAACGCAAGCTTACTGGATTACGCCTGATGATGCAAAAACAGCCCGTTCTGTTACAGCATTTGATTCAACAGATGTTATTGTTACTCACCTTCAGGAATGCGTGAGAAAACATGTTGACGAAGTTATGACAAAAACAGACGTGCTTAAGCTTATGGAACTTGTCCGCTCGCAAGACCCGACGCTTGTTAACGACCTTGTGCCGACAATTATTTCTACAAGCGACCTGCGTAAAATCTTTGTTAACCTTATCAGAGAAAAGGTTTCTATCAAAGATATTATTTTTGTGTTTGAAAGACTTTGTGACTATGCAAGATTTTCAAAAGAGCCGGATATTCTTTCAGAACGTTTGAGAGCAGCTCTTGGGCGTCAGATTTGTCTTTCAAATGTCGAAGATGACAAGGTGCTTTATGCGCTTACTCTTTCTCCAGAATGGGAGAAAACTCTTGATGACAGCTGCCAGAGAACTGAGCTTGGAACAATGTTTCTGTTGAACCCGATGCAGGTTCAGGAATTAATAGAAACAACGGCCTCCACGTTAATGCGTGCAAATCAGGCTTGTGGAAGAAACCCTGTAATCTTATGTTCTCCGCGTATCAGATTGCCGCTTTATCAGCTTCTTGAACGTCATATTCCGACAATTGTTGTAATTTCTTATTCTGAACTTATTACGGATATCAAGGTTGAGGCCGTTGATACAATTGGCGAAAGTTATGCAGTATAATTCTTCGGGAACGTAAAATATGTTAAAGAATTTTGCATTGTTTTTAATCGGGATTTATCAGAAAATTTCAAAATACACACCGGCTTCCTGCCGTTTTTATCCGACGTGTTCCGAATACACGCGTCAGGCTATTGTGAAATACGGGTTTTTCAAAGGCGGCTGGCTGGGTTTAAAGCGTATCTGCCGCTGCCATCCGTGGAATGAAGGCGGTTACGACCCTGTACCGTAAATATTATTTTTCTAATTGCGCCAGATAATTTATCGTTTTGAGAAATTTTATGTTATTTTTGTGCTTGTTTAGATTTTTCAATGCCATATGATAAAGATTTAATTGTTCAAATTCTTTGTCAAGATATTCAATTGTCACACGACCGCTTGGAAAATAATATGCAATAAATAAATCTTTGCCGTCGGAGTTGTATCGTGCTGTTCGTACTAAGTTTAACTGTTTTGCTTGTGTTTTTATTGTTTTATCTGCGTATGCATATTCTACCAAATCCAGCTCGCTTTCAAAATTCTCATTAATGTCGATTGCTTTTTCTACACCGAAATCCGATTTAATGCCAATGTATCTTCCGTATGTGCCATTTGCGGCCGCTAAGTTTTCTTCTTCAAATTGCCATTCAAAATCGTAAAAATCTTTCGGATGAACCTTTAGTACTTTGCAGAATTTTTCTAAATTTTCTGGTTTTAGATAACTTTCGCCTCTTTCTATTCGGCCGATTTGTTTGATATCAAGTTCTACTAATTCAGCCAGATATTCTTGAGTATAATATCTTTTGTGTCTGAATTCTCTAAGTTTTTCTCCAATAGCTTTTTTAAGACGTGACGCCATAATTTACTCCATTTCTAAATACTAACCTTGTTTATCTGATTTATTAAGGGCGTACTAAGTCTTAATGGTTTATTCATAAATAAAAATAGGACATTATACGCCTTATGATTTTATAAAAATATAAGGCGAAGTAATTTTGGCATTTATTTTATGACGATAAATGTCTTTTGAGCCGCAGTGCTTTAAAATTTTGGTCTCTTACTTAATCCACTTAAATGTTCTTACGTAATTATTTCCGTTAATATCTCCGAAAATTTCGGCATTAAAGATGCGGTAAATATTTTGACTGTCCATATTTGGAATTTTGTTAATTTCGGCCATTGTTTTGGGGTCAAGTTCGTTTTTGTTAACAAGAGGAATTGTGTTTAGTAATGTATTTAACGATGCATTTTTCACTTTGCCGAAAACGCTTGTAATATTGTTTGAAAGTGTTCCATAAACATTCATATCAGCCATGGAATTCGAAAAGTTATAAGAACCTTTAAGATACATATTTAGATTTTTGCCGTTTGAATAAATGTTGATATTTTGCGCAATTCCGTCTTCTATGTTCATGTTGCCGCTGATGCTGTCGAATTCGCCGGTTTTCAATGGTGTAATCAAGTCAATAATACTGTTTATTGAAAGCCCGGTAATTCCGCCTTTAAGAAGGTTTCCGGCCTTAAGAAGGTATTCTAAAGAACCGAGTTTCGGCATTCTTCCCTGTTTGACAATAAAGTAACCGTTTCCGTCCAGTGTGCTCATGCAGGTATCGTTGCTCTGTGCATTACAGCTTAAGTCGACATCACCGGTTATTGAACCGTAAATCTGGTTATGCAAATCGAACAATGCTTCGGAGATTATCTGTGCATTGGAATCTTTCATATGCATAAGAAGATTTGCGCGGTTAGTTAGAAAATCATATTTTATAGAACCGTTCACAAGGCCTTCTGCAAGTTTGAATTCAAAGTTTTTCACATCAAGAAGCATTTTCTCATTTAAATTAAGATTTGCTTTGAAATCTTCTGCGCTGATATTTTTAACTTTGACTGTTTCAGCTTCTATTTCTGCATTTTTAATGACAAGCTGTGACAAATCATAGTTTTCTGCATTCGCGGTTTGAGTTTTGGAGCGGTAAATGTCAGCTTCAAAATCCCGTATTGCCTCGGTGAATTTGTTTATATTCAAATCGTTGAGTTTGAGTTTTATGTTTTCAATAATGTAGGGCGTTGTCAAATTGTTTTTCATTACGGCTGAAATGTTTACTCTGTTTGTTAAAAGAACACCTTTTGAGGTTATAAATATTTTGTCAGGTTTGAAATCAAGGTTGACGTCATTGACTGTTAAATCAACAAACGGAATGTCAATGCTTGTAATGTCAAGTTTTCCTAAAATTTTTGGTTTCAGAGTTGTGCCGTTGATAACAAGGTCAGAGGTGAAAATCCCTTGTTTCATAAACGGTTTTCTGAAAATTATGTTGAAAATTTTTGCATCAGTCGGATTTTCTGTTTTTACGCGGAGATTGCTAAAAGATAGGTTGTTATTAGGAAGAAATTCGACAGAGCCGCTGGAGGTAAGCTGTGTATTTGTAAAATTTTTGTTGTTTTGAGAAGCAATTATCTTATCATATTTGAAACTGTTAATCTTGACGCCTTTTGGAGTGTAAATATTATCAAGATAAAGTTTTACCGGATTGTTTACATCTCCGATTGTTGCTCCCATATAGTACAGATTTGAATTTTCTTCTATTTTAACATCAGTTTTGGCTGCAAGCCTGTCTTTTGTGCCGGTAATTTTTGAGGCAAGGTTAACGTCGCCCTTAAGTTTTATAGGATACACAGCTTTGTTGTTGAAGAACTGGTCAAAGAATTCCTGAGTTGGTTTTGCATTAATATAAAGGCTTAAATCAGGATTTTTATAAAGGTTGTAAATTTTTCCGTCAATGAATAAGGGCATTTCGCCTGCATAAGCATTAATTTTATTCAACGCAAGCGTATTGTTGCGTAAAAGAATGTTGCCGCTGTTGAATTTAACCTTCAAATGCTTCGGCGCATAAACAAATTCCGTATCATCCAGTTTTGTGAAGAAGGAAAGGTTGTTGTGGCGCATTCTTGCTGTTAAGTCAAGAATTCCTTTCATTTCCTTAAAGTCATCAGGGTTAAAATCCTTCGGGAAGATGTCAAGTCCTTTTAAACTGTTCAAATTTTCAAGATTGAACTTTGACATTGAAAAATATCCGTTAATGTCCTGTTTCGGGCTTAATATATGTGAAACGTCAGCAGTTAGAATATACGGATTGTTATTAAAAGTTCCTTTTATAGGGGAAAGGCTGAATTTAGAGTTATCCAGCGTAAAAGAGCCACCGTCTGTCAATATAATACTTTTGCTGTTACGGTTTGAGTAAACTTTTCCTTTTACCTGGAGCGCATTGTAATTAATTTTGTCAATCGGTCCTTTGTAGGCTGCTGAAAAACTTGTGCTGATTGTTGCTAAATCTTTTAAGAACGGAATTTTTTTATTTTGCGGCGCTGCCATTTTTGCCGCATCTGCAAGTGTGAATTTGTCTGAAAAAATTTCTGTATTCAGTATCATATTTTCTATTTTGCCGTTCGTGCGGATTTTTGATGAGTCAAGATTTGAGGAAAGGTTAAATGCTGCATCTAAGTTTTTGAATTTTACATTTCCTGATAAATTCCTTAGCTGCAAAGGAAGATTTTCAATTGTAACTTTGTTGTTGTTAAGTTCAATTTTTCCGTTTGCAAAGATATTTTTGTTGAAAACTACATCATAAATATCTTTGATTTGTCCTGTTAAATTGAGATTTACGCTGATAAGCCCGTCTGCTGATTTGATTGGCGAAAGAAGGCTTTGAATATCTTTAAGCATCGGCGAGGTTTGTATTATTTTTAAAAGATCGCCTGAATTCTGGTTAAGACTTGCAACTTTAAAATTCAATTCACCCAGAAGCGTGCAGGTTCCGTCAACTGAAACAGGTTTTCCGTTTAAATCAGCTTTTTCCGTAACAAAATGTGTGCTTTGATTGTCAAAAGACAATGACCCTTTGCCGTTTTTTAATTCCATGTTGTGAATATCTAAAAACGACGCCGTTGTGTTATCAAAGTTAAAAACACCCCAGGCATGCGGATCTTTTGTCGTGCCGACAACGTGCAGATTAATATTTCCTTTCCCTTTTATATCCATAATCGGAACAGGGCCTAGGTCAAACTTTAAAATCTGATGAAGCGGATTTAAAACTATTTGGGCAGTTTTCAAATCAACATTTTGCGTGCTTGTAATGTTTAAATCAGCAGCTTTATCTTCATACAATTTTATTAACCCTTTTACAAAAACGATTTGACTTTGGCTTGCCGGAACATGTGCATCAAGAGCGGTTTTGTCGCCTCTAAACTGTAATTTAATCGTTGCTTTTGGCGTATTATTCGGAATTGGTTTTTCAAGATAGCCGTTTGTTGAAAGAATATTTCCGGTTACAGAAGGTTCAAGGTAATCTCCTTTTATTTCAAGGTTTCCGATGATATCGCCGTAGTATTTGTATTTTTTCAAAAGATAAAGGTTAAAACTGTTTTGAAAATTTTTATCCCCAGGCAAAAGAGGTAAAAAGTTTTCAATGCGCGATGGGTTTATTGAAAGTTTTAAATTGACTTTAGGTTTTTTGGTGTCGATTTTCGAGATTTTGCCTGACAGAAATGTGTCGATTCCTTTTGATTTCAACGTTAGCTCATTGATTACAAAACCGTTTTGAATAAGACTTAAATTTGTATTGATTTTTAGAGTGTCGTTACTGTATATAGAGTTGTTGATATCTTTTTGCATCAATCCCAGGTTCTCTATTGCAAGGCTTCCATTAATTTGTTTATGATTGTTTTTGTCCAAAACAGTCTCAACGTCGAGGTTGACAATCCCGGAAAGCCTTTCAATTTCATTTTTGGAAAGATATTTTGCGTAAGTTGAAAAATCCGCGAGGTTTAAGTCTTCGATTTTACCGTTAATAACAATCTGGTCTTCTGAAATTTTTGTCAAAGGAAGTTTTACATCAACATCTGCAAAAATTTTTGAAATTTTATTTCCGATTGAAAGTTTGCTGTTTGTTTTAAATCTTATTCTTTTGTTGTTTGTAAAATCATAAACTTCAAAATCTTTTCCTGTTACAATAATGTTTTTATTTACGATTTCATCTTTTAAAGAAATTCCGTAGGAGGCAAGGTCAACAACTGCTTTGTTTACGGTGATTTTAGGGTCTGAGATTGAAAGCAGAGGATATTGGCCGAGTTTTAGCTGTGAATTTTTGTCAAAAATAAGGTTAATTTGTAAATTATCTGCGCTGAAGTGGCTTATTTCAGCTTTGCTAAAAATCAGCGGCAAAAGTTTTACGCGCGTTTTCACGCCTTGAATTGCAAGCGCATCGGATTTATCATTGTTAAGAATTTTGAATTCATCGGCGCGTATCCAAACCGCGGGGAGATACCCCATTTTAATTTTTGGATTTCTAATTGAGGTTTCAAATCCGTATTCTTTTTGTATGTATTTTTGCAGAAATTCAACGTTTCCCGGGCGGTTTAAAAAAGCCGGTATTGCAAAATAATAGCCGCAATATAATACTGTACCGGTTAAAAAGATTATAAAAATTTTAGATTTTATACCCATATTCCCTGTACAGTATTATATGATAAATATTCTATTTTGGCTATTTTTTTACATCTAGTAATTTTCACAAAGAACTTGAAAATATGCTCTCTCGTGCTGGCAGTTGGGACATTTGTTCGGGGCAGATTTACCATGGTGAATGTAGCCGCATTCTCTGCACATCCAGTCAATTTCTGTATCTTTTTGGAAAACCGTGTCATTGATAATATTATTTAAAAGTTTTTTATATCTGTTTTCGTGGTGTTCTTCTGCGCGTCTTACGTATTTGAAGGTGTCGGAAATTTCGTCAAAACCTTCTTCTTTTGCGACTTTTTCGCCTTCCGCATATAAATTTGACCACTCATCATGCTCACCTGCAATTGCGCTTCTCAAATTTTCTTCTGTTGTTCCAAGTTCAAACGGATAAGTTCCGGTAACCGTGCCAAGTGTGTCACCTATGTATTCGTAAAAAAGTTCGGCATGTTCTTTTTCATTGTCAGCTGTCATACAAAAGATTTCGGCAATTTGTTCGTAACCTTCTTCTTTGGCTTGTTTTGCAAAATACGTATATCTGTTTCTTGCCTGAGATTCTCCGGCAAACGCATTGATTAAAATTTGTTCGGTTTTTGTTCCTCTAAGTTTTTCTGAATTCATAAGTCCTCCGTTTCTATAAAATTTTAAAATTTTTCTTCTTTGCGGGCAATTATCGCAGAGGATTAGTCGCAGGGGTAATTTTAATAGTAAAAGATAACCCGTTGCGGGGATTATATCGGATGAGAAAAATTTCATAATAAAATTATACAAATTAAGGTCTATAGGCCTAGCAAGCCGGTATAGGAGGGAATTATGAATTTGTTAAATTATACAAAAAAACTCTCGGAAAAAATTTCATACTATGACCGGCTGACGCGGCAAGCAAAAAAGTTTTCTATGTCGAACCCGTTTGCAAAGCCTGCAAATATGACGGTTATCTGGGTGGAAAATTGCAGCGAAAAGAAGAAGGAATAAGCTTTATTCAAAGTCAATCAAATTTTTAACCGGAACTTCCAAAATATCTGCAATCAGAAAAAGTTTTCTAAGGCTTATGAACTCTTTGCCTGTTTCAATGCAGGCAAGATGCTCTCGCGAAAGGTCAACCATCTCTGCAAGCTGATTTTGAGAAAGGTTTTTTAACTTTCTGTATTTTTTGATATTTTTACCAAGTGTTTCGAGTCTTGACATAAGACAATATTGCAACAATAATATAAGTAAATATGTAAGGTGATATCTTACAAAATTTCTGAGATTGGAGGAAATATGAAAAAATCTTTTACTTTGGCTGAAGTTCTTATAACTTTAGGAATTATCGGAGTTGTCGCAGCTATGACTTTACCGTCTTTAATCGGAAATTATAAAAAAATAGAAACTGTTACAATGTTGAAAAAGGCTTATTCCGAAATAAGTCAGGCTTTAAAGATGGCTGAGGTTGATAACGAATTTATGGAAGAATGGAATTTTGCAGCTTTTGAAAATTCGGATGAACGGGTTCATCATTTTTTTAATTATTATCTCAAACCGTATATTGGCACACTAAAAGTTTGCGAGCCACTAGAACTTGGCTGTATGCCTGACAAAATCAAACGGTTAAATGGGATTAATGAGACGCAACTTACTGCCGGAAAAATGTCTTTCATTGCTAAATCCGGTTATTCTGTATTGTTTTGGTTGCACGGAGATGGCACGGGCGGGCATTTTATAATTGATACCAACGGGCTGCAGAGACAGCCAAATACTTATGGAAAAGATATTTTTAGATTTATTGTGACATTTAAAGATAGTTCTAATGTTTATGCGGATACGGTAGGGTATAGCAAAGGATTGAAAGCATTTGGGGCTGTAGACGGAGTTACTCGTGAAGAATTGACTGGTGGTAATGTATCCCATGCAGGTTTAAAGCCAAACTATGGCTGCAAATCGGGTTTGATGGGGTTATATTGTGCAGCATTGATTATTTACGACAATTGGGAAATGAGGAATGATTATCCCAGATAAGCCATTTTATGCAAAATGTTATTCGGAATTTAAGCTAATAACTTCAATATATTATACCAATAAGATTAAATTCTTTTTCCGGTTTCTGCATCAAAGAAATAAATATCTTCTTTTTTAATGCTTAAATCAATTGTTCCTGCGATTTCACTGTCCGGCGGAAGCTTTGCACTACATTTGCTTTCACCGACGTTAAAATATACAATCTTTTCACTGCCCAAAAGTTCTTGCATATCAACTTGAGCTGAAAATTTTACATCACCGCCGCAAACCATTTTTTCCGGCCGAATTCCAAGAATGACAGCTTGTGCATTTGGCAGATTGTCTATTTTAAAGCTGAAATCCGCAAATTTTATACAGCCGTCTTCGATTTTTGCATTTATAAAATTTATCTGCGGCGAACCCACAAAACCTGCAACAAAGGTGTTTGAAGGGTTGTTATAAATCTCTTCGGGCGCTGCAACCTGCTGAATTACGCCTTTGTCGAGAACAACAATTCTGTCGCCCATTGTCAGAGCCTCTGTCTGGTCGTGGGTTACATATATGAAGGTTGTTTGAAGTTTTTCATGCAGTTTTTTTATTTCAGCCCGCATTTGCACGCGAAGTTTTGCGTCCAAATTCGAAAGCGGCTCATCCATAAGGAAAACCTTTGGATTTCTCACAATTGCACGTCCCAACGCAACACGCTGGCGCTGACCGCCTGAAAGCTGTTTAGGTTTTCTGTCAAGATATTCGGTTAAATCCAATATTTCTGCGGCTTCTTTAACTTTTGCATCAATTGTCGCCCTGTCAACTTTTCGCATTTTCAAGCCGAAAGCAATATTTTCTCTCACTGTCATGTGCGGATAAAGTGCGTAACTCTGGAAAACAAATGCAATATCACGGTCTTTGGGCGGAATATCATTAACTTTTTTGCCGCCAATCAGAATGTCGCCGCCGGAAATTTCTTCTAAGCCGGCAATCATCCTTAAAATTGTTGACTTGCCGCAGCCTGATGCTCCGACAAGCACGATGAATTCTTTGTCTTTAATTTCTAAGTCAATCTTGTCTATTACGACTTTTGAGTCGTACTTTTTGCAGACATTTTTTAATGTTACGCTACTCATCTTCTAAAATAATTCCTTTTTCAACAGGTAAAATTATGTTAAACGTTGTGCCTTTCATAATTTCAGATTCAGCCCAAACTGTTCCTTTAAGTTTTTCTAAAAGAATTTTGACGGTGCTTAAGCTGACGCTTCTTATGAAATCCTTTTTGTTTATTTTGTAAAGCTGTGTATAAGGCTCAAAAAGTCCGTCAAGCTCAACTTCTTTCAAGCCCATTCCGGTATCTTTAATCGAAATCATAAGATAGGATGCGCTTGTTGCATTGTTAAATATCTTAAGCCCTGATTTTACAACTAATTCCATCTCAGGATTTGAAAGAGTAATGTTTATTGAGCCGACTTCTGTTGATTTTACTGAAGTTTCCATAATATTTTGCAAAACAGTTTTCAACACGCTTTCATCTGTTGTAACCGGACGATTTTTAAGCTCTTCAAAGTTAAAATTTACTGTAAGTCTTTTTGTATTTGTAAGGTTTTCATTTGCTTTGATGACCTCTTGAACGCAGTTTACGACATCAAAGGTTTTAATATCGAATTTCACAAGGCTTGATTCGGCTTTTGAAAATTCAAAAAATTTGTCCATAAAATACAAAAGTTCGGACGCGTTTTTGTTAATTATTTTTACATATTTTTCCTGTTTTTCGGAAATATTTCCCCCAAGCCCGTCTGATAATGCATTTGAAAAACCGATTATTGACTGCAAAGGTGATTTGAAATCATGTGTAAGCTTTGAAAGCATTATATTTTTATCTTTGTTCAAGCGGCCTGTTTTTTCGGCATTTGCAAGAACCTTCGTCATTGCAGTAACATCACGCACTGTTACGATAAACTGATCTTCAAGCATTGATGCGTTCATTTCGATAAAAAATTCATGTTCGTCTTTTGTAACTGCTCCTGCTATGACGGGAACATGCTTTAAAGCAGACTGATTAACAAGTTCAACACCCTTACTTACAAAATCATCGAAATAATAATCAATTTCTTCAGAGTTGTCTATACCGAACATATATTCGGCTTCTCTGTTTGTCCAGATTATTCTTCCGCTGTCATCCAGCAATAAAACAGCATCAGGAAGCTTTTGTAATATTTCTTTTAAGTTAATCCCTGAAAATAAATTGATGAAATTCATCTTGCCTTAAGTCCTATTTTATTATATAATAAATGATAACATAAAAATTTGCTTTAAAATCGGGAAATATTAATTTTTGTAATTTTTTCTATACAAACTAGCAAAAAATATGTATTTTGTGTTTTAAAGCAAAAAAGCGCGAGTGAGATTACAGAAAACTTAAATGAAGATATTAGAAAATGGCTGTAAATACACCGGTGTTTTTCCAAAGTAGAAGAATGTCTTACGAGACCCCAAAAGCAAAGGATGTGAACCATGAGAGAAATCAATAATAACCCGAATAATTTGAATTTTTCTGCAGTTCAAAAGCTTGACCAGCAAAAGGACATCAATATCTCTGCTACAGAAGTTAATGCCGAACAGTCATCTTTATCGGAAATGCCGAATTTGTCACAAATGCCGGCCGCTGTTACAGGCCGTTCTCTGGTGTTTAAAGGTGATTCCGTTGACAACGATGTTAAGTTTTTGTTAAAAAATCCTTCCTTCTGTGCAAAAGCTAATGAATTTTTTGACATAGCTGAAAAACAATCAGGTTATGAAAATGCCGCAAAACTTATGGATGGCTTTGTTAAAGAATTCCAAAAATAGCTTTGATATTACTTTTTAAGGATATCAGAAAGTCCTTTTAGTGCAAGTTTATAGCTGTGAATTCCAAATCCTGAGATTTGACCTATACAAACTCCTGCAATAAGAGATTTTTGTCTGAATTCTTCGCGTGCGTGAATGTTTGTCATATGAACTTCCACTGCCGGAATACTGACGGATGAAATAGCATCACGGATTGCCACGCTTGTATGCGTGTAAGCTGCTGCGTTTATGACAATCCCGTCGGCGTTGTTTTTGGCCTGCTGGATTTTTTCAACGATTTCGCCTTCGTGGTTGCTCTGGAAAGTCTCAATATCAATGCCAAGTTCAAAAGAATATGCGTAAAGCTCTTTTTCCAGCTCCTTTAATGTCATGGTTCCATACTTTTCAGGCTCCCGTGTGCCAAGCATATTCATATTTACGCCGTTTATAACCAAAATTTTCATGACAATTCTCCTGCCTCAATTATAGTATAAAATCAATGAATTGTAAATTTTTATTAAAATACGTGTTATAAATGTAACAAAATTGACATGCTTGGCTTATCATGCATGTACAACTATCCCCAAATCTCCTCCCAAGATTATTGTTCAAAGTCGCACAACTCGTGTGACTTTTTTTTGTGCAGCCGGTATGAATTAATATTTATACAGTATTTATTAAGAAATGTAAAAGTGAGTTTTAAAATGGCTGTAATCCTTTTATAATCTGCTGTATGGTATGGTTGGTCGGGGCAGTGTAAATTTTTGGGCATAAAATACGTTAATAGAGTTATAAGTGATTTCGAAAACACGAGTGAAGTAAAGATTAACGAAAAAAGGAGTATTTTATTACAGGACCGGTATGCAATACAAGAAATGTGAACAAAGGTGCTTATATTGCCAAAAATGACGCAGAGGTAAAACTTTAAGGTAAAAAAGCTGATAATGGAAGCATTTTTGGCGCAGAAAAATATACAGGTACAGCTTCAGCTTCAGGTACGGCTTCGTTACCGCTTATTAATAAGATATATGAAAACGGTATTTTAACCCAAACGGAAACGGCAGCAATTCCTAATACTTTGTCTGCAGAAGTTCCATATGAATATGAATCAGATTACAGCACAATGGGATTGCAAATTGGAAATACCACAAAACAACTTGACCAAAAAAACACCTCAGATAATATTGTTGATAGATTTAAGCAATTAGATAAAGACGGTGATTTAAAAGTTTCCGCGGATGAATTTATCAAAGATTTTATTCAGGATTGTTTGGAAAACGGCTACGGAGCAAATCCCGGTCAAAATTTTGCGGACATAATCGCTGGAAAATACGCTGAATTTAAACGATTTGCAGGTGAGGATGTTTCTATGAATATTGACGAATTCCGTGAGATGGTATTGGCGCAAATGCCTGGCGTCGAAACCGGACATACGCAGCAGATGCCGGCTTTGCCTGAAGAGTAAGAGCCAAATTATTTACTTATAAAAACAGCAAAGCAGTCAAACAGCTCTGCTATTTTTTCTTTTTTAACCGCTTGACTTTATGCAAAAAATAACTAAAATATAATTATAGACCAGTTCTCGGGGAAGGTTATCAGTTATATTTTTTTAAGGATTTAGTATGCGATTAATTGAGAAATTAAAAGAATTTGAACAACAATATATGTTTATCCGCTGGGCCACCGGAAGCGAGTATGGAAAACTCATATATGCCGGGGACGATTTTGTTGAATTTGATGTAATTAATATTGAAACAATGGAATATGCCGAAACCGTTTTTATTCACAGCCCCCTGATTTTGGAAGTTGCAATAGGCGGCGCTGATATTTCAAGAATTGTTGCGGAAATGTCTTCTAAGATTACACTTGAGTAAAAATGTTTTGATTTTAAATATTTTTTGAACTCCAATTTATTATTTTGCTATAAAGAAGGTTAACCTCTTTTTCGTTTAAGTGAACTAGGTTTTTGCGTTCAATACAGATGTCCAGAAGCTCCAAATCTTCGCCTTTTAAATTTTCTTTAAGCATATTTTTAGTTGGAAGATAGACATTATTTTCAATAAAATATTTTGCCTGTAATATGAAAAATACAGTTTTATAAAGGTTTTGCAAATCATGCAGAGGTTCTTTTGAATGCAAAAAGCTATGCACAGCTGAGTGATAGAGTGTTTCAGAACCTGTTTTAACTGCAATTTTGATATCTTCGACGCCCGGTGCCTGAATAATTTCTGATAAATTTCCGAAAACGGATTTTGTATCATAAAAAAACTGGAATAAATCCGGCTTTGACCATTTGCAAAGTTCTTCCTTGCCTGAAATAAATCCGCAGATTTTATCGTTGTCAGGCATTGTGCTTATCACTTTTTTGTAAGTTTCTAAATCCTCGAAATTTAATTTATCAAGAATTACTACAACATCAATGTCGCTTTCCGCAGCTGCTTCACCTCTGTTGTAGCTGCCCTGTAAACCTATAAAGATTAAATTTTCTTTAAAGGCTTTTTTTAGTTTATCTGTAATTTCTTCCATCCAAACGTCAATTTTAATCACAAAACCTCCGTGTTTTTTAATATATTAACACGTAAAATATATGCAGAAGATTATTTAAATATTAAAACTTTTTCTTGCACCTTCTTCATGGTAGAAACCGCCTCCGCAGATTGTTTCAATTACTTTCAGCACAAATTCGCGCGGTGCATCCACTTGATTTAAGTAAAATTCGCGGTTGGCAAGGTGTTTGATTTTCATAATTGAATTCTGATTTTTTTCAGCTGGAACAAACAGAGACGCAACTTCATTATCAAGAAGCCGTACCATTTCTTCATCATGCTCCATAACGCCTTTCATAATTTCATAATAATTTCCGCGGATTGCCATAATTCTGCCAGAGAAAACATGCTGGCCGTTTTCACGATAAAGCGCCTGCGGCTGGAAGTTGCAGCGGGTTGTAAAACTTATTTTGTGCCAGAGAATATTTACAATAATAACCGACTTTTGCGGGTCAAGGTCAAGGTAAATATTTTGCGTGGTCACATTTCTGGAGGCAAAAGCTTCTTTCAGCGTTTCTACTACATCCTGAAGGTTTTCAGCCATACCGTAGAAGATTTCGTTGGTGTTAACAGTTGCGTGCTGATAGTCCAAAAACTGTTTGTACATATGGGTTGAAACAAGTCCGACGCGTTCCTGAATGAGTGCCGATTTCCTTAATGAGGTTTCTGAATTATCAAAACTTTCGTAGTTATTAAGCAATTTTTGCCCCTTTATTTTTTTGTTTACGGATTTCCGTAAAACAATTTATACCATATTTTAATAATAAACATGTACTTATGTAAAGATTATATTTTTTTTCGTTACAAAATAGAATACGTAAAAGTATCTATTTATTTATTTATAAACTTGAAATTTTAGTTTAACTTTTGTGCGATGACCAAAATCGGAGTGTAAGTGAGAGTTACTTTGTCAAAAGTTTTGGAATATTTGTCACAGAAATCTTTGACGTCTGCAAAAGTCCAATTCTTGCTGCCGAGAGAATTCACGCCGGTATTTTTCATGTGATAAAGAAGTTCGAGCGGGGATTTGAACTCCAGAACTTTTTTCATGCTTTCGACTTTAATGATTTTGAAATTCTTGCCGACGATTTCTTTTAATTCGTCTTCTGATTTGTAATCCAGCGTCAAACCTGTTAATTTGGTAAGTTCGGTGAAGTTTTCGGGTGAAAACGTTGTGAACGCAAGAATTCCGTCTTTGTTGAGAAACCTTTTGTATTTTTCAAGCACAGCGTCAAGATTTTTGAACCATTGAAACATCGCGTTTGAAATGATTAAATCAAAACCTCCGGAAGGATTGATTTTCTGAGCATTTGCGCAGATATAATCGTATTCTGGCAGAATTTTATCCAGATATTTCTTTGATTTTTGAGTTAAATCGTTTGCGGTGTAGGATTTGTACGAAATCTTTTCAACAAGATTGCGCGTCAAAAGTCCTGTGCCGCAGCCGAGTTCAAGAACTCTGCCAAAATCTTTTTTTATTGCGGCTGTTTCATCTGCCAGAATTCCGGCAAGAAATTTTTGTACAACAGCGTTTTCGTCATACTTTTCCATACTTTTTTCAAAATGATTTCGGATTTCTTTCGGATTAATCTGCATAATTTATTATTTCGTCCCAGCTTTTGAAATTATAGAACGGAAAGTGTCCGCTTTCAAGTATTTTGTATGGCTCACAGTTTTGCCAGAAGTTAATCTGGTTTTTGGTTGGAATTATTTTGTCATTTGCGCTGATGAGCGAAAAATCGTAAAATTTTTCATAATCAAATTTTGTGGATTTAATTTTTTCATAAAGCGATTTTAATTCCTCAACGCGGTTTTCAATTGAGCGGTTGACGGGGGTTTTTGAGTATTTTTCAAATTCTTCTTCTTTTTCAAAAATATTCTGGTAGAATTTTCCTTCCAAACCTGTTTTTGCATGCCGAAGCGTCAGAAGAAAAGGCTTTTGCGGAATTCCGAACTCATCATCAACCGGAAACGGCGTTCCGTTTATTGCGATTTTTTTGTCAAAGTCTTTGAACCGGTCTTTCAGCAAATACGCGGCAAAAACCCCCATTGACCAGGTTAAAAGAGTTTTTTTTGTGTATTTTGCAAAAATTTCTTTCTCCAGCGCACTGATTTCATTGTAGTCGTAAACAAATAAAACATCGGAGCCGCCGCAGTCAAGAAATTCAAACGGGTTTTCGTCAAAGCTCCAGCCTGCAAAAAAAACTATAAGTCCTGTGTTATTTTGTTTGTTAAGCCAATGATATTTCATAAATAAAATTATAACATTATCGAAATGTTTTATTTGTAACGAAATGTAAAGATAGGTTTTGAAATGCCTGAAATCAAGTTATAATCTGCTGTATGGTATGGTATGGTATGGTATGGGGAGAAGTGTAGCAAAAAATATATATGTCTGGTTTTATTGATAATATAGGTGTAGAATTAGCAGGAAAGGTGGTTTATGAGCATAGGTGCAGTAAACTCAACAGAAAATAAAAATCATACTTTGCGCAATACTTTAATCGGTGCAGGTATAGGAACATTAGGTGGTGCCGCTTTCGGGCAGTTTAGCTCGCCTATTCTTAAAGACGGAAAATATACTGACGAATTTATTATCCGTTGTACGTGTGAAAATGAAGAAAATATTGATTCGAGGACAAAGAAAGGTATTGTTAAATTTTTTAAAAAGATTTTGAATTTAAAAGAAAAAGAAAGTTCCAGCATGGATGATTTCCTAACAATCCTGAAATCCACAGATAAAAAGGTCTTTGAGTTTTTAGAGGTGGATACTTCTTTTTTGCGAATGGCATCAAGTGCAGATGAAGCTGTAAAAGCTAAAGCTTTAAAAAAAATAATTCCAGATATTACTAACTTTAAAAATTCAGTGCTTGATTGCCACGCTTATGTGGATAAATTATATGATAGAAGCTCTAAATCTTTTAAAACTCTTGCAGAAAATTCAGATCTTGAAGACGACATGAAAATTGCTAAAAAAGTCTTTGGTGAAATGAAGAGTGAGCGCATCGGCAAGTTCGGCGCAATTGGTCTTTTGGCTGGCGGTTTAGGTGCCTGGGCGTGTTCACAATTTACTAAATCGAAAGCTAATGACTAAAAGATATTTCAGATGAAAATACGCTCCAAAAATTGATGTGGAGGAAGGCTTGCAATATAAGTAAAGGTTAAGCCGTCAAATACTGAGAAAGAAGCGTAGTTAGATTTTTCAAATCATCATCTTCAATGTCTGTTGTGAGTGATAATCTTAAGCGCGACGTGCCTTCGGGTACGGTTGGAGGCCTTATCGGAAGTGTGAAATATCCTGCATCAAAAAGCCGCCTGCAAATTGCTTCGGTTTCGGCGTTTCCGCCAATTATCACCGGAATGATGTGACTTTCGCTTCCGAGTTTTCTGCCGAGCGTTAGCATTTTTTGCCGTTTTGCAAAAGTCTCGGAAAGTTTGTTTTCAATAATCCATTTCGAAAACGCAATTGTGATTGGCGGCAGAGCTGTTGAAAATATGAACGAACGGGCTTTATTTGTCAAAAATTCGATTAATATTTTGCTTGCGACAGCGAAAGCGCCCATTGAACCGATGGATTTGCCGAAAGTACCGACAAGCAAATCGATTTCCGGTAATATTTCAAGTTCTTCGCAGACACCGCAGCCTTTTTCGCCAAAAACTCCAAATGCGTGCGCTTCATCAACCATCAAGAGACAATTGTATTTATTCTTAAGTTCAACAAGCTTTTTCAAGTCTGCAATATCGCCGTCCATTGAAAAAACGCTTTCTGTCACGATTATTGCGTTGTTAAAATTTCCGCGCTCGCGTATCAAAAGCCTTTCGAGCCTTTCCATGTCGTTATGTGCATATCTGAAGAATTTGCCCGCAGAAAGTCTCATTCCGTCAATGATGCTGGCATGGTTAAGCTTGTCGGAAAATATCACATCGCCTTTTTCTGCAATTGAACTCGTAATTCCGACATTTGCATGGTAGCCGCTGTTGAACAAAAGCGCTTTTTCTTTTTTGAAAAGTCTGCAAAGAGTGTTTTCAAGTTCTTTATAAACCGGCAAAGTTCCGGTAAGAAGCCTTGCGCTTGCGCTCCCGAACCCGAAGCGGCTACTTGCAAATTCCAAAAATTCTTTTGTAATATTTTCGTCGTCTGCAAATCCCAAATAGTTATTTGAAGAGAGATTCAGAAGTTTTTTGCCGTCAAAATATATAAACTTCCCTTCTTTTGTCTCAAAATCCTTAATATTTCGAAAATGTGAATGTTGTTTTAAATTATTTAATATTTCATCATAATTTTCATACATAAGCCAATATTATTCCAAACAAAAGGCGTTGTCTAATTTTGTGTTTTGTAAAGAAGTGTTAATAAATTTAATTTTGCTGAAATTTGGAGATTTAAAATTTCTTTATATATTCAAGAGAGTATAAAAAGAGAGGCTTTAATTATGGTTGACATTAACGGCGATTACAGTTTAAAACTAAAAGGTATTCAAACCCAAAAAGGTCAAAATTCCTCTAATGGCATAAAAAAAGCCAATCAAGATTCTCGTATGAGCATGAATGGCAGTATTTTCGCACCTTCCCGGGGGGGGGGGGCAACCGAATAATGCTTCCTCAAAGGTAAATTCGTATGAGGATTTAGCGAGTTCGAAAAATGTTTCTAAGGGGAAAGAAACTGCAGCTAATGCTAAAGAGCAGGCTTCAAGCAGTAGTTCCAGCATGAAAAGCTTTATGAGCAATGCAGCAAATTATCTTCAAGATGCGCTTTCTGCTGACAAACAGGGTGCAAGCATTAAGAAAACGCTGGATAAGGACACAAAAGCTCTTAATAAAGATTTAAAAGCATATACAAAAGAAATGCAGGTTCAAAATAAAGCTCAGGCAGAAGTTGACGCAAAAATCGCTGAAAACGATGCTCAAGCAGCCTCTATTCAGCAAAGGCTTGAATCTGCAGTTCAACAGCGAAATTCACTTGGCTCAAATGCCGGGTTTATGGGTGACGGGACCAGTGATATTAATGGTTTGACAGCCGAACTGGAAAGTCTTGGTGTTTCTCAAACAACTTTGCAAGCTTCAAATCAGACCTCAATGAAGACTGTAAATAAGGCTTACAAAACAATGAGCAAGTCGTCAAAAAATCTTCAAAAAAGTTCTGCAAATATGCATAAAGTGACTACAAACGCTATTAGTTATAATACAAAAGCTCAGTCTTCTACTGCTGATGGTATCAAAAAATCACAAAATATTACAATGGCGGGCAGTATAACGACCACTGTTGGGTCCGGTTTAACTACAACAGGCCAAATGTTATCTTCCAATCCATATACAGCGGCTGCCGGCCAAGTACTTACTTATGCCGGAATTGGAACAACAACTGCCGGTGGAACAATGACGGCTGTCGGAACAAAAGGCCAAAATACAGGAAATCAAACAATGAGCGGCTTAACAACCGCAGCAGCAAGTTTGAACTCTGCAAGCAAATCTTCAACCGCTGCAACTAAAGCTGCTAAAACCGCAACTAAGCAGTCGAACTCAACCAACAAACAAACACAAACTATGATTCAACAGCGAAATGAACGTTTGGCAAACGGAGAAGCTCTAATTCAACAGCAGAGAGCTGCAGTGCAAAATGCGGCATTGTCTACTCCGTTAAGCTCTAATTCAAATTCATCTGAAATTTCTCAAAATCAATCGGGAGAAAACAACTCAGGATTAACACTGGGAACATCAAAGTCAGTCATAAATGCTTACAAAGATAACATGGGCAGTTATGGGAAATCTAATTCTCTTGATAAAAAAGAACCGCCGAAGCAGCCCAGATTAGGAGTGTCTTCTCCTGCTTCCGGAAACGATGACGAGCAGAAGAAAAAACTTAATGCTTTTCAGATGAAAAAATAATTTAAGTTTACCGATTTTTTAATCTCCTGCTTTTTGCGGATTGTTCTTCTGTTTAAAATAATGTACAATTGGGAATGAAAGATATATGCAGATATGCAGCAACAGGAGAGTAAGCGTTGTCAGAGTTTGCGGTTGGTAACATTTGTAAGAGTAAATTTTTCAAAGGAATTTCCTTATTGGAATTTATTTTGACCATGGGAATTATCGGTGTTGTTGCATCTTTGACATATACTAGTCTTCAGCAGCGTGCTGAAGAACAGAAAAGTATTGCTGCGATTAGAAAGATTTATTCAGTTCTCTCTCAGGTCACACTGTTTGTTATAAAAGACCATGATTCGTCTGTTAACTGGGATTTGGAAGGGTATTCGCATGAAGCTTCTGAAAAAGCTTTTAATTATTACAAACCATATTTCAGAACACTGCGTGTTTGTGCGAATGATGCCGGCTGCTGGCGTTATCCGTCGTGGTTTTTGAGCGGCAGGCCTTATCTTAAAGAAACCGAGTTTTATAATTACATGTTTACGCTTGCAGACGGCATGAATGTAATTATTAACGTTTATCCTCCGGAAGTTGTAATAAGAGATTTCGGAGTTAACGTTGACAGACCGACAGTTGTATTTCTTGCGGATTTGAACGGTGATAACCCGCCAAACACAATGGGAAAAGATATTTTTGCGTTTGTCTTGAAAGAAGATGTTATTGTCCCGAGCGGCATGGATGATTCATACACCTGTAATGTGAAAAGTACGGGCTTAACTTGTACTTCAAGAGTTATCAACGATAATTACGAGTTCAAATACTTCTAAGTAATTACCTGAAATTAACCTCATCAACAAAAAATTTAACCCATTTGATAAGATTTGAAAGTTCGTAGGGTTTTGGCAGATATAAGTCGGCGCCGCAATTTAGAATAAGTTCTTTGTCATGAAGAATTGAAGTTACAATCAGTTTTGTGCCTGAAAATTCCGAATTCTGGCGTAAAGTTTTGCATAAATCTAGACCTTTCAAACTGTCTGCGCTTCCGGCATCAAGGATTATTACTGCCGGCTGTTCACTGACCTCTTCAAATACGGAAGCTGTTAAAACCTCATATCCCTGAAGTTCAAGTATGGTTTTGAGCAAAATATTCATAGCCTCATCAGGCTCGATTATCACAATTTTATTATTATATGCTTTTTCTTCAACTGCATTTTGTCCGGAGATTTTAGCCCGCTCAATCAGGTAATTTGACCTGTCTGGAAGGTTTGCAAGGTCGTGAATGCTGATTAACGAGGCAAAAAGCTGTTTTGTATCGCTAAACCGTTGAAACTCATTGGTAACTATTCCGATTGTCGTGTGCACGAAGTTTGAACGTCTTCCGGCAAGCTCATCTCCGTTCATAATTATATAACCGCGCTCCCTGTCTTGCAGTGAATAGAATTTTTTCGCAACTGCGTCAAACGCAAAAACTAAAAAGTTTGCGATTTTTTCTGCTTTCAAAGGATTTGTGATAATCAAAAACTCATTTTCTGAAATTCCGCCTAAATAATCATCTTCATTTAACGAAGACTGCATAATCGCGCAATATGTCTGAATAAGTTTGTCTGATGCAAGTTCCGTGTAATTTTCGCGGTAATTTTTAAAGTTTTCAATGCTGATGTAAAGGCAGCCCCACTGTTCTTTTGCTGTCAAAATCCTTTTTAAAGCCCGCATTGAGTAGTTTTTATTCGGCAAAAGCCTTTTTGCATCAAGGTTTGATTCAAATTCGCGTCTGAGATGTGCTTTCATACGCATTGTGAACTCTTCATTGTTAACAGGTTCGCTCAAAAAGTCGTCAGCTCCGCAAGATAAAACATTTAATCTGTCTTGAAGTTCGGCCGATTTGGAAAGCGCAACAATTACAGGACGCATGTTATAAGTAAGCGCTCTGATTTTTTTGCAAAAGTCTCCCAAATCTTCGTCAATGCTGTCTGATACAATAATTAAATCAGGCTCTTTATCTTGTATCAGTTTCATTGAAGAAATCAGGTTTTTGCTGATAATTACTGACGAAAGCTCATTCTCAAGCAGTTTTTTATATTTGACCGAAAGCTCGCGGCGTTTGTCTATAATTAATGTTACAGATTGCATTTTGCCCTCGCTTGTTTTTCAAGGTCACCGGCCGGCATTAAAACCTCAAATGTTGTTAAAAATTTACCGTTTTCAAGAGCCTTTGAAGTTACAGAAATTTTACCGCTCATTTTTTCAACAAGATTTTTCGTAATGTAAAGCCCCAGCCCGCTTCCCTGAACTTTTCTTGTAAGCGGGTTGTCGATGCGCGAAAATTTTGTGAAAATCCGCTCGTAATCTTCTTCTTTAATCCCAATGCCCTTGTTTGAAACTCTTATTGCAACGAATTCGCAATCCGTGCAAAATCCTGTTTCAATTTTTATTGAAGAATCTTCGTCGCCGTATTTTGCCGCGTTCTCAATCAGATTTGTCATAACCTGCTGGAACTTGTCTTTGTCAGCTAATATTTCAGGCGTCCTGGAATTTACATCTATTTCAAAGTTTTTATTAATATATTGGGTCTTTAATATCGAAACTACGGTTTCTATAACGGGTTTTACGTTGACTTCACGTAAAATCAGAGTTTCCTTCCCCCCCGAAAGCCTAGTCACCGAAAGCATGTTTTCAACAAGATTAATCAGCCTGTTCGACTGGTCTTCAATAATTTTTAAAAACTTTTTTTTGCTTTCATCATCAAGCTTGTCCCAGGACGTAAGCATTGTCTGCGCAAACCCCCTGATTGACGTTAGCGGTGTCCTAAGCTCATGACTTACTGTTGAGATAAAGTCTTCGTAATTTTTTTCAATCTCACTCATAAGCTTATTATAGCAAATTTTATATAAATGGCAATTGAAGCAGCTTTCCTCTTTAAACCTACGCCAAATGGAGGAGATTTGAAGATTTTGTAAAAGTTTAGAATTTTAACCGCCGTTAAGAATTATATAGATATGAAAAACGAAAGTTTTTCATACCTCCTCCCCAAGTCTGGTAGCCGTTCTTATTAAAGACGGCTTTTTTTTATCCCCCCTTGCGCGTCCCCAAAAAATACGATATAATAAAAACAAGGCGCTATGACCGCCTTGATTGAGCATAAAAAAAGGAGCAACGAAGTATGAAAGACAGACATAGCTTGAATTACCAGGGGGGGGGGGCGCCCGCAAAACCAGCTCCTTAAAGGGTTTGGCGAAAAAGTATCTTTGGTAAGACACTTAAGGCTATTGAAAAATTTTCAAATAAGCCTATCAGCGCTAACGATCGGGGAATTTGTAATCGGCTTAGCGATAATCGGTGTTCTGG
>URXT01000021.1 GCA_900551915.1 uncultured bacterium
CTTATTACGCTTGGCATTATCGGAATAGTTGCAGCAATGACGCTTCCGGCTTTAATCGGGAATTATCAAAAACACGTTACGGTTAATAAATTAAAAAAAAGCTATACGACGCTCGCACAAATGTTTGTCAGAGCTCAAGAAGAGAATGGCGGCATGGAAACATAAGATTTTTCTTCTCTCGGCGATTTATCGCAAGCCAATGCTTTTAATGAAGTGTTACCAAAAATTGCTCAAACTTATTTTTTACCTTACCTTGATGTTCTGCAAGATTGCGGAACATCATGTAAAAGAGTGAGAAAGAATAATTATAAATGGCTAAATAATCAATTGATAAACCAATATGATTCCAAGTTATATTACACCATATTTCTGAAAGACGGCTCAATTATTTTCTTTTCTGTGAACAATAACGGAGTTAAGTTATTTGATATTTTGATTTCTGTAGATATTAACGGCGATAAAGGGCCAAATGTTACCGGTAAAGATGTTTTTAATTATTATTTGAATGCTGGCAATGTATCAAGAACAAATTTTTGGGGCTTAACCGGAACAAATATTAAAAGAGAAAAACTCTTGAATGACTCAGGCAGGGGCTGCAATAAAAATGCCAACGGGCAATACTGCGGGGCGTTAATCCAATATGATGGCTGGAAGATTTCTGACGACTATCCATGGTAAGTTTGACCATTTAAAACCATTTTGTTTTTGGTAATATAAAACCAAAAGGAGAAAATTATGAAAACAATTTGGGATAAATATGCAGAAGTTCTTGTTGATTATTCAACAAATGTGCAAAAAGGCGATTTGGTGCAAATCCGAGGGACAAGTGTTTATACAAAAGACCTTGTGAAAGCGGTTTACAAAAGAGTTCTTGAGCGCGGCGGCCATCCGATTGTCAGAACTTCAATTGAAGATTTGACTGATACTTTTATTAAATACGCAAGCGATGAACAGCTTGATTTTGTCGACCCGATTACCAAGCTTGAATATGAAACCGTTGATAAATTCATTTCAATCGGCGGGCCGATGAACACTAAAAATCTTGCAAAAGCTGATATGAAAAAGCTTGCAAGACGCGGCAAAGCAACAAAAGCGCTCTCCGAACTTCTGATGAAACGTTCTGCAGACGGAGATGCAAGCTGGGTTATTGCTGACGTTCCAACGCATGCGCTTGCGCAGGAAGCCAAGATGTCTTTTGATGAGTATTCCGAATTCTTGTTTAAATCATGCTATCTTGACATGGATGATCCTGTTGCAAAGTTAAAAGAACTTGATGAAAAACAAACCAAATGGGCAAATTACTTAAACGGTGTTAAAAAACTCCGGATTGTCGGCGAAAAAACAGACATAACTTTCGGCGTTGAAGGCAGAAAATGGATTAGCTGTTCCGGCCTGAACAATTACCCGGATGGAGAAGTTTTCACCTCGCCTGTTGAAAATGATGTTAATGGTGAAATATATTTCGATTTCCCGCAAATTTACAGAGGCAACGAAGCACAGGGCGTTCATCTTTGGATTGAAAACGGCAAAGTAGTGAAAGCCAAAGCCGACAAAGGCGAAGATTTTTTAAACGCAATGCTCGATATGGACGAAGGTTCGCGCGGAATCGGCGAAATTGCAATCGGCACAAACGACCGCATTCAGGAAGTTACCGGAAATATTCTTTTTGATGAGAAAATCGGCGGCTCAATTCACATGGCAGTCGGCGCATCTTACCCCGAAGCCGGCGGGAAAAATGTTTCCGGGCTTCACTGGGATTTGATTAAAAACATGAAAGACGCTTCAGGTGAAGCCGGCGGAAAAATATTTGCTGATGATATTTTAATTTATGAAAACGGTAAGTTTTTAATCTAACAGCCAGGATTGAAAGTTGCACGGTGGATAGTGACACCAACCAGTTTTGGATTTTGCATCTTGTCGTATGAATAATCCAATGCCAGTATATTCAGAGGCTAAGTTAGATCTTTGGTTGTTTTTATTAACCGGAACAAAATACCAGCGGTCTTTGCCGAACCTGTTTGGCGATTTAAAACCGTTTGTATCAACTACAAATATGTTTTCGTGAAAATAATATGTGCACCAATTTCTTCCGGAAATATCAGTGAAACATGTTGACTGGTTGTTGCAAGGGTAACCTGTTCCATTCTGACCGCCTATTGTTTCTCCTTTTGCCCAGCAGGTATCAATTTTTTTATCAAGACAGTCAGCTATCATTATGAACTTGTTTTTCATAATATTCATTTCTTGCGCAGTGTATTCTTCAGATAAGGCACTGTCACGTGTAAGTTCCTGATTGAAAATAGCTTCTTGAAACGCCTGATTTATGTCGGAATATGCTTTTTTGTAGGCGGTTTTGAATTGCTTATCTTTCCATGCGCCGATTAGTTGCGGCAAAGTAATTGCCGCGACAATTCCGATTATTCCGAGAGTGATTAAGGTTTCCGCAAGAGTGAAGCCATAGCGAGATTTTCTGAGTTTTAACATCATAATATATTCCAATTCTTTTCCATATACTTTATGTCCAATAAAAGAATTGTAGTATATCGATTTAATTTTGTCAATACGATAAAATTATCAAATGGACAAAACAGATTTTTTGAAATTGGGGTATAAAATAAAATTCGAACGAAGTAAAAAGAAGCTTTCCCAAATGGATTTGTCATTAAAAACAGGTTTGACAACGCGCTCTCTTTCGAGAATAGAATGCGGAATTATTGACCCTAAGTTCTCAACTTTAATAAAAATTTCCGAGGCTTTGGAAATAGATTTGTGTGAACTTTTAAATTTCAAGCTATAAAAAAGTCCGGTATATTTTACCGGACTTTTTTATTTCAAAAATAAACACTAAACAAGACCTAAAACTTTTTTGTACCAGGTGAAGGTTTCCAATTCAATTCCGTTGAAAGTTGTTTTTAAGCACTGGCTTTTCAAATAGTTTTCAAACTCATCATTAAATTTAGATTTAATTTTAGTAGTTTTCAAATTCATTTTTTCTGCAGTTTCCATGTGACCTATCTCCTATATTACCATTGCGATACCCCTAATTTATGTGTTATATTATAACGTATTCGAAAGAGATTCTCTACACTCTTGAGAATTACTTCTAAAGAATTTAATTTTTTAAAAAAGTTGAAAATTTTATGTTAAAATCAGAGCATGATTTTGATTGGCGAAAATCTTCATGTAATTTCTAAAAACGTGCGCGAGGCGCTGCAAAATCGTGACGAAATTTTTGTAAAAAATCTGCTTAATTTACAAAAAAAAATGGATTATGCTGATTTAAATATCGGGCCGGCGCGCGGAGATTTGGAGGGAATTTTTTCCTGGCTCTGCCCTCTTGTGGAAGAGAATTCTTCTTTAAAAATTTCTTTGGACACAACAAATTTTGAAGAAATGAAAAATGCATTTTCTTTTATAAAAAATAAAGAAAATATTTTTCTAAACAGCACCTCAAATGATATGCCGCAACTCGATTTGATGTGCGGCCTGGTGCTTGAACATGATTGCAGGCTCGTTGCTCTTACAATGTCAAAAGAAACAGGAATTCCGAAAACTTCTGACGGAAGATTGGAGATTGCGTTTGACATTTATGAAAAATGTATGGAAAATGGAATGGCTTCTGACAAAATTTATTTTGACCCGCTTGTAATTCCTTTGACGGCTGACCAATCTCAGGGGCTTGAGGCGTTGAATACTTTGAAAATGATAAAAGAAAGTTTCGACCCGCCGGTAAAAACCGTAATCGGGCTTTCAAATATTTCAAACGGAGCGCCCGCGGAACTTCGTCCGCTTATTAACAGAGTTTTTGCGGTTCTTGCTTATGGTGCGGGTTTGGATGCTGTAATTATGGATGCAGCAGATGACGAACTTTACCGTATTTTGAAAATGCTTTCATCAAAAAAAGCAGAAAAAGATGTCGACAATTTGTATTTGAAACTTTCAAAAATGTTTGAAAATTTTGAAGATTTGGAAAGCCTTGAATTTGATAAAAATAATGAAGAACAATTGAAAATTTTCAAAACCTGCGAGATAATACTGAATAAGAAAATTTATTCAAACAGTTTTGCACAAGTTTAATTTTTATGGTAATATGTAGCTGTAAATATGTTTACAATTTCGTTAAAATACAAAAAAGGGTTTAGGTTATTAAAGATTAGGAGCAGGACAATTAAAAAGCAGTTATTAATAATTTCAGCAGTTTTATCACTTTGTCTGACAGCGGTTCCGGCAGAAGCTTACATGCCTCCGGAAGCGAATATTTTATACCAGCAGGCCTGCACGCTTGAATATCAGCATAATTATAAAGACGCGATTGAAAAAGTTCTTGAAGCAATCAAAATTGCTGGCGAAGATGCGCTTCTTTATACAAAACTTGCCGGATTATATTCTGATACCGACCAGTATGATAAAGCGCTCGAGGCTTACAATACTGTTGTAAAACTTCGTCCTGACGATGCTTTTGTATTTATCAGTATAGGTAATATTTACGAAACCCAGACAAAATATATTGAAGCACTAGAGGCTTATGAACAGGCGTTGAAAATTTTTCCACAATACAAATACAATTATCTGAATATTGCAAACGTTCAATATCAGATGAATGATTATCCGAATGCTATTGAAAATTATAAAAAATTTCTTGAAACCTATTCAAACCATAAAGAAGCCAGAGAAAGCCTCGCGAATGCTTATCTTGGCTCTAACAATCCTAAACTCGCTGTTGAAGAGTATTCCAAATTGTACGAAGCTGACAATTTGAACTTTAAAGATTACTCAAATTACGGTTTGGCGCTTTTCCAAACCGAGGATTATGCAAAAGCCGTTGAATTTTTGGAGAAAGCTGTTGAAAAATCTCCTGACAGCTTATCTTCTCACATAAGTCTCGCGCTTTCATATCAGGAATTGGAGAAAAATGATTTGGCGCTTGCGCAGTATGAAGTTGTTTTCAAACAGGCACCGAATTTACATTCCGTAAGATTTGATTATGCAAACCTTCTTGCTGATATGGGTAAAAACAACGAAGCTGTTGCGCAGTACAAAATTTATTCAACAAACTTTCCGAATGACGCCAGAGTTTATAAAAATCTCGGACTTGTCTACAAGCGCATGAACGATTTTGACAACACAATAGCAAGTTATGAAAAAGCTTTGACTCTGGATTCAAAAGATGTGAATATAAAAAAAGAGCTTGCGAACTGTTATCACATGAAGAAGGATTATGTAACGGCATTGAAATATTATGACGAAGTTTTGCAAAGTTCGCCTAACGATTATGATGTAAAAGTTAATAAAGCCATTGCGCTCCATGCTTTAGAAAAATATGAAGATGCCATTGCGCTTTATCGTGAAATCCTTTCGCAAAAAGATAATACAATTGTTGCAAGCAACCTTACGGATGCGCTTGTTTCTCAAGGCCGAATTGATTTGAATGCGCAGAATTATTCAAAGGCTTCCGGCGAATTTGAACAGGCAATTTCGCGTGGAACAAAAGACAGTTTTGCATATTTCGGGCTTGCGAAATGTTTAAGAGTAAGCGGTTCTACAGAAAGAGCTGCTGAATATTATGAAAAAGCCATTTCTATGTCGCCGGAGGAAACTCTTTACAGCAGTGAATATGCAGAATTTGTGGCTGAAACAAATGCACTCACTCCGGCAAATCCTGCACCTGCGGCTATAGAAACTCCGGATGGAAAACTTCCGTCAATCAGTCTTGAAGATAATGAGGAAAATATTGTTAACGTTGCAAGCGTTAGCAAAAGTCAGGATTTGATAAATCAGGGTGATGAAAATTATAAAAAAGATGATTATGATGAAGCTTTGAAAAATTACAAATCAGCCTTGAAGGTCAATCCAAACGATGAAATTACTCTTCTAAAAATAGGAAATATCTATAAAATTAAGAACGACAACGACAAAGCTCTTGATTTTTATAAGAAAGCTATTTTTGTAAATCCGGATTATACAGACGGATGGTTTAACCTCGGGCTTGTTTATGCTAACGACAACAATCTGGCAAAAAGCAAGGAATGTTTTGAAAAAGTTATTTCATTAAATCCCGAATATGCATATTCATATTACGCTCTTGCAATTGCTTACGAAAGTGAAGACAACAAAGAAGAAGCCGTAAAAAATTATCAGCAGTTTTTGAAATACAACAAAGATACAAGCATGGTCAAAGTGGTAGAGGACAGGATTAACAACTTGCAGAGATGAAAAGGTTTTTAACGTTAGCATCGGTATTTTTGATAATGTTTTTGACCTCGGCCTGCACAGCTGACAAACCTGCTATCCTTTTCAACAAGTATCCGATAACCGAAGATACCGTGATGGGTTACGGAAATCTTTTCAAACCGAATACGAGGATATATTATCTGGTGCTTTTGCCTGAAAAAATCCGTTCACGTTATATTTACCTTCAAATTATCAAAAAGGACAATAAAGAAGGCCGTCTCGGCTACAAAATTTATTACGGCAAGACTGTCCGCTTAAAAGACGAGCAGATAAATTACTATGATGATTACATTGTAATAAGCGAACCCGGAGCGTATGTTATGCAGATTTATTCAAAAGATAATCCGCAGAAAGTTTTGTGTGTCGGACAATTTTTTGTTGGTGAATAAATATTAGTATAATTATAATATTATGTTATAAAAACAGCGGACTTAAATGCCCGCTGTTTTTTGTTTTTGTAATTAATTATATTTATTCCTGAGCGCCGTCGATCAGTTTTGTTTGCTCAGCCGAAACGTCACAAGAAGATTTTGGTGCATCACCACTGATTGCGGTTTCATCTTCATCAGGGTTCAAAATTTTGTTGACTGAAACAACGGTGTCATTGTCGGTTAAATTTTGCGCTCTAACGCCGGTTGCCGGTCTTCCCTGACAGCTTATTGAGCCGGCGTTAAGTCTTGTTACAACTCCGTTTGCTGTTACCATCATAATATCATCTGATTCTTTAACAATCGTGAGTGCTACAAGTCTTGAGGATGCTGATTTGAATTTCGTTGCAATCAAACCTAATCCGCCTCTGTTCTGGCTTCTGAATTCAGAAAGTTTTGTACGTTTGCCGAAACCGTCAGAAGTTACAACAAGTAAATCTGCGTCATAATTTCTCGGAACAATGTCACAACCGACAATTGTATCGCCGGTGCGAAGTTTCATTGAAGTTACGCCGCGTGCGCTTCTGCCAAGCGGTCTCAAATCTTCAATCGGGAATCTGATTGCCATACCGCAAGATGTGCCGATAATGATTTCGTCTTTTGCGGTTGCAAGCTTAACCCAGCAGAGTTCATCACCTTCTTCAAGTCCGATTGCGATAATTCCGTTGCGACGGATGTTTGAGAAGTTGTCGAGTTCAATACGTTTGATGTAACCTTTGCGTGTAAGCATAATCAGGTTCAAATCATGTGAGAATGTGCTGACCGGAACAACTGCTGTAATCTTTTCATCCTGTTCAATCGGAAGAACATTTACAATCGGCAGGCCTTTTGCCTGACGGCCGCCTTCCGGGAAGTCGTAAACATTCAGACTGTAAACCGTTCCTTTTGATGAGAAGAAAAGAACTTTATCATGCATCATTGCTGTGAAGAAATGCTGAATATCATCATCTTCTTTTGTTTTAATACCTGACTTGCCGCGTGTTGCACGGTTCTGACGTTCAAATGTGTCAAGAGAAATTCTCTTCAAATATCCCTGATGTGTAATGAATACTGCCATCGGAGTGTTCGGAGTCAAATCTTCAATTGTAACTTCGCCTTGTTCCGGAAGAATTTGCGTTTTTCTGTCATCGCCGTATTTTTCTTTGTCTTCAAGAAGTTCGCCTTTAATAATGTCAAGAATTTTTTGACGGCTTGCAAGAATTTCTTCGTATTCAGCGATTTTCTTGACAAGTTCGTCATATTCGGCTTTAACTTTATCCTGTTCCAAACCGGTCAATCTGCGTAATTGCATTTCAAGAATTGCATTTGACTGGTCAACATCGAGTCCGAAGCGGCTCATCAACCCGTTGCGTGCATCATCTGTTGTTTTTGAATTTTTGATTAATTCAATAACTTCATCAATTGACCCCAGTGCAATAATTAAACCTGCCAAAATATGTGCTCTGACTTTTGCTTTTTTGAGGAAGAAAATAGTTCTTCTTGTTACGATTTCAACCCTGTGTTCGACGAATTCGTCCAAAACCTGTTTCAAATTCAAGAGTCTTGGCTGTTTGCCGCATAAAGCAAGCATATTTACACCGAAAGTCGTTGCAAGCTGTGTATATTTAAACAGATTATTTTTAACAACATCCGGTTTTGCATCACGTTTGAGCTCAATAACAATTCTCATACCTTCACGGTCGGATTCGTCGCGAATATCGGAAATTCCGGTAATTCGCTGGTCTTTAACAAGTTCTGCGATTTTTTCAATAAGCATTGCTTTATTAACCTGATATGGAATTTCAGTGACAACGATTGCCGTACGAGCCTGACGGCCTCCTCCGCCTGCAATTTCTTCAATTGTCGCAACCGCTGACATTTTTATAGACCCGCGGCCTGTTTCATAAGCCTGTTTGATATCGCTTAATCCGATAATAGTTGCTGCTGTCGGGAAATCAGGGCCTTTAATATATTCCATAAGTTCTGCAACTGTTATATCAGGATTGTTGATTAAAGCGATTGTTCCGTCAACGATTTCGCAAACATTATGCGGAGGAACATTTGTCGCCATGCCGACTGCAATTCCGGAAACCCCGTTTAACAATAGCATCGGAAGTCTTACCGGTAAAACCGAAGGTTCTTGTAATGACCCGTCAAAGTTCGGTTCAAATTCAACGGTTTCACAGTCAATATCTGCAAGCATTGACTGTGTAATTTTGTGCATACGAGCCTCGGTGTACCTCATAGCAGCCGCACCGTCGCCGTCAACAGAACCAAAGTTTCCGTGGCCGTCAACGGTTAAGTATCTTGTTGAAAAGTCTTGAGCCATACGAACTAACGCTTCATAAACTGCACTGTCGCCGTGCGGGTGATATTTACCGAGAACTTCACCAACAATACGCGCACATTTCTTAAACGGTTTGTCCGGAGTCATTCCGAGTTCATTCATTGCGTATAAAATTCTTCTGTGAACGGGCTTTAAGCCGTCGCGAACATCTGGCAGTGCACGTCCGACAATTACGCTCATTGCGTAATCAATGTAAGAACGTTTCATCTCTTCTCTTATATTAACCGGTACGATTTTACCGTCTGCAAACATGTTTTGCTGGTTACTCATTTCTTTTCCCCTTCGTCGATATTTGTCAGGCTTTTATAAACTCCGGATTTGTCAATTTAGTTTAAACTCTCTTTTTTAATCCGGTTTCTTATAGCAGAATTATAACATAAACACGCAATTATGGCTAATTTTAGGCAAAAACTTTACATTGGGTTAAGCATTAATTTATCTAACGAGTTTAAACGCCGCAAACCTGATTACAGCGGCGGCAACTGCACCTGTACCAAAATAGAATCCTATAATTGAAAGTACTTTGAGCGGATTGTTTAAATACGACGTAATAATTCCAAAAATCATGTAACCTGTTATATAAACATATCCTGCAATCAAAATCCATTCGATAGCAATAAGAATTTTGTTGTTGAACCTGGCTGGCGGAAGTTGTTTTTTAAAGATTAAATCCATCACCAGAAGAACAATCCCGCAGATTCCGGAAACAGGCAGAAAGAAGAGTTCTATTGGAAGTAAGACCGCATATGCAAAAGTTTCGTTATGTGGCAATAAGTCGAGAAATGCCAGAATGGCAACCGATGCTGTCAGAATTCCTGCCAAAAGCATGTATTTGTAAGTTATCGTGTTTCTGTACATAAAAAAGTTTCCTTAACTTGTTCAAATATTATAATAAACATCGCGGCGATTGCGGCTCCAACCGGAACTGCAACCAATGCAGCCCCGAAAAGTCCGATTATCAATTTTATTGAGAATTCAAGCATTTTTAACCTCCGAAAATATGTTGTATAAGTTTTGAACATATAGGTGCTACAAAACAAAACAGGTAAAGAGTAATAAGAGCGCATTCGATTACAATACGCACGGTGCTCGCTTTTTTAGGTGGCGCGTATTTTTTAAATATAATTATATCAACAGCTATTAATATCCCTGCTAACAGTGTTGAAATTAATTTGATACAAATGATTATCGGATTAAGAATAAACGCATATATAATCCATACAGTTGAGCCATAGGGATCTATAATAGGGTAGAGAAATTTAAAGAATAGCGGAATGCCTGTAATTAAAAGCAATGCAATCATGCCCATGAGTATTCCAAACTTGTAGGACAGTGTATTTCTAATCATGATAAACTCCTTTTTTGTACTTATGCTAGTTGTATATACTCGCCATAGTTTGTAACTATAGTTTTTGCATTTGCGGGGGGGGGGCTTATCCGGGTTTGCCGTGTTGCTCCCGCCTTTCATCTGGTGTTTTGTTTATTCTACGTCAAGTTTCTCGGATGCGCCGAATTAGTATCCACTGTTTCTGTGTTATGTGGGTCACTTTCTGTTGTGCTATATTATGGGGCAAGAACAGTAATCTTATATAATTAGTTTACCATTCAACTATTAATCATTCAAGTGTTTTGCCGAAAAGTTTTACATTATTTAATATTAGTTAACCAGTCAACTAATACTAACTCCACGTAATCCGCGTCAACAGACGCAATGTGGCTGTTAATCTTTTTTGTGATTTTTAGATATTTCGGCCAGATTTTATCAAGCGTCTTTGAGCCGTAATCTGTTATTCTGATAAGCTTTACGCGCCGGTCGCCCTTTTTGGTGTTGCGTGTAATTAACCCGTCTTTTTCAAGTTTATCCAAAAGTTTTGTGATGTTTGAAGCTGTTACAAGAAGCCTTTTGCTGATTTCATTTTGCTGAATTCCGTCGTATCCGCCCACGTGTTTTATAATCATTAAAATATTGAATTTTGAGATATTCAGTTTTGCCGGAGCCAATACTTCGTCAAGCTTTGAAGAAATCTGCCCCCACAAAAGCCCGATTGCATGAATTAGTTTTGTGTTTTTGTCCTGTCCGTCAAAATATATTTCAAGATTTTTTTCCATAATTACTAAGCTCCTTGAAATTATTTTATCATTAAATTATAAACCATTCAAGTATGTTTTTAATAATAAATCTTCGTGTTTTGAAGAATTTCAAAATTAAACAGCTGTGTCCTGCTTGTGGGGAGATGTTTATTAAACTTCTGTGAAAGTTTCAAAATTGTATAAAATAAAAAATCTTTTCCGTGTTATAATCAGCATATGGATAGAAAAGAATTTATTAACGCAAAACGTATTGTAGTAAAGCTCGGCACAAATATTTTGAGAAACAGTGAGGGCTATGTTTCCTTGCCGCGGGTATTTTCATTTATTGAAGATATGGCATCGCTTGTGAAAGCTGGAAAAGAGGTTATTCTTATCACTTCCGGGGCGGTTGGCTTGGGAAGAAAACGGCTTGGGCTTGAAGGTACTACCGGAACAGCCTTAAAACAGGCTTGCGCGGCAATCGGGCAGGGCAAATTAATGTCGATTTACGAAGGAGGATTTGATACTTACGGGCTTGTGGCAGCGCAAATTCTTCTGACAGAAGATGATTTTTCAATCCGTACGAGATATTTAAGCTTAAGAACAACTTTGAATAAACTTCTTGAACTCGGCGTAATTCCGGTAATCAATCAGAATGACACTGTGTCAAATATTGAAGTTGACCCCAGATATGAGCATATGCAGGTTTGTTTTTCTGATAACGACAAGCTTTCGGCACTTGTTGCAAGCGAACTTGACGCGGATTTGCTTTTGATTTTGTCCGATGTTGACGGGCTTTATGAGGAAAATCCCAAGGAAAATCCCGACGCAAAACTTATCAATGTTGTTGAAGAAGTGACAGATGAGATTATGGCGCTCGGAACCGACGCATCAGACGGCGGCCGCGGCGGCATGAGGACAAAACTTAAAGCCGCAAGGCTTGTGACGCGTTTTGGCGGAAAGGTTTTGATTGCAAACGGCAAAATTCCTTATGTTATCGGCAAAGTTTTCGCGGGTGAAGAAATCGGAACAATGTTTTTGCCGCAAACTCATGGATTATCCGATAAAAAGCGCTGGATTGGCTACGCGACAAATATCATTGGCAAAATTGTCGTAAATTCCGGCGCTAAAAAGGCTCTGGTTGAAAAAGAAAAGAGTCTTTTGCCAATAGGTGTTGTGGATGTTGTTCATGAATTCAACAAGGGTGATGTAATTTCAATTGTGGATGAAGACGACAACGAATTTGCGCGAGGAATTGTGAATTACGATTCAGAAGCCTGCCGCAAGGTTATCGGAAGCCATTCGGATGACATTATAAAAATCCTCGGTTTCAAGAATTACGACGCAATTATCACGCGCGACAATATTACGATTTTGTAAGGAGTTTTGATGAACGATTTTATTGAAATTGCTAAAAAGGCAAAAGAAGCCTCTTTAAAAACTGCTTCACTGAGCGAAGAAATTAAAAACAAAGCCTTAAACTCAATAGCCGACGCAATTGAGAAGGCAAAAGATGAGATTTTTGAGGCAAACAAAATGGATTTGGCGCTTGCTGAACCGCTTGTTGAAAAAGGCGAACTTTCCAGAGCGACTTTTAACCGCCTGAAACTCGACGAAAACAAAATGCGTGATATGATTGCCGGAATTCGTGAGATTGCACAACTTCCCGACCCAGTTAATAAAAAGCTTTTTGTAAGAGAACTTGATGAAGGCTTGACGCTTTACAAAGTTTCCTGCCCGATAGGTGTTCTTGGAATAATCTTTGAGGCGCGTCCGGATGTGATTTCGCAGATTTCATCACTTGCTATAAAATCCTCAAACGCAGTGATTTTGAAAGGCGGAAAGGAAACAACAAACACAAACAAAAAGATTTTGAGCGTAATCAACAGCGCGCTTGACCTTGTGGAAGGATTTCCGAAAAACGTAATTCAGCAGGTGTTTTCACGCGATGATGTTGCAGAAATGCTTAAATGCGACGGCTATATAAATCTTATAATTCCACGCGGCGGAAATAGTCTTGTGAAATTTATCAAAGAAAATACAAAAATTCCGGTTCTCGGACATGCTGATGGTATTTGTCATATTTTTGTCGACGATAGCGCAGACTTGATTACGGCCGAAAAGATTATAATTGATGCCAAAACCCAGTATCCGAGCGCTTGCAACAGTGTTGAAACTCTTCTTATTCACGAAAATTTCGCACATAAAGACGAACTTCTTGCAGCGTTGCAGCTTGAAGAAATAAAACTTATCGACAATCCCGAAAGCTGGGCGCACGAATACGGCGACAAAATTCTATCGTTCAAAACCGTTAAAAATCTTGACGAAGCAATTGAACATATTAACAAATACGGTTCCGGCCATACAGACTGCATTGTGACAAAAGATATTCAGAATGCTGAAACTTTTATGAACAACGTGGATTCTGCAGGCGTTTATTTTAATGTTTCAACAAGATTTGCTGACGGTTTTCGCTATGGTTTTGGCGCGGAAGTCGGAATTTCAACCAATAAGACTCATGCACGCGGGCCGGTAGGACTTGAAGGGCTTACAATTTATAAATACAAACTGATAGGACAGGGGCATGTTGTTTCGGATTATGTTGAGGGGAGAAAATGTTTTCACCATAAAGATTTAATTTGAATTTTGCCTTAAATCCGGCTATAAATCAGAACTTGTAAGAACGCGGTTTCTTCCGCGTTCTTTTGCTGCATAAAGCGCCTTGTCCGCACTTTGAAGCAAATCCTCCGCTTCGGCATTTTCACTACTCAAACCTTCAACACCTATGCTTACCGTAACTTTAAATCCGTTTCCGTCGTAGTTAAACGGGTAATCTTCTATAGCTTTTCTTAAACGTTCAAGCGGAATTATTGCCTTTTCAAGCGGAGTTTCCGTAAGCAGGATAACTATTTCTTCTCCGCCATATCTGAAAACAATATCAGTTTTCCTGAAGGTCTGTAATGCCATATACGCAATCTCTTTCAGCACATAATCGCCGCAAAGATGTCCGTATGTGTCATTGATTTTTTTGAAAAAATCAACGTCAAGAACTGCAAGGCTCAAGTCGTTTGAATACCGCTTTGCACGCAAAAACTCCCGCTCAAGAGTGTTTTCAAAGTGGCGACGGTTGTACAAACCCGTCAAAGCATCAGTTACTGACATATATTTTGTCTGCGTGTACATGAAATTGATTTTTTTGATTACGTCCATCTTGTTGGTTTCCGAAATCGGAAAACTTTTGATAATTTCTTCAATGTTAGACTGGATTTCATCAAGTATTTCAGGGGATAAATCAAATCCCTCAGGAGTTCCCATTTTATTGTCCATAATTCTTCCTACCCTGATTTATTATAGCATAAAAATTGTGCGGCTGAAATTTTTATGCTAAAGTTTCCAGTATGAAATTATCTGCAGAAGAAATGCTGGAAAAATTCTCAAAAGATACTTCACATCCGTATGAGGTAAGAAGACTTGCAATGATGATTTTTGATGAAGTGAGCGAAAAAGTTTTTGAGATGCCGCAAAGCTGGCGTAAAATTCTTGAAAGTGCCGCGCTTTTGCATGATATAGGCTACTATATTGATTCAAAAGGCCATAACAAATATTCTCAAAAATTAGTTTTAGAACATGGCTTGAGAGGCTTTGACGGCCGGGAAACAGCTTATGCTGCATGTATTTGCAGATTTCACCGCGGCGGGCTTCCGGATAAAGAAAAGCACGAAATTTATTCGGATTGTGACAAAAAAGAAAGAAAAATGATAAAACGTCTCGGCGGAATTCTGAAACTTGCTGACGGTTTGGACAGGGCGCATATGGCGCTCATCAAAAAAATTAAAATTAACTATGATGGAGACAATAATATTGTCGAATTTTATCTGACTCCTAACACACCGGATTATTACCCTGACATAACTTCTGCAATACGAAAGCGCGATTTGTTTGAAATAGGGTTCAAAACCCAGTCAGTGATAAAATTTTCAAAAGTATAACGTATTGTTAAAATTTGTAACAAAATTTCACCAAATTGTAACATTTCTTCATGAAAAATACTTTATATATATAAGGGAAAAATATGAAAGGATTACGAAAGTCTAAGTTATTTAGAAAATCGTAAGCAGCGGTGGAAAAATGAGTTTTGATGTAAATGTTCTGAGCGTCAAGCCTGTAATCAGAGAAGCCGCAAACATGAACAACGATGGCGGCGGCGGAAACCTCGGGTACATGCAGCGCGAAAAAAATGGCGAAGAAAAAGAAAAAAAATATTTAGATGAAAGCATTTTCGAAAAGAAAAACGAAACAGATTTGTTTGTGAGCAAAAAAGAAATAGAAATCCCCGAAGAATACAAATTCAATCTGAAAAATCTTATTTTAAAGCTAATCAAAAAAATCAAAAGAACGCTTAAAAAGCTTTAATTATGTTTACACAAACCAAAATTCGTGAAATAATTCTGGTTATGGAAGAGCTTTTTTTGAACACAAAAGACCGTGTAAATATAGCTTTAAATTGGTACAACACCGGTCACAAATCCGTAATAATAATTTGTCCGGGATGGTTTATGACAAAAGACAGCAAGGCTTTTTCGCTTCTTGCGGAGAAACTTTCGGAAAAGCTTGATGTAATTGTTATGGATTTTAGAGGACATGGCAGAAGTTCCGGATTTTATACTTTCACATCAAAAGAGCTTTTTGATTTGGAGGCGGCAGTCGATTTTGCAAAAAGTCACTACGAAAAAGTCTTTCTTGCAGGATTTTCACTTGGTGGCGGCCTTGTAATTCTTCATAGCGCATTGAAAAATGATGTTGATAAAATTATTGCGGTTTCACCGCCTTCGGATTTTTATAAAATTGAAAATTGCATGTGGCATCCGAACGCCTGGATTCCTACTTTCAAAAAGTTTGAACCGAAACGCTGGGTTTCAGTCAGGCCGTCTCTTCTAATTCATAAAAAAACAAGGCCTCTGGACGTGGTCGAAAAAATAACCGTTCCGACTCTATTTGTTGCGGGCCGGCATGATGTGACGGTAAAACCCTGGCATACTGAACTTTTATATCAAAAAGCTGTTTGCGAAAAGAAACTTGAGATTTTTGAAAACGGAATTCACGCAGAAGATTTATTTCTTGATGAGCCGGAGCGGTTTGTAAAAATGTGCCTGGATTGGGTTGAACAAGGTTAATCACCTCACGCTCTAGGATGCGCCTCGTTGTAAACTTCTTTCAAATGCTGGGTTGAAACGTGCGTGTAAATCTGTGTGTTTGAAATGCTTGCGTGTCCCAAAAGCTCCTGCACTACACGCAAATCAGCGCCGTTTTCAATCAAATGCGTTGCAAAGCTGTGGCGGAATACGTGCGGCGTTACTTTTTTCGGCAATGCAATTTTTTCAACAACATCATTTATAACATTTCTGATTGTTTTTGTTTGAAGTCTGTATCCTGTATTATTTATAAAAACCGGCGAGCTTTCCGTCGGTTTTTCAAGCGGAAACCCTTTTGGAATCAGCGGACGCGCGGTTTCGATGTATCTTTCAAGATAGGATTTCGCGCGGTCGGTAACAAGAATTATGCGTTCTTTTGAACCCTTACCAAAAACCCGTATTTCGTTATTTGCGAGGTTTAAATCCCCGAAATTCAGTCCGCTTAACTCCGACACACGCATTCCGGTTGCCCATAAAAGTTCCAAAATTGCACGATTTCTATATCCGGCCGGCGTGTCAATTTTAACATTATTTAAAATGCTTTCTACTTCATTTGGTGTAAGAAACTTGGGGAGTGTTTTCCCCCGTTTGGGGGATATTAAATTCATCGCAGGATTGGAATCAACCTTGCGTTCGCGGTATAAAAATTTGTAGAAAGTCCGTATTGACGCGATTTTTCTGGCAATCGTGCTTTTCTTGTAATTGAATCTCTGGATGAAATGCAGATATTCTCTAACTTTAGAAAAGTTCACATCCTCGCAGGACTGCTCTCCCATCCAGAGCAGGAACCCTAAAACGTCCGAATAATAGGCTTTTGCGGTATGCTGTGAAAAATTTTTTTCGATAATTATATAAGATTTAAAGTCCTCTAAATCCTGTTTTGAATGTGAATTTAAACCCATCATTTACCTTATTGCTTTTTTATAAAAGATATTATACAATAAGATTAAAAGTTTTAGAATAGTTAAAGGAATTTTTTAAAAATTACGTAAAGTAGGAGAAAAAATGAATTGTAAAAAAGTTTTAATTGCTTCATTGATTTTCGCAAATATCCTATGTGCATCCAATGCTTACGCTCAACAAGAATTGCAGGCAAAGGTAGCGAAAGCTCAAAAGAATTACACAAATATTGAGAAATTAATCGAATACAACCACTATGAAGAGGCTGATGAACAAATTAGAGCAGCTTTGAATAAAAAGCCAAATGATATTGAACTTCTTGCCTTGAGATGTATTTCACGCGCAAAGCAGCACAAGCTTGCCCCGGCTCAGCAAGAATTAGACAGGCTTTTAGCTAAATATCCGAAAAATCCGCAGCTGCATTATGCACAGGGTATGGTTTATTTGATGAGAACAACTTCTTCTGACGTTACATACATCAGAGATACAAGAAATCTGATTGAGAATGCAATTAAAGAATTTGTAGCTGCCGTAAATGCTGACAGCAATTACTATCAGGCATACAACGCAATGGGTGTTGCAACTTTGAAACTCGGCAACAGAAAAGATGCAAGAGAATTATTCCAGGCTGCCTTGCAAATCAACCCGCAGTATGCAACAGCTTACGACAATCTTGGCAACCTTGAACTCATAGAAGGAAATCTGACTGAAGCAGAAAAACTTTTTAACCAATCTCTAAAACTTAATTCACACAACCCGACAACCATGTATCATTTGGGTCAGGTTGCTGTTCGCCAGCGTGATTATAACAAAGCATTAACTTGGTTGAACCATTCAATTCATATGCATCCGATGTCTTCTCCTGCTTTGACATTGCAAGGTGAATGCTATTTAATTCAAGGCAACCAGGCTGCTGCTATCAATTCATTTAAAAAGGCAATTACTGTAAAACCTGAAAATTCACGTCCTTATGTAAACCTTGCTAATATTTACGAAAGACGTATGGATGAAGAGTTTGCAATGGAACAGCTTAAAACTGTTTTGACTATCAATCCAAACTATATTGACGGTATTATGCGTGTTGCTGATATGTCATTACATACAAGAAAATATGAGCAGGCTCTTGATTACTATACAAGACTTCTTGATGACAGCAAATACGGCGACCGCGCAATTATCGGTCTTGCTAATACTTATTACGAAATGTCAAAAGACAGTGCAGACAGCGACAGCATGACTACAAACAAAGAAGTTTATCTTGCTTACGATTACGTTAACAAGGCAATCGAAAGAACTCCTGACGATTTGAAACTTCATCTTGCAAAAATTAAACTTGCAAAACTTACACACCAGCTTCCGATGACTAAAGACAGTCTTAACTATATTGTTCAGGCAGCCTCTAACAGCCTTATGGACAGCGTAATAAAAGGTGAAGCTTACCTCGCTCTCGGCCGTGAAAAAGATGCAGTTTATACTTTCGAAAACGCAATTAACTTCGCAGACAATGTTGACGATCAGCTTTATCTGGCTGAAATCCTTGTTCATAACAAACAGTTCCGCACAGCCCGCGTAGCTTTGAAAAAAGTCTTAATGCAGGATCCTGAAAACGTAATTGCTAAAAACGGAATTGCTTACATTGACCTTTGCGAAACTAAGTCAAATGAATTCTACGATATTGCACAAAGACAGTTTAATGAAAAGAATTACGCATCAACAATTGAATACTGTAACCGTGCAATTGACTTTTATCACAACAGCGGTCCGATTGCTAAGCTGAAGGCAATGGCTTATGAAGCTGAAAAGAACTATCAGGGTGCTATCAAATACTATAACCAGTATCTTGCATACACTCCAAATGCTTCTGACCGAGAAGCAATTATTAAAAAGATAAACAAATACAGTCCAAAAAATTAAAAAATTAATAAATTCGAGTGGGTTTCGTAAATTTTTGCGAAACCCACCTTAAATAAAAAAGAGTATTGTGATAAATTATAAGAGATTTGTAATATAATATAACCAGAATTTAAGTTAAGCTGAAAATCTATGGCAAAGAAATTTGATATCAGAAAGACATTTGAAATATTTTTACGAGAACCCCTCAGCATACTGAAAGTAGGATTATTCCAGATTGTGCATCTGGAGTCGAATATTTTCAGCGGAAAAGCTGTAAATGTAGATTTTATGGATGACAAAACACAGGTTACGGTGGTTAATAACGAAAGAATGTATAATCTTTTTCAAACAGTTCTTTTCAAACGCCGTCTGAAAGAACAGCAGGAAAAGGCTTTGTCAACCAAATAAATCTTCTCCGGAAAAGCTGAAATTCGAAAGGAAGAAATGAAATTTTTACAGGCTAAATTTATAATAAGTGCAGAAAAGCTGAGCCAGTGTCCGGAGTTTACTTTGCCGGAATACCCGCTTTTGGGACGTTCAAATGTGGGGAAAAGTTCATTTATTAATGCGCTTGCAAATCAGAAGAAGCTTGCAAAAACCTCCAACACTCCCGGGAAAACGCGTTTGATAAACTTTTTTGATTTTTCAAACAAATTTATGATAGCTGACTTGCCGGGCTATGGCTATGCAAAGGTTTCAAAAGAGGCGCAAAACCGCTGGCAAAAATATTTGGAAGAATATCTTTTAAATCGTTCGCAAATAAAATCTTTAATCCAGCTTATTGACGCGCGCCACGATATTCAGAAAAACGATTTTCAAATGAGAGAGTGGGTCGAAGCGCATAATCTGCCGCTGATTACGGTTTTGACAAAAATGGATTACGTGCCGAAATCGAAAACTCTCAGCGTAGTGAAAAAAGTCGAAAAAGAAACCGGAAGTCTGGTACTTCCTTTCAGCGCCCTTGATAACAGATATAATGATAAGATTTTTGAATTTCTTTTGAACGAAAACTTTATTGAGCAGGCCGAATAAATTTTGTGAAGTTTCACTCAATAAATTCTGACAAAATCACATTGCTCACAAGAATTCCGGAATTGGTTAGTTTCCAGCCGCAGCCGGTCTTTTCGAGGTGTCCGGAAGAAAAATATTTTTCAAGAATTTTGGAATATTTTTCCTCAAAATTTATTCCGAATTTTTCGTTAATTTTTTTGCAATTAATTCCTTCAAGCCGCCGAAATCCGAGAAAGATTTCTTCTTCAAGTTTTTCCTGAGCGCTTAAGTTGTGCCGGTATGGTTTTTCAAGCGGAGCGTTGATATAATCTTTAAGAGTTTCGTGATTGGAATATCTTTCGCCGTTTTCGTAACCGTGTGCAGCGGCGCCAAACCCGTAATAATTTTCATTATTCCAGTAATTAAGATTGTGGCGTGATTCAAAACCTTTAAACGCAAAGTTGCTTATTTCATAATGTTCAAATCCTGAAAGCGTCTCAATTGCAGCTAAATACATTTCTGCCTGCAAATCCTCATCAGCAATATTCTGTGGTGGGTTTTTGTAGAAATAACAGCCTTCATCAATTTTCAAGCCGTAAAGCGAAATGTGTTGAATTCCAAGTGTTTTTGCTTTGATTAAATCTTTTTTGAAACCTTCTTTTGTCTGGTTTGGAAGTCCGTATATGAAATCGAGGCTTATGTTTTCAAAACCGGTTTCCTGTGCAGTTTTAACTGCGGTTTCGACCTCCTGCGGCGTGTGTTTGCGTCCGATTGCGGAAAGAATTTCTCTGTCAAAGCTCTGGCAGCCGAGGCTTAATCTGTTTACGCCGAGTTTCTTGAGTTCGGCGAGGTATTTTTTTTCAAGATGTTCGGGATTTAATTCCATTGTGACTTCTGTTGAATTTGAGAAATTTAAAGGCTTAAGAAGTTTTTCGATTTGCCCGCACGAAAGTATTGACGGAGTGCCGCCGCCAATGTAAATTGTTTTGAGATGTTCGCCTTTGTAAAACTGTTTAATTTCTTTTCCAAGTGCGTCCAAATACTCCGGGATTAATTCCGGACAGGCAAAGGAGACAAAAGAACAGTAAAAGCATTTTTGTCTGCAAAACGGTATGTGGATGTAGGTGCTTGTGGTCATGGGGAGATTATAGCGTGAATAAGTGAAAAGTGAAAGTCGGGTTCTGTATCGTTCAGGTGATATTTATTTTCTCAAACACGCTCGCGTGCTCGCTATCGTTTCGAAAACAAATATCACCATCACTTTTTTGTGGAGAAAAAATAACAACGTAACGAACTTTTCCCTCATCTCTAAAATATCTTCGAATACGTCAAAAAATAATCGGAAATTACATTCAAAAGCATTGGCAAAATCCAAACCATGATTGCGGCACCAAATACAGGTTTGAAAAGAAAGCTTAACTGAAAAACATTTACCTGAGGAGCGGTTTTTGAAATTACGCCGAGAATAATGTCTTGCCCTAATGTTGCAAGAAGAACCGGCGAGGCGATTTGAAGACCCATATAAAGTACATTTGAACTCATTTTGATTAAATAATCCATGTTAACAAGTTCTTTTAGAGGAAGGTGAGTCGCAAAAAGCGGGAAAATTTCAAAACTTCTTAAAAAAGCTTTAATGAGCCAGTATACCCCGCCAATATTCATAAAAATCAAAATTCCCAAAAGTGAAATTATCCTTGTCAAAATCGAAACCTGGCTAGAGGTTGTCGGGTCCAAAACCATTGCAGAAGAAAGCCCCATCTGCATGTTTATCATATCGGCTCCGGCGTCAATTGCAAGAAGAATTAGCTGCGCAATGTATCCGATAATTGCCCCGACTACAAAATTTAAAAGAATTGATAACACAAATGAATCCTGCGTTCCAGCCATTGTTTCAGGCTTTAAAAACGGTGTAACAAGGAATGTGAAAAGCAGTGCAAGACAAATTTTTACCATTCCGGGAATTTCTTTTTTGTTAAACACCGGCGCAAGCCTGAAAAATCCCATAACACGTGCAAATACATAAATTCCTGATGCGAGTGCCGTATTCATCGTTGGAAATAATTTCATTAATTCTGCATAAATTGTATCCATAAGAAATTATCTCCCGAGAATTGTTTTTGTTTCATTAAAGTCAGGGCGGGTGTTTGGCATTCTGTTAGTTCTTGTGTCGCGAAGTCTTTCCTCATTGTTTATGAACGGAATATTTCCGGGATGACGCATTATGTAATCTATATCACCGATGTTTTTGAAACGGTCATTCATTTCGCCTTTGAAAGGTGATGTGTATTTGTAATAATCGCTTGAAAGCACATATTGGTCGCTTTTGCTGACTCCGTTAAATGCAAGCGCCATACCTTCATAAAAAAGATTTGTCAAAAGCCTTATAAAGCCAAAGCCGCCAATGATAATTACAAGAAATACCCCAAGGATTTTCGGAGCCGCTGCGATTGTCTGCTCCTGAACCTGTGTTACGGCTTGCAAAATACCTACAACAAGCCCGATTCCTGCCGCAACCAGAACGCACGGCATTGAGATTGTGAGCATTGTTATAAAACCTTTTGATAAGTATTCTGCTAAAATTTCTATCATAAAATTCCCTTTTTATCTTTTTTGTCCGCCGTTGTCATTGTCAGTTATAACTTGTGACAAGCCCCTGCACAATCAAAGCCCATCCGTCAACCGCAATAAATATCAACAGCTTAAACGGCAGTGAAATAATCGTCGGCGACAACATGAACATCCCCAGTGCCAGCAAAATGTTTGCAACAACAAGGTCAAGCACAATGAACGGAACAAATATAATAAATCCGATTTCAAAAGCTGTTTTCAATTCACTTATGATAAAAGCTGGTGCAACCTGCCAGATTGTAACTTCATCAGGTGTTTCAGGCGGAGTTTTCTGTGAAAGCTCCACAAAAAACGCCAAATCACTTTGACGCGTCTGCTTCATCATGAATTCTTTTAAAGGCTTTGAACCTTCGTTAATTGCCTCAATAATATTCTGGTTTTTCTGATAAGGAACGCTGCCCATCTGATACATTCTCTCAAATGTCGGTCCCATTGTGAAAAATGTTAATATCATGGAAAGCCCTATTATTACAATTGAAGGCGGCACCTGCTGTGTTCCCATTGCGGTTTTAAGCATTGAAAATACCACAACAAATCTTAAAAAACTCGTCATACAGCAAAATACAAACGGCAGTAATGAAAATACTGTCATTACAATTAGCATTTGTATAATCGGGTTTATATCTTTTATGACCGAATCCATAATTAATCCTTTATTCTGCTTACCATGCTCTTAAGCACATCTTTAGACTGATTTTTCTTTGACTTAATTTTTATATCAGGCAAGTCGTCAATTCCTATAAATGTTGTTTTTTCATCCTGACGGTATTGAAAATCTTCTCTTGCCGCCTGCGAGGTTGTGTTTTGATAATTTGAGGTTTGAAATTCAGCACTATTTGTCTGTGATTTCCTATAATTGTTTTGAACGCTTTGCGGTGCAATTTTTTGCGGTATAGTATGTGTTTTTTGTAAATGTGTTTCAAAATTCACACTTTCGTCAGCTTGAAGTTTAGAAATAAGATTAGTTTTGTCAGCATCTGAGACAATAAGAAATTTTTCACTTCCGGCTCTGACAACCATAAGAGTCTTACGCGGTCCGATAGAGAGAGTATCTTCCACGTTTAGAAAGTTGGAGTTCTTTGAGCCGAAACTTCCGGCTGCAAATTTTTTATACACAAATAATGCGAAAAATATTAATCCGCACATTGCCATTGTGTATACTGTAAAATTTAAAATGTAACTTCCCATCTTTATCCCCGTAATTTTTGCTGACTCTAAAATTATATATCTTCATCTTCAAGTTCAAAGTCGCTGTAGTCGAATTCTTCTTCTTCATTCGCTTGCGGTTCCGGTGCCGGCATTGGTTCGTCCGGACTTGAAGGCATCGGTTCATTCAAATTATGTGCGGGCTGCTGCGGTGCATAATTATGTGGTTCTGTTTGCATATCTTCAACTTCCTGCTGTCCTTTTTCAACAATATCAGAAATTTTAACGCCGTACCTGTCGTTTATAATTACGAGTTCGCCGTGTCCGATAACTTTGTTTTCTACACGAAGCGTAATTTTATTATCATAAAGAGCCGCAATATCAACCACAAGCCCGTCTTCTATTCTTTTCAAATTGCCGAGAGTAATCTTTACGGGGTCAAATTCAGCATACATGTCAACCTCTATGCTGTCCCATAAATTAGTATTTCCGGTATTTTCGTCCATGTTTTCTCCTTCATCTTCGTCAAGCGGATGTGTAAGTCCCATATTAGGGTTAATTTTAAAATCTTTTTCATAATCTTTGAGGACAAATCTCATAGTATCAAGAGCACTGTTCTCAAAAACAACAATATCTTCAGGCTCAAGCCCTTTCATTTCCTTTACTGTAAATCTGGTGGAGCCGATTTGAATTTTTGCTTTTATAGGACATTTGTAAAAGTCAGAAAATTCAAACTTGTCTTCTTTTACAACGACTTTGTTGGCCTCAAGCCTTGCACACGGAAGTGAAATAATGAATTTGCCGACATTTCCGTCATCAAGGTTTTTGACAATGAATGTCAGGTGAATCATATCGAAATTTTTGCGTTTAATATTTACAACCGGAGTCGGGGTGAGGAATTTTGCCATAATTCTGAACATGTAATCATTAAACGCTGTTAAAATTTCACCTTCCAAATCCGTCATTCTGTTTATGTTGAATGAGCGGTTCGGGCGTCCGAGGGCTTTTTCAAGAAGCATTGCGACGGTTTTGTCAGAAATTCTGAAAAACATATCATAAAGTTTGTCGACTCTGATTTTTGTAACAAAATAAGGTTCATTTGTCATCAGAAGGTTAATATTTTTGCTTACTGCAATAAGTTCAAACCGGAATCCAGGCAGGAAAAAGCCGTCGCTGGACTTTTGAGCAGCGATTGGAAAAACTTTTTTAAACCAGTCATACTCTTCATACAAATTATCGGTAACGGGTATTTTGGTATGTTCAAGTGCCTTTAAAATATTTTCCATTGAATTATGGCTATCCCTATATTGTGTATAAATTCCCTCACATACAGTATAGTATTTTTTTTCACTACATTTCAACTTTGTAACGTATTTTAATGAAATTCACAATAAAGGCAAATCTTATTTATCCTGTTAAAAATATTTAATCAGGCTCTTGTTCAAAGCTGAATAGTTCTGAAAATAGTATAATACCTGTAATTCCCGAAATAAATTACCAGAGAAAGATAATTTCTCTCCAAATCGGTTGCTTCAAGGTAAGCCTGCGGTGCGGGTTTTCTTTTTGCACTAGGAAAAATTTTGCCGATTGTGTCCATTGCTTTTATGTGAAGACTTTGTGAAATCGTTAGTTTCGGTTTTGGAATATGGTCGTCGTAAAAAGTCATAGGGACTATTTCGCGCTCGTAAACTGGTATAATATATTTGATTTTTCCGCCTTCTTTAAATAAAATATACCAGTTGTCTTTATATTCACGCGGTGTGAGTGCGTAATATCCTGGTTCTATCGTAATGCTTTTGAAAAATATCGGGCTTGCAAGTCTGAACAGAGGATATGGCGACCAGGAGGATTGTTGCTGGTCATAATATTCGCCCGGGTCAACATTGTGAACATATTTGTGCGTCGGAACTTCAAGAGAGCGGTAAATTTCTTCATAGTCCACGTTTTTTGCAGAAGCGCAAAGACCTGAAAGTACTAGTAAAGCGATTAATAAGACTTTTTTCATAAAATTATTTTAACGTTTTTTACTTAAAAATCAATCATTTGTATAGATTAAAACTTTTTTGTTATAATTAAACTGAGCAGACAAAGGAGGAGTAAATATTATGTTGAGCGGACCTTTTTTAGACAGAAACTGGATGGGGCAAAATCCTGATTATGACAAAGCCGATGTGATTATGCTGGGGCTTCCGTTTGACGGAACTGTTTCCTACAGACCCGGTTCAAGATTTGCGCCTGAGCAGATAAGGCTTGCAAGCTGGGGTTTGGAAGAATATTCTCCGAATTTTGACAGACATCTTGAAGATGTGAATTTTCATGATGCTGGCGATTTGGAATTTCCGCTTGGCAATACTTACAAATCTCTTGAGGTAATTGAGAAAAATGTCGAAGAGATTTACAAAGACGGCAAAAAAGTTTTTGGAATAGGCGGGGAACATCTTGTTACTCTTCCTGAAATCAAAGCAGTTTCAAAGTTTTATAAGGATTTGGCAATTGTTCATTTTGATGCTCATACGGATTTGAGAGAGGAATATCTTGGTGAAGAAATGTCGCATTCTGCAGTAATACGCCATTGCACAAAGATAATCGGTGCGGAGAACTTACGTCAAATCGGAATTCGTTCAGGCATGAAAGAAGAATTTGAATTCATGAAACAGCACAACACCCTTGCGCACAAATATTCTGATTTGGACGCGCTTAAAGGTAAGAAAATTTTCGTAACAGTGGATTTGGATGTTCTAGACCCTTCGATTATGCCCGGAACAGGTACGCCTGAATCCGGAGGACTTACATTTAATGAACTTACAGGCTGGTTCAAATACCTTCAAAACTTTGACATAATCGGCGCCGATGTTGTTGAACTTGCACCGGATTATGATGCAACAGGTGTTTCAACTGCTGTGGCAACAAAGGTTATTAGGGAATTGTTGATGATTTTGTAATTTGTATTGTGATTAAAATAAAATTTAGGGAGCTTCAACTGCTATGATTGACAGAATTAATTTTTTAAAAGATGAAATTAATAAACATAATTATCTTTATTACGTGGAAGACAACCCGTCCATAAGTGATTATGAATATGACCAATTGTTCGCCGAATTAAAAAGGTTAGAGATGGCGCATCCGGAATTGAGAACTCCGGACAGCCCGACACAGCGCGTGGGTTCTGTCAGTGAAAAATTCCTTCCATACAAACATAAATACAGGCTTTACAGTCTTGATAATACCTATAATTATGATGATTTGGTGGTTTGGTATGAAAAATTATCAAAGAATTTCAAAGATAATGTTGAACTTGTTTGTGAATTAAAAATAGACGGGCTTGCTGTTGCATTAACCTATGATAAAGGTATTTTTACCACCGGTGTGACCCGCGGCGACGGGGTTACCGGTGAAAATATCACAACAAATTTAAAAACGGTTAAGTCAATTCCTCTAAGGATTTTCGAAGATATAGATGTTGAAGTCCGCGGTGAAATTTATATGCCGAAAACTTCATTTGAAAAACTTAATGAGGAGAGTGTAGAACTTGGCGAAAAACCTTTTGCTAATCCCAGAAATGCGGCTGCGGGTTCAATCAGACAGCTTGACAGTTCGATTACTGCACAGAGAGATTTATCGATTTTTGTTTATAATTCCACTTTTGAAAATCTTGAAAAGCCTCCTAAAACGCATTACGACAGCATGATGTATTTGAAAAAACTCGGCTTTCGTATAAATCCGAACATCAAGCTTTGCAAAAATATTGAAGAAGCTATTGAATATTGCAAAGAGTGGGAAACAAAACGTTTTGAATTAAATTACGCCACAGACGGGGTTGTAATCAAGGTTAATAAGCTTGCGTATCAGGAGGAACTCGGTTTTACGGCACGTGCTCCGAAATGGGCTACTGCATACAAATTCCCGCCCGAAGAAGCCACCACAAAACTTCTTGATATTGAACTTAACGTCGGCAAAACCGGTGCGATTACGCCGGTTGCAATTCTCGCTGCGGTAAATCTTGCCGGAAGCAAAGTTGCACGAGCCAGCCTTCACAATTTCGAGGAAATTAAGCGCCTTGATATCAGAATTGGCGATGAAGTTGTGATTAAAAAAGCCGCTGAAATTATTCCAAAAGTTATCAGAGTTGTTCAGGATGAAGAACATTTCAAACGTCCGGTTTATAATGTTCCGAAAATCTGTCCGGATTGCGGAGCAAGGCTTGAAACACGCCCTGATGAAGTTAATCTGTACTGTTCAAATCCGGAATGCTCCTCGCTTTTGAAAGCAAAACTTGAATTCTGGGTTTCAAGCGACGCTATGGATATAGATAAAATCGGCCCCGGTGTGATTGAACAGCTTTTCAAAAAAGGGCTTGTCAGAACTCCGCTTGATTTATACAAATTAAAGAAAGAAGATTTTCTAACCATAGACGGTTACAAAGAAAAATCAGCAAGCAACATGTATATGTCAATTCAAAACAGCAAAACGCAGCCCTTAAGCCGTTTTCTGACAGCTTTGACAATAAAACATGTCGGAAAAGAAACTGCTGAAATTCTTGCAAATGAATTCAAAACGCTCGACAGATTTTATCATATTGATAATTACGACGTGATTGATATTCCCGGAATTGGCCAGAAAACAGGCATGGAAGTACGAGACTATTTTAATAACGAAAAAAATCTTCAGCTTATGGATGAGTTCAAGGCCGTCGGCGTAAATCCTGTTCAGGATGTTGAGCGTGTCAGCGATATTTTGAAAGGCCAAAAAGTTGTTTTGACCGGAACGTTAACAAATATGACGAGAGATGAAGCTGAAGAAATAATTAAATCAATGGGCGGAAAGCCAACGTCAGCAGTATCAAAGAACACTTCTTTTGTTATTGCCGGTGAAAATCCCGGTTCAAAATTTGATAAAGCTCGTGAATTAGGTGTTAAAATATTGACAGAAAAGGAATTTCTTGAAATGATGAAATTAAATTCCATAAATTAAAAAGGATGTGCGCCAATGAGAAAAAATGCTAAAATTATACAAATCTCAGGTTTTAGAGGGTTACTGCTGGCAGTATTCATTGTAACCTGTTTAATTGCCGGATTTGTGGTATTCCCGGGGTTAGGAGCAATGTATTTGTGGAATATAACAATGGCTTCCTCCTTTTCTCTTCCGGCAATTAACATCTTTCAGGGGATTTTATTGTGGCTGATTGCGGCTCTTATATTTTATCTTACAGGCGGCAGCCAGAGCGTTGTTCAATTCAAAAGCACCTCACAGCTCAGCGATTATGAGTTAAAAGAACTTATGTCAAGGATTAAAAAGCAAAACTCCGCTGACAAGCAGACTTCCGTTGGCTTCAAATCCTTTGAAATAAAAGAAATCAGTAAAGCTGATAATATCGGAGAGAAAAACTCCGAGCATGAAAAAGATAAGGAGAAATTATGAAAAAGTTAATGGTTATGGCCGCTGCAGCCGCTTTAATTGCAGGTATCACTGTTAATTCAGTCACCGCGGCAGCAAATACTACCGAGGAAAGAGGGTATGTTTCAGTAACAGCTTCTTCTAATAAAGAATTAGCTCCTGATACTGCTGAAATTTCTATTTCTGTTGTTACAACTGACAATAAATCAATGCAGAAAGCAACTGCTCAAAACAAGGAAATTTCAGACAAAGTTTATGCAGCTATGAAGTCTATGATTAATCCTGAAAACAAAGATTATGTTAAAACTTCAAACTTCCGCGCAAATCCGATTTATACATACTCGGGAAGTAAAAGAAACCTTGATAAATACGAAGTTTCAAACACAATCGTTATCCATACAAAATCAATTAACAAAATCGGCGACATGATTGATAAAGCTATTTCTTTGGGTGCAACCGATGTAAGCAACATGAGTTTTTCAGTGTCAAAATACGAAAACGAATGCGATGCTCTTTTAACTTCAGCAACTAAAAAAGCACGTGCGCAAGCTGATACTCTTGTAAAAGCCGCAGATTCGGTTATTACAGGTGTAAAATCAATTAATGGAACTTGCAGCCCTAATGCAACAACAAGGGTTATGTACAATATGATGGCTAAAAGCAACATGTACGACAGCGCAGCTCCTGAAGCTGCAATGGGTTCTTCAACACCAATTGAAGTCGGTGTTGTAAGAATTTATGCAAATGTAAATGCAAGCTTTTTTGTCAAATAGTTAATTAATGTAAAAAATTAGAATTAACTAGCAAAAAAGATTCTTTATGGTTTTTAAACTGACAGATAAAAGGTTAACCATGAATGTTTCAAAAATTAATGTTTTAAATGTAAATAAAACGGGAGTATCGCTATTTCGCGGCGATACTCCCGTTTCTGAAAATGATAAAAAAGATAATTCCAAAACAACTAATGCGACAAAGTTTTTATATGGCGCAGGAATTGTTTCTGCCGGAATTCTTGCAGCGGCATTGGCAGCCCGCGCCGGACTTTTTTCGAAAAAAGCAGCAAGCGCAGTTAATAACAGCCAAACACCTGTTAAAAAGAGAGTTCCAAGCCCTGAAATTATTGTAGAAGAAAAAGTTATTCCGCTTGACCCGCCGCGTGAAGAAAGGCTGAAAGCCCGCGAGGTTGTTCAGGAAAATCTCCAATATTTTATTGATTATTCAAAGTTTGGCAATGCCAAAACAGAAGGACAAAAAGCGGCCTTCTTTACGAATTGTATGAACCGCATTAACAACATGAGTTATGAAGAACAGTTTGACGAATTCCAGGGATTTTTAAAATTTATAAAAACTCTTGAGCCGGAAAGTGTGAAAAATAAAATTTTGTTTACACTTGGAAGATTTAAACGTGACAATAATGAAAGATTTGCTAAAGAAGCTTTGGATTTTGCCAAAGAGAATCCCGCTTATAAAAATACGATTTTAAGTAATCTTGTAGCGTACGAAACAGATGGAAATTTTGCCCGCGAACTTGCAGGCACCTGGTTTCACAAAACTGATAACCTTGCAAAACGTTATGACAAACATGTTGATGATTTGATAAAAATCCGTAAGCTTTTAACTGAAACCGGTTTGAAATCTGATGAACGTACACGTTTGAAAAACCGTCAGGATTGGATAAATATCGGTTATCACTCGCCAAATACTTATATGCTTGGTTTTCAATATAGTGAAAGAGCGCCGGAGATAAGAAAAGCTGCTTTTGAATATGACATTATGCATGGTCTTTCTAAAGATGAAGCTGCTTCATTGATTGACCAACTTAAAGCGGCTGATACTTCAATTACACACAAAACTATTGAAGAATTATCTGAAAATCTGCAAACACATGGCGTGCCGAAGGATAGAGCGGCTTCGCTAATAAATCAGTTAAATGATGAAACTGCACAACTTCGGCAGAAAGAAATTGAATATCTGCAAGGCTTTTCAACAGATGATGTTTCAAAAGAAAAGCAAGAAGAGCTTCGCGGATTACTGGAAAAGCTTTATTCTGATGACGCTTTGCCTGCATCATACAAAGAGCTTGCCGGATATGGAATCTCAAAAGATGAAGCAAAATTGATGGTAAGACAACTTAATTCCCAAATTACCGTCTCCGAAACCCAGAAAACATACGGCATGACTCTTGACGAAATGATAGAGAAAATTAACAAAGCTGTAATTTAATTATTTTAACAAAATTTATCGGTTTATTATCCTTTTTCTTACCTTGCGTAATGAAAAATAATAGTATATAATAGCTTTAGTATTAAACAAAAATTTACAGAAATAAGGAGTTAGAGGTATGAAAAAGCAGACTATGATTGAATTTCCGGGGGGGGGG